>NZ_SNAA01000010.1 GCF_004358695.1 Palleronia sediminis
AACTCGACCTCTTCGATGCATTGAACCTCCCGAAACCCGCCTGACGCTCGATGTCGTCACAAAAACGCTTGACCCGCGTCAACAATATCAATCGCTTATCGGATTAACTGTCGAACTCCGGCGCGCCGCGGACGATGGCCGGGGCGGCCGTCACCGCACGCCCGGATCGGCGGCGGTGACGGCGGGCTGCGAGGGCGTGCCCCCGGTTTCGCCCGGACGCGCCATCACGATATCGAAGCGCGAACGCCAGACCGTATCGCCGTCGATCCGCTCGAAGCTCGCGATCAGGCTGTCCTTGACCCCGAACACGGTATCGTCGGCGAGGTAGGCGTCGCCCTCGACGAAGGAATGGCTGACGATGGTGTGGAACCCCTCGGCCTTGACCAGCAGGTGCATGTGCCCCGGCCGGTTGGGATGGCGTCCGAGCGCGGCCAGCATCTTGCCCACCGGCCCGTCATCGGGGATCGGATAGCTCACCGGCTTGATCCCGCGGAACGCATAGCGTCCGTCCGCGCCGGTTCTGAACCGGCCGCGGTTGTTCCATTTCGGTTGAATGTCGGGCTGCTGCACGTCGTAATAGCCGTCCGCATTGTCCGACCATACGTCGAGTTCGACCCCTTCGAGCGGCGTGCCGTCCAGATCGGTGATCGTGCCCTCGAACAGGCAGGACTCGCCCTTGCCGTCGAGACAGATGTTGTCGCCCATCTCGCGCAGCGGCGCGCCCTCGACATGAAAGGGGCCGAAGACGGTGTTCTCGGTGGCGCCGTGGGGGCGGCGGTTGTTGATGGCGTCGACCAGCATCGACAGGCCCAGCGTGTCCGACAGCAGAATGAACTCCTGCCGCTCGGGCGAACAGATCTGGCCGGTGCGGGTCAGGAAATCTATGCCCAGCGCCCATTCGGCCTCGGTCAGCTCGACCTCCTTGGCGAAGGCGTGCAGATGCTCGACCAGCTTGCCCATCACCAGCCTGAGGCGCGGGTCGATCCCCTCGCCCATACGCTCGTTCACGGCCTCGACCGAACGCTCTTCGGAAAAATAGCTGCCCATGATCCCCTCCTATCGCGCCAGGATGGCGGAAAGCGCGCGGCGCAGATCGCCCTCGGCGTCGCCGGTCATCGCGGGCGCCCGCCACGCGACATGGTGATCGGGCCGCACGAGAAGGCATCCGTCATCGGCGATCTCGCTGACCCGCGCCCAGTCGCCGGTGTGATCGACATAGGCCCGGCGCGGCCCGATCAGATGGGTGCGGATCTTGATTCCCATCTCGGCCGAAAGCGCCTCGGCCGCTGCGACCCACGCCTCGCCGCCGATCCCGGTCAGCACGGTGAACCGCGACCGCCCGCACAGGTCGAGCGTCGAGACCTTGGCGCCGGTTTCGTGATCGAACACCCAGACATGCGGCAGGCGCGCGCCCGGCCATGTCGTCGGGTGATAATGAAGCTCCGCATCGCGGTCGAAGGCGGGTTCGGCCTGGCCGTCGGTCAGGATGGCGCCGCTGCGATAGCGCTGGTTCATCTCGACGCCATGCGCGTCGAACTCGTATTTCTTGAAGGCGATGGCCTTGCGGATCGCCTCGCGCTGGTTCGCGGCCGCCTCGTCGTCGTTGCACCGCGCGTCCATGTTGCGCTGCACGGCATCGGTATCCACGCCGCCCGTCATGCCCAGGCTTTCGAAGATCGGGCCGAACTCGCCGATCGACTGGTTGGCGCGGGTGACGATCTGCTTGGCGACCGGCGCTCGCTCGGCCGTATAGCTGTCGAGCAGCGCCTCGCCCGCCTGCCCCTTGATGACGGCGGCGAGTTTCCAGGCGAGGTTGAAGCCGTCCTGGATCGAGGTGTTGGACCCCAGCCCGTTCGAGGGCGGATGCCGGTGCGCGGCATCCCCGGCGATAAAGACGCGCCCCTTCTGCATCCGGGTCGCGTACATGTTGTTCACGGTCCAGGTGTTGGCCGACAAGAGCTCGATCTCGAGCTCGGGGTCGCCCACGAGCTGCCGCGCGACCTGCCGAGCCATCGCCTCGTCGACCTCGGGCGCGGGTTCATTGATGTCGTAGCCCCAGACGATCAGCCACTCGTTCCAGGGCCGCACCATCCGCACCAGCCCCATGCCGATGCCGCCCACGTCCGAGCCGGGCTGCATCACCCAGTAGAGCACCGAGGGGCGATGCGCGACGTATCTGGACAGGTCGGCGCGAAAGACGATGTTCATCGACCCGCCGACGCCCATCTGGCCCTCGAACGGCAGGCCGAGATGCTCGGCCACCATCGACCGGCCTCCGTCGGCCCCCACGAGATAGCGCGAGCGGACCTCGAACTCGCGCCCCGACAGGCGGTCGCGACAGATGGTCGTCACGCCCGCGTCGTCCTGTTCGTGGCTGACATATTCGGTCGACATACGCGCCTGCGTCCCGCGCTTGCAGGCGGTGTTGAACAGGATCGGCTCCATGAAGGTCTGCGGCAGGTCGTTCATGAAGGTCGGGCTCGACAGCAGGTGTTCGGCCTTGGACAGCGGATGCGTGCCCCAGGACTGCATCCTGCCGATCTCTTCGCCGGCGAGGCTTTCGCAAAATACGTTCTCGCCCATCAGCTCCTGCGCGGAGGCGTGGAGATAGGCCTCGGCCTCGACCTCGGGGCCGAGGTCGCGCAGCACCTCCATCGTGCGCTGGTTGGTGATGTGGGCGCGGGGCGAATTGGCGAGCCAGCGATAGCGGTTGATCGCCATGCAGTTCACGCCCGCGCTCGCCAGCAGCGCGGCCGTCGCCGACCCCGCGGGGCCGGTGCCGACGATGAGGACGTCCGTTTCGATCTCAGCCATGGTCGTTTCCTTTCGTGGTTATCAGCCGGCGGCGGATGGGAAAAAGCTCGAGCCCCGTGCGGTGCGAGATCAGCCCCCACAGACCGCGCGGCGCAAACAGCATCACGGCGATGCCGATGACCCCGAGCGCGATGAGATACCACGCCCCGAAATCCGCCAGCAGCTTTTGAAGCGCGAAAAACACCAGCACCCCCAGGATCGGCCCCTCGATCGTCCCGATCCCGCCGATCACGACGATGAAGATGACGAAGGCCGTCCACTCGGTCACCGAGAACGCCGCATCGGGCGAGATGCGCGCGATCTGCATGAAGATCAGCCCCCCGGCGATCCCCGTGCCGAAGGCCGCCGCCAGAAAGACCGACCATTTCAGCCGCGCGGCATCGACGCCGACGGACCGGGCGGCCTCTTCGTTGTCGCGGATCGAGGCAAGCGCGAGGCCGCGCCGCGACCGCAACAGCCCGTAGATCGCCCCGATGGCGAGCAGCGCGAGCCCCAGCGCCAGCCAATAGGCGAGGATATCGCGCGCCGCGGCGCCCCGCACGTCCAGCGCGGCCTCGATCCAGCCGGTGCCCGCGATGTCGCGCGTGGCGGTGCGCGGCAGCGATGTGCCCGTGCCGCCGCCAAGCGTCTTCCACTGGGCGACCGACAGGCGCACGACCTCGGCGATGACCCAGGTCGCGATGGCGAAATAGGCCCCGGCAAGGCGGAACGCGAAAAAGGCGGTCGGCACGGCGACGATCACCGCGGCGAGACCACCCAGCGGGATCGCCCAGACGGGGTCGATCCCCGCAAGGATCACCCCCGCGAACATCGCATAGGCCCCGAGGCCGACGAAGGCCTGCTGGCCGATGCTGACGAGGCCGCCATAACCCGCCAGCAGGTTCCAGAACTGCGCCAGAACCAGCATCGTGAGGATGAAGAACATGTCCTGGATCAGGCCCCGCCCCGCAACCAGCGGCAGCAGCGCGAGGCCGAGCACGACGATGGCGCCGACGATGGCCGCGACGGTCGAGGCGCGGGTGCGGGTGCGGATGACGTGGCCCATCAGTCCACCGCCCGCGGGAACAGTCCCCGCGGCCTGAACAGCAACACGACCAGGAACGCGACATGGCCCGCGAGGATCTGCCACTCGGGGTTGATCGCCGCGCCCACGGTCTGCGCCACGCCGATGATGATGCCGCCCGCGAGCGTCCCCCACAGCGACCCGAGCCCGCCGATGATGACCGCCTCGAAGGCATAGATCAGCCGCGCGGGGCCGATATTGGGGTCGAAATTCGAGCGCATCCCGAGATAGAGCGCGGCCACCGTCACCACCAGCATCGCGATGGCCGTGGCGGTGGCAAAGATGGTCGCGGGCCGGATGCCCATCAGCGACGCCGTCACCGCGTCGTCCGACGTGGCCCGGAACGCCCGGCCCAGTTCGGTGCGATAGAACAGCCAGTTGAGCGCGAGGATCACCGCGATGGCCGAGGCGAAGGTCAGCAGCGGCAGCACGCCCACCGTGACCGCCCCGAGATCGAGCGATGCCGTCGCCAGCGGGCCGGCCGGCAGGCGCTGGCTATCGGCCGAGAACCCCTCGAGCAGCGCGTTCTGCAGGGCGATGGACAGCCCGAAGGTGACGAGCAGCGGCGGCAGGATGTCGGTGCCGAGGGTCCGGTTGAGCACATGGCGCTGCAACAACCAGCCCGCCCCCGCCATGGCCGGGGCGGCCAGCAGCGCCGCGACGAAGGGCGAAAGCCCCGTCAGCGAGACCAGCACGAGGATCAGGTAGGCCGCGACGACGATCAGGTCGCCATGCGCGAGGTTCACCAGCCGCATGATGCCGAAGACGATCGAAAGCCCGACCGCGAACAGCGCGTAGAGCCCGCCCAGCAGGACCCCCTGCACCAACGTGTCGATCCAGATCATGCCGAGACCCCGAAATAGGCATCGTGGATCGCCTCGCGGCTGAGCGTGTCGGGCGTCCCCTCGAGCGTCACGCGCCCCTCCATCATGCAATAGACCCGGTCCGCGACCTTGAGCGCCTGCCCGATATCCTGCTCGACCACGACGAGGCTCGCCCCGGCCTCGCGGATGCGCGGGACGGCGGCATAGATGTCGCGGATGACCACCGGCGCGAGACCCAGCGAGATCTCGTCGCACAGCAGCAGGTCGGGGTTCGAGATCAGTGCGCGCCCGATGGCCACCATCTGCTGCTGCCCGCCCGAAAGGGCGGTGCCGGGGGCGTGGCGCCGCTCGCCCAAAATGGGAAAGAGGTCGTAGATCGCGTCGAGCGACCAGGGCCCCGGTGCCTTGCGGCCATAACATCCTATCTGCAGGTTCTCTTCGACCGACAGCGACGGGAACAGGCGGCGGCCCTCGGGCACCATGGCCAGCCCCGCGCCCATGACGGCGGCCGCGTCCAGCGCGCCGATCTCGCGGCCGCGGAACACCACCTCGCCGGGCGCCGAGCGCAGCACCCCCGCGATGCTGCGCATCAGCGTGGTCTTGCCCGCCCCGTTGGCCCCGATGATCGCCACGGCCTCGCCCGGCTCGACGCGGATATCGACGCCGAAAAGCGCCTGGAAATCCCCGTAATGCGCCGTCAGGCCATGCGTGCTCAGAAGGCTCATATCTCGATCCCCAGGTAGATCTCGCGCACCTCCTGCGAGGCCATGATCTCGCCCGGCTCGCCGATGCCGATCACGCGGCCGAAATCGAGCACCAGCAGCCGTTCGACCACCGAGTTGAGCGCGTGAAGCACATGCTCGATCCAGATGATCGTCACCCCCTGCGCGTGCACGTCGCGAATGGTGCGGATCAGCGCCGTGCATTCGCCCTCGGTCAGGCCGCCCGCGATCTCGTCCAGCAGCAGCAGGCGCGGCCGGGTCGCCATGGCGCGCGCCAGTTCCAGCCGCTTGCGCCCCAGCAGGGACAGCCCCCCCGCCGGATCGTTGGCCCGCGCCGAAAGCTCGCACCGCTCGAGTATGTCGGCGCAGTCGCGCACGACGGCGGCCTCGCCCTGCCCCCGCCCATGGGTGGCGGCGACCAGCAGGTTCTCGAACACCGTCAGCCGGTCGAAGGGCTGCGGGATCTGGAACGAACGGCCGATCCCCGCAAGGCACCGCCGCATGGGCGGGGTGCGCGTCACGTCCCGCCCGTCGAACGCGATCCGCCCGGCATCGGGCAGAACGTTGCCGGTGATGAGGTTGAACAATGTCGACTTGCCCGCGCCGTTCGGCCCGATGATCCCGAGCGCCTGCCCCTCGGGCAGGTCGAAGGTCACGTCATCCGTGACCTTCAGGCTGCCATAGGACTTGGACACGCCGGCAAGAGAAAGGATCGACACCAGTTTATCCCAGCGGCTGCATCGTGCCGCCCGTGGGGATCGCCGGTTGCGACCCGTTCTCGACGATCACGAGGTCATAGCCGCCGCCCTCGCGCCGCCGCCATTGCCCGCCGACAAGCGGCGTCTTGGCCACGTTCTGCGCGGCAAAGGGCGGCAGGCCCGCCCCGTCGAAGGCGATGCGTCCCACGATGCTTTCGAGCTGTGCGGCGCGGATGGCCTCGGCCACCGCGTCGGGGTCGCCCGCATCCGACGTGCGCGCAAAGCTGTCGGCCGCCATCTCGAACAGCGCGTGCACGAACCCGATCGGCTGCGTCCATTGCCGGCCCGTCGCGGCCTCGTAGCCCGCTGCAAGCTCGCCCGCCGATTGCCCGGTCAGCGACGACGAGAACGGGTGCGAGGGGGACCACCAGACCTCGGACGACAGGTTGTGCCCCGCTTCGCCGAGCTGATCGACCGCCTGCGGGAACAGGATCGCCTTGCCGATGCTCGCCGCCTTGGGGGCAAAGCCCTGCTGCTTGGCCTGCGTCCAGAAGGTCGTGAAATCGGGCGGGATCGGGACGCCGGTGACGATCTCGACATTCGCCTGGCGGAACGCGTTGATCTGGGCGCTGAAATCGTCGGTGAGGTTCTGGTAGCGGCCGGGGTCGGTCAGGGTGTAGCCCTGCGCCTCGAGCACGGGCGGGAACCCGACCTCGGGGTTGCCCCAAGCATTGCCGTCGCCGTCATTGGGAAACAGCGCGCCGACCGCGCGATTCGTGTCGAGCTGACCCCACATGGCGGTGAAGACGTCGATCACGTCCTCGAGCCCCCAGAAGAAATGGTGCGCGTAAAAGAACGGCTCCCACGAGGCGGGATCGCCGGGATTGCCCTGCTGTCCGATGAACCACGGCTGCCAGGGCGCGACGGTCGAGATGCAGGGGATCTCTTCGGCCTCGCAGGTCGTGGCGACGGGGTTCGTCGTCTCGGGGGTGGAGGCGACGAGGATCATGTCCACCTCGTCGTCGATGATGAGCTCGCCCGCCACCTCGGCCGCGCGGTTGGGGTTGGACTGGCTGTCCTTGACGATGACCTCGAAATTGCTGCCCGCCTCGGAAGCGCGGAACCCCTCGAGGATATAGCTGTCGGCCTCGCTGAACGCGGCGAGCGGGCCGGATTGCGGGCTGACATAGCCCAGCCGAATCCGGGCATCCTGCGCGATGACGGGGGCGGCAAGGCCGGATGCGGCAACGAGGCCGCCCGCGGCGGAGGTCTTCATCAGGTGGCGGCGGGTAATCATGGCATGTCCTCCCAGACGTGATGGTTCAGGCGTTCAACCGGCGGGCGCCTCGCCGGCCCAGGCCCGCGCGAGAAGCGCGCGGATCGCGTCCTCTTCGACGGGGCGGGGGTTCCAGTAGGGATTGGCGGCGGCCGCGGCGGCGCACCGGTCGATGTCGCCCTCCTCCATCCCCAGCCCGCGCAGGCTGCGCGGGGCGTCGAGCGATCCGGCGAAATCCCACAGCGCGCGTGCCGGGTCGTCCCCGCCCAGCAATTCGGCCACCGGCGCGAGTTCGCGCGCGGCCGCGCCCATGTTGTAGGCGACGGCATGGGGCAGGACGACGGCATGCGTCTCGGCATGGGGCAGCCCGAGCATGCCGCCCAGCGTGTGGCAAAGCTTGTGGTGCAGCGCCATCGAGCTGCGCCCCAGCACCGCGCCACAGGCCCAGGCGCCGCGTTGCGTCGTCTCGCGCGCGGCAAGGTCGCCCGGCGTCTCGACCACGGCTGCCAGCCCGTCGACAAAGGCCCGCAGCCCCTCCATGGCCAGCGCGTCGGTATCCTCGTCGCGGTCGCGCGCATATAGCGCCTCGACCGCGTGGGCCATCGCGTTGAGCGCGCTCGTCACCGTCATCGCGGCGGGCAGGGTCGCGACAAGCTCGGCATCGTAGAGCACCGTCTCGGGCCGCACCCGCGGATCGGTCAGGGTGGTCTTGGCGCCGTTCTCGGTCTGGCCCAGGATCGGCGTCGCCTCGGATCCGGCATAGGTGGTGGGGATGGCGACCTGCGGCAGGTCGGTGCGCAGCGCGATGGCCTTGCCCAGCCCGATGGTCGATCCGCCGCCGACAGAGACGAGACAATCGGCCTCCGTCTCCTGCGCATGGGCCATGGCGGCCTGCGTCACCTCGACGGGGGTGTGCATCGCCGCGCCGGTGAACAGGCCCGCGCAATGGGCGCCGATATCGGCGGCGAGGTCCATGGCAAGCTCTGCCTGGTGCGGCGTCGACAGGATCAGCGCCCGCGCACAACCGAGACGTTCGACCTCGTCTCCCGCCTCGTGACGCAGGCCCGCGCCAAACCGGACTCTCTGCTCTGTCGTCATTCGTCCCTCCGGCGTCCTCTCGGGATCATGCTAAACACATCGCGCGGGCATCTTGATCGAAAAGACGGCGGCTGACATAACCCGGCGTTATGAAGCTGGACCCCCGCCATCTCGAGATCCTCGCCTCCGTCGTCGATGCCGGCGGCATGACCGAGGGCGCAGCCGATCTCGGCAAATCGCAGCCCTCGGTGTCGCGCAGTCTCTCGCTGCTCGAGGCGCGGGTGGGCGCGCCGCTTTTCGAGCCGGGGCGGCGGCCGTTGCGCCCCACCGAGCTCGGACGCGCCCTGGCGGCCGAGGGGCGGGCCGTGCGCGTCGCCGGACGGCGGGCCACGGATCTCGTCGCGCGGGCGGCCGACGGGCGCGCGGGCGTGGTGCGGGTCGGCGGCACGCCGTTCTTTCTCGATGGCGTGGTCGCCGGGGTGATCGCCGAGTTCCAGTCGGGCAGCCCCGGCATCCGCGTCGAGCAGCGCGCGGGCTACCGCGCCGAGCTGATCGCGGCGCTCGAGTCCGGCGCGCTCGACATGGCGGTGCTGCCGCTGCGCGACGGCGATGTGCCCACGGGCGTCCGCTCGGAGCCGGTGCTCAAGGGGCGCAACGTCATCGCCTGTCGCGTCGGCCACCCGCTGACGCGCCGGGCACCGCTGCGCCTGCCCGATGTCGCGCCCTATCCCTGGATCGCGCCCCCGGCCGACAGCCCGCTCTACCGCGACCTGCGCGACGTGCTGAGCGAAATCGGCGTCATGGATATCAGGGTGAGCTTTACCGGCGGATCGCTGTCGGCGGTGCAGACCGTGCTGGCCGGGTCCGATGCGCTCACGGTGCTGCCGCTGTCGGTCGCCCATCCGCTCGCCCGGCAAAAGACGCTGACGACCCTGCCCATCCGCATCGGCCATGCGCGGCGGCATCTCTGTCTCGTGACGCATGGGGACACGCCGCTCTCGGCCTCGGCCGAGCGCTTTGCCGCGCATCTGCGCGGCGCCATGCGCGCGATCGCGCAAACGCTAGAGCGGGTGGCCCCCGACTGAGACCCGCGCGATACCGCCGGGCTAGAGCACGCAGGTTTCGGTTACATGGGTCTCGAAGAAATCCGAGAATGTCGCCACGCGCAGCGGTAGCCGGTCATAGGGCGGATAGAACAGCGTCAGCCAGATATCGGGCGCGGACCAGTCGGGCAAAAGCTCGACCAGGCGCCCGGCGGCGAGATCGTCGGCCACGATGAACCGCGGCAGAAGCGCGACCCCTTCGCCGTTCACCGCCAGCCGCGCCAGGAAATCGCCGTTATTGGCGCTGAAGGTGCCGCCGGTCCTGAAACTGCGGCTGCCCGCCCCTTTCGACAGGTGCCAGACCTCGCCCGAGGCATTGGCGCCATAGCCGAGACAGGCGAGCGCCGACAATTCGTCCGGCGTCTCGGGCAAGTCTCGGGACGACAGGTAACCGGGGGCCGCGACGAGCACGCGCGGCACGCGGCAGATCTTGCGCCAGATGGTCGACTTGTCGGCGGGCGGCCCCGAGATGCGGATGGCGAGGTCGTAATCGCCCTCGACGATATCGACGAACCCGTCGGACAGGATGACCGACACGCCGGTCTGCGGGTGCAGCGTGGCGAATTGCGACAGCACGTCGGGCAGGACCTTCACCCCTAGCGACATCGGGGCGCTGATGCGGATGCGCCCGGCGGTCATCCCCTGCGCCTCGCGCGTCTCGTCCACCGCGCGGCTCAACCCCTCGACAAGCGGCGTCACCCGCGCCGCATAGACCGCCCCCGCCGAGGTGAGCGAGACCTGCCGCGTCGTGCGCACCAGCAGTTGCAGCCCCAGCCGATCCTCGAGCGCGGCGACGGTGCGCGTCACCGAGGCGGGCGTCAGCCCGAGCTGGCGGGCCGCACCGGCAAAGCTCTGCTGTTCGGCGACCGCCAGGAAGACGCGGATGGATTCGAGTTCGCCCATGTGGGCATCATTACGCTCAGCGCAATGGTGAATGCAACATTCTACCCGTTCCCGACAATGGCAGGCGGGTCTATCTCTGCGTCCAGACAACGGAATCAACCGAGGAGCGGACCATGCTCGACCAGATCAAGGGACTTCACCACGTCACGTCGATGGCGGCGGATGCCCAGGAAAACAATGCCTTCTTCACCAACGTGCTCGGCCTGCGCCGGGTCAAGAAAACCGTCAATTTCGATGCGCCCGAGGTCTATCACCTCTATTACGGCGACGAGGCCGGCACGCCGGGCTCGGTGATGACCTATTTCCCCTTCCCGCGGATCGGGCCGGGCCGGCGCGGCGCGGGCGAGGTATCCGAGACGGGTTTTGCGGTGCCGCCGGGCACGCTCGACTTCTGGCGCGACCGGCTCGAGGGCGCCGGGGTCGATGGCCTTGCCGAGTTCGAGGCCTTCGGCGAACGGCGCCTGCGCTTTCACGGCCCGGACGGTGACGGATTCGCCCTGATCGAGACGCCGGACGATCCGCGCGAACCCTATGCCGACGGCCCGGTTCCGGCCGACAAGGGCGTCCACGGCTTTCGCGGCGTAACCATGCGGCTGCGCGACGGCGCCGCCACGTCCGAGCTTCTCAAGTTCATGGGCTATCGCGAGATCGCCCGCGACGGGGTGCTGATCCGGTTCGCGCTCGAGGGCGGCAACGGCGCCGATATCGTCGATCTGGAGGTTCTGCCCGACGCGGCACCGGCACGCCAGGGCGCGGGTTCGGTTCATCACGTGGCCTTTGCCGTCGCCGATCGCGCGGCCCAGGTCGAGGTGCGCCGCGCCCTGCTCGAGGCGGGCGCCCATGTGACCCCGGTCATCGACCGCGACTATTTCTGGGCAATCTATTTCCGCACTCCGGGCGGTATCCTGTTCGAGATCGCGACGAACGAGCCGGGCTTTGCCCGCGACGAGGATCCCGCCCATCTGGGCGAGGCGCTGAAACTGCCCAAGCAGCACGCCCATTTGCGCCCTCAGCTTGAGAAAACCCTGCCCGCCATCGCGGACTGACCTAGTTCACCCAGGGGCGACGGGGCCACGAGACCCCGGCGCCCCGTTCCGACCGCATCCCGGCGGACCGAAGGAGACCGAAATGACCTCTCAACGCCTCGAAACCGCATGGGCGCCCGTGATGCTCAGCGTCCTGCGCATCGTGACCGCATTGATCTTTTTTGCGCATGGCACGCAGAAACTCCTGGGCTTTCCGGCCTCGGACCGGATGCCCGAGGCCTTTACACTGGGCTGGACGGCTGGCGTGATCGAACTGATCGCCGGCGGCCTCCTCGTCATCGGGCTGTTCACCCGCCCGGCCGCCTTCATCGCGTCGGGCACCATGGCCGCAGCCTATTTCATCGCCCACCTGCCGCAGAGCTTCTATCCGCCTCTCAATGGCGGGGATGCGGCGATCCTGTATTGCTTCGTGTTTCTCTATCTGGTTTTCGCGGGCCCCGGCCCGTGGAGCGTCGATGCCATGAGGAACGGTCGCGCAGGCAATCCCGCCTGACACGACCCTGATTTCAACCACCCCAACGGACAGGAAGAAACGACATGACCGTCAAACTCGCCATCGTCTATTACTCGAGCTACGGCACGAACCACCAGATGGCCTCCATCGCCGCCGAGGCCGCGAAGGCCGCCGGGGCCGAGGTGCGGCTGCTGAAGGCCCCCGAGACCGCCCCCGCCGAGGTCGTCGCCGGAACCGACGCCTGGGCCGCGCAGGCCGAGCGGTCCTCGGACGTTCCCGACGCGACGCCCGAGGACATGGAATGGGCGAATGCCTACCTGATCTCGGCGCCGACGCGGTTCGGCGTCATGGCCAGCCAGATGCGCGCCTTCATCGACACGCTGGGCGGCGTCTGGTTCAAGGGCGGCCTCGCCGGCAAGCCCGTCTCGGCCATGACCTCGGCCCAGAACACCCATGGCGGACAGGAAACGACGCTGGGCTCGTTCTATACCACCGTCATGCATTGGGGCGGCTTCGTGGTCGCGCCCGGCTATACCGACGAGGTCATCTACAAGACCGGCGGCAACCCCTACGGCTACAGCCACACGGTCGGGGCCGAGTTCACCGACGAGGTCAAGACCGCGATCGGCCACCAGGCCCGCCGCCTCGTCGAGGTCGCCGAAAAGCTGAACCGGAGCGATGGCTGACGCCATTCCCGAACCGGGTCGCGGCCGCGCACCGCCGCGGCCCGTCCTGCCGGCGGTGCTCGTCGCGATGGCTTCGGCCGCCGGCGGGCCCGCCCTGGCCGCGACGCCGCCGGACGGCGCCGCGGTCTTTGGCCTTGTCGGGCTCGAGCTCGGGTTTCTCGCCGCGCTCGCACTGATCGCGCTGGCCTGCCTGTTCGTGCCTTTGTCGCGCGCGCTGGGGCTTGGCACGGTCATCGGCTACCTGTCCGCTGGGGTCGTGGCCGGTGCCGCGCTGTCGATCTCGTTCACCCGCGATCCCGATCAGTTGCTGCACTTCGCCGAGTTCGGCGTGGTGCTTTTCCTTTTCGTGATCGGGCTGGAGTTCCGACCCGCCCGCCTGTGGGAGATGCGCGGCACCATCTTTGGCCGGGGTCTGGCGCAGGTCGCGACCTGCGGCATCCTGCTGACGGGCGCGGGGCTGCTGGCCGGGCTCGACTGGCGCGTGGCGCTGATCCTCGGGCTGGGGCTGGCGCTGTCCTCCACCGCGCTCGTCATGCGCGGGATCGACGAAAGCGGCGAGCGCAATTCGCCCTTCGGGCAGACCGCCATCGCCGTGCTGCTGTTCGAGGATCTGGCCATCGTTCCATTCCTGCTGCTGGTCACGCTACTGGCCCCCTCGGGGGGCGAGGCGTCGCTGGCCGGAGACGCCCGCGCCGTCGCCATCGGGATCGGCGCCATCGCGGTGCTGATCGCCGTGGGGCGCTACGCGCTCGATCCGATCTTTCGCGTAGTGGCCCGCACCCGGACGCCCGAGCTGATGACCGCGGCCGCCCTCGGGGTGGTCGTCTTTGCCGCGCTGGTCATGGCCTCGGCGGGGCTGTCCTATGCCATGGGGGCCTTCATCGCCGGCGTGATGCTGGCCGAGTCGTCCTTTCGCCACGAGGTCGAGGCCGATATCGAGCCGTTCCGCGGCCTTTTCATGGGGCTTTTCTTTGTCGCGGTCGGGCTTTCGCTCGATCTCGGCGCGGTGGCCGAATACTGGCTGACGATCCTGCTGGCCGTGCCCGTCACCGTCACGCTCAAGGCGCTCGGTGCCTATGTCGTCAATCGCGCTTTCGGCACGCCGCATCCCGTGGCCCTGCGCATCGCCTTTGCCATGGGCCAGCATGGCGAGTTCGGCTTCGTGCTGTTCGCCGCCGCAAGCTCGGCGATGATCCTGCCGGGCGACGTGTCGTCGGTGGCCGTGGCCATCGTCACCCTGTCCATGGCGCTGTCGTCGCAATCCGACCGGGCCTATCGGCTCGTCATGGGGCGCAAGGCCCCCGAGACGCTGGACGAGGATTTCTCGGATGCGGACGGGTCGGTTCTGGTCATAGGCTTTGGCCGGGTCGGGCAGCTCGTCGCGCAACCGCTGATCGCCGAGGGCATCGCTGTCACGCTGCTCGACCACGATGCCGACCGCATCCGCGAGGCCCGGCAGTTCGACCAGCGCGTGCATTTCGGCGACGGTACCCGGCCCGAAGTGTTGCAGGCCGCGGGCGCGGCACGGGCGCGGGCCATCGTGATCGCGACCGACGATCCCGCGACGACGCTGCGGATCGCCCGGATCGTGCGCCGCCGTTTCGCCAACGCGGCCCTGACGGTGCGCGCCCATGACCGGATCCACGCCGTCCGGCTCGCGGGCGAAGGTGTCCCGACCGATGCGATCATGCGCGAGACGCTGCTGTCGGCGCTGTCGCTCGGGGCCACGACGCTGCGCGCGCTCGGCTATCCCGAGGACGAGGCCGCCGAGGTCGTCGACCGGGTGCGCCGCCGCGATGCCGCGCGTCTCGACGAACAGGTCGCGGCCGCGCGGGACCGGACCGAACGCGATGCCATCGTCTCGGCCATCGCGCCCGAACCGCTCGACCGCGACTGACCGGAACGCGGCCCCTTCAGTCGAAAACGGTGTCCCGCCCCTCGGGGTGGACGGTCTCGTAATAGCCCACCAGCTCGAGCGCGCCGGCCGCCTCGCGGTCGAGAACCACGGTGGCCTTTGCATGAAGCTGAAGCGCCGAGGCCGGGCAGGCCGCGCTCAGCGGGCCTTCGACCATGCGGGCAACGGCATCGGCCTTGGCCGCGCCGGTGGCCAGCAGCAGGCAGGCACGCGACGCGAGGATCGTGGCGACGCCCATCGTGATCGCATAGCGGGGCGTCTCGTCGAACGAGTCGAAATAGCGCCGGTTCGCCTGCCGGGTACTGTCGGTCAGCGTCTTGATCCGCGTGCGCGAGCCCAGGCTGGCGGTCGGTTCGTTGAACCCGATATGCCCGTTGCGCCCGATGCCCAGCAATTGCAGGTCGATGCCGCCCGCCCGCTCGATCGCCGCCTCGTAATCCCGCGCGGCCGCCTGCGGATCGGGCGCATCGCCCCGCGGCAGATGGGTGCGCGACGGGTCGATATCGACCCGGTCGAAAAACGCCTCGCGCATGTAGCTGTGATAGGAACAGGGATGCTCGGGCGGCAGGCCGATATACTCGTCAAGGTTGAAACTCACCGTTCGGGCAAAGGACACATCGCCCGCCGCATGGCGCTGCGCCAATGTCTCGTACAGGGGCAGCATCGTCCCCCCGGTCGCCAGCCCCAGAACCGCGTCGGGCGCGTCGCGAACGGTCCGCGCGACGATATCGGCGGCGCGGTCCACGGCGGCCTGTTCATCGGGGAGGATGAGAACCTTCATGTCGTGTCCTTTCCGAGACGGGCGGCGAGCGCACCGATCAGCGGGGCGTCATGCCCCAGGGCGGCGGGGACGAGGCGCGGGCGGAACAGCGCGGGCTCGGCCCCAAGCGCGTGCCCTACGCGGTCGAGATAGCCGGGGGCAAGCCCGATGCTGCCGCCCAGGGCTACGGTATCGGTGCCGAGGATGGCGGCGAGATCGCCGATCAGCGTGGCCACCGCCCCGGCCGAAGCGTCGACGATGCGCTCGGCCCATGACGCGCCCGCATCGGCCGCCGCGAACACCGCGCGGGCATCGGCGACATCCTGCCCCGCCGCGGCGGCGGCGGCCGCGATGGCCCGCCCGCCCGCGATGCTTTCGACCGTGCCGCGCCGTCCGCTGCCGCAGGGGCCGCTTGCGTGCCGGCTCGAGACAAAGCCCACGTGACCGGCCATGCCGTTCCCGCTCGAGATCAGGCGGTTGCCCAGGACAAGCCCGCCGCCGACGCCGGTCGAGACCGTGAGATAGGCAAAGCTGTCGCTCTCGCGCCCCGCGCCGAACAGGCCCTCGGCCAGGGCCGCGGAATCCGCATCGTTGAGCGCGGTTCCCCCGCCGAAGGCCCGGCCGAGCTTTTCGCCCAGCGGAACCGCGTCGATGGCCGCAAGGATGCCGCGGTTGACCGCGTGCCAGCATCCCGCCGCATCGACCCGCCCCGCGACCGCCACGCCGAGCGGTGCACCGTGGCGATGGCCGAGCCGGTCGAGCAGGGCGCCGATCGCCTCGACCTGGGCATCGGGGTCGGCGGCGCCGTCGGTGGCGGTCTGCAATCGCTCGGCCACGGCGCCGCCCTCGATCCGGGCGGCGGCGATCTTGGTGCCGCCCAGATCGGCGGCAAAGCCGCTCAGCGTCTCGCGGGCCACGGGCCGCATCAGCGCCGCCCGGCGGCCTGGCGGACCGCGTCGGCGAACCAGCCGGTCATGATCTCGAGCCGGGTCAGCGCCGTGCCGACCGTCACCGCGTCGGCCCCCGCCGCCATCGCGCGCGCCGCCCGGTCGGGCGTGTTCACCCGGCCCTCGGCCATGACGAACCCGCCCAACGCCCGGAAGGCGGAAATCAGGTCGGTGTCGACATCGTCGCTGTCGGTCGCGGTCTCGTCGGTATATCCCGAAAGCGTGGTGCCGACGATCCCGGCACCTTGGCGCAGGGCGCGCTCTGCGTCGGCGCGCGTGGCGCAATCGGCCATCGCCAGCGCACCGGCGGCGTGGATCTCGGCGAGGATCGCCGCCGTCGTCTCGGGACGGGGCCGGTCGGTCGCGTCATAGGCCACGATATCAGCCCCCGCCCGCACCAATGCGCGCGCATCTTCGGCAAAGGGCGTGATGCGCACCGGACTATCCGCGAGGTCGCGCTTGACGATCCCCACGATGGGCAGGTCGACGCACCGCCGCGTGGCCTCAAGATTGGCGACCCCCTCGATCCGCAGACCGGCGGCACCGCCGGCCGCGGCCGCGGCGGCCATCGCCGCGACGATCTCGGGGCGGTCGAGCGGGCCGTCATCGACGGGTTGGCAGGACACGACGAGACCGCCGCGCAAGGCATCGAGTACGTTCATCGCGTCAATCCATCAGGCTCGGAAGCCCCGTCGAAAGAACGGGAAAGGTGCAAACGAGGATCAGCACCACGAAGGGCGGGATCAGCCATGGCAGGATCGCGCGGGCCAGCCGCTGATACGGGATGCCGCCGACCTGCGCGACGACGAATAGCGCCATGCCCATCGGCGGCGTCAGGATCGAGATCATCAGATTGAGCACGGTGATGATCCCGAAATGCACCGGGTCGATCCCGAACCCCGCGGCCACCGGCACGAGGATCGGCACCACGACCAGCAGGATGACCAGCGCCTCGATGAAGCAGCCGAGGAAAAAGATCATCACGTTGACCGCGATCAGGAAGGTCAGCGGGCTGTCGGCGATCGACAGGAAAAAGGTCGCGATCTGCTGCGGCGCCTGTTCGCGCGCCATGATGAAGCTGAGCAGCGCCACGCCCGCGACGATGGTCGCGATCGAGGCCGAGGTGACGGTAGTATCGTAGATCGCATCCCAAAGCCGCCGGAAGGTGAGTTCGCGGTAGAACACGAGGTCGATCAGGATCGCGTAGAGCACCGTGACCGCCGCCGCCTCGGTGGGCGAGAACAGCCCCGAGAAGATGCCTCCGACGATGACGACCGGGGTCAGCAGCGCGGGCAGCGATTTCACGAAAAGCGTCCCGATCTCGCCCGCGCTGCGGCGCGGATCGCGGGGATAGTCGCGTTTGCGGGCGATGAACCAGACCATCGTCATCAGCGCGGCGGCGCACAGAAAGCCCGGAACGATGCCGCCGAGAAACAGCTTGCCGATCGAGACGTTCGCGATGACGCCATAAAGCACCATCGTGATCGAGGGCGGCACCAGCGGGCCGATCATGGACGAGGCGGCGGTGACGGCACCGGCGAAATCGTCGTCGTAGCCGGCATCGCGCATGGCCTCGATCTCCATCTTGCCGAGGCCCCCCGCATCGGCCAGCGCCGAGCCGGACATGCCCGAGAAGAACAGAGAGGCCAGCACGTTCACATGGCCGAGCCCGCCGGTCACATGACCCACGAGGCTGCGCGCGAAACCGAAGAGATGGTTCGTGATCCCGGCCGAGTTCAGCACACCGGCCGCGAGGATGAAGAGCGGCACGGCCAGCAGCGGAAAGCTGTTCAGCCCGTCCACCATGCGCTGCATGGCGAAACCGATGCCCATGCCGGTGTAATAGAAATAGCCCATCGAGACAAAGATCATGGCGATCCCGATGGGGACGCCGATCAGCACGAAGAACAGCCACGAGATGCCGACGACGGTCAGGATCATAGCGACGGCTCCCGCGTTACGGACAGGTCGCGCCGTCCGATCAGGCGGCGTACGATCCGGTGGACGACGAGGACGGCCGCGACCATCCCCGAGGCATAGAGCAGCGCGTCGGTCGTGGGCAGCGTCACGGTCGTGTTGTTCCACGTCCGCAGGACGGTTTTGTAACCGATCCAGGCCAGGTGGCCCATGATCCCGAGATAGACGAGGTCGATCGCCGTGTAGAGCCAGAGCCGCGCCCGCGCGGGCAGCAGGTCGGCGAGAAAGGCCATCCTGAGTTGGCCGTCCTGCCGCTCGACCTCGGCGATGGCGACGAAGGCCATCCACACCCAGAGCCAGCGCGCCGCCTCTTCGGTCCAGACGGGGCCGCGAAACAGCGGCGTGCGGCCGAACACCTGGATCAGCACGATGCCGATCAGGGCGATGAAGATCGCCGAGGCGACGATGCCTTCGACGCTGTATCTACGTTTCGACGTCATGCTCGCCCTCCGGCCGCGTGAAACGCCCCGCGGCCCGCGCCGCGGGGCATCGGATCATTCGCCGCGCACGCGGGCGATGGCACCTTCGCCGAACTCTTGCTCGAGCGTGTCGTAATAGGGCTGCATCGCCTCGCGGAAGGGCGCGAGGTCGGGCCGGCTGATGGTCAGGCCGCGCTCTTCGAAGGTGGCGATCAGGTCCTCTTCGGCCTGCTCGGTCAGGTCGTCGTTCAGCTCGCCGCCGGCCTCGACCGCCTCGTCGATCCAGCCCTTTTCCTCGTCGCTGAGCTCGTTCCACAGGTCGTTCGAGATCTGTACGGCGGCCGATGCGACAAAGTGGTTGGTCATCGCGACATGGCTCTGGACCTCGTAGAACTTCATCGCCTCGATGGTCGGCAGCGGGTTTTCCTGCGCGTCGACCTGGTTCGTCTGAAGCGCGAGATAGACCTCGGCAAAGGCGACGGGCGCCGGGGTGGCGCCGACATTCTCGGCATAGGCGATCAGGAAAGGCACGTTGGGCGTGCGCATCCGCAGCCCTTCCATGTCGTCGATCGACTCGATGGCGCGGTTCGCGGTGGTCTGGCGGGTGCCGTAATACCACACGTCGAGCAGGTGAACGCCGTTCTCCTCGAACCTGGCGGCCATTTCCTGGCCCCAGTCGCCGTCGATGATGGTCTGGAGGTGATCGAAATCATCCGCGACATAGGGCGCGCCGATCAGGTTCAGCTCGGGGATGATGTAGCTCATGTCGGGATAGCCGGTGATGACCATGTCGAGCTCGCCCGCCTGAAGCTGCGCGACCATCGACTTGAAATCGCCCAGCGTCGAGGACGGGAACAGGTTCACCGTCAGCTCGCCGCCCGAGATTTCCTCGAGCCGCTCGGCGAATTCCTGCGCGCCCTTGTAGACGTTCGAGCTTTCGTTGTCCTGAAGCCCGAAGGTCAGTTCGCGCTCGGCCATGGCCGGGGCGGACAGGGCAAGGGTCGCCGCGCAGGCGAGAAGTCCGGTCGTCAGTTTCATCGTTTCCTCCTTGGTTGCAACGGGGGCGGCGCGGGCCGCCGATGGTCAATGCGCCCTTGCGGCATCCTTGTCGGACGGCAGGCGCGGTGCCTCGAGACGGGCGCGATAGGACCGCGCGAGGTGGCGGTCCATGATGTCGGTGGCGGTCAGTACGTCGCCGTCGAGGATCGCCTGGTAGATCAGCCGATGCTCGTCATAGGCGATCCGGTCATAGCGCATCGCGTCGTCGGTGGGCGGGCGGTGGGCGATCATCGTGCTCACGAACATGTCGTGCAGCGTCAGGATCACCGGGTTGCCCACGACCGACACGAGCGCGCGGTGAAACGCGATGTCGGTCGCGGCAAAGCGCGCGGTGCCGACCGCGTCGAAATTGTCCTTGAGCGCGGTCTGTAGCTTGGCGAGCTGCACGTTGTCGGCGCGCTTGGCCGCGTCGCGGGCGGCGCCGGTCTCGATGAACTGGCGCATCTGTTCGAGATGGGCGCCGCTCTCGGCATCGCCGAAGATCTCGCGGATATGATCGCCCGCGCCCCTGAGGATACCCGCGATGGAGGGCAGCGCGGCGCGCGGGCGGCGTCCGGCGCCGGCACTCGCATAGCCGCGCATCTGCATCAGCGCGAGCGCCTCGCGCACCGTGGGCCGCGAGGCGGAAAAGCGTTCGCAGAGGTCGCGTTCGGTGGGCAGGGGGGCATCGGGCGGAAAGGTGCCGCCCCGGATCTCGGCGATGAGCGTATCGGCGATCAGGTCGGGCGCGCGGCGCTGGACCTCGTCCGGGGTGTCGGTCTTGTCAGTCACGGGCTCCTCCTCCGTCCGATTTTTGGTATGACCAGAATGAAACCTTGTCAAACTAAATTGCGCCCCTGTAGAATGTGGCCGGACGATCCCTGGCCGCCGGATGGCTCATACCGGACGTGCCGATTTGCAGCATGGATAGGAAAGCGGACGCCCCATGACCGAACGAATGACTGGCATGTATGCCGCGCTGATGACCGGCCTCGACGATGCCGGAGAGTTCGACGAGGCCCGCCAGCGCGACCTGACCGCTTATGGGCTGAAACAGGGGCTCAAGGGGCTCTATGTCGGGGGCAGCAGCGGCGAATCGGGCCTCCTGGGTGTCGACGAGCTGGCGGCGCAGCAGGATGTCGTCGCCGATTGCGCCCGCGACAGCGGCGCGCGGCTGATCGCCCATGTCGGCATGCCCAACCTGCGCGACTCGATCCGCCTGGCCGAGCGTGCGGCGGATCTGGGCTATCACGGCCTGTCGGCCCTGCCGCCCCATTCCTACCCGTTCGGCGATGACGAGATCGAGGGCTATTACCGCGCGCTGGCGCAGGCCACCGACCTGCCGCTCATCGTCTACGAGGTGCCCGTGCGCACCGGCCGGCCCATCCCGCTCGACGCGCTGGTGCGCATCCTCGACCTGCCCAATGTCGAGGGCATCAAGTTCACCTCGACGGACCTGTTCAAGTTCTCGATGCTGCGCCGCCGGCGCCCCGATATCAGCTATTTCTTCGGCTTCGACGAAATTTACCTGACCGGGGGCGTGCTGGGGGCCGATGGCGGGATCGGCACGACCTACAACATCCTCGGCAAGCTCTACGTCGCGCTCGACGCGGCGCTGCGGGGCGGCGACTTGGCCCGCGCGCAGGAATTGCAGGATGTCTCGCAGATTTTCGTCGAGGCGCTGCTGGAGACGGGCGTGCTGCCCGGCATGAAGGTCGCGTTCCGCGTGCTCGGTATCGAATGCGGCCCGACCCGCGCGCCCATGGCGCTGCGCATGTCCCGAGACGCGGCCGAAGCCCACATGCGCGCCGTGCTCGACCGACCCGAGGTCGCGCCCTGGCTGGCATGACCGGCGGCCGGTGAAAGACCCCGTCCCGCTTTCGCGGGGCGGGGGTCCGGGCGCATGGGGATATGCGCCCGGATGGGTTCAGCCGATCATTCGGACAGGGTGAACGGGGCGGTGTAGTTGTCCACGTTCTCGGGGGTGATCAGCACGCAGTCGAAAAGCTGCTTTTCCTCGGCGACCATCGGCTCGCCGTTCTTGATGTAGTGATCGGCCTGGATGACGGCCTCGCGGGCAAAGACCGCGACCGGCTGAAGCACGGTATAGGCCATGTCGCCCGACCGGACCGCCTCGACCGCGTCGGGCGAGCCGTCGAAGCCGCCGACGATCACGCCTTCGTTCTTGCCGGCCTCTTTCAGCGCCGCGATGGCACCCAGCGCCATCTCGTCATTGCCCGAGATCACCGCGTCGATCTGCGGGTTCGCCTGGATGATGGACTGCATCTTGTTGTAGCCCTGCGTGCGGTCCCAGTTGGCCACTTCCTGCGCGACCTTCTCGAGGTCGGGATACTGGCTGAGAACGGTGTTGTAGCCGTTCGACCGGGTGGCGGCGTTGTTGTCGGCCGGGTTGCCGAAGAACTCGACATATTTGGCCGAATCGCCCACCAGCTCCTGCCACTTGACCGCGCCCAGCGCGGCGCCCTGCGCGTTGTTCGACACGAGCTGCGCGATGGCGATGCCGCTTTCGTTGATCTCGGCGTTCACGAGAAAGACGGGGATCCCGGCCTCGGTCGCCTTGCGGACCACGCCGATCGAGCCGTCGGCATTGGCCGGGTCGAGGATGATCGCCTTGGCGCCGTTGGTGATGGCCGCGTCGATCAGGTTCGACTCGGTGTTCGTGTCGCCCTTGTGCGCCGAGACGTTGGCCTCGTAGCCCAGTTCCTCGGCGGTATTCTTGGCCACTTCGCCCTCGGTGAACCAGTAGGGGTTGGCGGGGTCGGTCACGATGATCGAGATCAGGCCCTCGGCCCAGGCCGATCCGGCCATCAGGGGCAGCGTGGCCACGGCGGCCAGCAGCGTCCGCTTGGTAAGTTTCATCATCTCTCGGGTCTCCCTTGGGGTGTGGTGGATGCCGGTCGTCCGGCGGTCTTCGCGTCGGGCCTCCTCGCCCGATGATGCGCGAAACGGGTCACGGGTCTCAGGCCTTGCGGGCCTTGCCCCCGTATTGGATCGAGTTGAGCATGACCGCGAGCACGATGACCGCGCCGGTGAAAACGGTCTGCCAGTACGAGCTGACGCCCACGATGACGAGCCCCGCGCCGAGGAACACGATCACGAATGCGCCCAGCAGCGTGCCCTGCACAGTACCCCGGCCGCCCATCAGCGACGCGCCCCCGACCACGACCGCGGCGATGGCCGTCAGTTCGTAGGTCGATCCCGCGGTCGGCCCCGCCGAGGTCAGTTGCGAGCTCAGCACGATGCCCGCGATGGCCGCGCAGATCCCCGACAGGACATAGACCCAGACCTGAACCGATTTCACCGGCACGCCCGACAGCTCGGCCGCGCGCGGGTTGCCGCCCGTCGAGTAGAGCCAGCGCCCGAAGGCCGTGCGCGTCAGGGTGAAATGCGCCGCCAGCGCCACGGCCGTCAGTACGAAGATGCTGATCGGCACGCCCCAGAGCCGGTTGAAGCCCAACCATTCGAACCCGGTATTGCCCAGCTCGGGCCGGCCCGACAGGTTGTTGAAGGTCAGCCCGTTCGTCATCAGCAGCGCCGCGCCCCGCGCGACATAAAGCGAGCCCAGCGTCGCGACGAAGGCCGGCACCTTGAAAAAGGCGACGAGCACGCCGTTCACCACGCCCACCAGCGCACCCATGGCCAGGGTGCAGACGACCACCGCCCAGACCGGCAGATAGAGGATGACGCCCAGCGCCTCGATCTCGACCCCCTGCATGAGGAAACCGGCAAAGACGCCGCAGAGCGCCAGCGTCGAGCCGACCGAAAGGTCGATGCCGCCCGACAAGATCACCAGCAGCATCCCCACCGACAGCAGCCCGAAAATCGCGACCTGCGACGTCATGATCAGGAAGTTGGACAGGCTGAAGTAGTTTTCCGACAGGATCGAAAAGATCGCGATGATGGCGATCAGGGCGAAAAAGGCCCGCCCTTCGAGCAATACCTGCACGATATTGGCGTCCTCGCCAAAGATCGAGGCGACGGGCCCGCGGGCGCCGTGTTTCTTGTCGGTGGTCACGCCGGTCATGTGTCGAGGGCTCCGTTTCCGTGCCGCGTCGCCGCGGGCTTGTCCATGTCGACGATCGCCCGAGCCGTCGGCTCGTCGACGATCAGCCCGCCGAGCAGGCCGCTTTCGAGAATTGCCTTGATCGCCTCGGCCGTGTCTGGCCCGCCTGCGATGGCCACGATGCGGCGCGTCCCGAGCCGGTCCAGCGGCAGGGTCGCGATGCGCGCGGTGAGGTCGGGACAGACCGGCTGGCCGCGTTTGTCGAAGAAATGGCCCAGCAACTCGGCGACGCCGCCTGCCTGGGCCACCCGCTCCATCTCGGCCGCGTCGATCCTGCCGCTCGCGACCGTCTCGGCCTCGGGCGTCGTGGTGCCGATGGTGGCGACGACCAGATCGGCGCGGGCGCCAAACTCGGCCGCCCGCCGCGCATCGTCGCGCGCCATCGCCGCATCGCGATCCGCGGCGGTGGCAAAGACAAAGGGCGCCTCGATGCCGACCGCGTCGGCCCCGACCGCCCGCGCCAGATGCCGGGCGATGGTCGTGGCACTCGCGTCAGCCCCGGCCCCGCCGGTCATCCCGACGGGCCTGAGATCGGGGGCGCGCGTCTCGGGCAGGGCCGCGACGCAGGACGACAGCATGCGCCCATACCCGACCCCGATCACGCCGTCACGCCCGCGCGCGATCTCGGCCGCGAGAAACCGGGCACCCGCGGCCGCGAGCGCGTCAGGCGTTTCGTCGCCCGTCGCATCCTCGACGACCTCGCAGCGGTCGAGCCCGTGGGCCGCGGCGAGGGTCTGGCCCAGATCGACCTCGCCCGAGGCGGCCATGATCTGCTCTTTCGTGGCATCCGGCCCGAAACTGGCCGAGATCCGGCCCTTGTGCATCACAAGGATGCGGTGGGCGATGGACAGGCATTCGCTGACCTCCGAGGTCGAATAGACCACCGCAAGGCCCTGCCGCGCGCCCTCGGCCAAGAGGCGGAACACCTCGGCCTTGGCGCCGATGTCGATGCCGCGCGACGGCTCGTCGAGCAGCACGACCGAGGGTTTCGTCGCCAGCATCTTGCCGATGACGACCTTTTGCTGGTTCCCGCCCGACAGCGACCCGATGGGCGCGTCACCGCCATCGGTCTTGATCGTCACCTCGCGGATGGCCCGGTCGACGATCTCGCGCTCGGCACTGCGGGAGGTCAGAAAAGCGCGGGTAAAACTGCCGATGGAGGCGAGCGACAGGTTGTGCCCGACCGTCATCGTCTGCACCAGCCCGTCGCGCTGGCGATCCTCGGGCGTCAGGACCAGCCCCGCCTCGATGCGCTGCGCGATCGAGAGCCCGTCGAGGTTGCGCCCGTGCAGACGGACCTCGCCCCCGTCGGCCGGAAGCCGGCCCGCCACGCATTCCATGAGTTCGGTGCGACCGGCGCCCATCAGCCCGTAGATGCACACGATCTCGCCCTGCCGCACGTCGAGCGACAGGCGGTCGACCACGTGATACCCTGATATGCCCGGCGCGGGGATGGTCAGGTCGCGCACCGACAGCGCGACCTCGCCGAACGCGTAGCCGGTGGGCGGCGACCCGAGGTCGAAATTCTCGCCCACCATGTTGCGCACGATCCATTCCAGGTCGATCTCGGACCGGGGGGCATAGGCCGTCATGATCCCGTCGCGCAGCACGACGGCATGATCGGTTATGGTCAGCGCCTCTTCGAGGTGGTGCGAGATATAGACGATCGAGACGCCCCGCGCCTTGAGGTCGCGGATCACCTTGAAAAGCACCTCGACCTCGGCCGCCGACAGCGCCGAGGTCGGTTCGTCCATGATGAGGATGCGGGAATTGACCGACAGGGCGCGCGCGATCTCGACGATCTGCTGCTGACCGAGGCGAAGCTGCTCGACCGGGGTGAGCGGGTCGATATCCTCTTCGAGTTCCTCCATCAGCGCGCGGCACTGGCGTTCTTCCTCGGCGAAATCGACTTGGCCCGCGCGCGTGATCTCGCGCCCCATGAAGATGTTGTCGCGCACGGTCATGTTCGGGGCGAGCGACAGTTCCTGGTGGATGATCGAGATGCCGAGCTCGCGCGCCTCGACCGTGGAGCCGATGACGACCGGAACGCCGTCGAGGATCAGCTCGCCGCTGGTGGGCGAATGGACGCCCGACAGGATCTTCATCAGGGTCGATTTGCCCGCGCCGTTCTCGCCGAACAGCGTCGTGACCCGCCCGCGATGCACGTCGAAATTGACGCCCTTTAGCGCCTCGACGGCGCCGAAGCTCTTGGACACGTCGCGCGCGGCCAGCACAACCTCGGCCGTATCGGGGGCCGCGTCCGGGGCATCGGCAAGCTGAGCCCGCGCCATCACTCCACCTCGAGATCGACCGGCGTCACCAGCCAGTTCTTGGGATTGATCATGGTGAATGCGCCGGTGACGGTCACGGTCTTTCCGCTCAGCGCCGCGCGGTCGAGACCTTCGAGAACCTCGGCCGCCATGGCGCGGTTGATGCCCGCGCCCGCGTCCTGGTACTCGATCTGGTTCTTGAATGCGCCGAACTCGATATCGCCGATCACGTCGCGCAGCTCGGTGCCGTTGATCGCGGGTCCGGTCTGCACGCGGATGGCCGTTCCCTCGGGCATGTCGGGCACGTCGATCGTGAAGATGCCGGAATTGCCCTCGCCGACCGTGCCGGTCAGCGTCACGGCCATGACCGGAAACGCCCCGGCCATCGTGCCGTATTCGGCCACGGCGGCGGCCTTGTCGGCGGCCAGATCGGTGGCGAGCTGCGCCGCCTCGGGCGAGCGGTCCATGACGAACTCGCGGATGCGGGGGAAATGCTCGGCGCCGAAGGCATCGGGGTCGAAGGCCTGCTGGCGCATGTCCTGCTCGCCGCCGATCGAGACGACGGTCGTATCGAGCGCGATAGCCCCCAGCAGCACGACCGCGAGAATACCCACGACGGCCTTGCGCCGCGTGGATCTGGTCGCGCTGGCGGACGCTGTGCCTGTCATTGCCATGGCGGACATACCCCCCTCAGATACCGGCCGGGAAAGATCCCGTTTCGCCCGGATGCGCGCATGTGCGGCCGATACCGGATGCTCCCCCCGGTGCCGGATGCCGATCCGGTGCGTCAGATCAGCCTAGGTGAAAAAAATTACGCTGTCTGCAAAAATTTTCACGACAAGCAACTTTTCCATGTTACATCCCTTTCTGCGGGCTCGGAGGGGCCGTGCGGAGATCGACGAAAGCCCGTTCGATCCGCGGACCGGTCCCGCACCGCGAGGAGGACGGCATGACAGCCAGCAAGAACGGAGCGCCCAGTGGCCGGGTCTTCTGATCTGATCGTCGGAATCGACGCGGGCACCTCGGTCATCAAGGCCGTGGCCTTCGATCTTGGCGGGCGCCAGATCGCCTCGGCTGCCGTGCGCAACGTCTACGATACCGGCCCCGACGGCTCGGCCACGCAATCGCTGCCGCGCACATGTGCCGATTGCGCCAAGGCGCTGCGGGCCCTGGGCGACAAGGTCGACGGGCTGGCCGCGCGCACGGCGGCGGTCGCGCTGACCGGGCAGGGCGACGGCACCTGGCTTGTCGGCGCGGGCAACGAGGCTGTGGGCGACGCGTGGCTCTGGCTCGACGCGCGGGCCGCGCCCACGGTGCGCCGCCTGGCCGCCGGGCCGGACGAACGCGCGCGGTTCGTGGCGACGGGAACCGGGCTCAACACCTGCCAGCAGGGCGCGCAGATGGCCCATATGGACCGGACCGCGCCCGAATTGCTCGACCGGGCCGAGGTCGCGCTGCACTGCAAGGATTGGCTCTTTCTCAACCTCACCGGCGTGCGGGCGACCGACCCCTCGGAGGCGAGCTTTACCTTCGGCGACTTTCGCACCCGCCGCTACAGCGACACGGTGATCGGTGCGCTCGGGCTGGACCATCGCCGCCACCTGTTGCCCGAGATCCTCGACGGGTCGCGCACCGTCCTGCCCCTGACGCCCGAGGCGGCCGCGGCGACGGGCCTGTGCGCGGGCACGCCCGTTTCGCTGGGGTTCGTCGACATGGTGATGACGGCGCTGGGCGCCGGGGTCTATACCGGCGACGCGGGCGCGGCCTGCTCGACGGTCGGCTCGACCGGGGTGCATATGCGCGCCGTCACCGCGGACGCGGTTCACCTCAACGCCGAAGGCACGGGCTATGTCATCTGCCTGCCCGCCCCCGACCGGGTGACGCAGGTGCAGACCAACATGGCCGCGACGCTGAACATCGACTGGGCGCTGGCGCTGGCGCAGGATCTGCTGGCCGAGCATGGCGCGGCCCCCTCGCATGACGACCTGGTGGCGCGCATCGACGGCTGGATGGCGCGCGCGCGTCCCGGCACGCTGGTCTATCATCCCTATATCTCCGAGGCCGGCGAACGCGGCCCCTTTGTCGATGCCGACGCGCGGGCGAGCCTCGTGGGCCTCGGCGCGTCGCACCGCTTTGCCGACGTGATCCGCGCCGTGATCGAGGGGCTCGGCATGGCCGCGCGCGATTGCTACGCCGCGATGGGCGCGATGCCGACCGAGCTGCGCCTGACCGGGGGCGCCGCCCGCTCGGCCGCGCTGCGCGAGGTTCTGGCCGCGGCGCTGAACATCCCCGTCCGGGTGTCGTCGCGCGACGAGGCGGGGGCGGCGGGCTGCGCCATGATGGCCGCCGTCGCCATCGGCGCCTACGACACGATGGAATCCTGCATCGCCGAGTGGACCACGCCCCTGCTGGGCGCCCCCGAGCCGCCCGATCCGCGGCTCGTGCCCGTCTACGACACCCTTTTCGCCAATTACCGCCAGGCGCGCGACGGCCTGTCGCCCGTCTGGAGCGGGCTGGCCACCGCGCGCGCCGCACAAGGAGCATGAGCATGACCGACAGTTCCCGGATCGACCTTTTCGTGATCGGCGGCGGCATCAACGGCGCGGGGATCGCGCGCGACGCGGCCGGCCGGGGGCTGAGCGTCGTGCTGTGCGAAAAGGACGACCTGGCCGAAGGCACCTCGTCGCGGTCGGGCAAGCTGGTGCATGGCGGGCTGCGCTATCTCGAATATTACGAGTTCCGGCTGGTGCGCGAGGCGCTGATCGAACGCGAGGTGCTGATGCGCAACGCGCCCCATATCATCTGGCCCATGCGCTTCGTGCTGCCCCACAGCCCTCAGGACCGCCCCGCCTGGCTGGTTCGGCTGGGCCTGTTTCTCTACGACAATCTCGGCGGCCGCAAAAAGCTGCCCGGAACGCGGATGCTGGACCTCAGGCGCGACCCCGAGGGCGCCGCGCTCAAGGACGACTACACGCGCGGGTTCGAATATTCCGATTGCTGGGTCGACGACGCGCGGCTCGTTATCCTGAACGCGGTCGACGCGGCCGAGCGGGGGGCGACGGTCCTGACGCGCTCGCCCTGTATCTCGGCCCGGCGCGAGGGCGATATCTGGCGCGTCACCACGCGCAATACCATGACCGGCGAAACCCGCGAGTTCGAGGCCCGGATGCTGGTCAACGCGGCCGGGCCGTGGGTGACGGATGTGGTCAATCGCGTGGCGGGCTCGAACTCGGCCCGCAACGTGCGCCTCGTCAAGGGCAGCCATATCGTCGTGCCCAAGTTCTGGAAGGGCGAGAACGCCTACCTGGTGCAGAACCACGACCGGCGCGTGATCTTCATCAACCCCTACGAGCGCGACAAGGCCCTGATCGGCACGACCGACATTGCCTACGAGGGCCGGGCCGAGGACGTGACGGCCGACGAATCCGAAGTACAGTACCTCATCGACGCCGTGAACCGGTATTTCAAGGAACAGCTCACCCGCGACGACGTGCTCACGACCTTTTCGGGCGTGCGGCCGCTTTTCGACGACGGGCAGGGCAACCCCTCGGCGGTGACGCGCGACTACGTCTTCGACCTCGACGAGACGGGCGGGGCGCCGATGCTCAACATCTTCGGCGGCAAGATCACCACCTTCCGCGAGCTTGCCGAGCGCGGGATGCACCGGATCGCCCGGCATTTCCCCGCCATGGGCGGAGACTGGACCGAGACCGCGCCGCTGCCCGGCGGCGATCTCGAGAACGCGGATTACGAGGCGTTCCGCAACCGCATGAAACAGGATTACCCGTGGATGCCGCGCGCGCTGCGCCAGCATTACGGGCGGCTCTATGGCAGCCGCGTCGCGATGATCGTGGGCGATGCCACCTCGCTCGAGGGGCTGGGGCGGCATTTCGGCGGCACGCTCCACGAGGCCGAGGTCGCCTATCTCGTCGAACACGAATGGGCGCGCACGGCCGAGGATATCCTGTGGCGCCGCACCAAGCACCGCCTGCATCTGAGCGAGGCCGAACAGGCCGAGTTCACCGCCTGGTTCCAGTCCCGCGCCGAGGCGGCATGATGGCCCTTACCCTGTCGCTGAACACCAATCCGCTGGTCAACCGCTTTGCCGAGCCGGGCGACCTGATCGACGCCATCGCCCGCGACATCCGCATTCGCGACATCCAGTTGACGCACGAGTTCATCAATCCCGGCTGGCCCGCCCCGGTGATCCGGCGGCTCACGCGCGGGATGGGGGCGGCGCTGCACCGCACCGGCGCACGGGTCACGTCGGGCATGACCGGGCCTTACGGCAGGCTCAACCATTTCGGCCACCCCGACCGGGACGTGCGCCGCTATTACGTCGACTGGTTCAAGACCTTCGCCGACATCATCGGCGATCTGGGCGGGTCATCGGTTGGCACGCAATTCGCCATCTTGACCTTTCGCGATTACGACGACCGCGCCCGCCGCGAAGAGCTTGTGCGGATCGCCATCGACTGCTGGGCCGAGGTGGCCGAACACGCGAAAGCCGCCGGGCTCGAATACCTGTTCTGGGAGCCGATGAGCGTCGGCCGCGAGTTCGGCGAGACCATCGCCGAGGCGATGGCGTTGCAGGACCGGCTGTCGGCCGCGGACATGGCTTTGCCGATGTGGATGATGGCCGATATCGACCACGGCGACGTGACCTCGTCCGATCCGGCCGATACCGACCCCTATGCCTGGGCGCGCGCCGTTCCGCCGGTCAGCCCGATCATCCATATCAAGCAGTCGATGATGGACAAGTCCGGCCACCGCCCCTTTACCGCCGAGTTCAACGCGCGCGGCGCCATACAGCCCGAACCGCTACTCTCCGCGCTGGCCGAGGGCGGGGCCGTCGACAACGAGATCTGCCTCGAGCTGTCATTCAAGGAACGCGAGCCGAACGACCGGCAGGTAATTCCGCATATCGCCGAAAGCGTGGCCTTCTGGGCCCCGCATATCGACACCGGCGCGCGCGATCTGAATGTCTGAGCGCGCGCCCCGCCCCCCTGCCCGCCGGACGGGCCGCCGCCCGTGAGCCGGGATCGCATCTCGGGCGATGCCGAGCGGTCGCTGGCGATCCGCGCCGCGTGGCTGCACTATGTCGGCGGGCTGCGGCAGGCCGAGGTGGCCAAGCGGCTGGGCGTGCCGTCGGTCAAGGCGCACCGGCTGATCGCGCGCGCCGTCGCCGATGGCGCCGTCAAGGTCAGCATCGAGGGCGAGATCATCGAGACGATCGAGATGGAGCAGGCGCTTTGCGCGCGGTTCGGGCTGGAGACCTGCGAGGTCGCGCCCGATCTCGACGAGGACGGCCTGCCCCTGCGGGCGCTCGGCCGCGCCGGCGCCTCGCGGCTGCGCCGGTGGCTCGACTGCGATACCGAGACGACCATCGGCATCGGGCACGGGCGCACGCTGGCCGCCGCCGTGCGCGCCATGCCCCGGCTCGACACCGCGGGGCTGAGCTTCGTCTCGCTGCTGGGCGGGCTCACGCGCAATTTCGCCGCCAACCCGCATGACGTGATGCACCTCCTGGCCGAAAAGACCGGGGCGCGCGCCTATGTGATGCCGGTGCCCTTTTTCGCCAACAGCGCCGAGGATCGCGAGGTTCTGCTGTCCCAGCGCGGGGTGGCCGACGTGTTCCGGCTGGCCGAGACCGCACCGCTCAAGATCGTGGGGATCGGCACCGTCGAGGCCGAGACGCAACTCGTCACCTCGGGCATGATCGGGATGCCGGATATCGCGGCGATCTCGGAGGCGGGCGGCGTGGGCGAGATGCTGGGCCATTTCTTTACACCCGACGGCGCGGTGCTCGAAACGCCGCTGACCGCGCGCACCCTCGCCGTGTCGCTGGACGAAACCCGCGACGATCGCATCGTCGCGCTGGCCGGTGGGCCGTCCAAGGTGGCCGCGATCCGCGCGGTTCTGGCCAGCGGGCGGCTGAGCGGGCTGATCACCGACGAACGCACGGCCGGGCGGCTTCTCGATGGGTGACATTGATCGGAACATCGCACCGGCAACACGAAAGGACGCCACATGACCCGGCCGCAATACTGGATCGGCACGAGCTGGAAGATGAACAAGACCCTCGCCGAGGCGCAAGACTTCGCCCGCGCGCTGGCCGAGGCCGATGCCGGGCGCGACCCGCGCATCCAGCGTTTCGTGATCCCGCCCTTCACCGCCGTGCGCGAGGTGGCCGCGATCCTGTCCGGCACGTCCGTCAAGGTGGGCGCGCAGAACATGCACTGGGCCGATGCCGGCGCTTGGACCGGCGAGATTTCGCCCGCGATGCTCACCGATTGCGGGCTGGACCTGGTCGAGCTGGGCCATTCCGAACGGCGCGAACATTTCGGCGAGACCGACGAGACGGTGGGCCTCAAGACTGCGGCGGCGATAAGGCACGGGCTGGTTCCGCTGATCTGCATCGGCGAGACGCTGGCCGAACGCGAGGCCGGCGCGGCGGCCAAAACGCTGGCCGCGCAGGTCCGCGGGGCCCTTGGCGGGCTTTCGGGCGAGGCTCGGGCCGCGCCGATCCTGCTGGCCTACGAGCCCGTCTGGGCCATCGGCGAAAACGGTATCCCGGCAACCTCGGATTACGCCGATGCCCGCCATTCCGAGATCGGGGAACTGGCCGCCGACCTCTTGGGGCGGCGCGTGCCCTGCCTTTACGGCGGCTCGGTAAACCCCGAGAATTGCGCCGAACTCATCGCCTGCCCGCATATCGACGGGCTCTTCATCGGGCGCTCGGCCTGGTCGGTCGAGGGCTATCTCGACATTCTCGGCCGCTGCGCCGCCACACTCGAAACCTGAAAGGACCACCCATGAAAATCGCAGTTGCCGGCGATACCGCCGGCGAAGGCCTCGCCCGGATCCTGGCCGATCACCTCGGCGCCGCGCATGACGTGTCCGAGATCTCGCATACCGATGCTGGCCCGGATGCCTTCTATGCCAACCTGTCGGAACGCGTCGCCAAGGCCGTGCTGGCGGGCGAATACGAGCGCGCCATCCTGTGTTGCGGCACCGGGATCGGCGTCTGCCTCTCGGCCAACAAGGTGCCGGGCATCCGCGCCGCGCAATGCCACGACACCTATTCGGCGGGCAAGGCGGCCACCTCGAACAACGCCCAGATCATCACCATGGGATCGCGCGTCATCGGACCGGAACTGGCCAAGGACATCGCCGATGCGTTCCTCGCCGCATCCTTCGACCCCGAGGGACGGTCCGCCGGCAGCGTCCGGGCCATCGACGAGGTGGACGCAAAGTATAACCGCGACCGCTAGGCGCGGCGGCCGATCGCCGGGCGGGGCCGCATCCACGCGTCCCCGCCCCCCGCTGACACCCGCGCGGAGACGTCTCGCCATGGACCGGATACTTGCCATCGACAGCGGCCTGACCGTGACCAAGGCCGTGATCTTTGATCTCGCGGGGCGCCAGATCGCCGTCGCGCGCCGCAACGTGCGCCAGATCAAGCCCGCGCCGCACCATGTCGAGCGGGACATGGCCGAGCTGTGGCACGAGACCGCGTCGGCCATCCGCGACGTTCTGGCCCAAAGCGGCACGGACCCGGCGCGCATCGCCGCGGTGGCGGCAACGGGGCATGGCGACGGGGTCTATCCGCTCGACCGCGCGGGGGCGCCGCTCGGCCGGGCGGTGCTGTCGCTCGACAGCCGGGCAAGCGATATCGTCGCCGGATGGCAGCGCGACGGGACGAGCGCCGCCGCCCTGCGCCTGACCGGGCAGGAGCCGCATGTCTCGGCCCATTCCGCACTGCTGTGCTGGATGCGGCGTCACGAGCCCGAGCGGTTCGCGCGGATCGGCCATGTACTGTCGTGCAAGGATTGGCTGTGCCTGTGCCTCAGCGGCCATGTCGGCACCGACCGGACCGAGGCGAGCACCTCGTTTACCGACGTCACGACGCAGGCGTTCTCGACCGAGGCGCTGGCGCTCTACGGGCTCGATGCCCTTGCCCCGGCCCTGCCCCCGGCGGCCCATTCGGCCGCGATCGTCGGCGCGATCACCGCGCACGCCGCGCAGGAGACGGGGCTGGTTGCCGGCACGCCGGTGGCCGCGGGGCTGCATGACGTGACGGCCTCGGCGCTGGGGATCGGTGCGCATGTCCCCGGCGTGGTCGGGATCGTCGCGGGAACCTACTCGATCAACGAATGCGTCTGCGAGGCCCCGACCACCGATCCGCAGTGGTTCTGCCGCAACGCGGTCGCACCGGGCCGATGGAACGCGATGGCGATCTCGCCCGCCTCGGCCACGAATTACGACTGGTTCCTCGACACGCTTTGCGCGGCCGAGGCCGACCGGGCGCGGGCGGCGGGCATTTCGCTCCATGCGCAGCTGGCGCCCGAGATCGACGCGGCGCTCGCGCGGCCCTCATCGGTGATCTATCACCCCTATCTCTACGGATCGCCCATGGGTGCCGCGCCCAGCGCGGGGTTTCTCGGGCTGCGCGGATGGCACGGGCGGGGCGACATGCTCGCCGCGCTGCTCGAGGGCGTCGCTTTCAACCACCGCCAGCATGTCGACGCGCTGCGCGGCAGGTTCGACACGAACGCCGCGCGGCTGACCGGGGGCGCGTCCCGCAACCCCACGGTCGCGCGGCTCTTTGCCGACATCCTCGACATGCCCGTGACCGTCACCGAAACCGACGAGGCGGCCGCCTGGGGCGCGGCGCTTTGTGCGGGGGCGGCGATCGGTGCGTTCGACCGCTTCGACGCGGATCCGCGCGATCTGGACCGGCACGCCACGACCTATCGGCCCGCGCCCGACCGCGCGGCGCATTACGCACGGCGCTATGCCGTCTATCGCGAGATCGCCGAGGACATGGCGGCGACATGGGACAAGCTCGGCGCCCTGGGCGCGCTGGAACGGGAAAAGCACGATGGCTGACAGGCTTGACAGGTTCGACGCGGTCATCATCGGCGCCGGGGTCAACGGGGCCGGGGTTTTCCGCGATCTCTGCGCGCAGGGGCTGAAATGCATGATCCTCGACAAGGGCGATTTCGGCTCGGGCACCAGCGCCGCGCCGTCGCGCCTGATCCATGGCGGGCTGAAATATCTCGAAACGGGCGAGCTGCGCCTCGTGGCCGAGGCCACCTACGAACGGAACCTGCTGCTGCGCAATGCCGCCCACATCGTGCGGCCCCTGCCCACCGCCATCCCCATCATGTCCTGGACCCGCGGCATTCCGGCCGCGCTGCGCACGCTCATGGGCTCGACCACGGCGCCGCGCAGCCGCGGCGCGCTGCTGGTCAAGACCGGGCTCGCGATGTACGATTTCTACGGCGCGCGGGCACGACAGATGCCGAAACACCGCATGGTCGGCCGCAAGCGCGCGCTGGCCGATATCCCGGCGCTGACCCCGCGGATCAAGGCGCTCGGAACCTATCACGACGCCGTCGTGACCGCGCCCGAACGGCTGGTGCTGGAACTCGTGACCGACGGGCTGGCCCTGTCGCCGGGGTCCGAGGCGCTGAACTGGTGCGAGTTGTCCGGCCAAAAGGGCGGCGTGCTGCACCTTGACGGGCCCGAGGGCGCGACGCGCGACGTCACCGCGGGAATCGTCGTCAACGCCGCCGGGCCGTGGATCGACCGGGTCAACGAACGGCTCGGGCTCGACACGCGACTGATCGGCGGCACCAAGGGCGCGCATGTCCTGCTGGACCACCCCGAACTGCTGGAACAGCTCGACGGGCGGATGCTGTATTTCGAGGGCGATGACGGGCGCATCCTGCTGGTGCTGCCGTTCCTTGGCCGGGCGCTGGTCGGCTCGACCGACCGGCCCGCGAACGCGCCGGACGACGTGGCCTGCACCGATGACGAGATCGCGTATTTCCTGCAAAGCCTGCGCGACCTTCTGCCGGGGCTCGCATTCACGCGCGAACAGATCGTCTATGCCTATGCGGGCATCCGGCCCCTGCCCAATTCCGAGGGCGTCGCGCCGGGGCTCATCAGCCGCGATCACTCGGCCCCCATGGAGCCCGCGACCGATGCCCGGCCCTTCGGGGTGATTTCGCTCGTCGGCGGCAAATGGACGACGTTCCGCGCCTTTGCCGCCGAGATCGCCGAATGGGTGCTGGCCGAGCTCGGGCGCGACCGCGACCGCGGCACCGAGGACATGCCGATCGGCGGCGGGCGCGACATGCCGCGCGATACCGCGGCGCGGACGGGCTGGATCGCGCGGGTCGCGCAGGATACGGGCGCCGCCCCCGCGCGGGTCGAGACGCTGCTCGACCGCTACGGCACGACGGCGGCGCGGATCGCGGCGCATGAGGGCGCGACGGCCCGCCCCATGGCGGATGCGCCCGACGTGACCGAGGCCGAGATCGACTGGATCGCCCGGAACGAACGCGTCGTGCACCTGCCCGATATCCTGCTGCGCCGAACCTCGCTGGCCATCACGGGCCGCCTGACCCCGGACTTGTGCCGCCATGTCGCCACGGTCGCGACCGGTGCGCTGGGGTGGGACGCGGAACGCCGCCGCGCCGAACTGGCCGGGCTGGCGGCACTGCTGGCCGCACGCCACGGGGTGGTTCTGGACCTCGCCGATGAGACGGAGGACGCCTAGCCGTTCTCGCGCAACAGCCGCCCGGCAAGGTAGAGCGACCCGCAGATCAGCACGCGCGACTCGGGCGCGCGCGCCGCGATGTGGCGCAGCGCGTCCTCGACATCCTCGGCCACGCGCGCGGGCAGTCCGACGCCCTGCGCGGCCGAGGCCGTGGCCGCGGCGGGCAGCGTGTTCGTCTCGCCGGGGATCGAAACGGCGGTCAGGCTTTCGGCGCGGCCGGCCAGCGGCCGCAGAAAGCCCGCGACGTCCTTGGTGTTCAGCATCCCGCAGATCAGGTGCGTCTCGCGGCGCGGCATCGCGTCGAGGCTCGCGCCCAACGCCTGCCCCGCCGCCGGGTTGTGCCCGCCGTCGAGCCAGAGCTCGATCCCCGCCGCCATCCGCGCCAGCGGCCCATGGCGCAGGCGCTGCATCCGCGCGGGCCATTCGGCGCGGGTCACGGCCGCCTCGCAGCCCGCCCAGCCGCCGCCCAGATGGCGCAGCGCGGCAAGGGCCGCGCCCGCGTTCTGGATCTGGTGCGGCCCCGGCAGGTTCGGCAAAGGCAGGTCGAGCAGGCCGTTTTCGTCCTGATAGACGAGCCGCCCGGCCTCGGACGCCGCATGCCAGTGCTGGCCCGATACGATCAATGGCGCCCCCAGCGACGCGGCGCGGGATTCGATCACCTCTAGCGCCTCGTCCTCTTGCGGGCCGACGACGCAGGGCACGCCGCGCTTTAGGATGCCGGCCTTTTCGCCGGCGATCTGGGTCAGGGTGTTGCCGAGGAACTGCTGATGATCGGCCGAGACCGGGGTGATGATGCACAGCTCGGGCGCCGCGATCACGTTCGTCGCATCGAGCCGCCCGCCAAGCCCCACCTCGAGCAGCACCCGGTCGGCGGGGCAGCGCGAAAAGGCGAGAAAGGCCGCGGCGGTCGTGATCTCGAAAAAGGTGATGGGCTCGCCGTGATTGGCTTCGCGGCAGGCGTCGAGCAACGCGGCAAGCTCGTGCTCGGCGATCAGCTCGCCGGCAAGGCGGATGCGTTCGTGAAACCGCGCGAGATGGGGCGAGGTATAGGCATGTACGCGCTCACCGCCCGCCTCGAGCCCCGCGCGGATCATGGCAAGCGTCGAGCCCTTGCCGTTGGTGCCCGCGATATGGACCACGGGCGGCAGGCTGTCCTGCGGATTGCCCAGCGCGTCGAGGATGCGCCACATCCGGTCGAGCGACAGGTCGATCACCTTGGGATGAAGCGACATCAGGCGCGTCAGGATCGCGTCGGACGTCTCGCCCGGCGGGCTCATTCGGCGGCGGTCGGCGGGGGCCGGGTGGCGCTGCTGGCATCCGATACCAGCACGTCCCCCGGCGGCGGCAGGTCGCCCTGCACCTTGGACGGCATCTTGAGCAGCATCCGCAGCAAGCACACCAGTTCGTCGCGCAGCTTGCGGCGGTCGGTCACGCGGTCGAGCATCCCGTGCTCGAGCAGGTATTCGGCGCGCTGGAACCCCTCGGGCAGCTTTTCGCGAATGGTCTGTTCGATCACGCGGGGGCCCGCGAAACAGATCAGCGCGCCCGGCTCGGCGATCTGGATATCGCCCAGCATGGCATAGGACGCGGTCACGCCGCCCGTGGTCGGATGGGTCAGCACCACGATATAGGGCAGGTTCGCCTCTTTCAGCATCTCGACCGCGACGGTGGTGCGCGGCATCTGCATGAGGCTGAGGATACCCTCCTGCATGCGGGCGCCGCCGGCGGCCGCGAACAGGATCAGCGGCCTTTCGAGTTCGACCGCGCGGCGGGCGCCGGCAAGGATGGCATTGCCGACATACATCCCCATCGACCCTGCCATGAAGGCGAAATCCTGCGCGACGGCGATCGCGGGCACCTCGCCGATCTCGCCCTCGACGACGAGCATCGCCTCTTTCTCGCCGGTCTGGCGCTGCGCCATGCGCAGCCGTTCGGGATAGCGCTTCTGGTCGCGAAACCCCAGCGGATCCGGCTTGGGCGCGGCGACGGGGACCTCGGTAAAGGTGCCGCCGTCGAACAGCGCCCGGAACCTTTCGCGCGGGGAAATGGCCATGTGGTGGTTGCAGTTGGTGCAGACCTGGAGGTTCTCGGCCAGGTCGCGGTGAAACAGCATCGTCCCGCATTCGCCGCATTTCGACCAGAGGTTCTCGGGCACCTCGCGCCGGGAAAAGAGCGAGTTGATCTTGGGCCGGACGTAGTTCGAAATCCAGTTCATCGCGCGCCGCTCCGTTCCTGCGGTGTGGCGCAGGACATAGAACCCGCGCCGCCCGAATGCAATCAGCCCCGCAGCACCAGCCTGAGCGCGGCCCAGACCACGAGCACCATGACGATGTCGGTCAGGAGCATCGGCCCGGTGATCTCGACCTCGGAGGCGGCATAGGGCGTGAGGTAAAGCGCCAGGCCCGTGATCGTGCCCTTGGTCGACAGGATCAGGATCGCCACGATGTTGTTGGCGAAATGCAGACCCCACGCGGCGCCGAGGCTGCCCGTCGCGATGGTCAGGTCGGCCGAGATCAGCCCGAAGAACGCGGCCGAGCCGACGATGGCCCAAGCGTTCGAGCCGTTGGCGCCAGGGTCGAAATGCAGCATTCCGAACAGCACCGCGGGAAGAATCATGTAGATCAGCCGCCACGAGAACCGCGCGGCGAGCTGCTGCATGAGATATCCGCGAAACAGCATCTCTTCGGCGCCGGTCTGCACCAGGATGCCGACCACCGCGAACGGCAGAAGCGTCAGCCAAAGCTCGGGCGCGAGGTTCGGCTCGGCGTCGTAGCTCGTCGACCACATCCACATCGAAATCGAGTAGACCACCGCCACCAGCCCGGCCGCGATGGCGAAATCGCGCAACACGCGGCGTCCGGGACCGAAGAGGGTGCGGACGCGGCGACGATGCAGCAGCCGCACCGCCAGCATCGGCCCCAGCGCCATCCCCACGAAGGTGCTGAGCAGCAGCAGCGTCTCGGTCGGCCGGGTGGGCGAGGCCATGCCCGTCGTCCAGGCCATCGCGGCGTCCAGCCCAAGCGCCGCGGCCATCGCCCCGAACAGCCCGCCGACCCACAGCATGAAGACGACGACGCACAGAAGCACGCCCAGCAGCAGCCGCCAGACCTGCGGCGCGCGCCGGGCGGGCGCGACGAAATCGGTAAAGGCCGGCACTGAGGTCAAGGGAACGTCCCGATCGGATCTGAGGGCCGACACTATATCCGCTTGCGCCGGGCTTCAATGCGCGCGCCTTGCGGCCCGTTTCCCGCACCGGAGCGGATCGGCGGCCCCCGCGCGCCGAGACCCTTGTCGGAACCGGGACACTCCCCTATCCCGATAGCGCAGCGAAAACGGAGGGACGTGTCGTGCTCAAAGGCAAACCGGACAAGTCGAAACTGCCCAGCCGGCATGTCACCGAAGGCCCCGAACGTGCGCCGCACCGGTCCTATTACTACGCCATGGGCCTGAGCGAGACCGAAATCGCGCAGCCCTTTGTCGGTGTCGCGACCTGCTGGAACGAGGCCGCGCCCTGCAACATCGCGCTGAGCCGGCAGGCCCAGGCCGTCAAGCTCGGGGTCAAGGCCGCCTCGGGCACCCCGCGCGAGTTCACGACGATCACCGTCACCGACGGCATCGCAATGGGCCACGAGGGGATGCGGTCGAGCCTCGCCAGCCGCGAGGCCATCGCCGACACGGTCGAGCTGACCATGCGCGGCCATTGCTACGATGCCATCGTCGGGCTCGCCGGTTGCGACAAGTCCCTGCCGGGCATGATGATGGCGATGGTGCGGCTCGACGTGCCCTCGGTCTTTATCTACGGCGGCTCTATCCTGCCGGGCAAGGTGCCCGCGGGCGCCGACGTCCCCGAGGATTTCGCCAGCCGCGACCTGACCGTACAGGATATGTTCGAGGCGGTCGGCCGCCATCAGAACGGCACCCTTTCGGACGCGGCGCTGGCCATTCTGGAACGCGTCGCCTGCCCCTCGGCCGGGGCCTGCGGCGGGCAGTTCACCGCGAACACCATGGCCTGCGTGTCCGAGGCGATCGGATTGGCGCTGTTCAACTCGTCCGGCGCGCCCGCGCCCTATGAAAGCCGCGACCAATACGCCAGCGCCAGCGGCGAGGCCGTCATGGCGCTGCTCGAAAAGGGCATCACCGCGCGCCATGTCGTGACCCGCAAGAGCCTCGAGAACGCGGCCCGCGTCGTCGCCTGCACGGGCGGATCGACCAATGCCGGGCTGCATCTGCCGGCCATCGCGCACGAGGCCGGGATCGATTTCGACCTGTTCGACGTCTGCGACATCTTCCGCGACACGCCGTATTTCGTCGACCTCAAGCCCGGCGGGCAGTTCGTGGCCAAGGATCTCTACGATGCCGGCGGCGTGCCCGTCGTGATGAAGGAGCTGCGCCGCGCGGGCCTCATTCACGAGGATTGCATCACCGCCTCGGGCCGCACCATCGGCGAAGAGCTCGACATGGTAGAGCGCAAGGCCGACGGGCGGGTGATCCACCCCGTCGATGCGCCGCTGACGGCGACGGGCGGCGTGGTCGGGCTCAGGGGCAACCTCGCCCCCGAGGGCGCCATCGTGAAGGTCGCGGGCATCGCGGCCGAGGACCAGGTCTTCACCGGCCCGGCCCGCGTGTTCGAGAACGAGGAAGAGGCCTTTGCCGCCGTCAAGGCACGCACCTACCGCGAGGGCGAGGTGCTGGTGATCCGCAACGAGGGCCCCGCCGGCGGCCCCGGCATGCGCGAGATGCTGGCCACCACGGCGGCCCTTTCGGGGCAGGGCATGGGCAAGAAGGTCGCGCTCATCACCGATGGGCGCTTTTCCGGGGCGACGCGGGGCTTTTGCGTCGGCCATGTCGGCCCCGAGGCCGCGCATGGCGGCCCCATTGCGCTGCTGCGCGACGGCGACACGATCACCATCGACGCGGTCGAGGGGCGGCTTTCGGTCGACCTGTCCGACGAGGAACTCGCGGCCCGCCGCGAGGCCTGGGCCGGTCCGCGCGAAACGATCTACGCGTCGGGCTCGCTGTGGAAATTCGCCCAGCTCGTCGGCTCCACCCGGCTGGGTGCGGTGACGCATCCGGGCGGAAAGGCCGAAAAGCACAAATACATGGACCTGTAACCCGATGAAGCTGATCGGGGGGCTCGACGACCTTGCCCAGAAACGGGCGCTGAAGCGATGGGACCGGATTGCCCGGTCGGCCGGGGCGCTGGACCTCATGTCGTTGCGCCAGCTCAGGATGCAGGCGGCCGACCTGCGCCACCGGCTCGACGATGTGATCCACATCGCCGACCGGCGGCTGGCCGAACCGTCGGGCACGGCGTCCGAAACCCCCGCACCGCGCCATTCCGACTGGGTCTGGCGCCCCGAAGGGTGGAGCCGCGCGCTGACCCCGCGCGGCATCGCCGCCGCCCCGTCGGGCATGCCGATGGGCCACGAGATCAAGCTGTTCCACGATTGCCACCGCTCCGAGATTACGCTGCGGCAGGATGCCAATACCGGGATCGCCCGCTCGGCCCCCTATGCGCTGGTGCTTGACGTGCTGGGTTTCGAAGGGTCGTTCCTGAGCCTCGCCATGGACCTGCCCGAGGCGGCGGCGCGCGAGGTGCGGACCTCGCATATCTTCCAGATCGACCTGAACGTGGCCGTCGACCACCCGATCGAGATCTTCGCGCGGCTCAACGTAAAGCATGGCCCGAATATCGAGACGATCGTGCGCGAGTTCGACATGCGGTTCAGCCCGACCCTGGCCGAGTTCGACCTTGCCTATACCGAGATCGACGCCGACCGCGTCGAGAAGATCTGGCTCGACCTCATTTTCGAAAAGCCCGCGATGAACCGCGTCGCGTTGCAGGACCTCGTCGTCAGCCGCCGCTGGCGCGCCGAAATCTGAGGATGCCGCGATGACAGACCCGACTCCGCCCGCCTCCTCGTGGGATCTGGCCGCCGACCGGTTCGAGCGCGGCACATGGACCCTGCGCCTGACCCCGCGCGACGGCGAGGGGCCGCGGCTCGACGTCACGCTCAGGCACCGCCCGGTTCCGGGGGTCGAGACCGCGACCGAGGGCGGCGATACCGTGCTGACCGTGCCCGTCCCGCCCGAGGCGCTGTCGGACGGTGCCCATACGATCCTCGTCAGCGAACGGAAAACGGGCGCCACCGTCGCGTCGCTGCAGATCGTGGCGGGCGCCCCGCTGGCCGAGGATATCCGCGCCGAGATCGACCTCGTCCGGGCCGAGCTGGATATCCTGAAACAGGCGTTCCGCCGCCAGTTCGCCGGGCGGGACTGACACGCCCAGCGGCCCTGCCCGCGCCATCTTGTTGCCGCGCGGACCGCTTTGTTGTCCCGCCCGTATCCCATTATCGCCGCGATTGTCCGGCATACCCGTCATCGGGGCGCCGCTTGATGGGATATGACGATGGATCGACTGACCGAGATGGAAGCCTTTGCCACCGTCGTGGATCAGGGGGGGTTCACCGATGCCGCCCGCAAGCTCGGGATCTCGAAATCGGCGGTCTCCAAGCATGTTTCGTCGCTCGAGGCGCGGCTGGGGGCGCGGCTGCTGAACCGCACCACGCGCCGCGTCAGCCCGACGGAAATCGGGCTGGTCTATTACGACCGCGCGCGGCGGGTGCTGAACGATGCCGGCGAGGCGGATTCCATCGTCACCTCGATGCAATCGGCGCCCTCGGGGCTGCTGCGCATCAGCGTCGCCACCGATTTCGGGGTCAACCACCTCTCGCCGATCCTGGGCGAGTTCCTCGGCGAATATCCCGACATCACGATCAACATGATCCTCAACAACCGCTATGTCGAACTGATCTCCGAAGGGTTCGACATGGCCGTGCGCATCGGCGAACTCGAGGACAGCACCCTGCGCGCCCGCAAGCTGTGCGAGACGACGCGCCGGATGATCGCCGCCCCGGCCTATTTCGAGAAATACGGCCGCCCGCAAAAGATCGACGACCTCAACGATCACAAGCTGCTGCACTATTCCAGCCAGTCGAACGGCGCGGTCTGGAAACTGACGGCCCCCTCGGGCGAGAAACGGCAGGTGCGCACGGCCGGCTGGCTCAGCGTCAATGACGGCCAATCGCTGCTGAACGCGGCGATCTCGGGGCTGGGTATCGCCTATCTTCCGTCGTTTCTCTATGCCGACGCGCTGCGCGCGGGCCTCGTCGAAGAGGCGATTCCCGACCTGCCCGTCGAACAGCAGGGCGTCTATGCCGTCTATCCGCCGGGCCGGTTCACCCAACCCAAGGTCCGCGCCTTCATCGACTTTCTCGCGCGGTCCTTTGCCGAAAAGGGGCCGGATGGCTGGTGAGCCCGGTCAATCGGGCAATACAACCTCGACCCGGCGGTTGAAGAGCCGCCCCTCGGCCGTTCCGTTCGAGGCGCGCGGCGCGAGGTATCCGACGCCCTGCGCGCGCACCTGCCCCGGCGGCACGCCATAGGCCTGAACGAGACGCCGGCGCACCGCCTCGGCCCTTTGCCGCGAAAGCGCGATATTGCCTTCGAGCGCGCCTTGCGCGTCGGTATGCCCGACAAGCACGATCTCGCGCGCGGGGTCGTCGATCAACCCGCGCGCCAGTTCCGTCAGCGACGCGAAATCCCCCCCGTCAAGCTCGGATGACCCGGTCGAAAAGCTCAGATCGTCCAGCGGCGCGTGGCCCTGCGCGGCAAGAACCGCCCAGACATCGCCCGCGGCGGGACCGGCCGTCGGCGCGGCCGGAACGGCGGCGGCCGCGGGCGCGGCGGCGGCGTCCTCGGACCGGGTTTCCTGCAGATAGGTGACGCCGCCCGCCGTGCTGACCATCAGCGCCAGACGCTCCCGGCCCTCGGGTCCGGCGGCCAGCAGATAGGCGAAATCGCCCAGATCGACGAGCATCTCGGGCCCCGGCAAAGTGGCCGAGCCAAAGCGGAAATCGAACCCGCCGCAATCGACCGAGCGGCAGGAAAACACGACCTCCCAGCCCGCGGCGTCCAGTTGGGCGCGCAGCGTGTCCGCCAGCGCCTCGGTCCCGCCATGGCCCGCGATCTGCCAGACCCGGCGCGCCGTGGGACCGGGTAGCGAAACGCGGGGGATCTCGCCGTTCAGGGCGGGGCCGGCGGGCACCTGCGCGGCCGCGTCCGACCGCAGCTCGCGGGCCAGATCGGCGTCGGGCGGCAAGGCCAGCGACAGCGCCGCCACCGCCCCCGGCGCGAATAGCATCGCCCCGAGCAGCAGCGCCGTCCCCGGACCCCCCGCGCGCCGCGTCATTCGGCCGGCCGGACGCGGTAATGATAGCATGCGGCTCCCTCCATCCCCATCGCGGCATAAAGAGCCGCGGCCGCGGTGTTCGCCTCGGTCGCGAGTAGCGCGAACGTCGTGGCCCCCTGCGTCGCGGCCCATGCGGCGGCGCAGAGCATGACGTTGCGCCCCACCCCGGCGCGCCGCAGCGACGGCCGCACCTCGAGCGCGTGCAGCATCGCCAGGTCGCCATCCACCGCGACAAAGGCCGCTGCGGCCGGCGCATGGCCCGACCGCCCGAGGATCGTGACGCGCGGGACGGCCACACGCTCCATCACCGCGATGCGGTCGGGGCCGATGCCGCCCTCGGCCCAGATGTCGCGCTGGGCCTGCAACGGCGGCCAGACGAGAAAGCCCGTGCGCGGCGGCGCAGGCTCGGCCGTCAGGCGCGCCACCGGCGCGGCCCAGAGCATCGTGCGATCCCGCATCGCGTATCCCCGCGCGGCCAGCGCCGCATCGAGCGAGGCCTGATCCGCGCGCACCGCGAAAACGGGCGGCTGGCCGCGATCGGCCATCGCCCGCTCGGCCGCGTCGATGCCGCCGGCGTCCAGCGCGCCGGTCAGGCGGGCCGACCGGGTGCGGTTCCCGCCGCCCTCGCCGATCCCGACCGAGAACGGGCCTGCCGCGACAACCCGCGCGGGCGGCCATGTCGCGCGCAGCGCCGCCATGGCGCGGTCGGTCGAGATCATTGGGCCAGCTCGGGAAACATCTCGGACAGGCGCGCCACGGCGACGTCGAGACGCGCCGCATCGGTCCCGCGCAACACGACGCTGACCGCCATCGTGCCCGAGACATGCCCCGGATAGCTGCCGATCGAGAGGTCGGGAAAATCGGCCTGAAGCACGCCGAGCGGCCCGGCGATATCGCCCTCGCCGCGATGCAGGATCACCGACCGCGAGACGAGCGGCGTGCCATGCGTCAGCCGGGGCAGGACCGAATCCAGCATAGCGGCGAAAATCGACGGCACCCCCGCCATGACGTGTATGTTGCCCAGCGAGAAACCGGGCGCGGCCGACACGGGATTGTCGATCAGCGTCGCACCCTCGGGGATGCGGGCCATGCGCAGACGGGCCTCGTTCAGCTCGGTCCCGCGCGCCTCGTAATGGGCCTGCAGCGCGGCGCGGGCATCGGCGCGCACGCCGATGGGCACCCCCCCGGCGGCGGCGATGCAATCGGCGGTGATGTCATCATGGGTCGGGCCGATCCCGCCAGAGGTAAAGAGGTGATCGAACCGCGCCGAAAGCTCGCGCGCCGCCGTCTCGATGGTGTCCGCATCGTCGGGGACAAAGCGGATCTCGCGCAGGTCGATCCCGTGTTCGCCCAGGCGCCGCGCCAGATGATGGGCATTGCTGTCGCGGGTGCGCCCCGACAGAATCTCGTCTCCGATGACCAGCATCGCGGCGGTGGGGTTCGGCATCGACGGCTCCCTGCGGGGTCTGCGTGCCGGTTCTAGGCCCGGTTCGCGGCGTTTCAAAGCCCCGCCTCGCGCCGCAACCTGATGCGGGCGGCCGGGCGGGTGGCAAATCCCGCGCCGATCCGTATATTCCCCCGACACCGCGACACGAGGCTTGCTTTGGACGACACCGCGAAACCCCGCCTGACCCGCGACGGCATCCGCCTTTACGCCCCCGAGGATTTCGCCGGGATGCACAAGGCGGGCCGGCTGGCCGCCAGCATCCTCGACGATATCGCGCCGCTGATCGTGCCCGGCCAGACCACGGGCGAGATCGACCGCAAGATCACCGAGGCCGTAGAGAACGCCGGTGCCACCTCGGCGACCATCGGGTATCGCGGCTATCGCCATGCGAGCTGCATCAGCGTCAACCATGTCGTTTGCCACGGGATTCCGGGCGACAAGCGGCTCAAGGACGGGGATATCCTGAATATCGACGTCACCGTGATCGTGGATGGCTGGTTCGGCGACACGTCGCGCATGTATGTCGCCGGAAAGCTCGGGCGGAAGGCCGAGCGCCTGATCGACGTGACGCATGACGCGCTGATGCTGGGGATCGAGGCCGTTCGCCCCGGCGCCACCTTCGGCGATATCGGTCACGCCATCCAGAGCTTCGTCGAGGCCAAGGGCATGAGCGTGGTGCGCGATTTCTGCGGTCACGGGCTGGGCCGGGTGTTCCACGCGCCGCCCAACGTGCTGCATTACGGCCGTCCGGGCACGGGGCCGGTCCTCGAAGAGGGCATGTTCTTTACCATCGAGCCCATGGTGAATCTCGGCCGCCCCGAAACCAAGGTGCTGTCCGACGACTGGACCGCCGTGACGCGCGACAAGTCGCTCAGCGCGCAGTTCGAGCATTCGGTCGGTGTCACCGCCGACGGGGCCGAGATATTCACCCTGTCGCCCGCGGGACGGTTCCACCCCACATACGGGTGATCGCGACCGGCGGGCGCCCCGGCTCCCACGGTTTGCGACGGGTCAGGAAAAGGTGAGGAACGCGATCTTCGTGTCGCCATAGCGCCGGATCTCGCCGGGCGTGAAGCCGGCGGGCGGCACGATTTCAGCCGATTCCTCCCAGACGATCAGAGCGCCCGGCGCGATCCATCCCCCGTCCCGTGCCGAGGCCAGCGCCCGTTCGCCCAGCGAGCGGCCATAGGGCGGGTCGAGAAACACCAGGTCGGCCGGGCCTCCGGGCGGGGCGGGCGGCAGGCGCGTGGCGTCGGCGCCCAGCAAGGTCGCCGCGTCGTCGAACCCCGCCTTCGCGATATTGCGCGCGACGATGGAGCGGGCCTTGGACGCGCGTTCGACCAGCGTGGCCGACACGGCGCCCCGGCTCAGCGCCTCGAGCGCCAGCGCCCCCGTCCCGGCGAACAGGTCGAGCACCCGCGCACCGGCGACCCGGTCGCCCGCGCGCCCGTTGGTCAGCACGTTGAAAAGGCTCTCGCGCACCCGGTCGGACGTCGGACGGATGGCCGTGTCGCCCCGCTCCGGCCCTTCGAGCGTCAGGCCGCGCCGGGTGCCGCCGACGATCCTCATGACCTGAGCAGCGCCTTGAGATCCGTATCGGGGTCGGCAAGCGTATCGGGGTCGGGCGACCGGCCCATCTCGATCAGGCGCTTTCCGACCATGTAGGCGCGCGCATCGCCCATCGCGTCCACGGCCAGCAGGGTTTCGCCCGCGTAGTACCAGACCGACGGCCCCGTGCCCTCGCGCGTCACGATCCGGTCCCAGCCGCGATTGAGCCCCGCGATCTGAAGCTTCATGTCGTATTGGTCCGACCAGAACCACGGCACCGGCGCATAGTCGCGGCCCGCGCCCATGATGTTGCGCGCCACCGCCGCGCCCATGTCGATGGCGTTCTGCACCGATTCCAGCCGCGTCGGCTGCCCGCGATAGGGAAAGACGGCGCAATCGCCCGCGGCCCAGACCCGCTCGGCCGAGCTGCGGCCCTGCGCATCGACGACCACGCCGCCGTCGCAGGTTATCCCCGCATCGCGGGCGATGGCGCAATCGGGCAGGAGGCCGATGCCGACAATGGCCAGATCCGCCGCAATCTCGCGCCCGTCGGCCAGCCGCGCGCCCGCGACGCAGCCCCCCTCGCCCGTCAGCCGGTCGAGCGTCGCGCCCTCGATCACCTCGACGCCACGGGCGCGGTGAAGCTGCCGTACATGCTCGGCCGTCTCGGCCGAGGCGACGCGGCCCAGGATCCGCTGCCCCGCCTCGATCACCGTCACCTCGTGGCCGAGCTTGCGCGCGACCGCGGCGGCCTCGAGCCCGATATAGCCGCCGCCGACGACGACGAGCCGCCCGGCGGTCCGCAGCGCCGGCTCGAGCGCGTCGATATCTGCAAGCGTGCGGACGGTGAACGCCCCCGCCAGATCGCCACCGGCCTTGGCGGACAGGCGGCGGGGATGCAGACCGGTGGCCAGAACGCAGTGATCGTAGACCACCGTCTCGTCGCTCAGCCGGACCGTTCGCCCGGCCGGATCGAGGTCGCGCGCTTCGGTGCCGAGCCGCAGGTCGACCCCCGCCTCGGCATACCAATCCGCGCTGCGCAGAAACAGCCGGTCGCGCGCCATCTCGCCCAGCAGGTAGCCCTTGGACAAGGGCGGGCGCTGGTAGGGGCGCCACGGCTCGGCCCCGGCCATCGTGATGCGGCCGTCGAACCCGGCGGAGCGCAGGGTCTCGCAAACCGACTGGCCCGCCTGGCCGGCGCCGATGACGACGATATGGGACATGGGCCGCTTCCTGCTGGCGAGTTCGGACGCATTGCCTATAACCTCGGCCCACGGTTTACCGCAACGACGACACCCCTTGAACGAGGCGACACATGACGATCAGCCAAGGCGACAGCCTGCCCGATGCCGGGCTTCTCTGGATGGGCGAGAACGGCCCCGAGCAGGTCCGCATCGCCGACCTGACCCGCGACCGCAAGGTCGTGATCTTCGGCCTGCCGGGCGCCTTTACCGGCACCTGCACCACGGCGCATGTGCCCAGTTTCCTGCGCAACCGCGACGCGTTGCGCGACAAGGGCATCGACGAGGTGATCTGCGTCGCGGTCAACGACCCCTTCGTGATGAAGGCATGGGACGCGGAAACCGGCGCCTCGGAAGGCGGGATCGTGATGCTGGGCGACGCAGGCGCCGAGTTCACGCGCGCCATCGGCATGACCTTTACCGCGCCGCCGGTCGGGTTCTTCGACCGCTCCAAACGCTATGCGATGGTGGTCGAGAACGGCGTCGTCCAGACGTTGCAGGTCGACGACAACCCCGGCGAATGCAACCTGTCGGGCGGCGAGGCGATCCTCGCCACGCTCTAGGCGGCCCCGTCGGGCACGCCTTCGAGGAAAACGGTGCGCGTGGGGAAAGGGATGTCGACGCCGGACGCGTCGAGCGCCTCTTTCACCGCGCGCTTCATGTCGGCCTGGTAGGCGAAATAATCGTCGGACGAGACCCAGACCCGCACGAGGAAATCGACCGAGCTGTCGCCGAGATTGTTCACCTTGATAAAGGGCTCGGGCTGCTGCATCGACCGTGGGTCGTCCATGATCGTCTCGCGGATCACCTGTTCGGCGCGCGCGAGGTTCGCCCCGTAGCCGACGCCAAAGGTCCATTCGGCGCGCCGCGTGTCATAGACCGAATAGTTGACGATGGTGTTTCCCCAGACCTCGGAATTGGGGATGATGATCTGCACGTTGGACAGGTCGGCCAGCTCGGTGAAGTTCAGCGAGATATCCTTGACCGTGCCCATCTGCCCGTTCACCACGACGAAATCGCCGTTCTTGATGGGGCGGAAAAAGATCAGCATCACCCCCGCCGCGATATTCGACAGCGTCCCCTGAAGCGCGAGGCCGATGGCAAGGCCCGCCGCACCGATCACGGCGACGACGCTCGTGGTCTGCACGCCGAAGGTGTTCAGCACGAACAGCACCGCGAAACCGATGGCGACATAACGGACGATGTTGCCGAGGAAGTTGAACAGCGTCTCGTCCAGCTCGGGGCGGCGGGTGCCGATGGCCCTTATGCGCCGCCGCAGCCAACCGCCCACCGCGTAGCCGATGACGAGGATGACGATGGCGGCCAGCACGTCGCCCAGAAGCGAGGCGAGGAATTCCAGCGTCAACAGGTCGCCCAGCCGCTGATCCCCCAGAAGCTGAACGTCGAGGATATCCTGGATCATCCGGCCGCCTCGTCCATCGCGCGCGCCAGCGCCACATCCTTGTCGGTCAGCCCGCCCGTGTCATGCGTGGTCAGCCGCACCGCGACACGGTTGTAGGTGTTGGACCATTCGGGATGGTGATCGGCCTTTTCCGCATGAAGCGCGGCGCGCGTCATGAAGCCGAAGGCCGCCGGGAAATCCCTGAACCTGAACGTCTTGTCGATGGCCTTGCCATCGTCGGAACGGGTCCAGCCGTTGGCCAGCAGCGGTTGCAGGTCGTCATCGGTCATTCGGGTTCCTCCTGTCGTTTGCGAAACGGGCCGAAACTGGTCAGCACCTCGATCTCCTCGTCGATGGCCGCACGCTCGGCCTCGAGGAACTCGGCCACGGCGCGGGCCAGTCCCGGATCGGCGATCCAGTGCAGCGAATGCACCGGGGTCGGCAGGTAGCCGCGCGCGAGCTTGTGTTCGCCCTGCGCGCCCGCCTCGACGCGGGTGAGGCCATGCGCCAGCGCCCAGTCGATGGCCTGGTAATAGCACAGCTCGAAATGCAGGAACGGATGATCCTCGGAGCAGCCCCAGTAGCGCCCGTAAAGCGTCTCGCGCCCGATGAAGTTCAGCGCGCCGGCAATCGGGCGATCCCCGTCAAGCGCGAGGATCAACAGCGCGTCGTCCCGCAGGCTGTCCTGCACCCGGTCGAAAAAGGCCCGCGTGAGGTAAGGCGTGCCCCATTTGCGCGCGCCGGTGTCTTGGTAGAACCGCCAGAACGCATCCCAGTGATGCGGCGCGATCTCGTCTCCGGTCAGGGTGACGATGCGCCCGCCGAATGCCTGCGCTGTCGCGCGTTCCTTGCGGATATTCTTGCGCTTGCGCGACGAGAGCGAGGCGAGGAAGCCGTCGAAATCGCCATAACCGTCGTCGAACCAGTGGAATTGCTGCCCCACGCGGCGCATCAGGCCCATGGGGGCCAGCGCCTCGGCCTCGGCCCCGGTGCAAAAGGTCGCATGGAGCGACGAGAGCCCGTTCTGCGTGGCGATCTGCACGGCGCCCTGCACCAGTGCGGCGCGGCCCGTCTCCTCCCAGCCGGGGCGGGTCAGGAACCGGCGTCCCGTGGCGGGGGTAAAGGGCACGGCGATCTGCAGCTTGGGGTAATAGCGCCCGCCGGCGCGCTCCCACGCATGGGCCCAGGAATGGTCGAAGACGTATTCGCCCTGGCTGTGGCTCTTGGCGTAAAGCGGGGCGCAGGCGACGATCGTATCCTCGGCCCGCACCGTCATATAGCTGGGCTGCCAACCCGTTCCCGGCCCGACAGAGCCGCTGTCCTCGAGCGCCTTGAGAAAGCGGTGCGTGGTGAACGGATCGCGGGGGCGACCGCCATCTCGGGCTTCGGGGCAGGCGCAGGCGTCCCACGCCTCTCGCGGGATGGAGGCGAGGTCGGGATGCGCCTCGATGGTGATGCTCGACGTCGGGGGGGCGGTCATGCGGGCAATGATGGCGCGCGGGCGCGGCGGATCAAGACGCGCACGGAACGTAGCCTTCGAAGGTGACGGCATCGCAGTGGCGGCGGGCCGCGCGGTGCTCGGCCGGGCTGCGCACGGTCCAGGCGAGCACGACGGCGCCCTGCGCGCGCAGATCGGCCAGGCGGGGGCGGTCCAGGTCGCTCCGGTCGTGGCTGACAAAGCACGCCCCGACCCGCCCGTAATCGGCGATGCCGCGCAGCCGGGCCGCATGGGCGGGCGACAGCCCCCAGTCGGGGCCGAAGGCGCAGGTGGTCAGGCCGCGCGGGCGCGCGGGCATCAGGCGGCCCAGCTCGGCCACCATGTCGGGATTGAACGACATGACCGCGACCGGCCCCGCGTGACCGTCGAGCGCCGCGGCCGTCGCCCGTTCGAGCCGCCCGTCGGTCCCGCACAGGGCGCCCGAGCGGTCCTTGAACTCGATCAGGAGCGGGCCGGTCGTCGCGGCCAGAACAGCGGCAAGGGTCGGGATCGTCTCGCCCGTGCCGTCCAGCCGCAAACGGCCCAACGCGGCCGCATCCATGTCGTCCATGGCACCGCCCTGCCCCGTCATCCGGTCGAGCCGGTCGTCGTGGAACACCATCGCCACCCCGTCGGCCGACAGGCGAAGGTCGATCTCGGCGCCGTGGCCCGCCGCATGGGCCGCGCGGATCGCGGCCAGCCCGTTTTCGGGCCGACCCGCCCCGTGCAGGCCACGATGCGCGAAATCGAGGCCGGGGCGCGGGATCATGCGACCTGGAACACGCCCTCGATCTCGACCGAGACGCCCATGGGCAGCGACGCCGCCGACACGGCCGAACGCGCGTGGCGCCCCGCATCGCCGAGGATCTCGACCATCAGGTCCGAGGCGCCGTTGATCACCTTGGGCTGGTCGGTGAAATTGGCGGTCGAATTGACGAACCCCGTCAGCTTGACCACCCGCACCAGCCGGTCGAGGTCGCCGCCACAGGCCGCGCGGACCTGCGCCAACAGCGACAGCGCACAGGCGCGCGCGGCCTCGGCGCCATCCTCGATCGACACGCCGTCGCCCAGCTTGCCGGTCAGCAGCGCGCCGCCCGACTGGCTGACCTGTCCCGAGACGTGCAGCAGATCGCCGACCCGGACAAAGGGCACGTAGTTGGCGGCGGGCATGGGGGCGTCGGGCAGGGTCAGTCCCAGCTCCGACAGGCGGGCGTCGATCTTTCCGGTCATGGCGTCTCTCCTGTTCAGCGGATCGGCTCAGCCTTCGCGCATGGCCTTGGTGAAGTAATCGGTCAAGGGTTTCGTCAGGTAGACGATGGGCGCGCGGTCGGCGGTGCGCAGGTAGGTCTCGACCGGCATCCCCGGAATGAGGTGCAGCCCCTCGGGCAGCTTGTCGACCTCTCCGGGTTGGAGCACGATCTCGGCGCGGTAATAGGTCTGGCCCGTCGCCTCGTCGAGGAAGGCATCCGCCGAGACGCCCGTGACCCGCGCCGCCAGCTCGGGGGTGGAGCGCGCGTCGAAGGTGGGCAGGCGGATCAGCACCTCCTGCCCCGGCGTCACGAGGTCGATATCGGTCGGCGGCACCTGCGCCGAGATGACCAGCGGCCGGTCCTGCGGGATTAGGTAGAGCACCGGCTCGGCCGGGCGGATGACGGCCTGCTCGCCGAACACCGATATGTCGTAGACCACGCCCGAGACCGGCGCGGTGATCGCCGTGCGCTCGAGCTGTTCGGCGGTGCTGCGCACGGTCTCGCGGTATTCGACCTCGCTGAACTGGGTATCGCGCAGTTCGCTTATGACATCCTCGCGGCGCTGCACGGTCAGGCCCAGGATCTGGCTGTCGATCTCGGAGCGGCGCCCTGCGGCCTCGGCGGCCGAGGCGAGAAGTTCGCCCAACTGTCCCTCGAGCCGGGCGGCCTCGCGCCGAAGCTCGAGCACGCGGCTGGCTTGCGCGAGCCCCCGGTCGAGCAGGGATTGCTGGCTTTCCAGCTCCTCGCCGATCAGTTCGACCTGTTCGCGCAGGGCGCTGCGCTGGCTGTCGAACCCCTCGATCTGGCGGTCGATCTGTTCGCGCCGGATGCGAAGCTGCTCGACCGAGCTTTCGATCGTCTCGCGGCGAGCGGCGAACAGCCCCTGCTGCCCGTCCAGAAGCTCGCGCGTGGCCGCGTCACGCGATGCCTTTTCGACCAGTTCGGGCGGAAAGACGACGGCCTCGGCATCGTCGCGCTCGGCCACGAGACGGGCACGGCGGGCGCGCAATTCGTCAAGCTGCGCCTGCGCCGCCTCGAGCCTGTTGCGCAGCAGCGCCGTGTCCAGAACGATCAACGTCTCGCCCGCCTCGACGAAATCGCCCTCGCTCACCGCGATGGAATCGACCACGCCGCCATCGGGGTGCTGCACGACCTGGCGGTTCTGTTCGACCTGCACGCGGCCGGTGGCGATGACCGCCCCCGACAGTTCGGTGAAAGTTGCCCAGCCGCCGAAACCGCCGACCAGCGCCAGCAGCCCGGCCAGCCCCAGCATGACGAACCAGCGGGGCGACCAGTTCTTGTGGCGCTGACTCTCGTCGCGGGGCGGGCGAAGCGCGGTCATGACACGCCCCCGCCGCGGCCCGACGACCCGGTGATCTCGGCATGGTTGGTGACCGTTCGTTCCAGCACCTCGCGCGTCGGCCCGAAGGCGCGCCGCACGCCGCCCTCGAGCACGAGCAGGCGTTCGCATTGCGCGATGGCCGAGGGGCGGTGCGCCATGATGAGAACCGCCCCGCCGGCGGCCTTGATCTGGGCCATGGCCTCGTTCAGCGCGGTGGCGCCCTCGTTGTCGAGGTTCGAGTTCGGCTCGTCCAGCACCAGCAGCACCGGGTCGCCATACATCGCGCGCGCCAGCCCGACGCGCTGCATCTGACCGCCCGACAGGCGGCCCGTCGCACTGGAAACCTGCGTATCGTAGCCGTCGGGCAGCTTGAGGATCATTTCATGCGCCGCGGCCTTTTGCGCGGCGGCCACAACGGCGGCATCGTCGACCACCGGGGCCATGCGGGCGATGTTCTCGGCGATGGTGCCGTCGAAAAGCTGCACGCGTTGCGGCAGATAGCCGATATGCTGGCCCAGAACGTCGGGTTCATATTGTTCAAGAGCGGCGCCGCCCAGCCGGATGCGCCCGCCCGCGACGCGCCAGACCCCGACGATGGCGCGGGCAAGCGTCGATTTCCCCGAACCCGAGGGGCCGATGATGCCCACCGCCTCGCCGGGCTCGACGTCGAAGCTGACCATGCGCAGCGACGCCTGCGACTGGCCCGGCGGGATCACCGTCACCTCCTGCGCGCTGAGGCGCGCGACCGGGCGCGGCAGACGGGTGCGCGGGCCCTCTTCGGGGACAGCGCCCAGCAGGGCCGACAGCCCCTTCCAGCCTTGGTTCGCGCGTTGCACCACCTGCCACTGGCCGATCGCCAGGTCGAGCGGCGCCAGCGCCCGGCCCAGCAGGATCGAGGCCGCGATCATGCCGCCCGGCGTCATCTGGTTCTGCAGCACGAGATAGGCCCCGAGCCCCAGCATCGCCGATTGCAGGAATTGCCGCAGCGTCTTGGTCAGGGTGCTGAATCCGCCCGTGTAATCCGAGCTCTGGATGGTTTCCTTGAGCGAGGCGTCGCGCAGCACCTGCCAGCGGGTAAAGGTCGCGTGCTGCATCCCCAGCGACCGCACCATCTCGGCCTCGTGGCGGATCTGTTCCGACATGCGTTCGGAACGGACGAGCGCCTTGTTCGCCCGCGACTGGGGGTTGCGGGTGGTGATCTGGTTCACCACCGCGATGGCGATGAGCGTTCCGCCCCCCGCCACGGCGAGCCACCCCAGAAGCGGATGGAACACGAAGATGATGAACAGGAATATGGGCGTCCATGGCGCGTCGAAGAACGCCGTGAGCACAGGCGAGGACAGCAGGCGCTGCACCGATTCGAGATCGCGCAAGTAGTTCTGGCCGCCATCGTCCTCGGGGGCGACGGCCGCCTTGCGCATCATCGCCGAGAACACCCGCCGGTCGAGCCGGGCCTGGAACCGCGCCCCGATCCGCGCGAGGATGCGGCCGCGCGCGAAATCGAGCACGCCCATGATGGCAAAAAGGAACCCCATCAGCAGCGTCAGCGCGATCAGCGTCGCCTCGGACCGCGAGCCCAGCACCCGGTCATAGACCTGGAGCATGTAGAGCGGCCCGGTCAGCATCAGCAGGTTCACGAACAGGCTGAAGATCCCGACGAGCCAGAACAGCCCCCGGCTTTCGGCGCGGGTCTTGCGCAATTCGTCGTTGCCGCGCACGGTTTTGTCGCCCCCGATCATGCGGGGCGGTTCGGGATGCGGGTGTGGATCGGGGTTCCGATCATGCTAGGCTTTCGGTCCAAGGGTTCGTTCCGGGTGGGGTCCTTTTACGGGATCGGTCTTAACAGGGAATGATGCAATGACACGACTGCCTTCCGTCCTTCGCATTTTCGCGATGGGCGCGCTTTGTATCGCGCCCGCCGCGGCGTTCGCACAGGCCGATGTGGCGTTCGACGGGCTCTGGCGGCCCAGCCCCACCGCCGCCTGCGAGTATACGGGCGCGGATGGCGGTGCGCTCAAGATCGAGGATGACGTGCTTTACGGGGTCGAGAACCGGTGCACGATGACCCAGCCGGTGAATGTTCGCGACATGGCCGCCGTCCTTTACGACATGGAATGCACCGGCGAAGGCACCGAGTTCACCGGCCGCGCGATGTTCATGACCGCGGCCGATGGCGGGCTGATCCTGGTCTGGGACGGGTTCGCCTATAAATACGACGCCTGCGAGGGCGACCCGGTGATCGGAACCGTCACCACCTCCGAAGAGATCGGGATCACCGAGTGACCCGGCCATCGTGCGTCACTGGCCCTTGAGCATCTCGGTGAACCGGACCGGGCCCGTCTGCCCGGTCAGGCGCGCGCGATAGACCGGCAGGCTTTCGGGCACCCGCATCGCGTAGTTGCGCGTCTCGTCGAACGGGATGTGCTCGATCCAGTCGATCACGTCGACATCGGGCGCGCGCGGATCGCCGCGTTCGCGCATCCACCGCAGCGGGCGACCCGGCCCCGCGTTGTAGCCCGCCCCGACCAGCACCGGGTTGTCCCCGAACCGCCGGATCAGCCCCGCGAGATAAGCGGTGCCCAGCGTCGCGTTATAGCTCGGGTCGGTAAAGAGGCGGTCGGCCGAATAGGTCAGGCCCAGTTCGGCCGCGACCTCGCGCGCGGTGCCGGGCATGAGCTGCATCAGCCCGCGCGCGCCCACGCCGCTCGACACGCCGGGATCGAACTCGCTTTCGCGGCGGGCGATGGCCAGCATCAGCTCGGAGGCGATGGGAATCCGGTCGAGACCGGGGTCGATCACCGGGAAATAGGCGCGCGGCAGGGTGATCCCGTTATTCGCGACGGCCTTGGCGATGAGCAGCGCGAGATGCGGCTCGCCCAGCGACAGGACCAGATCGCCCAGCGTGCCGGCCTCGGCCTCGGGCAGGCCCTCGGCCAGATGGGTGAGAAAGGTCTCGGCCAGGTCACGCTCGCCCGCGGCCTGTAGCAGCAGCCCCGCCTCGAGCACCGAGCTTCCGGCGAAACTGGTGTCCTCGAGCGCCGGATAGACCTGCGCGCCGACAAGCTCGGGGTCGAGAGGCAGCCCCGCGCTTTCCGCCGCGAGCAGCCCGTAAAAGCTCGTCTGGTATTGCGCGCCGAAGGTGAACGCCTCGGCGGCCTCTTCGGTCTGGCCCAGCGCGAGATGCGCCCGGCCCAGCCAGTAGCCCGCGCGCCCGAGTGAGATCGGCGTGACGACGTCGGCGCGGAACCGCTTGAAATGCTCGAGGGCACGTTCGGGCTGGTCGAGGAACCGCAGCGCGATATAGCCCGCCAGCCACTCGGCATCCGCGAAATCGCGCCCGCCATCCATCCAGTTGGTCGAGGCCAGCGCATAGGCGCGGTCGTAATCGCCCTCGCGCATCAGCCAGCGCGTCAGGTCGCGCCGCGCATAGCCCCACGATGCCGGGTCGCCCAGCGTATCGCGCGAGACCGATGCGCCCAAGGCGATCTCGACGGCGGTGTCGTACTGGTCCCGCCCATAGGCGCGGCGGAACGCCTCGTAGACGACGCCCGGATCCGTGCGGAACCGCGGATCGACCTGGTCGGGCGCGCTGCCGCCGCGCGCCGCGATGCGGGCCTCGAGCCGGTCTCTGACGTCGCCCTCGAGCCGCGCGACCGAGCGGGCCAGCGCATTGCCGGCCCGGTCCCAGAACAGCGCCTCGGCGCGCCGCTGCTCGAGCGGGGCAAGCGTGTCGGGATAGAGTTCGAGCAACCGGCTCTCGGCCCCGGCGGTCATCGAACGGTCGACCCAGGCCAGCGCCGCCTGCGCCTCGGCATCGCTGTCACGGCCGAGCGCGCGATACGCCTCGACCAGCGCGAGCGTGCCCGCCCCGCTTTCGGGGTCGGCGCCGTCAAAGAACGCGATCACGTCGCGCGCGACGCTCTCGCGCAGCGGGCCCTGCGGCAACAGCCCTTCGGCCTGCACCCGAAGCCGCGCGAGCCCCGGCCAGTCGGGGCGCCGCGCCAGCAGATCGCGCGCGCGCTCGAAGGTGCCGAACCCCTCGCGCAGATACATCCATTCGACGATATCGGCCGCGACGGGCCCCGCCCGCGCGGCGGCCTCCTGCGCACCCAGCCACGAGCCTCCGCGCAGCTCGTCGAGCGCGGCGGCGATGCCGCTCGAGGGGTCGGTTCCGTCGCGCGGCAGCGCAAGCTGCGCCGATGCGGACTGGCCGAACGACAGGCAGGCGGCAACGAGGGCGGCGAACAGGGAAATGCGTGTAATCATGGCCTGCAAACTAGCCGCATGGCGCGTCATGGCCAACTCACGACCTTGGCAATGGCCGCGAGCGGGCCTAGTGGTGGGCCATGCGCCGAGGGGCGCGGGAAAGGCACCGGAGGAGGTCGTGATGTTCAAGGGTTCGTTCGTGGCGCTGGTCACGCCCTTCGGCGCGGATGGCGAAGTGGATTACGACACGCTGCGCAAGCTGGTCGACTGGCACGCCGAAAGCGGGACGGACGGGCTGGTTCCCGTGGGCACCACCGGCGAGACGCCGACGCTGTCGCATGACGAACACCGCCGCGTCGTCGCCACCGTGATCGAGCATTGCGCCGGCCGCATGAAGGTCATCGCCGGCGCGGGGTCGAACAGCACCCGCGAGGCGATCTCGCTCGTCGCCCACGCGCAGGAGGCCGGAGCCGATGCCGCGCTGGTCGTCACGCCCTATTACAACAAGCCCACGCAGGACGGGCTTTATGCCCATTACCGCGCGATCCACGATGCGACCGACCTGCCGGTGATGATCTACAACATCCCCGGCCGCTCGGTCGTGGACATGATCCCCGCCACCATGGCGCGGCTGGCCGAGTTGCCGCGCATCGTCGGCGTCAAGGACGCCACCGGCGACGTGATCCGCGTCAGCGAACAGCGCGCGCTTTGCGGCACCGATTTCGTGCAGCTCTCGGGCGAGGATGCCTCGGCGCTGGGGTTCAACGCGCATGGCGGCGTGGGCTGCATCGGCGTCACCGCCAATGTCGCGCCGGCGCTCTGCGCCGAGTTCCAGCATGCGATGCAGGACGGCGACTGGGCGCGGGCGCTGGAACTTCAGGACCGGCTGATGCCGTTGCACAAGGCGGTGTTCACCGAACCGGGGCTCGCGGGCGCGAAATACGGCCTGTCGCTGCTGGGCCGCTGCCGCGAGGATGTGCGCCTGCCCATCGTTCCGCTGACCGGTGCGACGCGCACCCTGATGAAGGACGCGATGAAGGCTGCGGGCGTTCTGGGCTGACGGCGTCTGGACAGAGACGCCCGTCCTGCCTAGGTCTGCCCGATGGCAAAACCCGCTGACAATCCGAACTACAAGATCATCGCCGAGAACCGGCGGGCGCGTTTCGACTACCACATCGACAGCGACGTGGAATGTGGCATCCAGCTTCAGGGCTCCGAGGTGAAGTCGCTGCGCCGGAACACCGCCAATATCGCCGAAAGCTATGCCGAGGTCGTCGATGGCGAGCTCTGGCTCGTGAACAGCTACATCGCGCCCTATGACCCGGCGATGTTCGGCCACGAGGATCGGCGCCGCCGCAAGCTGCTCGCCACCCGGCGCCAGATCGCCGAGATGCAGCAGGCCACGACCCGCAAGGGCATGACGCTCGTGCCGCTGGTGATGTATTTCAACCATCGCGGCATCGCCAAGATCAAGATCGCCATCGCCAAGGGCAAGAGCGCCCCCGACAAGCGCGAAACGGCCGCCAAGCGCGATTGGCAGCGCCAGAAGCAGCGCCTGCTCAAGGACCACGGCTAAAGGCCGCTCCGTTTCCCGCGGGGCCATCGGCGCGCAAGATGATTGCGCGGGTATCGCGCGGCGCTTGCATGGCCGCGCCGGGGCCGCTAGCGCCAAGGAAACGACCCCCGCGCGAGGCGACAGAATGGCACAGGACGACCCCAGAACGCTGGTATCGACGGATTGGCTGGCCCGGCACCTCGCCGACCCCGATCTGCGCATTCTCGATGCGTCCTGGCACATGCCCGGCAGCGGCCGCGATGCGCGGGCCGAATACGAGGCCGCCCATGTTCCGGGGGCGCGGTTCTTCGATATCGACGAGATCTCGGATCATCGCTCGGACCTGCCGCACATGGCCCCGCCGGTCGAGAAATTCATCAGCCGCCTGCGCGCGATGGGCGTCGGGGACGGCCACCAGGTCGTGATCTACGACGCGACGGGCGTGTTCTCGGCGCCGCGGGTGTGGTGGCTGTTCCGGCTGATGGGCAAGACGGACGTGGCCGTTCTGAACGGCGGCCTGCCCCGCTGGCTGGCCGAGGGCCATCCGGTCGAGGATACGCCGCCCGTCGTGCGCGACCGGCACATGACGGTGATGCGGCGCAACGGGTTGGTGCGCGACGTGACGCAGACCGCCCGCGCGGCCAAGCTGGGCGATCACACGATCCTCGACGCCCGCGCGCCCGAGCGGTTTCGCGGCGAGGCGGCCGAGCCGCGCCCCGGCCTGCGCGCGGGCCATATTCCGGGGGCGCGTAACCTGCCCTATACCGAGTTGCTGACCGAAGACGGGCGGATGAAGGACCCCGACGCCCTGCGCGCAGCCTTTGACGCGGCCGGGGTGGCGCCGGGCCGCCCGGTCATCACGACCTGCGGCTCGGGGATCACGGCGGCGGTTCTGGCGCTGGGTCTGGCGCGGATCGGGCGCGAGGACTGGTCGCTCTACGACGGGTCCTGGGCCGAATGGGGTGCCTATGGCGACCTGCCCATCGAGACCGGCGCGCCCCGCTGAGGCGCGGGCGCGCCGGGCCGGCGGTCAGGCCTTGCCGAACTCGGGATAGGCCTCCATCCCCAGCTCGGCCATATCGAGGCCCAGCGTCTCGGCCTCGGGGCTGACGCGGATGCCCATCGTGGCTTTCAGCACCAGCCAGGCGGCGAGGCTCGCCGTGAAGGCAAAGATCCCGACCGCCGCGAAACCCGCGACCTGGGTGGCAAAACTCGTGCCCTCGGTGTGGACCGGCACGACCAGCGTGCCCCAGAACCCGGCGAAAAGATGCACCGGGATCGCTCCCACCACGTCGTCGATCCCGAGGCGGTCCAGCATCGGCACCGCCAGCACGACGATCACCCCTCCGACCGCCCCGATCCAGAGCGCGCCGAACAGCGACGGGTCGAGCGGCCCGGCGGTGATCGACACCAGCCCCGCAAGCGCGCCGTTCAGCACCATGGTCAGGTCGACCTTGCCATAGATCGCCTGCGTGAGCAGCAGCGCCGCTACCGCGCCCGCCGACGCCGCCATGTTGGTGTTGGCAAATATCCGGCCGATATCGGTGATGTCGCCCACTGTGCCCGCGGCAAGCTGCGATCCGCCGTTGAAACCGAACCAGCCCAGCCACAGGATGAACGTGCCGAGCGTCGCCAGCGCTAGGTTCGAGCCGGGAAAGGGCGTGATGCGCCCGTTCGCGAACCGCCCCATCCGCGGGCCGAGCACGATGGCGCCCGCCAGCGCCGCAAACCCGCCCGCCGCATGAACCAGCGTCGAGCCGGCGAAATCGGAAAACCCGAGATCGGACAGCCAGCCGCCCCCCCAGAGCCACGACGCGCCGATGGGATAGACGAACCCGGTGAGGACCACGGTAAAGATCAGGAAGGGCCAGAGCCTGATCCGCTCGGCCAGGGTGCCCGACACGATGGACGCGGTCGTGGCGCAGAACATGAGCTGGAAAAAGAAATCGGACGCCCTGGAGGCATAGTCCAGCGATGCCGCCGAGGCCTCGAGCCCCACGGGCTCGAGCGCCGTGACCGCGAACCACGGGCCAATCCACCCCGCGATCCACCAGTCGCCCGGATACATCGTCCCGTAGCCCGTGAGCCAGTACATGATGCCGGCAATCGAGAAGAGGCCGATATTCTTGGTCAACTGCGTGGTGACGTTCTTGGAACGCACCAGCCCCGCCTCGAGCATCGCGAACCCCGCCGCCATCCACATGACGAGGAACCCGCCGATGAGAAACAGCAGCGTCGTCATGATATAGGGGCCGATCTGGTCGAACCCGGCCGCGGCCTGAGCCGGGGCGGCCGCGCTTTGGGCAAAGCCGGCGGCGGGGGCGCCGCATAGCACGGCAGTCAGCGCGACCCCGGCGCGTCGTGACATGGGTCCGGGCGCGCGGCGCGCCTTTTCGGGCTCGATCGGATCGGTCGCTGCAATCACCGGTGTCACGTCTGTTCCCCTCGCGGTTTCATCGGCCGGCCGCTTCGGGCCGCGGGTTTCAGCAACACGCGCCCGGCCGGGTGCCGCAACGAAACCGGACCCCGCGCAGGGGGTCGGGTCGCGAAGCTGCACGAAAAAATGCAGTTCGGGTGGGCATTGCTGCCATATTGGGCGGAATGGAATCGCTCAATGCGTTGCAGAACGGTTCCCGAACGCCCAGTTCGCCTCTATGAAGGCGACACGGGCAGGATAACCAGAAACGGAACGTGGGCATGGCTCGCTCAGGCAACGGAAAGTCTCCGCTGGTCGCGCCGCGACGCCGGGGCAAGACGCGCAAGACACCGCCGAAGTCACCGACGCGGAAAACGCGGCGCAGCCGCGCGCCGGCGACACGGCGGCGCAGGCGCGGCCTGCTGGGTTGGATCGCGGCGCCCTTCGTGTGGCTGTTCCGACTGATTCTCAAGCTGACCGTCCGGGGCGCCATCGTCGCCGCGCTGATCCTCGGCGTGGCGGTCTGGTATGTCTACACGACCCTGCCGCCGGTGGGCGAGGTGCTGGACGGGCGCGCGCGCGGATCGGTCACGCTGCTCGACCGCGACGGCGATATCTTTGCCTGGCGCGGCGAACAGTTCGGCGGCCAGATCGACGCGGGCTCGGTCTCGCCGCATCTGCGCAACGCCATCATCGCGACCGAGGACAAGCGGTTCCATCACCATTTCGGCGTCGATCCCATCGGCATCGCCAGCGCCATCCGCATCAACCTGCGCGAGGGACGCGGCCCGCTTTCGGGGCATGGCGGATCGACGGTGACGCAGCAGACCGCCAAGCTGCTGTGCCTCGGCCGCCCGTTCGATCCCGACATCTGGGACAGCGAGGCCGAGTACGAGGCCGATTGCCGCGAAGGCTCGGTCTGGCGCAAGGTCAAGGAAGCCGTCTACGCGATGGCGATGGAGGCGAAATACTCCAAGGACGAGATCCTCACGATCTACATGAACCGCGCCTTTCTCGGCGCCGGATCGCGCGGGTTCGAGGCCGCGGCGCAGCGCTATTTCGGCAAGTCCGCGAACGCGGTCGATCCCGCCGAGGCCGCGATGCTGGCCGGGCTGCTGGTGGCGCCGACGCGCTATGCGCCGACCAACTCGCTGGAGCGCAGCCAGACGCGGGCGCGCACCGTGATCGAGCTGATGGAGGACCAGGGATACCTGACCACCGCCGAGGCCGAGGACGCGCTGCTCAACCCCGCGGTGCTGAGCGAGGCGGCCGAGGCCCGCGCGGGCGGCTATTTCGCCGATTGGGTGATGAGTTCGGCCCCGGACTTCCTGACCAGCAAGACCACGGAGGACGTGATCCTCAGCACGACATTCGATCCGCGCATCCAGCGCGCGGCCGAAGGCGCGCTTCGCGATGTGTTCGAGACCAAGGTCAGCCCCGGCTCCAAGGCGCAGGCCGCCATCGTCGTGATGAGCGCCGACGGAGCAGTGCGCGCCATGGTCGGCGGGCGCAAGTTCAAGGGCGTGGCCGGGCAGTTCAACCGCGCGATCATGGCCAAGCGGCAGACAGGATCGGCCTTCAAGCCCTTTGTCTACGCCGCCGCGCTCGAGCTGGGCTATAGCCCGTCGGACACGATCGAGGACGCGCCGATCACCATGTCGATCCCCGGCTCGGGCGACTGGCGGCCGCAGAACTACACCAACGATTTCGCCGGGCGGATGACCCTGACCGAGGCGCTCAAGGATTCGCGCAACATCCCGGCGGTCAAGGTGTCCGAAGGGGTCGGGCGCGAGAACGTGCGCAAGGTCGCGGCCGATTTCGGGATCGACAGCGATCTCGCCTCGGGGCCGTCGCTGGCGCTCGGCGTGTCGGAATCGACGCTGATCGAGATGACGGGCGCCTATGCCGGCATACTCAACGGCGGCACCTCGGTCGAGCCCTACGGCATCCGCGACCTGCGCCTGCAGGGCAGCGATACGCCGCTGATCGGGCAGGACGGGGGTTTGGGCGAGCGCGTGATCTCGCAGGATGCGGCGCGGCAACTCGTCTACATGATGAGCCGCGTGATCGAGGACGGCACCGGCGTCCGCGCCAAGCTGTCCGACCGCGAGGCCGCCGGCAAGACCGGCACGACCCAGGCCGCGCGCGATGCCTGGTTCCTGGGCTTTACCGCCGATTACGTCGTGGGCGTCTGGATGGGCTATGACGACAACACGCCGCTGCGCGGCGTGACCGGCGGCGGGCTTCCGGCCGATATCTGGCGCGAGACGATGGAGCGTGTAAGCGCCGGCACCCCGCCCCGGCCCCTGCCCATGGACCGGCCGCGCGCGCCCGTCACTGGCGGCACGGTGGCCTCGGCGGGATCGGGCAACGCGGTGCCCGCGCCGCAGCCGCAGCCGCAGCAGCCGCGGCGCATCCAGCCGCCGACGACCACGACGCTGCCCGACGTGGCCGAGCAGATCATCAACGACGTGCTCGGCACGATCTTCGGGCGCGGCGGCGGCTGAACCGGCGGCAGGGGGGCGCCGCCCCTCTTGCCCCGGCGGTGCCGGGGCAATTCACCCCGTGGGTATTTGAGAAAGAGAAGACGGGATCAGTCGCGCCCCGAAACGCATCTGAGCCCGCCGCTTCGGGATCGAGATGCCAGGCGTCCGAGCGCACCAGCCCGCGCGCATCCGAGAACCGGCGGCCGGGTGGAACGGGCGCGGCCGCGCGCGGCACCGGCCCGCCGGCACCGGGCGTCAGGCGCGCGCGCAAGAAGGACATGGGATGCGCGCGCAGCGTCAGCCGGGTGGCGACGTAATCCTCGACGACCTCTTCTCCGGCGGTCATGGCGGGCAGGTGGGCCGCGGGCTCGACGATGCCCTCGCCATCGAGATCGCCGGCGAAAAGCGGCAGGGGCTTGTCGCCGCCCAGGGCGCGCGCCTCCCAGATGGCATCGCGGCGCTTGAGGCCCAGCCTCGCGAAAACGTCCGCCTCGGCCAGGATGCGCAAGGCGCGCGGGCCGATACCGGCGCGGCGCCAGACCTCCTGCACCTCGGTATAGCCGTTGCCGCGGGCGGCGGCGATCCAGGCGCCCTCGTCCTCGCGCAGGGCCTTGATCTGGCGAAACCCCAGCCTGAGCGCGAGCCCGCCATGGCCGTCGGGCTCCATCACGTTGTCCCAGAAACTCGCGTTGATGCAGACCGGGCGCACCTCGACCCCGTGTTCGCGCGCGTCGCGCACGATCTGGGCGGGGGCGTAGAACCCCATCGGCTGCGCGTTGAGCAGCGCGCAGGCAAAGATGCCGGGGTGATGGCGCTTGATCCAGGCCGAGGCATAGACCAGCAGCGCGAAACTGGCCGCGTGGCTTTCGGGAAAGCCGTAGCTGCCGAACCCCTCGATCTGGGCAAAGCAGCGTTCGGCGAAATCCCGGTCGTAGCCGTTCGCCGCCATGCCGCGCAGGAAACGGGTGCGGAACTCGGAGATGTTGCCGAGCTTCTTGAAGGTGGCGAGCGCGCGGCGCAGGCGGTCGGCCTCGTCGGGGGTGAAGCCCGCGCCGATGATGGCGATCTGCATCGCCTGTTCCTGGAACAGCGGCACGCCCAGCGTCTTGCCCAGCACCCGGCCCAGCGCGTCCGATGGAAAGGTCACGGGTTCCTTCCCTTCGCGGCGGCGCAGATAGGGGTGCAGCATGTCGCCCTGTATGGGGCCGGGGCGGATGATCGCGACCTCGATCACGAGGTCGTAGAAGGTGCGCGGCTTCATCCGGGGGAGGAAGTTCATCTGCGCCCGGCTTTCCACCTGGAACACCCCGAGACTGTCGGCGCGGCAGAGCATGTCGTAGGTCGCCGGATCCTCGGGCGGCAATGTCGCGAGGCTGTAATCGGTGCCGTGGTGACGCCGGATCAGGTCGAACCCCTTACGCAGGCATGACAGCATCCCCAGCGCGAGGATGTCGACCTTGAGGATGCCCAGCGCGTCGATATCGTCCTTGTCCCAGCAGATGACGGTGCGATCCTCCATGCTGGCATTCTCGACCGGCACGAGTTCGTCGAGCCGCCCCTCGGTGATGACGAACCCGCCGACATGCTGGGACAGGTGGCGCGGAAAGCCGATGATCTGAAAGATCAGCTCCATCGTCTGGGTCAGCCGCTGGTCGCCGGGGTCGAGCCCGATCTCGGCCATCCGGTGCGCCTCGAGCCCGTTGGTCCCGAAAAACCCCCAAAGCTGCGAGCTGAGCATGGCCAGCGTGTCGTCGCTGAGCCCCATGGCGCGCCCGACCTCGCGGATGGCACGCTTGCCGCGGTAATGGATCACGGTGGCGCACAGCCCGGCGCGGTGGCGGCCATAGCGGTCGTAGATATGCTGGATGACCTCTTCGCGGCGCTCGTGTTCGAAATCGACGTCGATATCGGGCGGCTCGTCGCGGGCCTCGGAGACGAAGCGTTCGAAGACCATGGTGCCGATCTCGGGGCTGACCGAGGTGACGCCCAGCGCGTAGCAGACCACCGAATTGGCCGCCGACCCGCGCCCCTGGCACAGGATGCCCCGGTCGCGGGCAAAGGCCACGATGTCGCGCACGGTCAGGAAATAGGGCTCGTAGCGCAGCTTGCCGATCAGCGCGAGCTCGTGTTCGAGCAGCCGCGTCACATGCTCGGGCGCGCCGGCGGGATAGCGCCCGGCCAGCCCCGCGCGGGCCAGTCGCGCCAGCCGGTCGGATGCGCTTTCGCCATCCGTCACCTCCGAGGGGTATTCATAGCGCAGCTCGTCCAGATCGAAGGTGCAGCGCGCCGCCAGTTCGGCCGCGCGGTCGACCGCGCCGGGATGGGCGGCGAATATCCGGGCCATCTCGGCCGGGCCGCGCAGGCGTTGCTCGGCATTGGCCAGCGCGGCCCGGCCCAGGTCGTCGACCCGCGTGCCGGTGCGGATCGCGGTCAGCACATCGGCCAGCCGGCGGCGCGAACCGTGATGCATCAGCGGCCGCGCGGTCGCGACGGTGGGCAGCCCCAGTTCGGCGGCGATCCCGGCAAGGCGGTCGAACCGGGCCGCGTCCAGCCCATCGTAATGCGGCGCCAGCGCCAGATGGCAGGCGCCGGGAAACCGGGCGGCAAGACGGCGCGCCTGTATCTGCCAATCGTCGGGGCCGCCGGGGTGGATCACAAGCTCGGACCCCTCGGCCCAATCCATGAGATCGGCCAGCCGGATCTGGCAGCGCCCTTTCTCGACCCGGCGGCGCCCCAGCGTCACCAGCCGCGACAGCCGCCCCCAGGCGGGGCGGTCGCGCGGCAGCATCGTGACCGACAGCCCCCGGTCGGTCACGATGCGCGTCGCCGGAACGAGGCGCGGCACGTTGAGGATATCGGCGCTTGGCGGGCGGGGCAGATGCGGCGGGGCGGGCGGGCCGATCAGGGGCGCGTCGGCGCGCAGCTTGACCAGTCGGCGCAATTCACGCGCGCGGGCATGGGCGCGCACGATCCCCGCAACGCTGTTCTCGTCGGCGATGGCCAGCGCGCCCAGCCCCAGCAGCCCCGCGCGGTCGATATATTCCTCGGGGTGCGATGCCCCCGTGAGGAAGGTGAAGTTCGAGGTCGCCGACAGCTCGGCACTGGGGGGGCGAGTCGTCATGCCCCCAGTATGTTCCGTTTACGTTCCGGGGTGGAGTCGCTTTTGCGCGTGCCGCCCCGTCACTCGGCCGTGCAGGGGCCGCCGGTGGCGCAGTCTATGACACGCGCGATCTGGCGCGATTCCGGCGTGGGGAACACCCATTGCGGGCATGGCCCGAGCTCGACCACCGGGCCTGCCGTGGACTCGCGGACAAAGGCCAGTACCCGTTCGCCCGACGCGATGGTGCCGCAGATCCCGGTCTCGCACGACACCTGGAGCGTGATCGGCCCGGAGATCGCGCGGGTGAACCCATCTTCGGCGAGCAACTCGCCCTCGAACTGCGCGGGGATCGAGGCCTCGTCGAGCGCGGTGCCGTCAAAGGGCGGCGTCGCGGCATCGAAGGCGAAGGCGCCCAGCACGATGGCATAGGTCTCGTCGGACCCGGCGGCGGTCTTGAAACTGCGCGCGACGTCGGGCGCGAGGCATGAAAGCGACAGCGCGGGGCCGGCGATGCCCGTCAACAGGGCGGCGGTGGCGGCGAGGCGGATCATAGCTTCTCCCGAAAGGCGGCGAGGACGGCGGAATAGACGTCGCGCTTGAACGGCACGATGGCATCGAGCAATTCGTCACAGGACAGCCAGTTCCATGCCGAGAACTCGGGGTGGTCGGTGGCGATGCGGATCTCGTCATCCTGCCCGTGGAACCGCATCAGGAACCATTTCTGACGCTGCCCGCGATAAGCGCCCTGCCAGGCGCGGCCCAGCAGGTCGTCGGGCAGGTCATAGGTCAGCCAACCGTCGGTTTCGCCCGCGATCTCGACCCGGTCCCGCGCGATCCCGGTTTCTTCCTCGAGCTCGCGCAGGGCGGCCTCGCGCGGGGTCTCGCCCTCGTCGATACCGCCCTGCGGCATCTGCCAGGCCCCCGAAGCATGGTCGATCCGCCGCCCGGCAAAGACATGCCCGTCCGAATTGACGAGCACGATGCCCGCGCAGGGGCGATAGGGCAGATCCTCGCGCCGGATCATTCGGCCGACGGAGAGCGCAGGGCCACGAGCCCCTTGAGGATGTCGATGGCATAGGCGAGCTGGTAATCCTCGTCGCGCAGGCGCGCGGCCTCTTCGGCGGATTCCTGTTCCTGGCGGATGATCTCCTGCTCGTCCTCGCTGAGCGAGTCGTTGCTGAGCGATCCGCGCAGATCGGCCTCGGAGCGCGAGGGAAACGCGCCCTCGTCCTCGGTCTCTTCCTCGGCCACGATGGGCGGCTGCTGCACGACGATGTCGGGCGACACGCCAAGCGCCTGGATCGACCGGCCCGAGGGCGTGTAATAGCGCGCCGTGGTCAGGCGCATCGCGCCCTCGCCCCTGAGCGGCATGACGGTCTGAACCGACCCCTTGCCGAAGGACTTGGTGCCGATGACGATGGCGCGCCGGTGATCCTGAAGCGCGCCGGCGACGATCTCCGAGGCCGAGGCCGAGCCGCCGTTGATCAGCACCACGATGGGCTTGCCCTGCGCCAGATCGCCGTCGGTGGCGTTGTAGCGGTCGCTGTCCTCCTGCACCCGTCCGCGGGTCGAGACGATCTCGCCCTCGTCGAGAAAGGCGTCCGAGACCTCGATGGCCTGGTTCAGCAGCCCACCGGGATTGTTGCGCAGGTCGATGACGAAACCGTTGACGTTCTCCATGCCGCCGGCCGCCTCGACCTGTTCGTTCAGGTTCTCGACCATCTTGGGATAGGTCTGGTCGGAAAAGGTGATGACGCGCAGAACGACCGTCTCGCCGACAAGGCGCGAGCGCACGGCGGTCAGCTCGATCGTGTCGCGGATGATCGACACGTCAAAAGGTTCGTCCACGCCCTCGCGCACGATGGTCAGGATGATCTCGGAACCGACGGGCCCGCGCATCAGCTCGACAGCATCGTCGAGCGTCAGCCCCAGCAGCGTGTCGCCCCCGACATGGGTGATGAAATCGCCCGCCTCGATCCCGGCCTCGGCGGCGGGGGTCTCGTCCATCGGCGAGACGACCTTGACGAAGCCCTCTTCCTGCGTGACCTCGATGCCGAGCCCGCCGAACTCGCCGCGGGTCTGTGTGCGCATCCGGTCGGCGTCTTCGGGCGAGAGATAGCTGGAATGCGGATCGAGCGAGGTCAGCATCCCGTCGATGGCGGCCTCGATCAGGTCGCCCTCGTCCACCTGCTCGACATACTGGGCACGGATCCGTTCGAAGATGTCGCCGAACAGGTCGAGCTGCTCGTAGACATTGGCGCGGCCTTCCGTCTCCTGGGCGATCAGCGGGCCCGCGATCTGTGTCGTGAGCACGCCGCCGACCAGAACGCCGCCCAGTGCAGCCATCGCGAATTTCTTCATCCTTGCCTCATCCTTGCTGCTGGCGGAACCACCCGGAAGGGTCCTGCGGAACCTTGTCGCGCCGCACTTCGATATAAAGCGTCGGGGCCAGCGCCTCGGCAAGCGCGGCTTCGACGCCGGAACTGTCATCGGCCATGAACCCGGCCATCGCGGCATCCGATCCGCCGGGCATGACGCCTACCGGCGCCCCGGCGGGGACCACGAGCCCCGCGTCACCATAAACCGTCTCGAGCCCGCCCAGAACCAGCAGATAGCCTTCGCTCGGCTCCAGGACCATCACATTCCTGTAGTCGAGAAGCGGACCCGCATAGCGAATTGTCGCGGGCCACGGCGTCGTCACCAACGCGCCCGGCCGCGTCTCGATCACCCAGCCGGGCCGCTCGATCCCGGCCCCGTCGCTGTCGCCGAACCCGCGCCGCAGGCTGCCCGCCACGGGCCAGGCGAGGTTGCCGCGGGCCTCTTCGAAATCGGGCTGCCCCGCGGACAGCTCGTCGGGGGGCAGGTCGCCCAGCCCTTCGGCGAAATCGCGCAGCGTCGCCGCGTTCTCGGCCAGCATGCGCATCGCGGCGCGGTCCTCGGTCACGCGGCGCGGCAGGTCGGTGCGGTTCGAGATGGCCTGGCTCAGCCGCGTCCGCGCCTCGCGCGCGGCGGCAAGCCCGTCGCGCAGATCGGCCTCGGCGGTTTCCTGCACATCGCGCAGGGTCGCGATCTCGGACAGGTCCGCCTTGACCGCGTCGAGCTCGGCCACCAGCGCCGGGGTCAGGTCGCGCATGAGCATAGCGGCGCGCACGGTGTCCTCGGGGCCGTCGGGATGCAGCATCAGCGTCGCCTCGGGGGCCGACACGATACTGCGCAGCCCCGACAGGAGCGCCCCGATCCGCGCGCTTTCGCCGTCGAGCCGCCGCCCGATCTCGGCCTCGCGGGTGCGGGCGCGACGCAGGCCCTCGCGCAGGGCGCCCAGGCCCTCTTCGTAGGCGCGGATCGTGCGGGTCAGCGCGGCCACGCGGTCGCGCGCCCCCTCGGCCTGCGCCAGATCCTCGGACGCGATCCGCAACCTTTCGGCCGCGTCGCGGGCCAGCGTGCCCGGATCGGCCTGCGCCCAGAGCATGCCGGGCGCGGCCAGCGCGGCGCCCAGGAGGATCGCGCGCCAAAGCTTCATCGGCGGATGAGGCTCCGCCCGGTCATCTCGTCGGGCAAAGGCAGTTCGAGCAGGTCGAGTAGCGTCGGCGCGAGATCGGCCAGCCGCCCGTCGGCCAGCGTCGCCCCCTCGGGCCCGCCGAACAGCGTGACCGGAACGAGGTTCGTGGTGTGCGAGGTATGCGCCCCGCCGGTTTCGGGATCGACCATCACCTCGCAATTGCCGTGATCGGCGGTGACGATCATCGCCCCGCCCGCCGCCTCTAGCGCATCGAGCACGCGCCCCAGCCCCCGGTCGACCGCGGCGCAGGCGGCCATCGCCGCCTCGAGATCGCCGGTATGGCCCACCATGTCGGGATTGGCATAGTTGCACACGATCAGGTCATAGCCCTTTTCGATGGCCTCAACGAAACGGTCCGTGACCTCGGGCGCGCTCATCTCGGGCTGAAGGTCGTAGGTCGCGATATTCGGCGATTTGGGCATCGCGCGATCCTCGCCCTCTTCGGGCTCTTCCTTGCCGCCGTTGAGGAAAAACGTGACGTGCGGATATTTCTCGGTCTCGGCCAGCCGGAACTGCGTCAACGCGTGGCGGGCGACCCAGGCGCCCAGCGTGTTGACCAGTTTCTGCTTGGGAAAGACGGTGCCGAACCATGCGTTGTGCCGGTCGCTGTATTCCACCATCCCCAGCCGGGCGGCGAGATCGGGGCGCCCCGAGATATCGAAGCCGTCGAAATCGGGATCGCCCATCGCGGCAAGGATCTGGCGCGCGCGGTCGGCGCGGAAATTGAGACAGAACAGCCCGTCCCCGTCCCGCATCCCGTCGTAATCGCCGATCACGGTCGCCTGGATGAACTCGTCGGACACGTCGCGATCATAGGATTGCCGAACCGCCGTCACGGCATCGGGGGCGGTGGCCTGACCCGTTCCACGCACCATCGCGTCATATGCCGTCTTGACCCGGTCCCACCGGTTGTCGCGATCCATCGCGTAATAGCGCCCCGTCACCGTGACGACGGTCGCGCCCTCGGGCAGACGGGCGACGAAGTCGCGCAGGAACTCCTCGGCCGAGCGCGGCGGCACGTCGCGCCCGTCGGTGACGGCATGGATCGCGACCGGGACGCCCTCGGCCGCGATGACGCGCGCGGCCTCGACGACATGGTCGAGATGCCCGTGAACGCCGCCATCCGAGATGACGCCCATCAGATGCGCCGTCCCGCCCGAGCTGACGAGGTCCGACACGAAGGCCCGCAGCGCCGGGTTGGCGGCAAAGCTGCCATCCTCGATGGCCAGCTCGATCTGGCCCAGGTCCATCGCGACGACACGGCCCGCGCCGATATTCATGTGCCCCACCTCGGAATTGCCCATCTGCCCCTTGGGCAGACCCACATCGGGGCCATGGGTCACGAGCCGCGCGGTCGGGAAATCGCGGTGCAGGCGATCGACATTCGGGGTCTCGGCCAAGGCGGGGGCGTTCGCCTCGGTGCCCTCGCGCGCGCCCCAGCCGTCGAGGATGCACAGGACAACGGGTTTCGGTCTGCTCATCTGGACATGCTCCCTTTCACACGGGTTCTAGCCCGAAGGCCCACGCGGCGAAACCGCCATCACGCGCGATGATAGGGCGTTCCGGTCAGGATGGCAGAGGCGCGGTAAAGCTGTTCAGCGAGCATCACCCGCACCAGCGCATGCGGCCAGACCATCGGCCCCAGCGACAGCAGCGTATCGGCCCGGTCGCGCAAGGCGGGATCGACCCCGTCGGCCCCGCCGATCACGAAACATGCCGATGCGCGCCCCTCGTCGCGCCAACCCGCCAGCCGCGCGGCGAAATCGGGCGACGCGACCGTGCGCCCCCGTTCATCCAGCACGCAAAGCGCGGCGCCCTCGGGGATGTTGCGGGACAAGAGCTCGGCCTCGGCGGCGGGGCCGTGGGACTTGCGGGTCTCGACCTGCACCTCGTCCAGCGGCCCCAGCCCCAGCGCCCGCCCGGTGCGGTCGAACCGCGCGAGATAGTCGTCGATCAGCGCGCGCTCGGGGCCGGAGCGGATCCGGCCCACCGCGCAGAGGCGCAGCCGCATCTCAGTACCGCGCAGCGGCCTGTTCGGGGCTCATCCACATCTTTTCGAGCTGGTAGAACTCGCGCACCTCGGGGCGAAAGACATGCACGATCACATCGCCCGCGTCGATCAGCACCCAGTCGCCGGCATCCTTGCCTTCGACCTTGGACGCGGTTCCGGCGTTCTGCTTGAGCCGTTCGACCAGCTTTTCGCTGATCGAGACGACCTGCCGGGTGGACCGGCCCGAACACACGACCATGAAATCGGCGATCGTGGACTTGCCGCGCAGGTCGATCTGCACGACCTCTTCGGCCTTGTCGTCATCGAGGGATTGAAGAACGTGCGAGAGAAGATCCTCGCTGGACAGATCGGTTTCAGCCCGCTGCATCAGGGGCATGGGTCGGTCGGCGGCACCGGTGTCGGCCGCGAAATCTGCAAGAGACAGGACATGGTCCTCCAGGGTCTGGCGCCGTTTCACCACGGCGCGGGCGTGAGACGAACATAAACGCTCACCCCCGCGATTCCAACATCGCCGCCCCGGCCCGTCAATCGCGTTTGCGTGCGCGCCTTTGCCGTGACCTATCCGACACTTGGCGGTCCCGCATCGCCGACCCGGCGCCCGCATGAGCTATATCCCGCCTGTGGGGGCGTGCATGATCGACGCCCGAACCCCGAGACGGAGGGCTGCATGGCAAGGAACGGAAGCGTCTGGCCCCGCGCGGGATGGCGGATCTGGTGGGGCGCGATCAAGGGCGTGTGGGGCCAGATGGACGCGCAGAATATCGGGCTGATCTCGGCGGGGGTCGCCTTTTACAGCATGCTGGCCCTGTTTCCCGCGGTCGCGGCCATCGTGGCGATCTGGGGGTTCGTCGCCGATCCGGTCGAGGTGGGCGAACAGCTCGAGATGGCGCGCAACATCATGCCGCCCGAAGCCTTCAAGCTCGTCGATCAGCAGATCACCTCGCTCATTACGGCGAACTCCTCGACGCTGGGATGGGCCACGGTGCTGTCGCTTTCGGCCGCGCTGTGGTCGGCGCGGGCGGGGGTGGCCGCGCTGATCCGGGGGCTGAACGCCGTCTATCGCGTACGCAACCGCCTGGGCTTTCGCCAGATTTTTGCCGCGCTGGGCGTGACGCTGCTGCTGATCGGCGTGGCGCTGGTGGCGCTGGCCTGCGTCGTGGTGCTGCCCATCGTGCTGGTCATCCTGCCGCTGGGCCCGATCACGACGTTCCTCGTCGCGAGCGTGCGCTGGATCGTGGCGCTGGGCGTGGTGATGGCGGCGCTGGGCGTGGTCTATCGCTACGGACCGAACCGGCGGCGCGCGCGGCCGAACTGGCTGACGCCGGGCGCCATCGTCGCCGTCGCGCTGTGGGGGACGGTGTCCTACGCCTTCTCGCTCTACCTGTCGAATTTCGGCAGCTACAACGAGATCTACGGCGCGCTCGGCGCGGTCGTGGCGCTGCTCATGTGGCTGTATCTCAGTGCGTTCTCGGTGCTTTTGGGGGCGTCGCTGAATGCCGAACTCGAGATCGGGATGGGCGAGGCGCCGCCGCGCACGGCCGAGGCGACCGAGGATGAGGACAAGGGCGCGACCGGGGTTCTGGCTAGATCAACGGGCGCCTGAGAGGCTCTTCGTTCGGGTCGACGACGGCGATGCGCCCCAGCGTGTCGAGATCGTGCAGATGCAACCGGCCCTCGACCCAAGACACGAGGTTGCGCTCACGCAGCTTGGCCAGCGTCTTGTTGGTATGGACAAGCGACAGGCCCAGCGTATCGGCCAGGTCCTGCTGGCGGTAGGGAAAGGGAATGGACCCGTCATCGGCAAGGCCCAGCGCGGCGGTGCGCTGGTGCAGGCGGACCATCGCCCAGGCGACCCGCTCGATGGCGCTGCGCTGCCCGACCGAGGCCAGCGCGTCGCCCAAAAAATGCTCTTCGGTGGCGACCCGCCACGTCACGTCATAGGCGCGCGAGGGATTGTCGCGGAACACGTCCAGGAACTCGGACCGGCGGAACACGCACAGCGTCATGGGCGTGGTCGCATCGACGCTATGCCCCATCGCGCCGCCCATGGCCGCCTGAAGCCCGATGAAGTCGCCGGGCATCACGAAATTGATGATCTGCCGCCGCCCGTCCGGCAGCGTCTTGTAGCGCAGGCCCATCCCGGCCAGCACGGTGAAAAGCTGGGGGTTTCTCGACCCCTCGACAAGGATCGGCCCGCCCGGATCGACGCGCAGCTCGCCGATCTTGAACTCCCGCATGAAGGCGAGATCGGAGGGCGAGAACGCATGGAATATCTCGAGCCGCCGCAGAGGGCAGTCCTTGCAATCGACCCCGTCCTGCATTCCGCCGCTCCCGATGGGTGATCCCCGTGCCTGAACTTCGGGCCGAGCCTAGGCTACGCGGCACCGGATCGGACAGGAAAATCCGACACCCCGAGCGTCAAAATCGCCGCCTGCCCCGCGGGGCGGCCCTGCGAACATAGGGATCTTCGGGTGGGAAGGGATCGCGACGTCGCACCGATCGGCCCGCATTCATGCCGAGGATCAAGGCATTCAGCACGCTCGCCGCCGTCATGATGAGGGCGGTGTTCGGGTCGGGCGGCGCCGTCGGCGGGACCGCCGGCGGCCGGACCCGCGGCGGCAGGCGCGCCACGCCCAGCGCGATCACCCCGATCAGCGCCATGACCGAGCCCATGATAAGCGTCGCGGCCAGCGGGCTGAACGCCGCGGCTAGCGAGATGACGAGCGCGGCGATGAAAAACGCCGCGGCCGCCAGCAGGAAAATGCCGGCGACCGTTCCCCAGATCGTCTTGCGCGCGATGAATTGCGCCTTGAACTTAAGGCGATAGAGTATCGACGCGAGCATGAACTCAGCGCCGCATCAGGCCAAGAACGAACCCGACAGCCGCCGCGATGCCCAGCGCCGTTGCCGGGTTCTGCCGCACATAGGTCTCGACATCCTCGATACGCCCCTGCGCGTCGTCCTTGAACGCCGCGGCCCGTGCCTCGGCATCCACGCGCAGACGCTCCCCGCGGGACTTGCCGTAGTTTCCGACCAGCTCGGTCAGGCGCGAGATGTCCTTTTTCAGCGTGTCGATCTGGCGCGAAAGGTCCTCGGTCGACGGATCGGATTTGGGCGGCAGCGGTTTGTTGGGGGTTTCGACCACGATCGGCCTCCTGTCATGTGTCCAGAATGTGCAATGCGGCTCTGCGGCGAATTGTTCCGGCGCGGAACCGCCTATCGCGGCGCGTGGTGCCGTGGAACCACGATGCCCCCGGCCGGATTGGCACAGCAACAGGCGGAGGCACCCGAAATGACCTATGGCTTCAACGAACTGACCGGATTGCGCGCGCTGATCGCCGGCGACGAGGTTCCGGTCAGCGACCTGCTGATCGAGCGGGCGGGATGGCGCGTGCGGCGGGTCGCGCTCGATGTCGGGTCGTGGTTCGAAAGCCGCCATGCGCTGGTCTCGATCGACCGGTTCGAGGCGCCGCGCGACGATGGCTGGCCTGCCCGGTTCAGCGAGGACGAACTGCGCGACGCCCCGGCATGGGAGGATCACGCCACGTCCGAGATGGACCTGCCGCCGCTGATCGTGGGGCCGTTCGGCATGACGGTATCGCCCCTGATGATGAGCGCCGGGCTCAAGGCGAGCATGGCCCGCAGCCTTCCGCCCGAGGTCGTCGAGACGCCCGAGGGTGCACCCCTGCGCTCGGCACGGGGGTTTCTCGGGATCGAGATCTTCGGCGACAGCGGGTCGCGCGGCACGGTCGAGGATCTGCGGATCGACGACACCTGGAGCGTCACGCATATCGTCACGGACGATGGCGACCCGATCCCCGTCGACGCCCTGCGCGAGACCGATCAGGGCAATTTCGTGATCGGCTGATCGGCGGCGGCGCTGACATGCGGCAACTGGGCCCGGTCGCGCCGCACCGCGTCGGCGGCCGCCACAAGGGCGCGAAAGATGGCGCGCTGGCGGCGGGCGTAGAACAGGTGTTCGGGATGCCACTGGACGCCCAGCGCAAAGGGTTCGGAGGTGCGCTCGATCGCCTGGATCATGCCGCCCCGGTCCCGCGCCGCGACCCGCAGATCGCGGCCCAGCACCTCGACCGCCTGGCTGTGCAGGGCGTTCACCTTCATCGTGTCGGTGCCGGCATGTTCGGCCAGCAGCGTTCCGGGGACGATCTCGACCGCCTTCTTGGGCAGGATCGTCCGGACGTGATCGCTGGCCGTGTAGGTGGCATAGGCATCCTGGTCGAGCCGCCCGCCCAGCGCGACGTTCAGCATCTGCGACCCGCGGCAGATGCCCAGCACCGGCTTGCCCCGTTCGAGCGCGGCCTCGATCAGGCAGACCTCCATCGTGTCGCGCGCGGGATCGAGCCGGGACGAGGCGACGATCCGCCCGCCATAGAGATCGGGCGAAATGTCGTCGCCTCCGCCGATGATGATGCCGTCGACATCCTCGACATCCGACGGCCGCCCCGCGACCCATCGGACGCCGCGCGCGCCCGCGAGCCACAGGTTGAACGCCACGAGCGGAAAGATGCGCCAGCCCGACCGGCGCGACGTGGTGACGCCGATCACGGGGCGTGTCATGGCAATGGCCGCCGGGCATCCAGTACGGGCGAGGACAGCGACAGCCACCGCGCCACCGGCAACGGCCCCGCGCGATACTCCCGCCAGAGCGCCTTGAGCCTGTCCACGCAGCCCGTATCGGCGGCGAGTTCCTCGACCCAGACCCAGCGGCGCCATTCGCGCCCGATGCTCCAGTCCGGGTCGTCGATCCGGCAATCCGGCAGCCGGTAATGCCAGGCCGGGCGGCTCGATTTCTCGGCCATGGCGGGAACCGCGGCGACGGTGCGCTCGGGGAACAGGTGCTTGAGGATCGGCAGCGCGTCGAGCCCGTGATTGCGGGTCGGAGACGCCTTGAAATAGGCTTCGGCCAGATCGTCCACCGTCCATTGCACGGCCGCGGGGTCGCAGAGCATATCGAGCAGCCGCGCCGGATAGGGATCGACGAAGGGCAGCAGCCGCCGCGATCCGTCGAGCTGCATCCGGTCGCGCAGCCAGTCCTCGCACAGCGCGAAGGCCGTCAGGACGGGCAGGATATCGGCGACCGCCTCTCCGGGCAGGGCGACGTTGAGGTGAACGCCAAAACCCAGCGCGATGCCGTCCTGCGTGCCAAAGGCGCCTTGGCGAGCAAGCTCCGCGCAAAAGCGGTCGACCTCCGGGATTTGCGCGGGCGGGATCGGTTCGGTGACGAACTCGACCGGGATGACGGCGCGGCCCAGATCGAGCCCCAGCCGCGCGACGCGGCCCTCGACCACGTCGCGCAGCGCCGTGTCCAGCAGAACCTCGATATCGCCCAGCGCGGATCCCTCGACGGCATAGACATAATCGGCTGTCTGTCGCACCCGCCCGCCCAGCCGTTCGGCCGCGATTTCGGCCAGCCGGGCCTCGGTCACGCCGCCGCATTCGACCTCGATGCCGACGCGGCGCAGCGTGCCGTCGCGGGTGGCGGTACGGGGCAGATCGTCGAGCAGGACGGCCATGTTACACCATCTCTTGCGGAACGCCGGGCAGCGGCATCCCGAAGCTTCGGGCGGCGTCCAGATCGTAGGGCAGCAGAAAGCCCGCGCGGTTCTCGGGCTGGCGCGTCTTGTCCAGTTCGGCCTGCGCGCGCATCCGCCCCGCCAGCCCCGGCCCCTCGCCCATGTCGAGACCGGGCAGCCAATGGGCAAAGGCGCGTTTGCGCACATGCGCAGCGAAATCGGAATCCTCGTGGACGATCCCGGCCTCGGTGTCCCAGTGCAGCGAGCGCCCGTTGAGATTGGCCGAGCTGACGATCACCGCGTCCTCGTCGAAAATCGACAGCTTTGCATGGACATAGACCAGCGGCGCCTGGTGGAACACGGCGCGCGGGCCGCCCTCGGTCTCGGGGGGCGCCGTCCGGCGTTGCGCGGGCGACAGGATCGCCGCACGCTCGCCAAAGGCCGACAGGACCGTGTCGATGCAGATCACCTGGAGATGCTCGCCGAACCGCGCGTCGATCTTGTCGCGTTCCTCGAAGGCCACGACCTCGGGGGCGGCGGGCAGGATCAGGACGAACTCGAGCGCGTCGTTTTCGCGCCCGGCCGCGGCGATGGCGTCGGCCAGCCGCGTGTCGCGAAAGAACTGCGTTTCCAAATAGATCGTCTGTCGCGCGCGCCCGACCCGCGCCACCGTCTCGTCAAAGATCTGCTTGGCGATGGGGCGGGGGCCGACGGTCAGCAGCTTGCCCTCGTTCGCGGCCGAGATCGTCGCGATGAAACCTGTATCCGGGGGCTGGGGATCGGCCTTGCCCTTGAGCACCGACCATAGGCAATCGAGATGCCGCTCGGCCGCCTGTGCCGCCGGGCCGCGCACCACAGCCTGAACGTCGTGCCAGGTCTCGTTTGCGGGGCGGCGGTGGTTCAGTGTATCGTATCGACGGGGATTGAGGTCGAGCCCCCCGACGTAAAGCGTCTCGCCGTCGATCACCGCGATCTTCTGGTGGTGCGTCACGGGATAGAGCGGCGGAACCGCGCGGTTGTAGCAGACGACCGTTCCGCCCTCGAGTTTCAGCCATTCGTGGATGCCCGGCATGTCGCGAAAGACCGCCGCGCGCTCGTCCTCGGGCAGGCCGTTCAGCCAGTCGCTGACCCCCGAAAGCTCGGACCGGACCAGCGGATAGAGCACCGTGCGCATCGTCGGCGAGATCTGGGCCGGGTGCAGGCCGGGCATGACGCGAAACGGCGCGTCCGGGCCGGAAAGCTCGGTGATGGCGGCGAATTTCCGCAGGCTCGACCATGTCAGCAGGTGCATGTCGGGCGCCACGATGGCGTCGAAATCCGTCAGCAGGATATCCACCGCGACCCCGCGCCCCAGAAGGTGCAGGATCAGGTCGAACCAGTCCTCGCCGATCTCGCGCCCCTCGTCGCTGCGCAGCTGCGTCAGCGGATCGAAGACGCGGAACCCGCAGGCCACGCGCGATTTCGCGCCCAGCACCGCACGCTCGAAGGCCGGGAACGCCTCGGCTGCGGTCAGCAGGAGTTCGACCTCGTTGCGGGAATCGGCGGTCATGGTTCCTCTCCGAAATCGCTCGGCTCAAAGATGGCCTCGACGAGGAACTCGGTCTTGCCCTCTTCGATCCGTTGCCCCGCATCGAGCTGCATCGCAAAGGCCCCCATGAGCTGCTTTCCCAGCCCCGAGGCCACGTTCTCGGCATCGGGGTCGAGCATCGGCCCGGCCGAGTTCGACACCTCGAGCCGGACGCGCCCGCCCTCTATCTCTTTCAGCGACAGGCGCACCCATGGCGCGCCCTCCCCCTCGGTGCCGACATATTTCAGCGCGTTGGTCATTGCCTCGGTGACGAGCAGCGACAAAGGCACCGCCTGGTCGGGATAGAGCAGGACCGGATCGACATCGATCTCGACATCTATCCCGCGCTCCTCGGCGCGGCCGGTTCGGATCGCCTGCTCGGCCAGTTCGCGGACGAGCCTGCTGGCATCCACGCGGCTCAGCACCGTGGCCTCGTAGAGATTGCGGTGGATCGTGGCCAGCCCCAGCACCCGATCCTGAAGCCTGCGCAGCACGAACCGCGTCTCGGGGGCCTCGGCCTTGCGAAGCTGCATGTTCATCATCGACGCGATGAGCTGGAGGTTGTTCTTGACCCGGTGGTGAACCTCTTTCAGCAGCACATCCTTTTCGTGCAGGCTGTTCTCGAGATCGGCCTCGTCGCGGACGATCTGTTCCGTCATCCGGTGGAACACGTCGATGACCTCGCGCAATTCGCTGGGCACGTCCGCGCCGCGCGGCGGGGCGAGGATGCGGCGATTGGCGGTAAAGGCGCGGATGCGCTGTCGAAGCTGCCGTATATGCCGCACGACAAGGCGATGCACCGCGAAATAGGCGACGCCGATGCTGACGAGCCACATCAGCAGTGGGAACATGATCGCGGTCGTCGCGGTCAGGCCGCCTGTGCGCACGGCGCCGGGCGGCCAGATCGACATCGCGTAGATCTCGTCGGGGACCAACGGCGCGATGGTATAGAGCCTCTGGCGGTTATCGTTCGACCGCGCCTTGAAGGTCCGCGGCCCCGAGCCGCTGAGACTTTCGAGCGGCCGCCCCGCCGGCAGCATCCCCTCGACCGTCGCCACTTCGGAGGGCGACCAGAGCACGCGCCCGTCCTCGGTGAAGGTCAGCGATAAAAGCGGCTCCATCGGGAGGGTCGGATTGCGCACCTCGAGCGCGGATTGCGGAACCGACAGCGCGACGTAGCCGGCATTCTCGCCGTCGATCATGACGGGCTCCGTCACCACGACCACGCTGCGCCCGGTGATCCGGCCGCGCAGCGCCGATATGTCCGAACTGCGATCCGCCAGATAGGCCTGGTAGATCTGCGCCTGGCTCACATCCTGGCCGACCCCCGAAGAGCCGCAGGCGACGATGCCCTCTTCGGTGACGTAGCCTGCGAAGGTGAGCGAATCGTTCTCGGTGACATAGCTGCGGAAATGCGCCGAGCAGTCCTCGAGGTCCCGCAGCAGGGTCGGCATCGTCTCGGCCGCGATCCGGCTGGCGCCGCGGATGCGCAGGATGTTCTCGCGCTCGGCCGTGGCGGCGGTCAGCGTCGCGCCCATGAGCGCGGCGCTCACGTTGCGGTCTGCCTCGGAGATGACGCGATAGGTCTGGACCATCGCGATCAACCCGATGGGCAAAAGCGCGAGGCCGAGCAACAGCGCAAGACGAATATCCAGACGGTCGAGCCCGTCGATCCCGCGGACGCCGCTCAGCATCGGTCAGCCCCGTCGGCCCGAGATGGACGCCGACAGAACCGATGCGCTGGTGGCGTCCGAGATCACCGGGTCCTCGTCGGGGGCGAGCCCGAGAAGTTCGGCTAGCTTGCGGCGGCCGCGATTGGCCCGGCTCTTGATCGTGCCAACGGCGACGCCGCACATCTCGGCGGCTTCTTCGTAGGCGAAACCCTCGGCACCGACGAGCGTCAGCGCCTCGCGCTGTTCGGCGGGCAGTTGATCGAAGGCACGGCGGAAATCGTTCATGGCAAGGCGGCCGTCATGGGCGGGCTTTTCCGACAGGCTGGCCGCCATGACGCCGTCGACATCGGCGACCTCGCGCTTGGCCTTGCGGCGGATCGAGTAGAACGCGTTGCGCTGGATCGTGAACAGCCACGCCCGCAGGTTGGTGCCCGGCTGGAACTTGTCCATGTTCTTCCAGGCCTTTTCGATGGTGTCCTGCACCAGGTCGTCGGCCGCGGCCGAGTTCCGCGTCAGCGACATCGCGAACGCCCTGAGCGCACCGAGATGTTCCACCAGCTCGTCCCTGGGGTCGGGATGGGGGCTACTCATTTGCGGCGTGATCGTTGGTATCGTTGCCGCGTTTGTCGTGCTCCTGATCCTGGTTCTTGAGGCGGGACAGAAGGTCCTTGAAGCGGTCCGGCACATCGCCGCCCGCCGCGTCCTGATAGACCCTCTTAAGGTTCTCGTCGATTTGCCGCATGACATTCGACGTTCTGGTATCCTTCGTCATGTGGATCGACACCATCCCGTGCGTGTTCGTTTTTTTCGCGCAATTACGGGAACCAACGCGATGCCGGCGGGTTGGGTTCCGAAGAAAATCACGGGGACACGATAAATAATGAGTGCTATGAACGCGCAGATGGATCTGTCCGACATGATCGGCGCAGAGCTTCCGTTTCTCAGGCGCTATGCCCGCGCCCTGACCGGGTCGCAACGCACCGGCGACAATTACGCCGCCGCCACGCTCGAAGCCATCCTTCAGGATCCGTCCATATTCATGCGCAGCATGGGCCCGAAAACGGCCCTGTTCCGCGCTTTCCACAAGATCTGGGCGACGGCCGGCGCGCCCACCGCCGATACCGAGGACACGGCGACCCGGATGGAGAGCCGCGCGCTCGACCACATGGCGGGGCTGACCAACAACACCCGCGAGGCGCTGCTGCTCTCGACGATCGAGGGGTTCGGCTTCGAGGATGTGGGCCGGATCATGGATATCGACAGCGGCGAGGCCGAGGAACTCGTGTCCATCGCCATCGCCGAGATGGAAAAGTCGATGACCGGCAAGGTCATGATCATCGAGGACGAGGCGATCATCGCGATGGATATCCACTCCATCGTCTCGGAAATGGGCCACAACGTCACCGGCATCGCGCGCACGCGCAGCGCGGCGGCCGATCTCGGCGCGCGCGACCGCCCCGACCTGATCCTCGCCGATATCCAGCTCGCCGACAATTCGTCCGGCATCGACGCGGTGAACGACATTCTCGGCCAGTTCGGGAATATCCCGGTGATCTTCATCACCGCGTTCCCCGAACGGCTGCTGACCGGCGACAAGCCCGAGCCCGCGTTCCTCATCCCCAAGCCCTATTCCGAGGAACAGGTCCGTTCGGCCGTGAGCCAGGCGATGTTCTTTGCCAGTACCGACACGCTGAAAACGGCCTGACCCATCGGGCAGGAATGCGAAAAGCCGGCCCGAAAGGGCCGGCTTTTTCGTGTCGGGGGTCCGCATCGCCTAGTCGCGCCCGCGGCCGCCATCCTGATCGTCGTCATCCTCGAACACCTGTTTGAGGACCAACGCCGCGGCCGCCATCAGGAACACGAAGAACAGCGCCTGCGCCAGTTCCGCCGTCGCGTCCGCGCCGCCGCCAAAGCCGAACAACCCCGACATCAAGGCCAGGGTAAAGCTGATGAATGCCCAGAAAATCATGCCCGATCACTTTACTACTTGTGTACGCCTCGCCATCCAAAGACGCGGCGACACGATCGGGTTCCGGCCTCACCCTGCGGAAACCGGCTGTTCGCGAAACTGTGACAAATCGGCAAAATCCGCGCCGGGGTCCGGCGCGGCGCCTAATAGTCGCGTTCGTAGAAGATCCCGACCGAGCTTTCGCCCGTGTTCGAGGTTCCGCCGCGAATGGTGATCGTGTCGGTCAGGTCGAGGTTGAGGTTCACCTCGGCCTCGCCGCCCGCCTCGATGGTTACGTCGGTATAGAGATTCTCGGACAGGTAGGCCCCGGCCCGCACGCCGATATTGCCCTCGTCGTCGGTCGTCACGTCCAGGTCGTTCAGGCCGAACTGGTCGCGCAAATTGCTGACGATCCCGCCACCGCCCTTGCCCGCCAGCGTCGCGACCGCCGAGGCAAGCTGCGCCGCCTGAAGCGGCGAGATCTGCTCGATCGAGCGGCCGAAGATCAGCCGCGCCAGCACCTCGTCCTCGGGCAGTTCCGGCTCGGATCGAAAGGTGATGTCCGGCTCGGACACATCGCCCTCGACGACGATGAACACCGTGACGTCGCCGCTGGAGGTGCGGGCGACCAGCCGCAGGACGGGCACGAAATCGCCCTGCAACGTGATGCTGCCCTCGGTCAGGGTGATCCGCTGCCCCAGCAGGTCGATCCGCCCGCGGATCAGCTCGAACCGCCCCGAGGGGATGACGTTCGAGGTCGTGCCCGTGATGGTGAGCCGCCCGCCCAGCTCGGCGTCGAGCCCCCGCCCCCGAACGAAGATGCGATTGTCGGCGATGATCGTCAGGTCGAGCGCAAAGCCCCCGCCCCCGCCGCCGCCGGCGCGCGCATCGTCGCTGTCCTCTTCGATCAGACCGGCGCGGCGGCGCGTGGCGGTCACGCCCGGCGGCGCGTTGACATGCACCAGCCCGTCGGGGATCGGCCCGGTCGCGCCCAGCCCGGTCGAGGGCACGCGCAGCTCGGTCGTGCCCAGCCGGATCGTGCCGCCGATGACGGCCCCACCGGTCAGCGGCCCGGTCAGCGTGACCGTGCCGTCGGCCGTGGTGCGGTAGAGCCGCGGATCCTCGACCACCACGCGGCTGAGCGTCGCGGACAGGTCGGCCGGGAACCCGGCGCCCAGCCCTATGGTGCCGCTCGCGCTGAGGGTTCCGCCCTCTTGTTTGCGGGCGGTGGCGTCGATGGAGACGCTGTCGCCCCGGATGCGGGCGGTGGCGTTGATCCCCTCGAGCACCAGCGCGAGGTTGGGCGCGATGAACCGCGCGTCGGCGACCGTCACGGTGCCGCCCAGCGACGATAGCGCCAGCGGCCCGTTCAGCCCGAGGTCGAACCGGGCCACGCCCTGCAACGAGCGCGGCTGGATGAAGGGATTGGCGATCCGCAACGGCGCGGCCCCGTCGATGGAGAGGTTGGCCGTGCCGAAATCCTCGGCGACGCTGCCCGTCACCTGCGCGTCGATCCCCGCCGGGCCGTCGAGCGCCACGTCCAGCGTGATCCCGCGCCCGCCCTGCGTCGCGCGCCCGCGCGCCGTCAGCGGGCCGGGCAGCCCGTCGACGAACCGCCCGAGATTGTCGAGCCGCGCGTCGAAGGTCAGATCGCTCGCCCCGCCGAGGATGCTGCCCTGCGCGGTCGCGTCCAGCCCCGCGGCATCCAGCCGGAAGGTCCGCACGCGGATGGGCGAGTCGGCCCCCGTGCGACTGGCGTCGATGGCGAGTTCCGCCGCCCCGGTCAAAAGCTGGTCGAGCTGCGCGATCCCGGCGCGCAGGTTCCGCGCCGTGGCATTGGCGCTCAGGTCGAACCGCCCCGCATCCAGCGCGCCCTGCCCCGAGATATCGGCGCGCAGCGATCCGCCCAGCGGGCGGTTGGCAATGCTCGAGAACACCGAGAGATCGTTGACCGACAGCGACACGTCGCCATCGGCGGCGGGCACGGCGGTCTCGCCCCTCAGCCCCGTCAGCAGGACGTCGGCGGCGATCTCTGCGCCCGCCCCGGTGCCGTCCAGATCGACCGACCAACCCTGACCGGTTTCGGTCGCGTCCAGCGTCACGCGCGCAGCACCCGACATGGCGGGAACTACACGAGACAGGTCGGACAGCGCGATATCGGCGTCGATGGCGCTGTCGCCCGGTGCGAGCCGCGCCTCGGCGGTGGCCGTGATCTGCGGGTTTTCGATGCGCAGGGCGGGCAGGCGGATCGCGTCGCCGTTCTTTTCGACCGACGCCGACAGCGCGGTGCGGCCCGAAAGCAGGTTGTCGAGCTCGGCCTGGCCCGTGGCGATATCGCTCACGGTTCCGTCGAGCGTCACGTCGGCCATGCTGCCATCCAGCCGCCCCGATCCCTCGACCCTGAGATCGACGCTGCCGCCAAGCTCGCGGTCGAGGATCGCGCCGAAATTGGCAAGGTCGCGGGCCTGCACGTTCAGGCGGCCATCGGCGCGGGGGGCATCGGCCTCGAGATCGGCGATGGTCACGTTGCCCTCGACCCGCGCGTCGGCCCCGGTCGCGTCGAGCGTCACGTACCACGCATCGCCCGGATTCTCGGCATCGAGCGTCAGCGTCGCCGGCCCGCTCAGGCGGTCGTCGATCCGCGCCAGCGTGTCGATCCGCGCCTCGAGCGCGACCGACCCCTCGCCCGAGCCAAGCGCCGCCTGCCCGTAGATCGTCACCGCATCGTTGCGCAGGGCAAGCTGCGGGATGCGGGTGCCGGTCTCGTCGCGTTCGGCGCGCAGCGTCACGCGGGTCTCGCCCCCGATCAGCGGGTCGAGCTGCGGAATATTTAGCGCGAGGTCGCGGGTGCGCCCGTCCAGCGCCACGTCGAACGTCCCGCCCAGCAGGGTCGCATCGGCATCCAGATCGAGCGTGGCCGCCCCGTTGAGTGGCCGGCCCGCCAGCGCCGAAAACACCGCCAGCCGGTCCGCGTCGAGCTGCGCGGTCAGCGACAGCGGCACGTTCTCGCCATCGGGGTCGAGCGATCCCTCGCCCGTCAACGTGAACCCGGCCCCGTCGAGCCGTAGCGCGTCGAGCGCGACCGGCGTTCCGGCGCGGTAGTCGATCCGCGCCCCGCCCGCGATCCGGTCGCCCAAGGCCTGTTCGAGCCCCGCATCCTCGAGCGAAAGCCCCGCCGCGTCGAAATCGAGATCGGCGGTCACGGCCAGCGTGTCTCCGCTGCCCGAGATGATGCCGTCCCCGTCGAGCGCCACGCGGTCCAGCGACAAGCCGGGCCGGTCCAGACCCTCGATGACGATATCGCCGGTCCACGTATCCCCGGCGCTCGCGTCGAACTGGATGTCCAGGTCGACGCCATCCACGCGGATCGCCTCGCCCACCGGCAAGAGCACGGGGCCGCCATCGGTCGCGGCGATGCGCCCGGTGAGGTCGAGCAGGTCGGGCACGCCATCGGCGCCGATCTCGGCCCGCCCCTGCAGGTTCAAAGACTGTGCCTCGAGGCTGAGCCGGGCAAGCGACAGCGCCCCGTCGGCGCCCCGCGTCCCCCGCGCCTCGAGCGAGACGTCGGGGCCGAAGAAGGGCCGGTATTGCGGCGAAAACAGCGCGGTCACGTCGCCCTGCAGGTCGGCGGCGAAAACGGTGCCGCCATCCTCGCCGGTCAGGGTAACGGTGCCGTCGAGCCGGGGCTCGCCATCGGTGGCCAGCGACAGGTCGGCCCGGAAGTCGTCGAGCGGGCCGCTCCCCTCGACCGAGGCCGAAAGCGACGGCTTGCCGGGCAGATCGGCGAGGTTCGCGACAATGCCGTTCGGCCCCTCCTCGAGCGCGAGATCGAGCGCGAGCTCGCGCGTGTCGTTGTCGAACTCTCCCTCGAGCGACAGGATGCCCCGCTCGTCGTCGATGCGTTCGGCCCTGATATCCACCCGGCCCGCACCATCGGCGAGGTTGGCCGAGCCTTCGAGCGTGACGACCGCCGCCTCGCCGATCACGGGCTGGCCCAGCTCGAAACTGTCGATATCGAGCCGGCCGATATTGATCGCCACGGGCAGGTCGGGCAGGCGGAACGGGGTCGCCTCGGCCGAGGGCAGGTCGACGCTGTCATCGCCTTGCGGCAGGCGCGGCAGCTCGATCCGCGCGGCGGCCAGTTCCTCGACCTCGAGCCGCCCGCGCAAGAGGGCCGAGCGTCTCCAGTCCAGCACCGCGTCGTGCACGGTCAGCCACGGGCCCTCGTCATCCGAAATGATGATCGCGTCGATGGTCGCGCGCGAGGACAGCGCCCCTTGGAATCCGCGCACATCCACCTGGAAGCCGGGCCCGGACAGGCGGCTTTCGATCAGGTTCTCGAGAAAGCCGCCGCCATCCTCCTCTTCGGCGACGTCCTGCGCCGCCACCGGCAACGTGCCGAGGATCAGGGCAAAGAGGCCCGTTCTTGCCAGCTTGCGCATCGACCCCACCTCAGAACGCCTGCCCGATACCGATATACACCTCGACGCCCTCGCCATCGCCGCCGATGGGCGCGGCCACGTCAAGCCGGATCGGGCCGATGGGCGTCAGGTACCGCGCGCCGAGGCCCGCGCCCGCATGATCGGGCGAGTCGCTGTCGGGAAAGCTGTCGAACCCGACGGTGCCGTAATCCGCAAAGGCCACGACGCCGATCTTTTCGGTCACGCGCGCGCGCAGCTCGGCCGAGACGCCGACGAACGATCCGCCGCCCGTCTCGGTCCCGTTCATCCGCACGCCGAGCGACTGGTAGTCCTGCCCCCGCACCGTGCCGCCGCCGCCCGAATAGAACCGGAACTCGTTGGGAACCTCGCGCAGCTCGGCGCCAAAGATCGAGCCGCCCTGGATGCGGCCGGCCAGCGTCACCCGATCCTCGGCACCAAAGCTGAGATAGCTGCGTGCGTCATAGACCAGCCGCGCGCCGTCGCCGGTCTGGTCGTTCACGCCGACAAAGGGTTGCAGCCCGAGATTGACGTAAAAGCCATCCGTCGCATCGAGCGGCTCTTCGCGGTTGTCGAAGGTGCCTTCGAGCGGGGCGAGCAGCATGGAGTAATCGCGCTCGCCCAGATCGTCCTCGACCCGGCTGAACCGATAGGCCAGCCCGTAGGAAAACGTGATCTCGTCATTGACGATGCGCTGGATGCCGGCCCCGACGAAGCCGACCGTCGACAGGTAATCGGGCTCGTCGAGCCGTTCGAGCGTCGTCTCGAGAAACAGCGTATTCTTGGCCGAGAACGTCGCCGGCCGTTCGAACCGGGCGCCCAGCTTGTAATCCGGGCCGCCCGTGCCGCCGCCCAGACCCGAAACCTCGCCCTCGAAGCGCAACCGTTCGGCCCCGCCCAGCAAGTTGCGGTGCAGCCAGAACCCCGACAGCGTCAGCCCGTCGACGGTCGAGATCTCGGCGCCGAAGCCGATGCGGCGCGGCTCGAAGGCCGAAAGCGCGGCGATGATGTCGAGCCGGTCGCCCGGCGACAGCGTCTCGGCCTCGGTGACGGCGACCGAACTGAAGACCTGCGTGCGGCGCAGCCGTTTGGCGGCGGCCTCGACCTCGTCGGGGTCGTAGATCTCGCCGGTGGGCAGCCCGGCGATCGCGCGCAGACGTTCGGGACGCACCGCGTCGCTGCCACGCAGGATCAGGTTGCCGAAGGTCACGCGCGGGCCGGGGGCGAGGTCGATATCCACCGCCAGCCGGTCCTCGTCGTGCTGGGCGATCACGGTCTGGTCGGCGATCTCGGCCTTGGCGTAGCCGACCTGCCGCCAGGCGTCGATGCTTTCGCGGGCCGCGTCGCGGACGATGCCCGACCGCGCCGGCTGGCCGGTGCGAAAGCCCTCGGGCAACTCGGTCCGGGGCGCGAGCGGGGCGATGGACAACGCCGAGAAACGGAAGGTCGGGCCGGGGCGGACGCGGACCGATATGGTGTCGATCCGCGGCGGCGGGCGCAGCGGCGGGATATTGGCGGCCTCGCGCCCGTCGATCAGGATGTTGACGATCCCGCCGAAATGCCCCTCGGCGTAAAGGGCGCCGGCGATCCGGGCGTAATCCGCCCGCGCCGCGGCCAGCAGCTCGGCGCGGTCGGTCACGCCCTCGTTCTCGGCCGCGACCAGCAGGGACGCCGATTTCAGGTCGTCCTTGAGCTCGCCGCCGCCCGCGACCTCGAAATACAGCTTTTCGAAGGCCTGGGCGGGCAGGGCGAGCACGCAGAGCGCAGCCGTCGCGCGCAAGATCGAACCGATGCCGTTCACGAAAACCCCCCGAGGACCGTCCGGCCGTTATAGGGCGGGGGGAGCGTTACGGAAAGACGCCGCGGCTTCACGTTTTTCGCCGCGCTCAATTCTCGACCTCGGTGGCCACCTGCGCCCAGGTGATGATGGTGAACACCGCCGTTCCGCCGACCACGTTGCCGAGCAGGACCGGCCCGAAGAACGTCAGCGACTCTGACCAGCCGATGAGCCCCTGCACCACGAGATAGGCCATCTCGACCGATCCGGCGATGATATGGGTGAAATCGCCCGCCGCGATCAGCCAGGTAAAGGTGACGATGATGAAATAGGGGTTATGCGGCACCGTGGGCAGCATCCAGACGATGGCGGCGATGATGACGCCCGCGGGCACCGCCTTGGCGAAGCCCTCGAGCGGGGGGTTCAGCACGGCATGTTCCGAGATACTGCGCATCGCGTCGTGGATCTCGGGCGAAAAGGCCCCCGAATAGCCGATGAAGGTCGCCGCCACGAAGGCACCGACGACGTTCGACAGCAGCACGATCGCCCAGAGCCGCCCCGTGAGGTAGAAATATTCCCGGCAGGGCTGCGACATCAGCGGCAGAACCGTGGTGATGGTGTTCTCGGTGAAAAGCTGCATCCGGCCCTTGATGACCAGCAGAAAGCCCAGCGTGTAGCCGAGGCTCTCGACCAGCGGGCGCCACGGCGTGTCCGGCAGATGCGCGCGAAAGATCGCCTCGCCCAGTACCGAAAAGGCGATGAGGATGCCCGCGGCCAGACCCGAGAACACCAAAGATGTGCGCGGGCGGGTCATCTCCTCGGCCCCGTCGCGGCGGATGACCTCGTAGATCAGCTTGGCCGTCAGGCGCGAGGCGCGGTCGACCTGCTTTTCGGCATCCTCCGATGCCTTCCCGTTCTCGCGATTGGTGCGCTTTTCCTCGTGGGCGCGTACACGCTCTTCGGTGCTATCCATATGCCCTTTCCCGAACGACACTACGGAACCCTGCCGCCGGGCAACTTGTTCCGCAATCGCAGTCTGCGCGGAGGATGACATGACCAAAGACCACGGCCCGTCCATCAAGGACGACGAGACGTTCGAGGCATTGCGCGAAGAAGGCGCGTCCAAGGAAAAGGCCGCGCGGATCGCCAATGCGCAGGCCAATGACAGCATGAACCCCGGCCACAAGGGCGGCAAGGCGCCCCGCTACGAGGATTGGACCAAGGACGACCTCTATGCGCGGGCGCAGGAAATCGGGGTCGACGGGCGCTCGACCATGGACAAGGACGAGCTGATCGAGGCCCTGCGCAACCACTGAGCCGCGGCTCATCCCTGGTCGAGAAGGGCGCGCGCCGCCCCCGGTGCCATCAGCCGAAGCGCGAGCCAGCCCAGGGCCCCCAGAACCAGCGTCATCGCCGCCGCCGCGGCCATGGTGCCCAGCCGCTCGAGCGCGAGCGATCCCACCTGCGACACCAGCGCCAGCACCTCGATGATGGCGACGGTCAAAAGCGCGGTGAACAGCGTATAGCTGACCGGCAAGAGCCGGAACGCCACCGGCAGACATAGCAGGCCGATGCCCGCCACGATCCAGGGGCCGGGCGACAGCAGCCCCACTCCCAACGCGGCAGCGGTGCCCAGCACGGTGCCGACGCTGCGCTTGACCGTGCGCCCCGCCAGGCCGCCATGCGGCGGCAGCACCAGCACGGCGAATGTCAGCGGGAACCAGAACCCGTGATCGCCGAAGAACCGCGCCCCGATCCAGACCGAGATTCCCAGCCCCACGGCCGTCATGACGCCGAAGACCATCGCGTATCTGCGGCTTTCGCGATCCTCTTCGCCCGTCGTGCGGGTCTCGCCGAACCAGCCGGTGATGAGCAAGGCCCAGCCGCCCGCCAGCAGGAATATCAGCATCAGCATCGGTTTCTCGCCGCTTTCGAGGATCGGCGAGGTAAAGACCGCCCATGTCAGCAGCGCCCGGATGCAGGGCCGCGCCAGCCCGTAGGTGCCCGCGACGCCGCACATCAGCCCCAGGATCACCGCCACCATCACTGCCATGTCGGGCGCGCCCAGCGACAGAAGCCCCGCCATGCCCATCACGACCGTGACCACCCCGCCCAGCCGGATGCCCGCATCCTTGGCGGCGAGATGGGCGGGCATGGCCGCGACGAAGGCGATCGACCCGACGCGCCCGAAGATCAGGATCGCCACCACCGCGGGCAGGACGATGGCCGCGCAGGTCACGGCGACCGACCGCCAGGGCATCGGCCCGCCGCCCTCGAACATCCAGCTTTGCAACGTGTTCATGCAGGGGTTCCAGCCGATGGGCGCGCGCGGGCGCCTGTCGGTGGCGCCGCGGCGTCAGGTATAGACGGACTCGCGGTCGAAATGCTTGACCAGAAGGTAATAGACCACAGCCCGGTATTTGTTCCGGTTGGAGCGTCCGTAGATGCGCAGCACCTCCTGGATGCCGCCCATCAGGCTGTCACTTTCGGGCAGGCCGAGTTTCTTGCGCAGGAAGCCGTCCTCGATCCGCTTCAACTCTTGGGTGTCGGATGCGGCGACGGTCGAGGCGTCCTCGCGGTAGATCGCCGGACCGCAGCCGATCGTGACCTTGCGCAAAAGCTCCATGTCGGGCTCGACCCCGCAGGTCTCGCGCAGGTCGGCCGCGTATTTCTCGATCAGATCGTCGCGTTTGCCCATCGTTCTCCCCCCCGGATCGGCCCCGTCGACTGGCGGTCGGTTCCGCCGGTTCCGCAAGGGTAGCCGCCCGCCCCGGCCCGATAAAGGGATTTCGGGGCCGGGGCGGGCACGCGGCACGGGCGAACGTCGTGCCGCGCAGGATCAGTAGCGGTAGTGTTCGGGCTTGAACGGACCCTCGGGCGCGACGCCGATATAGGCCGCCTGTTCGGGGTCGAGCTTGGTCAGCTTGGCCCCGATCTTTTCGAGATGCAGCGCGGCCACCATCTCGTCGAGATGCTTGGGCAGGATGTAGACGTCGTTCTCGTATTCGCCGCCGTTCCGCCACAGCTCGATCTGGGCGAGCACCTGGTTGGTGAACGAGGCCGACATGACAAAGGACGGATGGCCCGTCGCGTTGCCGAGGTTCAGCAGACGGCCCTCGGACAGCAGGATGATCCGGTTGCCCGAAGGCATCTCGATCATGTCCACCTGGTCCTTGATGTTGGTCCACTTGTGGTTCTTGAGGCTGGCAACCTGGATCTCGTTGTCGAAATGGCCGATATTGCCGACGATGGCCATGTCCTTCATCGCGCGCATATGCTCGATGCGGATCACGTCCCGGTTGCCCGTCGTGGTGATGAAAATGTCGGCGCTGTCGATCACGTCCTCGAGCAGCACGACCTCGAACCCGTCCATCGCCGCCTGAAGCGCGCAGATCGGGTCGACCTCGGTCACTTTCACCCGCGCGCCCGCACCGCGCAGGCTGGCGGCCGAGCCCTTGCCAACGTCGCCATAGCCGCAGACCACGGCGACCTTGCCCGCCATCATCGTGTCGGTGGCGCGCCGGATGCCGTCGACCAGGCTTTCCTTGCAGCCATACTTGTTGTCGAACTTGGACTTGGTGACGCTGTCGTTGACGTTGATCGCCGGGAACGGGAGCTGGCCCTTTTTCTTGAGGTCATAGAGCCGGTGAACCCCGGTCGTCGTTTCCTCGGACACGCCCTTGATCTGGTCGCGCATCCGGCCGAACCAGCCGGGGGTTTCCTTCATCCGCTTGCGGATCTGGTCGAAGATCGCCTGCTCTTCCTCCGAGGTGGGCACGGCGATCAGGTCCTCCTCGCCGGCCTCGACCCGCGCGCCGAGCAGGATGTAGAGCGTCGCGTCGCCGCCATCGTCGAGGATCAGGTTCGGGCCGTCCTCGAACATGAAGGACCGGTCGAGATAGTCCCAATGCTCCACGAGGGTCTGCCCCTTGACCGCAAAGACGGGCACCCCGGCCTCGGCCACAGCCGCGGCGGCGTGGTCCTGCGTCGAAAAGATGTTGCACGAGGCCCAGCGCACATCCGCGCCCAGCGCGGTCAGCGTCTCGATCAGAACGGCGGTCTGGATCGTCATGTGCAGCGATCCGACGATCCGCGCGCCCGAAAGCGGCTTGTCCTTGCCGTATTTCTCGCGCAGCGCCATGAGGCCGGGCATCTCTGTCTCTGCGATATCGAGTTCCTTGCGGCCATAGCCTGCAAGCGTGATATCCTTGACGACATAATCCTTGGCCATGCGGTCCATCCTTGAATGCGGTGTCGCGGGGCCTTTATCACCGCTGGGGATTGCCGGCAATCGACCGCGGAGAGCGATGGAACACCCAGTCACCAGCGACCGCCCGGCCGCGTCAGATGCTGCGATCGTCTTTGTCGCCGATGGGGACTATGCGGCCTTTGCGCTGCACGCGGCCGCGCAGATCGCCGCGCTGCACTCGGCGCGCGATTTCGACATCTGCCTGTGCGGCACCGTGCCGCCCGCACCGCTGCCCGACAGCCTGTCGCATCTGGGCATCCGGCTATGCGGCATCGCCACGGGCGGGCGGTTCGACGGGCTGCGGCTGGACGAGGGGCGCACCGATATCGTCTATCTCAGGCTCGCCCTGCCCGAGGCATTCGCCCGCGATTATCGCCGGGTGCTCTATCTCGACGCCGATATCTTTGTCGAACGGGGCGATTTCGCCGCGCTCCTGCGGGCCGACCTGCACGGTCACGCCTTGGCCGCGGTGCGCGACAATTCGCAATGGCGCACGCCGAACCGCCGCCCCGAGCAATTCCGCCGGCTGGGCCTGCCCGCCGCGCCCTATTTCAATGCGGGGGTCATGCTGATGGACCTGCCCGCCTGGCGCGCCGCGGCGATCACCGATCGCGCCGTGTCCTTGGGCGAGGCGAACCGCGAGCGCATGATCCGCCATGACCAGAACCTGCTGAATGCCGTCCTGCAGGGCGACTGGGCCGAGCTTCACCCCGCCTGGAACTGGCAATACACCCGCGCGTCGAACCTGCTGTCCGAGATGGTCGGTCCGAACCTGCTGCACTTCATCGGCCCCGAAAAGCCGTGGTCGCACAAGGGCGGACGGCTGCCGCTGCGCTTTCACGACGCATTCGCGCGGTTCACCGCCGCGCATTTCGGCCGCAGCCCGGATGCGGCCGGGATTGCCCCGTCGAAAAACCGCGATTGGCTGCGCAAATCGCTGTGGAAACAGACGCTGTCGGTGGGCCGGATGTGCGATTATCTCGACCGGTTCGACGGCGATCTCGACATTCTCGGCGGGGCCGCCCGGTGAAGCCCGCGCGCGCCTGGCAACGGATGCTCTCGGGGCGCAGGCTCGACCTGCTGGACCCCACGCCCGTCGATATCGAGATCGAGGATATCGCCCACGGTCTCGCCTTCGTCGCGCGCTGGAACGGGCAGACGCGCGGCGATTTCGCCTATTCGGTGGCCGAGCATTCGCTGTTGGTCGAGGCGCTGTTCGCCCGGATCGACCCCGCCGCCCCACCGCGCTGGCGCCTGGCCGCGCTGCTGCACGACGCGCCGGAATACGTGATCGGGGACATGATCTCGCCGGTCAAGGCGGCCGTGGGTCCGGGCTATGGCGCGCTCGATGCGCGGCTCGCCGCGGCGATCCGCCTGCGTTTTGGCCTGCCGGCCGAGATCCCGCAAACCGTCAAGCGAAAGATCAAGGCGGCCGACCGCGCCTCGGCCCGGATGGAGGCGGTCAGCATCGCGGGCTTTTCCGAGGCCGAGGCGACGCGGTTCTTCGGCCGCCCCGACCCCGCCCTGACCGAGGGGCTGGAAATCGTCCTGCGCCCCCCGCGCGAGACCCGCGCGGATTTCGTCGCCCGTCACGCCGCGTTGCTGGCGGCGATCTAGCCCCGCGTCGCGGCCAGCCGCGCAAGCCCGCTCGTCACCCCGATGCCCGCGACGGCGGCCAGCGCAAAGGCGAGCGCCGCGCCCAGATGCGGCAGGCCGATGGCCAGCACGAAACAGAAGGCGGCAAGGCTCGAGATACCCAGCATCGCGGCACGCAGGGTCGAGATGGCGATATCGGCCCCCACGCGCTGATGGATCGTGATCGAGATGACGCTCAGCCCGAGGGGATAGGTCAGCAGCAGCCCCGACAGCGCCGGGCCCAGCCGCTCGGTCACGAGCGTCACCGCCGCCACCAGCGCGCCCGCCAGCCCGCCGCGCAGCAGCAGCACCCCCCATCCGCCCGCCCCCCGCGCGGGTGGACGGGGTTGTTCGAGCCGCTGCGTGACCCGGCGCGCGAACAGGGTCGCGGCGGCGAAAAGCGCCAGCCCGACCCAGGCCATGCGCGGCACCGCGGCCAGCGGAACGGCGGCGGCGAACCATGACAGGGCTGCAAGCGCGAGGATCGCGCGCGACCGCCGCGCGCCGATGACATAGACCAGCAGAAAGACCTGCGACGCGGTCAGCGCGATCAGCGCCGAGGTCGCGGCATCCACCGCGAACCCCACGCTGTTCTCGCGCAGGATGAAAAAGAACCCCGGCCCCAGCACGATGGGCAAGCCCCCCAGCGCGCCGCCGATGGCGGGGCCGAACCGCTCGACCGCCCAGGCCACGGCGATGACGATGCCCGCGGTAGCCAGCACGCGCAACGCAAGCTCGGCGGCAAGCGTGGCGGTCATCGCGGGCGCCTCGGCACGGCAGGACGGGCGGTCGCGGCGCTGGACGCCTTGGGCATCGGGCAATCTCCGGTTGGGGGCGGTCGGCCCGGCACCGGCCTATCTAGGGCACGGCGGCGGCAGGGCACCAGCGCGCCGCGACCGGCGGGATGCAGCCGCCCCAAAGCGCGCTTCTTGACCCCGCCGGACCGGGGGAGCAAAGACACGCGCGTTCGACCTGTCGCGACCTCTTCGGTACCGCCAATGCCCCCACAGCCATCCCCCTGCGACCTTCCGGCCCTGCGCGACGCGCTGGCCTCAAAGGGCGACATGCCGACCGTTCTGGTCTGGTTCAAGGCCAAGCCGCGCATCTCGACCATGCGCCCGCTGGCCGCGACCATCGCCGGGGCCGGCTACCGTGTGTTCCTCGGGTGGCCGCCGATGCTCGACCTCGATCCGGCCGAGGTGGCGGGCGATACCGGGCTTGCCTGCTACGTGGTCCGGTTTGCCGATGTGCCCAGCCTGCGCGGCGTCGACCTGTTCATCTCGTCCGAGGTCGACATCAGCGACGCGCCCGCCGACGCCGTGCGGTTCGCGATCCACCACTCGCTGCCCGATGCCTCGATCCGGCGCGAGTATCACAGCCTGATCGCCATCAAGCCAAAGGTCGCGATCAATGCCGACTATTACGCCATCCCCGTTCTGCAGGAGCCGCAGGACTGGCAGGCGAAATGCTATGCCCCTTTCGTCGACCGGGTGTTCCCGGCCAATTTGCTGAGCGGGCGGCCCGACCGGCTGACGGTGGTGCCCTTCGGCTATCCCAAGATCGACCACCTGATGGCCGAGGACGTGTCCGGGGTCGCGCTCGACACGATCACCTATGCCCCGACCCAGTCGATCAAGGGGTTCGGGTCGGTGGCCCGGCGCGGCCAAGAGATCCTGTCGATGCTGCTGGCCGAGTTTCCAGACCATCGCATCGCTTTCAGGCCCTACCCGGTGCGCGACCCGGCGCGGTTGCAGGATCTCATGCACCGCTTCGACGATCATCCGCGCTACGTTCTGGACGAATCGCCCACCGGCGAGGACGTGTTGCGCCGCTCGGCGCTGGTCGTCACGGACCGCTCGTCCGTCGCCATATCTTTCGGCCTGGGATACGCGCGGCCGGTGGTGTTCTTCGACGACACGCGCCCCAAGGCCGGCAAGGGGATCGGGCCGTTCGATACCATCGGGCTGCGGACCGGCACGATCGACGAGTTGCGGACCGCCATCGAACGGCTGCTGGCCGATCCGGCCGCCGTCGCCGAAAGGGTGGAGCGCCGGCGCGGCGACTACATCTGCAATCCGGGGCGCGCGGCCGAGTACCTGGTCGAGGCGATCCCCGATATCCTGTCGGGCAAGTCGCGGCCCGACTGGCTCGAGGTGCCGCGCCGCCCGTTTGCCGCCCGCAACCGGGCTGCCTATTTGCGGCAATTCGAAAGGCTGAGGTCCGAGGTGCTTAGACGCGATCCATCGGTCGACGAGGAACGCTTTGCATTCTTTCGCGAGGCGTATCAATCCGCCGCGCCGGTCCGACCGCTCAGATCCCTTGCGGGGCGGATCCTTCGAAGAATGCGAGATCCTCGACGCTATCTATCTCGCCCCAGGGGCCCTGAGTCGCGATAGCCTCGATACCCGTGCCCCGCGCGATCAGCGCGTCGAGAAGTTCGGTCATGCTTTGCGCGTCGCGCGCCTCGGGCGGCATCCCCGCGCGCAGCGCCTCGATGGCGGCCCAGCCTTCGGGCGTGATGCGGACGAGCCCCATATACTGCCCCTCGATCTCGTCGATGCTGCGCGGGCGGCGCCCGATCCCGGCGAGCCAGCGGCGCCCGTCCCCCGAAGGCGGCTTCAGGCGAAAGGTCTCGGCATCGTCAAGAGGGTCGTCGAACCGGCCGCGCCACTGGGCCTCCCAATCGGGGTCATAGGTGATCGCCACGCCGCCCACCGCCCCGGCCAGCGCGCGCACGGCCTCCGCGCCGTAGAAGATATCGGAATAGCTCACGATCACCGGCCCCGCGCGCAGCCATTCCGCCGCGCGGGCGAGCGAGGCGACCATCTGCGTCTCGGCCCAGCGGGGATTGTGGAACGCGGCGTCGGCATAGGGGGCGAAGGCCTCGGCGCGATATCCGGTGACGATCCCGATCTCGCGCACGCCCGCCGCCGCAAGCGCCGCGCGCTGGCGCGCGACCAGCGGCACTCCGCGCAGGGGCGTCAGCCCCTTGGGTCGGTCATCGGTCAGGTGCCGCATCCGCGACCCGCGCCCGGCGGCCAGGATCAATGCCCGCATGTGAGAACCTCGCGCAGTCTGGCCATGTCGCGCGGATCGGCGCGATCCTCGCGTTCGGGGTGCCACATCCACCCCTCCCACGGCAGGGTTTCATGGGCGATCGCCTCAATCGCGCCGTCGGGCGCGGTGGCGAGGACGCGATAGCCCGGCGGGCATCCGTCCAGCGTCATCGCATGAAAGCTGTTGACCTCGTGGTCGAGCGTGCCGCTCAGGCGGTGGCGCGTGGCGACATGGCCCCCGACCGGCGCAAGGGCGCCGCCCGCCCGGCGCGCCATGACCTGCATCCCGCGGCAGAGCCCCAGAACGGGCAGCGGCGCGGCCTCGGCATGGTCGAGCAGCGCCGCCTCGAGCATGTCGCGCACCGCGTCGCGCCCCGGATCGGCGCCCCCCGACAGGATCAGCGCCCTGGGCCGGATCGCGTCGAGCCAATGCGCGAGCCCCTCGGCCCCGAGCCCCGACGGCACGGGCGCCGGCACGCCGCCCGCCGCCGCCACCATCGCGGCGAGCCGGGTGTCGAGCGCATCGCGCGTTTCGTCATGGGGTGGGCCGGTCAGGTCCCGGCGCTGCGTGATGGCGGTGACGGGGCGCGGGGGGGTGGCGGTCAAGACACCCGCTCCACCCGGCGGGCGGCGCAATCGAGCCGCAGCCAATGCGCCCGCGACCAGCGGCGGAACAGCTCTTCGCCCGCGCCGATCACGGCCGGAAGCTGAAGCTCGCCCGCGCGGATGGCCATGTGCGAATTGATCCCGCCATATTCCGTGACCAGCCCGCCGATCCCGTGCGAGAACAGCCAGTCATAGCCCGGATCGGCGCTTTGCACGAAAACGATGGCGCCCGACAGGTCGGCCGCCCGCTGGGCCCCCGGCGCCAATCGCACCACCGGCCCGGTGACGCTGCCCTGCGTCACGAAATTGGGCGCGCTTTCGGCGATCTGGAACCCGAGCACATCCTCGGGCCGGGTAATCAGCGCCGGAAGCCAGACGCGCCGCGTTTCGTCATAGCGGCGGCGGCCGTCCTCGATGCTGCGCGCAAGCACCGTGGCGGGATCGTCGGTGCGCGCGTTCAGATCGCCCACGATGCCGATATCTGCATAAGACAGGTCATCGGCCGAGAACCCCAGCGCGCCGCCCCAATCGGTAAAGGCCCGCAGCACGTCCGACAGGCTGCGCGTGAAAACGAACTTGGCGTATTCGCGCATCTCGATCCCGGCCTGCAGGAACTCGACGAAATCGACCACGTCGAGCGACATGCCATGACGCCCGAGCAGGCCGCGTATCTCGCGCAACTGCCGCGGGCTGAGACCGAATCCCGGCTTGTCGTCCTGCGCCGTCGCGTCCCGGCCGCGGCCGCCGAGATAGAGGTCGGGCGCCTCGTCATAGCGCGGCGAGCAGATATCGTAGGTGCCGGGGCGCAAATGCCCGTAACGCTCGAGGAAAGCCGCCCGGTCGAGCCGCGACAGATCGCGCGAGAACTGCCCCGAGACGGTATCGACCGAGCCGAGGAACCGCTGGTAATCGCCTTCGGTAAAGACGCCCGTGGCCACGAGCGACCGCAAGAGCTGCACCGCCATGAAACCGGCGCGCGCCAGACCCGCAAAGGGCAGCGTTCCGTATCGCCGGCAATCCTGCAAAAGCCAGTAGATCCGTTCGAGCGGTTCGAGGTCCGACGCCCCGATCCGGTCCTGCCGCTCGCGCAGAATGTCGATCTTTTGCGCATCGAGCCGCCACAGCCCGTCCTGCTGGGCGATGACGCGGTTCGTCAGGCGCCGCAGGCTCGATGCAAGCGCCTCGCGCTCGGCCGCGCCGAACCCGGCACCGGCGAGCTCTTCCAGCCGGTCGGGCAGGTCGAGCGTGTAGCACGAGAACACGATCTCGAACTCGATTTTGTCGTGCAGGTGGGGCGCCTCGACGAGGCGGCGGATATAATGCTCGGCCAGCCGCTCGGCGATGGCGTCGTCCAGGTCCGACGGGATGAACGAGTTGAAGGACAGGCGCACGTCGACATAGGGCTGACCCGCAAAGGCCTGCAGCAACGGAAATCCGCGCAGGTTGCGATAGCCGTAATTGTTGCGCTGATAGGCCCAGGTCATGTCGGTCAGCAGGTCGCGATAAAGCGACAGCGCCAGCGGCCGGGGCCGGGTGCCGATGATCTCGGCGGGGTTCCAGTCGGGCATGACCCCGAAGACGGTAGATTGCCCGCACAGATAGGGGTGCGGCCGTTGCAGCGTCGCGACCCGCGCCGCGATCCGGTCCAGCACGGCGCGATGTTCGGCCTCGGGCATCGTTTCGCGCGCATCCGCCAGAACCAGCGGGCGCGCCTGAAGCAGGTAAAGCGCCCCGTCCGTCAGCGCGGCGAACTCGATATCGAGCGGACGGCCCGGCATCAGCGCCTCGAGCTCGTCGAGAAGCGCCAGCACCGGGCGCACCGCCTCGGCGGCCGCATCGGGCGGCGCCCCTCGGGCGACGACATGGGTCTCGGCCCCGCCCCGCCCGGCGGTGATCGCGGCCGTGTCGGACCCGCGATGCAGGCTGATGACGCGATAGGGCGCGTTGGTGCCGGGATCGTGCGTGAAAGCCACGCCCGAGACGGCCACCCCCGACAGCATCGGTTGCACCAGCACCTCGTCCTCGGGCGCGGCGGGCCGATACGAGGCGAGAACCTCGTCGACCGCCCCGGCCAGCGCCGCGGCGCCGCGCACGTCGAGGATCGAGCTGTAGGCCCCCGCGTTCGACGCGGCGTTGCCATCCTCGGACAGGGCCGACGAGCGCACGATCACCGCCGCCTCGGGGCCAAAAGCATCAGCGACCGCGGCCAGCCGCCCGGCCCGGTCGCGCTCCCATTCGGCGGCGGTGAAGCTGACCTGCGGCAGCACGCGCGCGGCGGCCAGACGTCCCTCGAGATTGCCGAGCGTCCGGGCCTTGGTCGACAGGATATCCAGCATGGGCGTCACTCCGCGAACACGTCCGACGGGCCGTAGGCCGCGAGATGCTTGAGAACCGGGTGCGCGACATAGAACGTCTCGGCCCGTTCGCCGGGCGCGGGGTCGACACGCGGCCATGCGCCCCGCTCAAGGTAGGCCGACAGCGTCTCGACCAGAACCGCCGCGCGTGCAGCCCCGTCGTGCAGATGGTCGATCACCGTGCGGTCGAAAGGCGCGGGAAACCGGCGGCGCAGCAGGATCGGGCCGGCGTCGATCTCGGCCGTCAGAAAGATGGCCGAGGCGCCCAGCGTCCCCTCCGCCAGCAGGCTGAACCAGTTGGTCGTGCTGCCGCGAAACGCCGGCAGCCAGCCGCCATGCACATGCAGCATCGCCTTGCCCGCGCCCAGCGCGTCACGGCGCAGGATCTGGCCGCCGTAGCCCGAAAAGATCGCCGTATCGCCGGGCAGCGCGGCGATGGCGGCGACGGTATCGGGCGCGTTGATATCGGCGCTGTCGATCGTCGTGACCGGTGCGCCCAGCACGCGCAGATCGTCCTCGAGCGCGCTGTTGGGATCGAACGCCGCCGCCTGCCACAGCGGATCGGGCCGTGCGGGGGCGGCGGGCAGGGGCGCGCGGCTTTGCCCCGGCAGATCGCCGCCCGGCCGCCGCATCGCCAGCACATGCGCCGGCCGCAACCCGTGCCGCGCGAGCGCCTGGAGATAGGCGCGGCTGCGCGTCGTGTCGGCGCAGATCAACGAGATGCCGGGCAGGTCACTCATGCTCGCGCTCCCTCTCGATCAGGGTGGCGAGGGCCATGCGCTCCGCCTGCAACGCTGCGCGCAGATCGCCCGCCACGCGGCTGCGGGCCCCGGCGGGTTGCGAGCAGACGAGGTCGCAGAGCTTGAGCAGGGCGTTGAGCCGGGGCAGCCGCCCGACCGGGTCGTTCGCCGCGAGGATCGCCGCGAACCGCGCATAAAGCGTCAGATCGTCCACCGGCCCCGCCCCCTTGCGCAGCCGCGCGTCATAGCGGGCGTGGATCCGCTTGCCGACCTCGAACCGCTGCACCAGCCGGTCGATCCAAACCGGATCGGGCGCGGCGGCCAGCGCGCCCAGCAGGTCGCGCGTCTCGATGGGGGCGGTGCCGTCGGGCAAAGGGGGGGCGGGGTGCGGGGCCCCGGCCGGGGGCGCCTCGGGCAGGGCATTCAGCACGGCGGCGCGCGACGCGGCCCAATCGGCCAGGAATCCCGGCCCCTCGAGCGGCGAGTAGAAATAATCCTCGCGCCCGGCCAGCAGGTCGCGCGCGGTGTAGCGATAGCCGCTCATGCCGCGACGCCCGCGCCGGTGAGCAACCCCGCCAGCGCGGGCACATGGGCCAGCAGCGCCTCGGGCGGGCCGTCGTTGCGAATGGTCAGGTCGGGCGCCTCGGGGGCGGGGAACGGCAGGTCGAGCCCCGCCACATCGCGGATCTCGCCCCGATCGAACCGCGCATAGAGCCCCTTGCCGTCGCGGGCGCGCAACTGCGCCACGGGCGCATCGACAAAGACCTCGCGATAGGCGGCGGCGCGGGTGCGCATCTCGGCGCGGTGCTCGGGGAACAGCGACAGGATCGCGCAGACCACGCCGAACCCCTGCCCCTCGAGCCAGAGGCACAGTCCCATCATCCGCTCGGCATTGCGGCGCCGGTCGGCCATGGAATGCCCCAGATCGTCGCCGAAGGCCGCCCGGACCGCATCGCCATCGACCAGCACGACATCGGGGCGCGTCCGGCGCGCATGGGCGACGACCGCCTCGGCCAGCGTGGTCTTGCCGGCGCCCGACAGGCCGACGATCCAGATCACCATGACAGCGAACCCTTTCGCGGGAGATGTGGAAAAACGGGGGCGCACCGCCCGCGCGCGACCTTTGGCACAAAGCGACGACCGAGGGAACAGGGCCGGCCCGGATCGGCAGGACACCGCCTCGCGCGGCGCAGACGGGCGTTGACCGCGCCCGTGCGCCGGGTGCAGATCCCGAGCGAACGCTCGCCACAAGGGATCACGGCTCATGCCCCTCGACCTCGTCATCGCGAATGGAACGGTCGCCACCGCCTCGGACGTGTTCGAGGCCGATATCGGCATCCGCGACGGCCGCATCGTCCAGATCGGCGGCGAGATGAAGGATGCGGCACGGGTGATCGACGCGACCGGGCGCTATGTCCTGCCCGGCGGCATCGACAGCCATGTGCATATCGCGCAGCCTTCGGGGCCGGGGATCGAGATGGCGGACGGGTTCGACAGCGCGACCCGCTCGGCGGCCTTCGGGGGCAACACGATGGTCATGCCGTTTTGCCTGCAGGAACGCGGGCAGTCGCTGGCCGCGGCCTTTCGCGACTACATCGCCCAGTCCGAGGGGCAGGCGCATGTAGATCTGGGGTTTCACCTGATCGTCACCGATCCGACCCCCGCCGTTCTGGGCCAGGAGCTGCCCGCCCTGATCGAAGAGGGCCACAGCTCGGTCAAGGTCTTCATGACCTACGAGGCGCTGCGGCTGGACGATGCGGGCATACTCGCGACGATGGACGTGGCGCGGCGCCACGACGCGCGGGTGATGGTCCATTGCGAGAACGAGGACGTGATCGCCTTTCTCGCCCAGCGCGCGGTCGAGGCGGGCGAGCTGGGGCCGCGTTCGCACGCCGCAACCCGTCCCGTCGCCGCCGAGCGCGAGGCCACGCATCGCGCGCTCACCCTGGCCGAGGTGGTCGATGTGCCCATCGTCATCGTCCATGTCTCGAACGGGGCGGCCATGGACGAGATCGCGCGCGCCCGGATGCGCGGCGTGACCATCACCGCCGAGACCTGCCCGCAATACCTGATGCTGACCGAGGACGACCTGTCGCGCGAGAACTGGGAGGGCGCGAAATTCGTCTGCTCGCCGCCGCCCCGCGACCGCCGCGAACAGGAAAACTGCTGGCGCGGGCTCCAGAACGGGCTGTTCGACCTGTTCTCGTCGGATCACTGCCCGTTCCGCTACGAGGACGAAAAGGGCAAGCGCAACGCCGAGGGGTTGCGCAATTTCCGCCATATTCCCAACGGCATTCCGGGCGTCGAGACGCGCCTGCCCATCCTGTTTTCCGAAGGCGTGATGAAGGGCCGGATCGACCTGCCGCGCTTTGTCGCGCTGACGGCGACGAACCATGCCAAAACCTACGGGCTCTATCCCCGCAAGGGCACCATCGCGGTCGGGTGCGATGCCGATATCGCGATCTGGGATCCGCAGGCCCGCCGCACGATCCGGCACGCCGATCTGCATGACGCGGCCGATTACACGCCTTACGAGGGGCTCGAGGTGCAGGGCTGGCCCGAGACCGTGCTGCTGCGCGGTCGACCCGTCATCGAAGGCGGCAAGATGGTCGCCGAGGCGCGCGGAGAGGTGGTGCGGCGCCGCTAGTCCCCGACCGGCGCGCCGGGGTCCGGTGCGGCGAGACCGCTTTCCGCTGCCGCCTCGGACAGGAGGTCGCGCATGCTTTCCAGCACGCGGACCCGCGACGAGACCTGCCGCTGGATCACGCCGAGGCGCCGCGTCACCGCCCCCGGCCCCGAGGGCGGGCACCAGATCGAACCGGGGGGTGCGTCGGCGATGGCCATCTTGGGAACCACCGCCACGCCCAGCCCGGCCTGAACGCAGCCGATGATCGAGGGCATGGTGTTGGCCGTCGCGATCAGCCGGGGCGAAACGCCGAGGCGCGAAAGCTCGGTCTCGATCTGGCGGGCCAGCGGCGCGCCGGTCTCGTAGCGGATGAAGGGCCATTCGCGTAGCAGGCGCGCGGCATCCAGGCCGCGGGTTTCGGGAGGGGCGACCAGCATCAGCGGCTCGGTCAGGACGGGCGCCCAGCTCAGCCCGGCGGGGACGCCCACCTGTTCGGCCACGATGGCCGCATCCAGCCGGCCCGCCGACACGTCGAGCGTCAGCCGCTCGGACAGCTCGACCGTCAGATCGAAGGACAGGTCGGGATAGATCCCGCGCATCCGCGTAAAGACCCGCGGCACGAGCCGCATGGATACCGTGCGGATCGCCCCGATCTTGAGCACCCCGGACATCCGCGTGCCGGAAATCGACATGCGCGTCTCGGCCATGATCTGCACGACCTGCCGGGCGGCGCGGACGACCTCTTCGCCCTTGGCATTGAGCTGTGGCGGGCGCTTGGCCCGGTCGAAGACCGCCACCCCCAGCTCACCCTCAAGCGCCTGTATCTGCTGGCTGACGGCCGATGCCGTCAGATGGACGATCCGGGCGGCCCCGGCGAAACTGCCGGTATCGGCCACGGCGATGAGCGTATGAAGCTGGCGCAGATCCATGCCCCAGATAAAGAATCTCTTCACCTAAATGCAAAATATATTCGTTTCGTGAAGGCGATCTTGTCTTATAGCTATACCAAGATGTCGCCCGACGACATGACAGCCAGGGAGAACACAATGAACGCCATCACGCGCCTCGCCACGGGCCTCGGCCTCGCCGTCGCGGCCATGTCGCAGACGGCACTCGCGCAGGACTATCCCGACCGCCCGGTCGAGTTCATCGTCCCATGGTCGCCCGGCGGCGGCAGCGATACGCTGATGCGGATCGTGGCCAGCAACCTGCCGCAATACCTGGGCGCCGAGGTTCCGGTCATCAACATGCCGGGCGTCGGCGGCACCGTCGGCCTCACCGAGGCCTCGCGCCGCGATGCCGACGGCTATACGATCAGCCAGGTTCACGAGGGGCTTCTGACCGCCTCGGCCACGGGGATCACCGATCTGACCTGGCAGGATTTCGATCCGGTCGCGCTGATGACCACCTCGCCGCAATATCTCGTCACCAATGACGACCAGCCGTTCTCGACCTTCGAGGAAATGGTGACTTACGCGCAGGAAAACCCCGGCGAGCTGACCATCGGCGTCACGCTGGGCGGCGTTCCCCACCTGCACGCCGCCATGATCGAGGAGGCTTTCGACCTGGAGTTCTCCTATGTCGGCTACGAGGGCACGGGCGAGCGTATCCGCGCCGTCGTCGGCGAAAATCTCGACCTTGCCATCGGCGACATCGCCTCGGCCGGGCAGTTCGTCGAGAATGGCGACCTGGTGTTTCTCGCCGTCGGCGCGACCGAGCGGGTCGAGCAGGCCCCCGACGTGCCGACCTTTACCGAGCTCGGCGCCGATCTCGATCTTGCCGTGACCCGCGGCATCGTCCTGCCCAAGGGCAGCCCCGACGAAGCACGCGAGACGCTGGCCGCCGCGCTCGAAGAGCTGTCGCAGGACGAGACGTTCATCGAGCAGATCAACAATTCGGGCGCCGATGTGCGGTTCCGCGGCCCCGAGGAATATACCGCCTATCTCGAGAACCTGACGCAGACGGTCGACCGCCTCGCCGAAGTGCTCGCCCCGTGAGCGACCGGCCGGATCACCCGAACGGGGAGGGGCCGGGCGAAGTCGCCCGGCTCCTGTCCTATGTGGTCCTGCTGGCGATCTCGGCGGGGCTGTTCGTCGAGGCCGCCAACATCCCGACCTCGCGCTTCGAGAAACTGGGCGCGGGGGCGTTCCCCATGCTCGTCCACGGCATCCTCATGGCGCTTCTCGTCAGCGCCATCGTGGGATCGCTGCGCGCGCTGCCGTCCGGCGCCTGGGGCCGTTTTGCCGCAAGCATCACGGCCTGGGCACGGGCGCGGCGGCTGGTATTCGCCGTCTTCATCTGTCTCGCGCTCTACCTCGCGGCGATGCCGGTCATCGGCTATCCGATCGCGACGCTCGTCTTTCTCGCCGTGCTCCAGATCACCTTCGCGCCCAAGACGCGGACCGCGATCGCCATCGCGCTCGTCCTCGCCGTGGTCTTTTCGTTCGGCCTGAACTGGCTGTTCGCCGAAATCTTCAACGTCTTCCTGCCGCGGGGCCGCTAGATAATGGACGCATTCCTCCTCGGCGCCTCCGAGCTTCTGTCGCCGACCACGCTGCTGTGGATGCTGCTCGGCTCGATGGCCGGGATCATCGCGGCCGCCATTCCCGGCTTTACCGTCACGATGGCCATCGTGCTGACCCTGCCCCTGACCTTTGCGATGGAGCCGTTGCAGGGCATCGCGGTCATGCTGGCCGTCTATGTCGGCGGCTATACGGGCGGCCTGATCTCGGCCGCGCTGCTGGGCATTCCGGGCACGCCGTCCTCGGTGGCGACCACGTTCGACGCCTTTCCCATGGCCCGCGGCGGACAGCCGGGGCGCGCGCTGTCCATCGGCGTCTGGGCCTCGTTCTTCGGAACGGTCATCTCGACCGCGGTGCTGATCGTGGCTGCCCCGCCGCTGGCGATCTTTGCCGTGCGGCTTGGCCCGTGGGAATATTTCTCGCTGATCGTCTTTGCCCTGACCATCGTGGCAAGCCTCGTCGGCAACGCGCTGCAACGCGGGCTGATCGCGGCGATGATCGGTCTGGCGATCTCGACCGTCGGGACCGACCCGATCCTCGGGCGCCCGCGCTTCGATTTCGGGCTCGACGTGCTGGCCGCGGGGCTTCCGTTCCTCGTCGTGCTGATCGGGATCTTCGCCATCTCGCAGCTTGCCTCCGAGGTCGAGGATGCCGACGCCATCAAGCGCGGCGAGCGTCTGGCCACCGGCGAGATCGAGTTCCACACCTGGGCCGTGATGCGCGAGGTGCTGATGCGCCCGGTGAACCTGATCCGCTCGTCGCTGGTGGGGGTCGCCGTCGGTGCGCTGCCGGGGGCGGGCGGGTCCATCGCCAACCTCGTCGCCTACGACCAGGCCAAGCGGGCGTCGAAGACCCCCGAACGGTTCGGGACAGGGATCGCCGATGGCGTCGTCGCCTCAGAGGCGGGCAACTCGGCCACGGCGGGCGGCGGCCTGATCCCGCTGATCGCGCTCGGCATCCCCGGATCGGCGGTCGACGCGATCCTCATGGCCTCGCTCATGGTGCACGGCATCTCGGTCGGGCCGCGGCTCATCATGGACAATGCCGACCTAGTCTATGGCATGTTCCTCGCCATGGCGATTTCGAGCCTGATGATGCTCGTCGTCTGCATCTTTTCCATGCGGATGTTCCTGCGCATCGCCGAGGTGCCGAAATGGGTGGTCGTGCCCATCGTCCTCGTCTGCTGCGTCGTGGGCAGTTTCGCGTTGAACAATCGGGTGACGGATCTCTACCTGCTCGGCTTCGTGGGGCTGGCGGGCTATGCGCTCAAGGCGCTCGACTATCCGCTGGCGCCGCTGGTGCTGGGCGTCATCCTCGGCCCCATCGCCGAAACCAACCTGCGCCGCGCGCTGATGACCGACAGCGACTGGACGCTGTTCCTGACGCGTCCGACGAGCCTCGTCTTCCTGATCGCCGCCGCCCTCTCGATCACATGGGCGGTCCGCGCGCATCTGCGCGCGCGCAAGGCCGCTGCAACCCGAAAGGAATCCCCGCAATGAAGCTTCGCCACGATGCGCTCTATGCCTCCCGGCGCTCGCCGGTCCTGGCCGACAATGCCGTCGCGTCCTCGCATCCCCTCGCCACGCAGGCGGGGATGCGGATGCTGGCGCGAGGCGGCAACGCGGTGGATGCGGCCATCGCGACGGCGGCGGTGCTGACGGTGGTCGAGCCCACCGGCTGCGGGCTGGGCTCCGACGCGTTCTGCATCCTGTGGGACGGCAAGGAATTGCACGGGCTCAACGCCTCGGGCGCGGCTCCCGCCGGCTGGGCGCCCGAGCGGTTCGCGGGCCGCCGCGAAATGCCCGATCGCGGCTGGGAGACGGTGACCGTGCCCGGCATGGTCGACGCCTGGGCGGTGCTGGCCGAGCGGTTCGGGACGCTCGATCTGCCGACGCTTCTCGCCCCCGCGATCGGCTATGCGCGCGACGGGTTCAACGTCTCGCCCATCATCGCCGCGCTCTGGGCACGCGGGGCCGAGCTGCTGTCCGATCAACCGGGCTTTGCCGCCTGTTTCATGCCCGAGGGCCGTGCCCCCCGCGCCGGAGAGCGGTTCCGAAACCCCGACCAGGCGCGAAGCCTCGAACTCATCGCCGAGAGCGGCGGCCGCGCCTTCTACGAGGGCGAACTGGCCGAGCGCATCGCCGCCTTTGCCGCCGAGCACGATGCCGCGCTCACGGTCGAGGACATGGCCGCCCACAGCTCGGAATGGTGCGGCACGATCTCAAAGGGTTTCGACGGCGCCGATCTGCACGAGATCCCGCCCAACGGGCAGGGCATCGCCGCGCTGATGGCGCTTGGAATGCTCGACCACACCCCGATCCGCGATTTCGGCCCCGACGATCCGACGGCGCTGCACCTCCAGGTCGAGGCGATCAAGTTGGCCTTTGCCGACATGCATGCCTGCGTCGCGGATTCACGCTACATGACGCGCACGACCGCCGCGCATCTGCTCGACCCCGACTATCTCGAAAGCCGGGCGCGGCTGATCGACCCCGCCCGCGCCCAGTGCCACGGGCCGGGCGCGCCCAAGGCGGGTGGCACGGTGTATCTCAGCGCGGCGGATGCGGGCGGGATGATGGTGTCGTTCATCCAGTCGAACTATTCCGGCTTCGGCTCGGGGGTGGTGGTGCCGGGCACCGGCATCAGCCTGCAAAACCGCGGGTCAGGCTTTTCGCTCGAGCCCGATCACCCCAACCGCGTCGCCCCGCGCAAGCGCCCCTTTCACACGATCATTCCGGGGTTCGTCATGCGCGACGGGCAGCCCGATACCAGTTTCGGCGTGATGGGCGGGCCGATCCAGGCGCAGGGGCATCTGCAGATGATGCTGCGCACCCAGCTTTGGAACCAGGACCCGCAGACCGCCATCGACGCGCCGCGCTGGCGCTTTGTCGCGGGCGACGAACTGGCCTGCGAAGAGACCATGCCGCAGGCCACGCAGGACGATCTGGCCGCGCGCGGTCATCGCCTGTCGCTGGCCGCGCCCGACAGCGCCTTTGGCTTTGGCGGGGCGCAGATGATCCGGCGCCTGCCGGGGGGCGGCTATGTCGCGGGCTCGGACCCCCGCAAGGACGGCAACGCCGCCGGGTTCTGAGCGCGGGCGCGCGGGCGATGGCCCTGCCCCGCGCCGCCGCTATATGATGGCGTCGTGGCCGGTGCGGGCGACCCCTGCACCGGCGTCTTGCGACAGGGGCCACGCATGAGCGACTGGATCGACCGATTTCCCGGCCTCGCCGCGCTGCACGCGCCCGTGCGCGACGCGCTGGTGGCCAGTGCCGGGATCGTGCGCGTGCCCGAGGGCACCGTCATCTTCGGCCCCGGACAGGCGCCCGAGAACCTGCTCCTGCTGCTTGAGGGACGCGTCCGGGTTCAGCAGCTTGCCGAAAACGGGCGCGAGATCATCCTCTACCGCGTCCATGCCGGGGAAAGCTGCGTGCTGACCACGGCCTGCCTGCTGGCCTTCGAGGACTATACGGCCGAGGGCATCGCCGAGACCGATCTCGAGGCGGTGGCGATCCCGAAACGCGCCTTCGACGACGCGATGGCCGGCTCGCCAGAGTTCCGGCAATTCGTCTTTGCCGCCTATTCCCGGCGGATCACCGACCTGTTCCTGACCGTCGAGGAAATCGCCTTTGGCCGAATGGATGCGCGGCTTGCCCACAAGATGCTTGAGCTCGGCCGCGAGGGCGACCTGATCGACGCCACCCATGGCGATCTGGCGCGCGAACTCGGCACCGCGCGCGAGGTCGTGTCGCGCCAGATGTCGGAATTCGCGCGCCGCGCCTGGGTCGAGCAGAAGCGCGGCGCCATCCGCATCGCGGACCGTCCCGCGCTGGAACGGTTCGCGCGGGCGAACCCGGTCTGAGCTGTGTGACAAGATCACCGTCGCCGCGCGCCCGGCCGTGCTTGGCTGTTCCCGACCGGTCCCGGCACATCCGCCGCCCGGCCAGGAAAAGGATATTCCGCATGACCCGTTTCGCCTCTGCCGCCGCCGCGATCCTGCTTGCCGCCACGCCCGCGCTTGCGCAGGACAAGGCCCCCGTGGCCGTCATCGTCACCTCGGGCGACGCGCAGGTTCAGTTGATGTCGATGGTCCTGACCATGCAATCGGCCCGGCAAGGCGCCGCCACCCGCGTCCTGCTTTGCGGGCCCGCGGGCGATATGGCGCTGCGCGACGCGCCCGAGACCGCCACCGCGGGCCAGCCGCCCCGCGACATGAGCCCCCAGGGCCTGATGCAGACGATCATGGGCGAGACCGAAACCACGGTCGAGGTCTGCGCGATCTACCTGCCGGGCAAGGGGCTCGAGCCCTCGGCGCTGATCGACGGCGTCACCGTCGCCGACCCCGCCGAGATCGGCGCGGCAATCGTCGATCCGGGCACGAAATTCGTCAGTTTCTGACGAATTGCGTCGGTGACGGTGATCTAGTCACCGACACATCGCCCGCCATCGGGGCATGATGGTCGAAACCAGAGGAGACTCACCATGACCACCAACGAAGGAAATCTCGACCGCATCCTGCGCGGCATCGTCGGGCTCGTCCTGATCGCGCTGCCGCTGTTCAGCTCGATGGCGGCATTCGCAAACCCGCTTTTGTTCTGGGGATCGATCGTCATCGGCGCCGTGCTGGCCGTGACCGCCGTCACGGGGTTCTGCCCCGCCTACAGGCTGCTCGGCATCAACACCTGCCGCACCCGCTAGACCCCAGGAGAGCCCCGATGACCTATCCAGTCGACCTATCGATCAAGCCCGACGTGTCCGCCCATTTCGACGAGGCGACGAACACGATCAGCTATATCGTCAAGGATCCCGGCAGCGACCATTGCGCCATCGTCGACAGCGTGATGGACATCGACTATGCCGCCGGGCGCATCACCTACGATCACGCCAACGCCCTGATCGCCGAGATCGAGGAACGCGGCCTGACGCTGGACTGGATCATCGAAACCCATGTCCACGCCGATCACCTGAGCGCCGCGCCCTATATCCAGCAGCGGCTGGGCGGCAAGATCGGCGTGGGCGAAAAGATCCTCGTCGTGCAGGAGACGTTTGGAAAGGTCTTCAACGAGGGGACCGAGTTCCAGCGCGACGGCAGCCAGTTCGACGCGCTGTTCAGGGATGGCGACACCTACATGGTCGGCGGGATGCAGGCTTTTGCCATCTACACGCCCGGCCACACGCCCGCCTGCATGGTGCATGTGATGGGCGACGCGGCCTTTGTCGGCGATACGCTGTTCATGCCCGATGGCGGCTCGGCCCGCGCGGATTTTCCGGGCGGCGATGCCGGTACGCTTTACGACAGCATTCAAAAGGTGCTGGCCCTGCCCGACGAGATGCGCCTGTTCATGTGCCACGATTATGGGCCGAACGGGCGCGATATCGCGTGGGAAACCACCGTTGCCGAGGAAAAGGCCCACAACATCCACGTCGGCGGCGGCAAGTCCCGCGAGGAATTCGTGCGGTTCCGGCAGGAACGCGACGCGACGCTCGCCATGCCGAAACTGATCCTGCCCTCGCTGCAGGTGAACATGCGCGGCGGCACGGTGCCCACGGACGCCGACGGCAATCCGATGCTCAAGGTGCCGGTGGGCAAGCTGTAAGCGGCGCGAAACGGGGGGAACCATATGAAGAACGTCATGCACCGCGTCACGTCGCGCCTGTCCGTCGCGGGGCAGGTCGCGCCCGAGGATATCTCGACCATCGCGGCCGGGGGGTTCCGCTCGGTGATCTGCAACCGCCCCGACGGCGAAGGGCCCGACCAGCCCAGCTTTGCCGAGATCGAGGCGGCGGCGCGGGCCGCGGGGCTCGATGCGCGCTACCTGCCGATCGAGGGCGGCAAGGTCAGCGACGCGGATGCCGACGCCTTTGGCCGCGCGCTGGACGAGATGCCCGGCCCGACGCTTGCCTATTGCCGGACGGGTATGCGCTCGGTCACGCTGTGGTCGCTGTCCGAGGCCGACCGCCGCCCGGTGGCCGAGATCCTCGCGGCCGCCAGGACGGCCGGGTTCGACCTGACGGGCGTGGTCCGCCGGATCGCCAATGGCGGCCGCACGCCCACCGACAGCCCCGACCTGACCGCCGAGGTGGTGATCGTCGGCGGCGGAGCGGCGGGGATCGCGGTCGCGGCCAGCCTGCGGGCGCGCCGCCCCGATCTCGACATTGCGCTGATCGAGCCGGCGGATGTGCATTACTACCAGCCCGGATGGACGATGGTGGGCGGCGGCATCTTCGAGCCGCAGACCACGGCGCAGACCATGGGCCGCCTCATTCCCAAAGGGGTCCGCTGGATCAAGGCCGCCGTCGCGGCCTTCGAGCCGGGCGAGAACGCGGTCATCCTAGATGGCTGTCGGGTGGTGAAATACAGGCGCCTGATCGTATGTCCGGGGCTCAAGCTCGACTGGGGCCGGGTCGAGGGGCTGATCGAGACGCTCGGCAAGAACGGCGTGACCTCGAACTACCGCTACGACCTCGCCCCCTATACCTGGTCGCTGGTGCAGCAGATGCACGGCGGGCAGGCGATCTTTACCCAGCCGCCGATGCCGATCAAATGCGCGGGCGCACCGCAAAAGGCGATGTACCTGTCCTGCGACGCCTGGGCCCGGCGCGGCGTTCTGAGCGATATCGACGTGTCCTTCAACACGGCGGGCGGGGTGCTGTTCGGGGTTGCGGAGTATGTCCCGGCGCTGATGGACTACGTCCGCAGATACGACGCGAAACTCAATTTCCACCACGACCTCGTCAGCGTCGACGGCGCGGCGCGGACGGCCGTGTTCGAGGTCGCGGAACCCGATAGCGCGCCGCGCCGGGTCGAGATGGCGTTCGACATGATGCATGTCACCCCGCCCCAGACCGCGCCCGATTTCATCCGCGTCTCGCCGCTGGCCGACGCGGCGGGCTGGGTCGACGTGGACCCCGCCACCCTGCGCCACAAGAGCCATGACAACATCTGGTCGCTGGGCGACGTGATGAACGCCCCCAATGCCAAGACGGCGGCCGCGGCGCGCATCCAGGCCCCCATCGTCGCCGAGAACGTGCTGGCCGATATCGCCGGCCGTGCGCAACCGGCGGTCTATAACGGTTATGGCTCCTGCCCGCTGACGGTCGAGCGGGGCAAGATCGTGCTGGCCGAGTTCGGCTATGGCGGCAAGCTGCTGCCGAGCTTTCCCAAGGCGTTCATCGACGGCACGCGCCCCTCGCGCGCGGCGTGGTTCCTCAAGGAACGGATGCTGCCGCCGATCTACTGGAAGGCGATGCTGCGCGGACGCGAATGGATGGCCGCCCCCGACCGGCCCGGCCGGCATTGACACCACCGCCGCGTGGGCGGTCGCCCGACCGCCCCGCCGCATCCTTTTCCTAAGACCCCTTGGTTCATGCACCGCGTAACACGTTTCTTTCCGATCCTGACCTGGGGGCGCAGCTATGACCGGGCGGCGTTCACGGACGACCTGATCGCCGCCGTGATCGTCACGATCATGCTGATCCCCCAATCGCTCGCCTATGCGCTGCTGGCCGGGATGCCGCCCGAGGCGGGGCTTTATGCGTCGATCGCGCCGATCATCCTCTATGCCGTGTTCGGCACCAGCCGCGCGCTGGCCGTCGGGCCGGTGGCGGTCGTGTCGTTGATGACCGCCGCGGCGCTGGGCGAGGTCGCGGCGCAAGGCACGGCCGGCTATGCCGCCGCGGCGCTGACGCTGGCGGCGCTGTCGGGAGCGATCCTGCTGGCGATGGGTCTGCTCAGGCTGGGATTCCTCGCGAATTTCCTGTCGCACCCGGTCATAAGCGGCTTCATCACCGCGTCTGGCATCCTGATCGCTGTCGGGCAGCTCAGGCACATCCTCGGGATCGAGGGCGGCGGCGATACCCTGATCGAGATCGGGACGCGGCTTGTCGAGAACCTGGAACGCACCAACATCGCCACGCTGGCTCTCGGCGCGGCGGCGCTGGGTTTCCTGTTCTGGGTCCGCCGGGGGCTCAAGCCCGCGCTACGCCGTCTCGGTCTCGGCCCCCGCACGGCGGATATCGCCACCAAGGCCGGGCCGGTCGTGGCGGTGGTTGCGACCACGCTCGCCGTCTGGGGGCTCGGTCTCGATGCGCGCGGCGTGGCCATCGTGGGCCAAGTGCCGCAAAGCCTGCCGCCGCTGACCCTGCCCGACCTGTCCCCGCCGCTGATCGGCCAGCTATTCGTCCCGGCGCTGCTGATCTCGGTCATCGGCTTCGTCGAATCCATCTCGGTGGCGCAGACTCTCGCCGCGCGACGGCGCGAACGCGTCCGCCCCGACCAGGAGCTGATCGGGCTCGGGGCCGCCAATCTCGGCGCGGCCTTTACCGGGGGGTTCCCGGTGACGGGGGGGTTCTCGCGCTCGGTCGTCAATTTCGACGCGGGCGCGCGAACGCCGGCGGCCGGGGCCTTCACGGCGGTCGGGCTGACCGTCGCCGCGCTGATGCTGACGCCAGCGATCCGCTACCTGCCCAACGCGACGCTGGCCGCGACGATCATCGTCGCGGTGCTGGGGCTCGTCGATCTCGGCGTCCTGCGCCGCGCCTGGGCCTATTCGCGCGCCGATTTCGCTGCCGTGGCCGCGACCATCGCGGTGACGCTCCTGCTCGGGGTCGAGATCGGGGTGTCGGCGGGGGTCGCGATCTCGGTGCTGCTGTACCTGTTCAAGACCTCGCGCCCGCATATCGCCGAGGTCGGGCGCATTCCGGGCACCGAGCATTTCCGCAACATTCACCGCCACGAGGTCGAAACGACCCCCGCCGTGGTGACGCTGCGCATCGACGAAAGCCTCTATTTCGCCAATGCGCGATTTCTCGAGGACCATATCCTCGACCGCGTGACGCGCGACCCGGCCGTGCGCCATGTCATCCTGCAATTCTCGGCCGTGAACGAGGTCGACCTGAGCGCGCTCGAGTCGCTCGAGGCGATCAACGACCGCCTGCGCGAAATGGGCGTCAAGCTGCACCTGTCCGAGGTGAAAGGCCCGGTCATGGACCGGCTCGAGCGCGCGCATCTTTTGGGCGAGCTGACCGGCAACGTCTACCTGTCGCAACACGCGGCGGCCGAGGATGCGGCATCCGCATCGCCCGGCCCCGCCCCCCAATCCGAAAGGACCACCTGACATGCTTCCTGCCATTCCGACCGAGTTCACGCCCTGGGCCTCGCTGGGCGGAGGTATCCTCATCGGCCTGTCCGCCGTCATGGTCATGGCGCTGTTCGGCCGTATCGCCGGGATCACCGGCATCACCGCCGGGGCGGTCGCATCGGGCGACCGGGGCTGGCGGATCGCCTTTGTCGCGGGGCTGCTGGCCGCGCCGCTGCTATGGCTCGCCGTCACGGGCGGATTTCCGCAACAGACGGTCAGCACCGACCTGACCGGCATGGCGGTCGCGGGGTTGCTGGTCGGGGCGGGCACGGCGCTGGGGTCGGGCTGCACGTCGGGGCACGGGGTCTGCGGGCTGGCGCGGCTGTCGGCCCGGTCGCTGGCCGCGGTCGTGACCTTCATGCTGTTTGCCGCGCTGGCCGTTTTCGTCCTGCGCCATGTGTTCGGGGGGGTGGCATGATGCGCCCGGTCTTCGGTTTTCTCGCCGGGCTGATCTTTGGCCTCGGGCTGATCCTGGGCGGCATGGCCAACCCGCTCAAGGTGATGAATTTTCTCGATATCTTCGGGACGTGGGATCCCAGCCTCGCCTTCGTCATGGGCGGAGCAGCGGTCACGGCCTTTGTCGGGTTCCGGCTTGCCTGGCGTCAGGATCGCCCGAGGCTCATGCCGGCTTTCGACCTGCCTTCGGCCACGCAGATCGACGGCAGGCTCCTGGGTGGCGCGGCGATCTTCGGCATCGGGTGGGGGACAAGCGGGTTCTGTCCCGGTCCGGCATGGGTGGCTTTGCCCATCGCGGCGCCGGGCACGCTGATCTTCGTGCCGGCGATGGTGATCGGGATCGTGCTGGGCCGGGCGCTGAAATAGCGGGGTCCCGCCCCCTTGTCACGACGAGGGGGCGCGGTCGCTCACGAGCCTCATGCCGAGATGGGCGGGCGGGCTTCCGACCGCGCATCCGCCGCGGGCCGGGTCGCGTTCGAGCCACGAGACGGCGGCGACGTGTTCGCCCGCGACATAGAAGGCCGGGCAACGGTCGGGATCGGCCCCCGAGCCGCCGCCAAAGCAGCTCGACGTCCATTCCCAGACCGATCCGTCGAGGTCGCGCACCCCATCGGGCGAGCGGGAAAAGCTGCCCGCGGGGCGCAGCGCGCGGGTCTTGCCCTCGGTCAGCAGGTAGGACGAGGCCCAGGTCAGGCTCGGGTCGGTGAAAATCGGGTCTTCTTCCTCGGGCAGGACGGGCGCGGCCAGCGCGTGCCATTCCTCCAGCCGGGGCAGGCGCCACGGATCGCCCGTCTGCTCGGCGATCCAGGCGGCATAGGCCATCGCGTCGGGCTGCGACAGGCCGGTTGCGGGCAATGTCGCCGGATCGGTATCGCCGCGGACCGGAATTTCGAAATCGCAGGCGCCCGCTGCGTGGCAGGCATTCCATTCGGCGACCGTCACCTCGTCGCGCGCGACCCAGATGGTGCGTGCGGGCTGCGGGGCGGCGTCGCGGCGGATGCCGCCTTTCGCATCGAAATCGAGGGGGGCGACGTCCACGGCCACGGCGTCGGGGCCGGGCATGGACGGCAGGTCGGGGCCGCGTGAGATCCACGCGGCCCCGCCAAGCGCCGCCGCCAGACCCACAACCCCGGCGAGGGAAACGGCTATGACGGCGGCACGGTTCATCGGTTCAACCCCCGGTCAGGTGAAGGAGCGCGGTTCGACGACCTGCTCCATCAGTTCGTTGTTCCATTCGCCTTCGACGACGAAGTGGGCGGTCGCGCCCTTCAGGGCCGCGATGATGAGGTTGTGGTTGACGTAGGCGTACACACCCGGCTGTTCGAAGGTGTACATCGCCGCCGCAGCGGACCCGCCGCGCACGAACCACGTCTCCATCGAGGTGAGCGGGGCGACGTCGAACGAGGTCTCCCAGACATAGTCGCCATGCCCGCCGATCAGGTGCGGCCGGCTGTCCACGTTGCACGAGTTGTGCACCATCAGCACCGTCTCGCCGACGTTGAACTTGAGCGCGCCCGGCCCGGTCAGCGCACCAACGGCGCCGTTGAAGACCTGGTGCGTCGGCGTCAGCGTGGCCATCGCCTCGAGGCTGTCGGCATAGTCGTCGCCGGCGGTCTCGTAGAACTTGAAGTCGCCGTTCTCGTCGCGCGGCAGGTAGTAGTCCTGCTCGCCCAGATAGGCGATCTTGTCGTACTTGAGCGGGTTGCCGTCCGCGTCCTTCAAGCCGTCGCGCGGCAGGACCATGATGGCGCCGTTCATGCCATGGGTGACGTGATAGGGGATCATCGCCCCGCCCGGCGCGCAGTGATAGGTGAAGCATCCGGCCTTGGTGGCCTTCCAGCGCAGCACGACCTCTTCGCCGGGGAAGACGTGGGTCAGGCCACCGCCGCCCAGCGCGCCCGTCGAGGCGTGGAAGTCGATATTGTGCTCCATCATGCTGTCGGCGGGGTTGCGCATGGTCAGCTCGACCATGTCGCCTTCGTGGACGATGATGAGCGGGCCGGGGACCGAGCCGTTATAGGTCAGCGCCCAGATGCTCGCGCCGGTATCCTCGTCGACGACCATCAGCTTTTCGGTCGTCTCCATCTCGATCTCGACGATCTTGGGTCCGCCGGTCGCGACCTGCTCATGCTCGGGAGCGAAGGGAGGAGCGACCAGTTCCTGCTTGACGCGGGTATAGCCGGACAGGTCGACGGGCTTGGCCGTGCTGTCGGCGGTCTGCTCGGCCGCGGCGCGGTAGAGCTTGGCCGAGGCCGCGTCGGCGCTCAGCGGGCGAACCGGGGCACGATGGCCGCCGGCCAGGGCCGCACCGCCCGACAGGGCGGCGGCACCGGCGAGAACGCTGCCGCGCAGGACGTTGCGGCGGCTGGTCGGCATGAATCCGGGGTTCTTGAACTTGGTCATGAGATCCTCCTTCGGATCTTGCGGGCGACGGCAGGCCTTTGTGGCCCGACCGCCGCGTTGGGAATATCAGAGGTTTTCGAGCTGCGCTTCGAACCGTTCTTTCGCCTTCGGCGGAACGCGGCCCTGGATGAAATCGTCGGCGGACTGCACGTCGCCGACGGCGACGGTCATCACCATGCCCATGGCAAAGTGCGGCTTGCACTGGATGCCATAGAGACCTTCGACGTCGAGCGTCACTTCGATCTCTTCGTTGATGCGGCCTTTGAACGCCTCGGCGCCTTCGGGCATCATCTCGAGCAGCGACTCGGCGTTGTGGCTCTTGTCGGTCGGGATGAACTTGATCGTGTCGCCGGGCTGGGCCTGGATAAAGGCCGGCTCGAACACCATGCGCTCGCCGTCCGAGCCCTTATTCAGCATCTGGACCTCGAAGGTCTCGGCGCTGACGGCACCGGCCGCGAGAACGATCAGGGCGGTGGCGGCTGCGGTAGCTTTGCGGAACATCTGTCTGTTTCCTTCCTTGTGTAATCTCTTGCACCCGATCTAGACGTTTGCGGCCGCAGCATCTTTGCGCTGGCTCAAATCTCGGGCATCTTTTCGCCGATTATCGGGTATGAAAGACCGCACGCCATGACACGCCCGCCCCTCAACCGGCTCGACGAGAGCCTTCTCACGCCGCTGCCGCCCTTTTCGCGGCTGGAGCGGAGCGAGATTCGCGCCATTCTCGACCAGGCCGTGAGCCGCCGCGTCGAGGAAGGCGCCACCGTCTTTCACGAGGGCGCCCCGGCCGACCGGTTTTTCCTGCTGCTCGACGGCACGATCCGGGTGATCCGCGTGACGGCCACGGGCGAGCATGTCACCGCTCTTCATATCCCGGCGGGGCAGTTGTTCGGCATCGCGCCGGCGCTGGGCAAGGACCACTACCCGGCCACCGCGCAGGCAGCCTCCGAGGCGCTGATGCTGAGCTGGCCCGCACGGCTCTGGCCGCGCTTTGCCGCGCTGGACGGGTTCACGACCGAAACCTATGCGACGGTCGGCAAGCGGCTGGGCGAGATCAACGACCGGATCGTCGAGATGGCGACCCTCGCCGTGGAACAGCGCGTCGCCAACGCGCTGGCCCGGCTGGTCAACCAGACCGGGCGCAAGGTCGAGGGCGGGATCGAGATCGGGTTTCCCCTGACCCGGCAGGATCTGAGCGAGATGACCGGCACGACGCTGCACACGGTCAGCCGATTGCTCAGCGCATGGGAAAAGGACGGGATCGTGTCAAGCCGGCGCAAGCACGTCACCGTCACGGACCCGCACCGGCTCGTGGTGCTGGGCCAGCGGCGCGGCTAGGAGGCGACCCGCGCCTCGGCCATCAGTTCGGACACGAAGCTGTCGACATCGAGCCCGTATTCGGCGCAGGCATCGACCACCGTGTGAAACGGCGCGATGGGGCATCCGGGGCAGAGCATCCGGTGGCGGACGAACACCGCCACGGTCGCGGGCCACGCCGACATCAACCGGTCGAGCGGCAGGTCGAGGTCGTCGATCCGGGGATTTGGCATGGCGAAATCTCCTTTTTTGCCGGGGTGGGCCGGCGGTTGCGTTTATCCGCGCGCGGGCGCGGGATTGGCCGTTCGCTTGGACACCGAGGCGCCGATCAGCCACGGCGCAAGCCGATAGGTCAGCGCGCCGAAGCCCAGCGTCCAGAGAACGGCCGCGGCGGTGATGGCGTCAAAGGTCAGAACCGTGCTCCCCGCCCGCACGAGGGCGGCCGCACCGATCAGGCAGAACGCCGCGACGAGCAGGCGGTCGGCCTGGAGCGGGCGGCCGGTATGGCCCTGCGTCGCACGCATCATCACGGCGGCGGTCATGCCGCCAATGGCGCCGATCCCTAGAAGGTGCAGCCCCGTCGCCGCAAAGGCCCAGCCGAGCGCGGCCGCGGCCAGCGCGACGAAACCCAGCGGCACGAAGGCAAAGGCTGCATGCAGCATCAGCAGCAGCGGGTTGCGCAGCGTCGCCAGCCCGCACCAGCGCGACAGCCGCGCCGCCTGCGCAACGGCGGCGATGGTCAGCAGGACGGCCGTCACCGGGCCATAGGGCGCGACCGTCCACCAGATCAGCGCGGGGCCGGTCAGGGCCAGCGCGATCCCGTCGAACCGTGCAAAGGGCGCGGGCAGCCGGGCGGCATTGCGCGCGGCCAGCCAGTTGCGGGTAAAGCTGGGAATGACGCGTCCGCCGATCAGCAGGATGAGGAACACGACGAGCCCCATACCCAGCCGGCGCGCGATATCGGCCTCGCCCTGCATCGCCGCTTCGGCGTGATAGCCGGCATTGGCCAACGCAAGCAGGCTGACAGGAACGACGACCTTGAGGTTGCGCCAGTTGCGCCCGGCCACGATCTCGACCGCCGTGATGCCGGCGATGGCCACGAGGAACGCGACGTCGATCGCGGCCACGAAGAACGGGGACAACCCCAACACTCCCGCAACGGCGAGCCGCCCGGTCGGCCACAGCGCCGCGAGAAGCGCGAGCGACAGGCCGCGTCGCGGCATACGCCCGGTCCAGTTCGGCACCGCGGTGAACAGGAACCCCGCGATCACCGCCCCGGCATATCCGAACAGCATCTCGTGAATGTGCCAGTCCGTCGGCGAGAACGTCCCGTCGAGCGAGGCAGCCCCGCGCCAGATCGCGAGCCATAGCGGGATCGCCAGCGTCGCGAAGATGCAGGCGGAAAGGAAGAACGGGCGGAACCCGTAGCCGAGAATGGCGGGGCCGGTATAGGGGCGCATGGCGAAACCTCGCGGTGTGATCCGCCCAATCTGCGCCGAACGGCCGCGCCCGTATTTGCGTTCGGTCAAACAAATCGCCCGCGGGCCGGATTACAACGCAACCGTTACCGAGAAGGAGGCCGTCATGGGCTGGACCGGATTCATCCTCGCGCTGGTCGCGTTCACCGCTTCGCATTACCTGCCCGCCCGCACCGGGCTCAAGACCGCCGGGGTCGCGCGGTTGGGGGCGCGGGGCTATCACGCGGTCTATGGGCTCGTGTCGCTGCTGCTTCTGGGCTGGGTCGTGGTCGCGGCGGGGCGCGCGCCCTTCGTGACGCTCTGGCCGGCCGAGCCATGGACACGCTGGGTGCCCTTTGCCGCGATGCCGGTGGCGTTCGTGCTGACCGCGGCGGGGCTGGGCTGCGCGCAGCCCTTCACGCTGGGCGGCAAACGCGCGGCCGTCTTCGACCCCGCCCGCCCCGGCATCGCCGCGGTGACGCGTCACCCCCTGCTTCTGGCGCTGGCGCTGTGGTCGGGCGCGCATCTGGTCGCGAATGGCGATCTTGCCCACGCGATCCTCTTCGGGGCGTTCCTGGCGATGTCGGTCGGGTTCGTCCCCCTGTTCGACGCCCGCGCCCGTGCCGCGCTGTCGCCGGCCGGGGCGCGCGCGTTCTTCGACGCGACCGCGATCCTGTCGCTGGCGCCCCTGGGCGATGCGGATTGGCGGCGGGCCAATCGCGGCCTCGCGATCCGCGCGGGCATCGGGCTGGTGCTCTGGCTGGCGGCGCTGCTGCTGCACCCGCTGGTCTTCGGCGTATCGCCCCTGCCGGTCTAGGCCGGGTCGGTGGCGCGGTCGTAGATCCGCAAGACGTCCTGCACCGCCCCCACGAGCAGCGCATGGCCCGTCGTATCGCCGCGCCGCACGTCATGGCCCGGAATGAACTGGGCCGCGACCGTGGCCGGGACCGTTCGCCCCGCGAGACGGTCGAACAGCTCTTCGACCGCGGCGCGCGCCCTGGGGTCGGGCCAGTAATAGCGGATCCGGTCCGACAGGCTGAAATGACGCTTGATCCACAGCGCATCCGCGTCGCCCGCGTAATACCCCGACCAGTTCTCGGGCGCGGCGATCATCGCGTCTTCCATCGCCGTCATCAGCCGGCCACGCGGCGTGTGCCCGTCGAGGATATCCACCGCCGCATCCAGCCCGTAAAGCGCTTCGCGCAGGGCGAAGGTCAGCCACGGGCCGACCTTGAGGATCGGGAACCCGGCCAGAACCAGGGTGCGCAGGCTCTCGGCGGTCTGGTAATCGGTGGAATGCGCCTCGAAGACGAGGCCCGGCCGGTCGGCCAGCGTTTCGGTCAGACCCGCAGCACCTGCCGGGTCGAAATGAACGACCTCGGTATCGCCGAACTCGACGCCGGGCTGCACGACAAGCCCGATCACCCGTGACCAGGCATCGTCGAGGCCCAGCGCGGCAAAGGCGCGTTCGTGCACGTCATATGTCCGGCGCACGGCCTCGGGCGCGGTCGGCACGACACCGTCCTGCAACGCATGGATCGCGCCGCCGGGCACCGGAACCTCGGTGCCGATGATATAGACGGGCGCGACCGCGCCCCTGTTATCCTCGGCGACGCGGGCCAGCCGCGCGGCGCGCTCGGCCGTCTGCGCATCGTCGAGCGCCGGAGCCTCAGCCCGGCATCCCATCGACGTGTCGAGATGGAGCTTGGTGAACCCAGCCTGCGCAAAGGCCGCGATCATCGCCTCGGCCTTGGCCATTGCCGCGTCGGCGGGCAGGTGTTTCCACGGGTTCGGCCCGAGGTGGTCGCCCCCCAGAACGAGGCGGCCGGTGTCGAACCCGACCCGCGCGGCGATCCCCTCGACGAAATCCCGGAAACCGGCCGGGGTCATCCCCGTATAGCCGCCATCCTGGTTGACCTGGTTGCAGGTCGCCTCGATCAGGACGGTCTTTCCGGTCTCGCGGCCCAGCGACAGCGCCGCCTCGATCACGATCGGGTGGGCCGAGCACACCGAGGTGATGCCGGCAGGCCGCCCCGCGTGGAACGCCTCGGGGATGGATTGCAGCGGATGGGTCATCGGGCATCCCTTTCGGCATCGGCGATGAAACGGCGTATCGTGCCCATGTCGCACGCCCCCTCCATCGGGCCGCGCGCAGTGACGGCCAGCGCCCCGGCGGCCGCGGCGACGGTCATCGCCTCGTCGGGCGGGGCGCCGCGCAGCCAAAGCGTCGTGAAGGCGGCGCCGAAGCAATCTCCGGCGCCGGTCGGGTCGACCTCGTCCACGGCGAAGCCCGCGACCGGCACGCGGCGCGCGGCATCGTGGTAGCAGGCACCCGCCGCCCCGTTCTTGTGGACGACGGCCGCGATGCCCCGCGCCAGCAGTTCCTGAATGGCGGCGTCGGTCTCCTGCGCCTCGGTCAGCAGGGTCAGTTCGGCGCCGCTGGGCAGGAACAGGTCGGTCAGCGACAGGAACCGGGCCATCGCCTCGGCCATGCCGGGCGCGCGCAGCATTTCCTTGCGCAAATTGGGGTCGAAGGACAGCGTGCCGCCGCGCGCCTTGACGGCCTCGGCAGCGGCAAGGTTCATCTCGACCAGGCCGCGGCTGGACAGCGACGAGCCCATGACATGCAGGTGGTCCGCCCCCGCCAGCAACGCCTCGGCCCCGGCGGTCATGGCGATCTGCCCGCAGGCGCTGTGGCGGATGTTGAAGACGAAATCCCGCGAGCCATCCGCGCGATAGCGGACAAAGGCGCTGCCGGTTGGGCGGTCGGGATCGACATGCACCGCCGAGATATCGACGCCGTCGCGCGCGAGCCGGTCGAGGTTGACGCGCCCGAAATCGTCGTCGCCCACCGCGGACACGATGCCCGCGGGCTGGCCCAGCCGCGCGGCCTGGTCGACGAATATCGCCGGCGCCCCCGAGGGAAACGGCCCGGTCAGGGGCTGCAGCCCGGTAAAGCCGGCGCCGACCGTATCGGCCATGATCTCGACCAGGATTTCCCCGATGACGGCGATCTTTTTCATCTGCGGTCCCGATAGCGGCAAGGAGCGATCCCCTGTTGACCGCTGACAGTCGGAATGCCTAATGTCAATATCTGAATTTTACACGCGCAAACTTGCATCGGCGCCAGAGGATCGAAAGGAGCCTGGATGAGCGACGCCCAGCACGACCGCGACGCGCCGGAAACCGCGCGCAAGGTCAGGACGATGGAAGAGTTCGCCGAGGTCAGCGGGATCTCGCGGCCAACGGTGTCCAAATATTTCCACGACCCCGACAGCGTCCGCAAGACGACCCGCAGCAAGATCGAGTCGGCGCTGGAACAGTACGACTACCGCCCGAACATCTTTGCGATGAACCAGAACCGCAAGGCGACCAAGACCATCGGAATCGTGGTGCCCTATCTCGCCGATCCCTTCTTTGCCGAGATCGTGCGCAAGATCGAACGGCTCTGCATCGAGGCGGGATTCTGGCCCATCGTGTTCAGCGCCCATGGCGAACGCAGCCTCGAGAACGATGCGCTGGCGACGTTGCAATCACTGCGCCCCATCGGTGCGCTGATCGCGCCGCTCGGGCGCAGCTCGGATTTCGAGAGCGTGCAGCAATTCGCCGAAGAGGTGCCGACGGTCGTGTTCGACAGCAACGTGAATGTCGGTGCGGCCTTTGTGGGGTCCGACAATTTCCAGAGCATCGGCCTGATGGTCGACTATCTGTGCCGCACCGGAGAGCCGCCGTGCTTCTTCGAGATGCCCCCCGTGAACCCCAATGCGAACAAGCGGCGCGACGCCTACAGGCAGGCGATGGAGCGGCTGGGCCACCAGCCCCAGGTGATCCAGGTCGAGGGCAGCGGATGGGAGTTCGAGCGGATCGGGCTGGAAGAGGGAATGCGCCTGATCTCGGAGCGGTCCCTGCCATCCGACAGCATCCTGTGCAGCAATGACCGGCTTGCCATCGGGCTCTTGGCGGCCGCCTATCAAAAGGGTCTGCGCGTGGGCCACGGGCCCGGCTGCGCGCTGCGGATCGCAGGCCATGACGACCACCCGTGGTCGCGCTTTACCTGCCCGCCGCTCACCACGGTTTCGCAGGATTACACCGCCATCGCCGAGCGCAGCGTCGAGATGCTGTTCGAACTTATCGCGGGCGGCGCGCCGCCGGCCCGGCGGCGCGAAGTCCTGTTCGACGGCAAGCTGGTGCTGCGCGCCTCGGCGTGAAACGCTGCGGTGCGGCATTTCTAATTTTACATGGGTCAACTTTCTGATTGACTTGAAGCGAGCGAGTTGCTTACCTCGCCCACACAAGATTCACATCGGGAGGAGACCTTGATGAAACTGGAACGCGCATTTTTCGCGGCTACGGCGATCGTTTCTGTCGCCGCGACCGCAGCGATGGCCCAGAGCGACGCCACGACCCTGACCATCGCGACCGTCAACAACGGCGACATGATTACGATGCAGGGGTTGATGGACGACTTCAACGAGAAGCACCCCGACATCAATGTCGAATGGGTCACGCTCGAGGAAAACGTCCTGCGCCAGAACGTCACCACCGATATCTCGACCGGCGGCGGGCAGTACGACATCCTCACCATCGGCACCTACGAGGTTCCGATCTGGGGCGCGAACGGATGGCTTGTCCCGCTCGACGACCTTCCGGCCGAGTACGAGGTCGACGACATCATCCCCGCGATCCGCGACGGCTTGTCGGTCGACGACACGCTCTACGCGGTGCCGTTCTACGGCGAAAGCTCGTTCACCATGTATCGCAAGGACCTCATGGAAGAGGCCGGGCTCGAGATGCCCGACGCCCCCACCTGGGAGTTCATCCGCGACGCCGCCGCCAAGATGACCGATCGCGAGAACGACGTGAACGGCATCTGCCTGCGCGGCAAGGCCGGCTGGGGCGAGAACATGGCGCTGCTCACGGCCATGTCGAACTCCTTCGGGGCGCGCTGGTTCGACGAGGACTGGAACGCGCAGTTCGACTCCGAGGCGTGGTCGAACACGCTGAACTTCTATCTCGACATGATGGAGGAATCGGGCCCCGCCGGTGCCGCGAATAACGGCTTCAACGAGAACCTGACGCTGTTCCAGCAGGGCAAGTGCGGCATCTGGATCGACGCCACCTCGGCCGGCCAGTTCGTCGTGAACGACGATTCCACCGTGGCCGAGCATGTCGGTTTCGCGCAGGCGCCCGATACGGGTCTCGGCAAGCGCGGCAACTGGCTCTGGGCGTGGTCGCTGGCCATCCCGACCTCGTCCGAGAATGTCGAGGCCGCCAAGACCTTCCTGACCTGGGCCACCGGCCCCGATTACGGCGAGCTCGTCGCCAATGAAAAGGGCTGGGTCGCCGTTCCGCCGGGCACGCGTTCCTCGCTTTACGAGAACGAGAACTATACCGGCGCGGCGCCCTTTGCCGACATGACCATGGCGTCGATGAACACGGCCGATCCGAACAACCCGACGGTCGATCCGGTCCCCTATACCGGCGTCCAGTTCGTCGCGATCCCCGAGTTCCAGGGCATCGGCACGCAGGTCGGCCAGCAATTCGCCGCCGCGCTCGCCGGTCAGCAATCGGCCGAGGACGCTCTTGCCGCTGCGCAGGAGCTGACGAACGAGGAAATGGAAGCCGCGGGCTACTGACACCGACCGGAACGGGGCGCGCACAGGCGCCCCGTTCCACCCTTTCCGCCCCCGACCCGAAACCGGCCCTTTCGCAGCCGTCCCGCGGGACAGCTCCGCAAGCGCCGCCTCCAGAAAGCCCCGCCCGAGGAGCCCTGCCCATGGCCACCCAGCATTCCCGGTCCGCCGCGCGCCTGATGATCGCGCCCGCCGTATTCGTGCTGCTGGTGTGGATGCTCATCCCGCTGTGCATGACGCTGTATTTCTCGTTCGCGGATTACCGCCCGATGCGCGCCACGTTCGAGCCGTGGATCGGGTTCGACAATTACGTGTCCTTCGTCACCTCATCATCCTTCACCAATTCCGTGATCACGACATTGCAGATGGTGGGCGGGATCCTCTGCATCACCATCGCCGGCGGCATCGCGCTGGCGCTGCTGCTCGATCAGCCGATCTTCGGGCAAGGGGTCGTGCGGATCCTCGTGATCGCGCCGTTCTTCGTCATGCCCACGGTCTCGGCGCTGGTGTGGAAGAACATGTTCTTCAATGTCGATAACGGGCTTTTCAGCTATCTCTACAAGGCACTGGGGTTGCAGCCCTACGATTTCCTAAGCCAGGCGCCGGTGTTTTCGATCGTGGTCATCGTGGCATGGCAATGGCTGCCCTTCGCGACGCTCATCCTGCTGACGGCGGTGCAATCGCTGTCGAGCGAGCAGCTCGAGGCGGCCGAGATGGACGGCGCGCCGGGCTGGGCGCGGTTCTGGTACATCATCCTGCCCCATCTGAGCCGCGCGATCACCGTCGTCATCCTGATCCAGACGATTTTCCTGCTGTCGGTCTTTGCCGAGATCTTCGTGACGACGAACGGCGCCTTCGGAACCCGCACGCTGACCTACCTCGTCTATCAGCGCGTCCTCGAGAGCCAGAATATCGGCCTTGGTTCCGCGGGCGGGATCATCGCCGTCATCCTTGCCAATATCGTTGCCATCTTCTTGATGCGCATCGTCGGCAAGAACCTCGACAACTAGGGGGACCGGTTCATGGCCCGCGCTATCACGACCCGCAAAAAGGTGATGTGGACCGCCCTGTCCTGGGGCATCGGGCTGCTGATCTTCTTTCCGATCCTGTGGACCTTTCTCACCTCGTTCAAGACCGAGGCCACGGCCATCGCCGATCCGCCGGTCTGGTTCGCTTTCGACTGGACGCTCGAGAACTATCGCGCCGTGCAGGAGCGGTCGAACTATCCGCTGGCCCTGACGAACTCGATCATCATCGCGGTCGGCTCGACCATCCTGGGGATCGCCATCGCGGTGCCGGCCGCATGGGCGATGGCCTTCGTGCCGGGACGGCGGACCAAGGACGTCCTGCTGTGGATGCTCTCGACCAAGATGCTGCCGGCGGTGGGCGTGCTCTATCCGCTGGTGCTGCTGGCCAAGTGGCTCGGCGTCATGGACAGCCGCATCCTGCTGATCGTGGTCCTGATGCTCATCAACCTGCCGATCATCGTCTGGATGCTCTACACCTATTTCCGCGAGATTCCGGGCGAGATCCTCGAAGCGGCGCGGATGGACGGGGCCAGCCTCCGCAACGAGATCATCTACGTGCTCACGCCGATGGCCATTCCGGGCATCGCCTCGACCATCCTGCTCAACATCATCCTGGCCTGGAACGAGGCGTTCTGGACCATCCTGCTGACCACCGTGGACGCGGCCCCGCTGACAAAGTTCATCGCCAGTTTCTCGGCCCCCGAGGGGCTGTTCTACGCCAAGCTCAGCGCGGCCTCGATGATGGCCATCGCCCCGATCCTCGTCATGGGCTGGTTCAGCCAGAAACAACTCGTCCGGGGCCTGACCTTCGGCGCCGTCAAGTAAGGGGAAACGACCCATGGGACGCATCACGCTGGAAAACGTCCAGAAACGCTTTGGCGAGGTCGAGGTCATTCCGCCGCTCAACCTCACCATCGAGGACGGGGAGTTCGTCGTCTTCGTCGGCCCGTCGGGCTGCGGCAAGTCCACCCTGCTGCGCCTGATCGCCGGGCTCGAGGACGTGTCGGGCGGCGAGATCCGCATCGACGGCCGCCCCGCGACCGACCTGCCGCCGGCCAAGCGCGGGCTCGCCATGGTGTTCCAGAGCTATGCGCTCTACCCGCATATGTCGGTGCGCAAGAACATCGCCTTTCCGCTCAAGATGGCGGGGATGGACCAGGCCGAGCAGGACCGCCGCATCGCCAAGGCGGCCGAGGCGCTGAACCTGACCGATTACCTCGACCGTCGCCCCGGCCAGCTTTCGGGCGGGCAACGCCAGCGCGTCGCCATCGGCCGCGCCATCGTGCGCGAACCCGCCGCGTTCCTCTTCGACGAGCCGCTGTCGAATCTTGACGCCGCGCTCAGGGTCGGGATGCGGATGGAGATTTCCGAACTGCACACGACGCTTGCCACGACGATGATCTACGTTACCCACGACCAGGTCGAGGCAATGACCATGGCCGACAAGATCGTGGTGCTGCGCGCGGGCAATATCGAACAGGTCGGCACGCCGCTCGACCTCTACCGCGAACCGCGCAACGTGTTTGTCGCGGGCTTCATCGGGTCGCCGAAGATGAACCTGCTCGAGGGAGAACACGCCCGCGCACATGGCTGCAAGACCATCGGCATCCGCCCCGAACATCTCGACGTGGTGGACTCGGGCGGCACATTCACCGGCAAGATCGGCGTGGCCGAGCATCTGGGGTCGGACACGTTCTTTCACGTCCACATCCCCGGCATGGCCGAGCCCATGACCGTGCGCGCCTCGGGCGAGGTCGGGCTGAGGCATGGCGACCCGATCCACCTGGCCCCCCAGGCCGACAAGATTCACCGCTTTGACGACAAGGGACTCCGCATCTCATGAAACGACTCGACGGAAAATCGGCGCTCATCACCGGCGCCGCCCGCGGGATCGGCCGCGGCTTTGCCAAGGCCTATCTCGCCGAAGGCGCCACCGTGGCCATCGCCGACATCAACCTCGAGGCGGCCGAGGCCACCGCCGCCGAACTTGGCGACGGCGCCTATGCCATCCAGATCGACGTGGCCGACCAGGCCAGCATCGACGCGGCCATCGCCGCGGTAGTGGAACGTGCCGGAAAGCTCGACATCCTCGTGAACAACGCCGCCGTCTTCGACGCGTCCGAGGTCGTCGACATCACGCGCGAAAGCTATGACCGCCTTTATGCCATCAACGTCGCGGGCACGCTCTTTACCCTGCAGGCCGCCGCGAAACAGATGATCGCGCAGGGCCATGGCGGCAAGATCATTAACATGTCGAGCCAGGCGGGCCGCCGCGGCGAAAGCCTCGCGCTGGTCTATTGCTCGACCAAGGCAGCCGTCATCTCGATCACGCAATCGGCGGGGCTCGCCCTCATCAAGCATGGCATCAACGTGAACGCCATCGCGCCCGGCGTTGTCGATGGCGACCATTGGGTGCATGTCGATTCCATGTTCGCCAAGCTCGAGGGCAAGGAGCCCGGCCAGAAAAAGGCCGAGGTCGAGGCAGGCGTTCCCGCGGGCCGTTTCGCGGTGCCCGAGGACATGACCGGGATGGCGATCCTGCTGGCCTCGTCGGATTCGGATTACATCGTCTCGCAATGCTACAACGTGGATGGCGGCCAGTGGATGAGCTGACGACACTGCGGCGCGATACCCTGGGCGACATGCCCGACGGCATTTCGGTGCCGTCCTACGACCGCGCCACGCTGACCCCCGGCATCGTGCATATCGGGTTGGGCAATTTCCACCGGGCGCATCAGGCGTGGTATCTCCACCGCCTGATGCAAGACGGAAAGGCCCATGACTGGGCCATCATCGGCGCGGGCGTCCGCCCCGCCGATGCCCGGATGCGGGAAACGCTTCTGGCGCAGGACGGGCTGACCACGCTGATCGAGCTCGACCCCGCCGGAAAGTCGGCCGAGATCACCGGGTCGATGATCGGCTTCGTCCCGGTCGAGGACGGCAACGGCGCCCTCATCGCGCAGATGGCCGACCCGGCCATCCGCATCGTGTCGCTGACCGTCACCGAGGGCGGTTACTACCGCAATGCCGATGGCGGGTTCGACGCGGAGCATCCCGACATCCGCCACGACGCGGCCAACCCCGAGGCGCCGCGCACCGCCTTCGGCGCCATCGTCGCGGCGCTGAAGGCCCGGCGCGCAAGCGGCGCGGGTTCGTTCACCTGCCAATCCTGCGACAACCTGCAGGGCAACGGGGATATCCTGCGCGAGACCGTCATCGGCCTTGCGCGGCTGGACGATCCCGACCTCGCGGGGTGGATCGAGAGCCACGCCACCTTTCCCAACGCCATGGTCGACTGCATCGTGCCCGCCACCGGCGCGGCCGAGCTGACGCTGGTGCGCGAGTTCGGGATCGACGACAAGGCCCCGGTCACGCACGAGAATTTCCGCCAATGGGTGATCGAGGACCGGTTTTGCGCCGGTCGCCCGCCATGGGAGGATGCCGGCGCTACCCTGACCGACGATGTGCACGATTACGAGGCGATGAAACTGCGCTGCCTCAACGCGGGCCATCAGGTCATCTCGAATGCGGGCGAACTGCTGTCGCTTGCCACCATCGCCGATTGCATGGCGCACCCGACGATCCGTGCGCTGTTCCGCCGCGTCGAGATGGACGAGATCGTGCCCCATGTGTCCCCCGTGCCCGGCATGACCCCCGAGGCCTATGTCGACCTGATCGAGACGCGGTTCGCCAACCCGCAGATCCGCGACACCGTGCGGCGCGTGGCGTTCGACGGCTCGTCGCGGCATCCCGGCTTTCTGCTGCCGGTGATCCGCGACGCGCTGGCCGCGGCCAACCCGATCGACGGGCTGGCATTGGTCGAAGCCCTGTGGGCGCGCATGTGCGAGGGCACCCGCGAGGACGGCAGCGTGATCGAGCCGAACGACCCGCATTGGACGACGCTCAATGCCGTGGCGATCGCGGCGCAGGACGACCCCGCGGCATGGTTGGGGCAACGCGCGATCTATGGCGACCTGGGCGCCGATACGCGGTTCGCAGAAGCGTTTGCCCGCTGGCACCGCGCGATCCGTGCGAACGGGGCCGAGGCCGCGATCCGCGCCTACCTGGAAAGCTGAGCGTCATGCAGGCGATCCTCTTCACCGCGCGCGACGCGCCGACGCTGGCCGAGATCGACGATCCGCGCCCCGCTACGGGCGAGGTCGTCGTCGAGATGCGCGCAAGCGGCATCTGCCATACCGATTTCGAGATCCTGCGCGGCAATTATGGGGCTTCGGCCTTTCCCGTGGTGCCGGGCCATGAATATGCCGGCGTCGTCTCCGAGATCGGCCCCGGTGTCGAAAATGTCGCGCCGGGCGACCGTGTCGTGGTCGATCCGAATATCGAATGCGGCACATGCCGGGCCTGCTGCCGCGGCTGGGCGCATCTATGCGAGGCGCTAGGCGCCTATGGCGTCACCCGAAACGGCGGGTTCGCGGCGAAAAGCGCCGTTCGCGCGGTGGCGGTCCATCCCATCGGCGACATGCCCTTCGACGTGGCGGCGCTTGCCGAACCGATGGGATGCGTGCTGAACGGGCTGGGCGCCGCGCGGGCCGAGCGGGCCCGCAACGCGCTGATCTTCGGCGCGGGGCCCATCGGGCTGTTGCTGGGCATGGGACTCAGGGCCTCGGGGGTCGACGACGTGGCCCTTGTCGATATCGACGAGGCCCGGCTCGATTTCGCCGAAAGCCTCGGCTTTGCGCCCCTCGCTGCCGGCAGCCCCGATCTCGAGGCACGGCGGCAGGGCATGGACCTCGTCGCGGATGCAACCGGGGTTCCGCGCGTGGCGGGCGATCTGGTGGGCTATGTCGCCAATGGCGGCAGCGCGCTGTTCTTCGGGGTGTGCCCCTCCGACGTCCGGATCGAGATCACGCCCTTCGAGCTGTTTCGACGCCAGATCACTCTGGCGGGCTCGCATTCGCTCAACCACAACATACCTCAGGCGCTTGCGGCGCTGTCGGCGCTCGACCTCGACCTGTCGCGCCTCGTCTCGCACCGCTTGCCCCTGGACGAGATCGCGGCGGTCTTTGCCAGCGGCGCACCGCCCGGCAGCCTCAAGGTACAAGCCGCCGCCTGACCTGACGGCCCGGATTGCCGGGCCGCCGCGATGGGCGCTCAGTTGCCCAGGTAGGTCGAGTAGCCATAGGGACTGACGAGCACCGGCACATGATGGTGCCGTTCGGTATCCTCGATGGCAAAAGTCACCACGATTTCCGGGAAAAACGGATCGTCGCCAAGAGCGTCATAGGCGCTGGTGTCGAAAGTCAGGCGATAGGTCGCCTTTTCGGCCGTGATGCCGAAGCCCTCGATCCGGCCGTTTTCCTGCGTGGTGCCGGAGCCGACCTGCTCCCAGCCGTCGCCGTCGTGCCGTTCGAGCGTGACCGGCACGCCGCCGCCACCCTGCCCCGTCGCGATGTTCAGCACATGGGTCGAAATATCCTCGGCCATGGCGGCTCCCGACAGGAGGATCGTCGCGGCCGAAGCGGTAAACAATGTTCTCAGCATGGTACGTTCCCTTGGTGTGGACGCAAAACACTAGCAACCAACCGCGCGGCGTCGACCGGCATACGGTTTGCGATGGCATCCGCGCCGGTTTCGCCTAGACCGTTCTGGACCAGCATACGAAGCACCGCCGTGTACGCTATCGCTCTGTTCATACAGAACGGTCACGCAAGCGGCGGAAGCCACGGTGGCCCGTTGATGGGCATGTGCGCGATCCCGAGCCGGCGGCTGGAATTATCACCGCGAGGCCGACGGGATCGGATAACGGATATCAAAAACTGGATTGACCCTAGGGTCAGGATTCATAACCAGAACATGACGGTTGCGGCGAGGGCGATGGCGGAGAGGAAGACCTTCGGGCATCTGTCGTAGCGGGTGGCGATGCGACGCCAGTCTTTCAACCTACCGA
>NZ_SNAA01000011.1 GCF_004358695.1 Palleronia sediminis
GGTAGGTTGAAAGACTGGCGTCGCATCGCCACCCGCTACGACAGATGCCCGAAGGTCTTCCTCTCCGCCATCGCCCTCGCCGCAACCGTCATGTTCTGGTTATGAATCCTGACCCTAGCGGCGCCGGATTTCCACGGAGTTCAGATTTTCCGCGCCATTCGAGTCGAAAAGCCCGCAATCCGGGGGCTTTTCATCGCCGCCGCGATGCCGTATCCGCCATCGGTCCGCGACACGCGCGGACGGACGCCCGTGCTGGACGACATCCCGGCCGGAGCGGATTTTCGTCAACCGACAGCAAGGAGACCCACGATGTCGATCACTGCCGAAGCCAAACAGCAGATCATCAGCGATTTCTCGCGCGGGACCGGCGACACCGGTTCGCCCGAGGTGCAGGTCGCGATCCTGACGCACCGGATCAGCAACTTGACCGAGCATTTCAAGACCCACGCCAAGGACAACCATTCGCGCCGCGGCCTTCTCAAGCTGGTGGCCCAGCGCCGCAAGCTGCTCGATTACGTCAAGGCCCGCGACGATGCGCGCTATCGCGACCTGATCCAGCGTCTCGGCATCCGTCGCTGAACCGCGACGACATCGCGACGGCAAGGCCGCCCGGCACCGGGCGGCTTTTTGCGTTTCGCGGGCGCGATGATCCGCCGCCGCGCGATTCGCTTCTCTTGGGATGTGTTTTGCTGTAGGCGCGGCGCATCTGAGACGTGGCGCGCCGGTCCCCTCGCGCCGTGAGAGTATGATGAATGGGGTCGGCGGCAATGCGGCCGCCCTGAAACAGGGCCGGCGGAGAGGGCTCCGCGCGGTCCAGATAGGATACGACGATGTTCAACGTTACGACGAAATCAATCGAATGGGGCGAGGAGACGCTCACCCTCGAGACGGGCAAGGTCGCCCGCCAGGCCGACGGATCGGTGATCGCCACGCTCGGCGATACGCGCGTCATGGCCAACGTGACCTATGCGCGCGAACAGAAGCCCGGCCAGGACTTCTTTCCGCTGACGGTCCACTACCAGGAAAAATACTACGCCGCGGGCAAGATTCCGGGCGGTTTCTTCAAGCGCGAGGCGCGCCCGACCGAGAAGGAGACGCTGACCGCGCGCCTGATCGACCGGCCGATCCGTCCGCTTTTCGTGCCGGGCTTCAAGAACGAAGTGCTGGTGATGTGCACCGTGCTGAGCCACGACCTCGTCAACGACCCCGACATGGTGGCGATGATCGCCGCCTCGGCCGCGCTGACGATCTCGGGCGTGCCCTTCATGGGGCCGATCGCGGGTTGCCGCGTGGGCTACGAGGGCGGCGAATACGTGCTGAACCCGACCATCGACGACATGGCCAAGCTGCGGAACAACCCCGACCAGCGGCTCGATCTCGTGGTCGCGGGCACCAAGGACGCCGTGATGATGGTCGAGTCCGAGGCCTACGAGCTGACCGAGGACGAGATGCTGGGCGCCGTGACCTTTGCCCACAAGCACATCCAGCCGGTGATCGACCTGATCGTGGACCTCGCCGAGGAAGCCGCGAAGGAGCCCTTCGATTTCACGCCGCCGGATTACTCGGCGCTGTATGACGCGGTGAAATCGGCCGGCGAGCAGAAGATGCGCGCCGCCTTCGCGATCACCGACAAGCAGGAGCGGACGGCCGCCATCGCCAAGGCGCGCGCCGATATACGCGACGCGCTGAGCGAGGAGCAACTGGCCGACAGCAACCTCGGCTCGGCCTTCAAGAAGCTCGAGTCGTCGATCCTGCGCGGCGACGTGGTCAAGGGCGGCAAGCGGATCGACGGTCGCGCGACCGACGAGGTCCGCGCGATCAGTGCCGAGACCGGGTTCCTGCCCCGCACGCATGGCTCGGCGCTGTTCACGCGCGGCGAAACGCAGAGCCTAGTCGTCACCACGCTGGGCACCGGCGATGACGAGCAGATGATCGACGCGCTCGAGGGCACCTACAAGTCGAACTTCCTGCTCCACTACAACTTCCCGCCCTATTCGGTCGGCGAAGCGGGGCGCGTCGGCCCTCCGGGTCGGCGCGAGATCGGCCACGGCAAGCTGGCGTGGCGCGCGCTTCAGGCGGTTCTGCCGGCGGCGACGGATTTCCCCTATACCATCCGCGTCGTGTCCGAGATCACCGAGTCGAACGGATCGAGCTCGATGGCGTCGGTCTGCGGCGGTTCGCTGTCGATGATGGATGCCGGCGTGCCGCTGAAATCGCCGGTGGCGGGCGTCGCGATGGGCCTCATCCTCGAGGATGACGGCGATTATGCTATCCTGACCGACATTCTCGGCGACGAGGATCACCTCGGCGACATGGATTTCAAGGTCGCTGGCACCGAGAACGGCATCACGTCGCTGCAGATGGATATCAAGGTCGCGGGGATCACCCCCGAGATCATGGAAAAGGCTCTGGCGCAGGCCAAGGCCGGCCGCCTGCACATCCTGGGTGAGATGAACAAGGCCCTGTCCGAGACGTCGGAGTTCAGCGCCTACGCCCCGCGGATCGAGACGATGCAGATCCCCACCGACAAGATCCGCGAAGTGATCGGCACCGGTGGCAAGGTGATCCGCGAGATCGTCGAGGTGTCGGGCGCCAAGGTCGACGTGAACGATGACGGCGTCATCAAGATCGCCTCGGCCAATGGCGACGCCATCAAGAAGGCCTGGGACATGATCCATTCGATCGTGGCCGAGCCCGAGGAAGGCAAGATCTACAAGGGCACCGTCGTCAAGATCGTCGATTTCGGCGCCTTCGTGAACTTCTTCGGCAAGCGCGACGGGCTGGTGCATGTCAGCCAGATCGAGAACCGCCGCCTGAACCATCCTTCTGACGCCCTGAAGGAAGGCCAGGAGGTCTGGGTCAAGCTGCTGGGCTTCGACGATCGCGGCAAGGTCCGCCTGTCGATGAAGATGATCGACCAGCAAACCGGCGAGCTTGCGGCCGAGGAAACCGCCGAAAGCTGATCGTCTTTCCGGGGTCCGCGACATGCGGGCCCCGGCACGGCCCGCAGCGATGCAAGGCTGCCGCCATGTTTCACATATTCGTCAAAAATCGATTCTCGTTGAACAATTCTATGGCGAATCGCGCTAATGCCCTGAGTAACGGATATGATTCGATGTGGGGAGATGCCTAGACAATGAACCGACGTGACTTCATCGCGGCTGGGGCCGCTGCCTTCGGGGCCTCCCTCCTGGGTGGACCGGCTTTCGCGCAATCGCTCCCGCCGCGTCTTCAACCGGCCTTCGTGAGCCTGCGCGCACCGCTGCCCGCAGGTGAGATTCACGTTTTTCCCGACCATTTCCAGCTCTTCTGGACGATGCCCGACAACAAGGCATGGCGCTACGGTATCCGCGTCGGCCGGGCCGGGCTCTACGAGCCGGGCGACTACTACATCGGCGCCAAGAAGGAATGGCCGTCCTGGACGCCGACGCCCGACATGATCCGGCGCGAGCCCGAGAAATACGCCCGTCACAAGAACGGGATGCCGGGTGGCCCGAACAACCCGCTGGGCGCCCGCGCGCTCTACCTCTTCGAAGAAGGGCGCGGCGACACGTTCCTGCGGATTCACGGAACGCCGGACGTGAACACCATCGGTCGCGCCGTGTCGAACGGCTGCGCCGGCCTGACGAACGAGCATATCAAGATGCTCTACGAGCAGGTTCCCATGAACGCGCGCACGGTGCTCTACCCCAAGATGGTCTGACCGGACCTCTCTGCGACGAGACGTGACAACCCGCCAAGGTGGAAACCCTGGCGGGTCGTTATACTTAAGCGGTAGCCCGCTGAACGAGGTTGCCCATGGATACGTTTCTCGGTCTCGATGCGCTGATGCTGGCCCGGATACAGTTCGGGTTCACCATTGCCTTCCACTTCCTGTTTCCCGCCTTCACCATCGGGCTCGCCAGCTACCTGGCCGTCCTGAACGGGATGTTCCTGTGGACCAAGGACGAAGCCTATCTGCGCCTGTTCAAGTACTGGGTTAAGATCTTTGCGATCACCTTTGCCATGGGGGTCGTGTCGGGGCTGGTCATGTCCTACCAGTTCGGCACCAACTGGTCGGTTCTGTCCGACCGCGCGGGGCCGATCATCGGGCCGCTCATGGCCTACGAGGTGCTCACCGCCTTTTTCCTCGAGGCCGGGTTCCTCGGGATCATGCTGTTCGGGCGTGAAAAGGTCGGCCCGACGCTGCACATGACGGCCACGCTCCTCGTCGCGGCGGGCACCGCGATCTCGGCGACGTGGATCATCAGCGTCAACAGCTGGATGCACACCCCCACGGGCTTTGTCATGGGCGAGAACGGGCAGTTCCTGCCGGACGACTGGTGGGCGATCGTGTTCAACCCGTCCTTTCCCTATCGCCTCGCCCATACGCTGACGGCGGCCTACCTGACGACGGCCTTCATCGTCGGCGGCGTCGGGGCCTGGCACCTGCTGCGGCGGCGCGGCGACAATGCCGGCGTGCGCACGATGTTCTCGATGGCGATGTGGATGGCCACCGTGGTGGCCCCGTTGCAGGTCGTGCTGGGACATGAGCAGGGGCTGAACACCTACGAATACCAGCCGACCAAGGTTCTCGCGATGGAGGGCCATTTCGAAAGCTACGACGACGGCATCCCGCTGATCCTGTTCGGCATCCCCGACCAGGAAGCGCAGGAGCTGCGTTATGGCATCTCGATCCCCAGAGTCGGGGGGCCGATCCTCGGCAAGGGGTGGAACGGGTCGATGGACGGGCTCGAGACCGTGCCGCGGGCCGAACAGCCGCCCGTCGCCATGGTGTTCTGGTCCTTCCGCATCATGGTGGGGATCGGCGTGCTGATGGTCGCCGTGGGCGCATGGTCGCTGATCTCGCGTTTCCGCCGAAACCTTTACACGAGCCGCTGGTTACATCGGGCCGTGTTCGTGATGGCGCCGTCGGGGTTGGTCGCGGTCATCGCGGGTTGGATCACGACCGAGGTCGGGCGCCAGCCCTATGTCGTCTACGGAGAGTTGCTGACCGCCGACGCGGTCTCGCCCATCGGGGCCAGCGCGGTGGGCTCGTCGTTGATCGCCTTCATCGTGATCTATTTCGCGGTGTTCGGCGCGGGCATCCTTTACCTGCTCAAGCTGATGGCCAAGCCGCCAGAAAAGGGTCAGCGCGGCGTCGGCGAAGAGCCGGGGCCGATCCGCTCGGCGGGCATCATGCCGGCGCAAAAGCTGCCGCGCAGCGATCCGAACAAGCCGCATCCGGCCGAATGAGGGGGGCGACCCATGGACATCAGCTTTGACTTGACCGTGGCCTGGGCGATCCTGCTGGCCGTCGCCGTCTATATCTATGTCGTGCTCGACGGGTTCGACCTCGGCATCGGGATCCTCTACCCGGTCTTTCCCCACAAACGCGACCGCGACCTGATGATGAACACGGTCGCGCCGGTCTGGGACGGCAACGAGACATGGCTGATCCTCGGCGGCGGTGGGCTCTTCGCGGCGTTTCCCATGGCCTACGCCATCATCATGCCCGCGCTCTATCCGCCGATCATCGCGATGCTGTTGGCGCTGGTCTTTCGCGGCGTCGCGTTCGAGTTCCGCTGGCGGGCCGAAGGTCCGCGCACGCGCCTGTTCTGGGACTGGGCCTTTATCGGAGGCTCGACCGTCGCCGCCTTTTCCCAAGGCATCGTCCTCGGCGCCCTATTGCAGGGGATCGAGGTCGACGGCCGCGCCTATGGCGGCGGGTGGTGGGACTGGTTGACCTCCTTCTCGGTGGTCTGCGGTCTGGCCGTGGTCTGCGGCTACGGGCTGCTCGGGGCCTGCTGGCTCAACTGGCGGCTCGAGGGCGACATACAGGACAAGGCGCGCCGCATCGCGCGCATCCTGGGGTTCGGCACGGTCGCGTTCATCGGGATCGTCTCGATCTGGACCCCCTTTCTGGAGGCAGCCTATTTCGACCGCTGGTTCGGCTGGCCCCAGATCCTGCAGGTCTCGCCCATCCCGCTGCTGGTGCTGGGCTTCATCGCCCTGCTCGGGCGCGAGCTTTATAACGAGCGGAACGACTACATGCCGTTTGTCCTGACGCTCGGGCTGTTCGGGCTGTGCTTTCTCGGGCTCGGGGTCTGCATGTGGCCCTATGTCATCCCCACCAGCGTCACGCTCTGGGATGCGGCAAGCCCCTTCAAGAGTCAGCTCTTCATGTTCGTGGGCGCCATCGTGCTGCTGCCCATGATCCTGGGCTATACCGCCTATGCCTACTGGGTGTTCCGCGGCAAGATCGACCACAGTTCGGGCTATCATTGATGCTGCGAAAGCTGGCGTGGTTCGTCGCGATCTGGGTGCTCAGCGTGGCGGCGCTGGGGGTGGTGGGCTGGATTCTGCGATCGGTGCTTCTCTGACGCGGCGGCGGTGGCGCAGGTAGACGGCCAGCGCCGCCACCACGATGCCGCCCCCCACCAGTTCGGGGCCGGTCATCGCCTCGCCCAGAAACCCCCACACCAGAATCGGCCCCAGCGCCGTCTCGAGCAGCAGCAAGAGGCTTACATTCGCCGAGGGCGTATGCCGCGACGCGACCGACAGCAGCACGAAGGACGCGGGCAGGATCAGCACCCCGCAGACCCATATCGCCGGAAGCACCCCGCCCGTCTGCGTCATCGGCCCGGCGACGGCCCATCCGACCGCGCCAAAGACCGCGGCCCCCGCGCCGACCGTCAGCGGCACCGGCAAGGCGGGCCGCGCGCGGTAGATGGTAAAGCTGCCCGCCATGGCCACGGCGACGGCCAGCCCGCAAAGCGCGCCGATAAGCGGCTGGCTGCCGCCCGCCCCGTGGCCGCCCTCGGCGGAAAAGACGGAAAGGCCGATCCCCGCCAGCACGACCGCCGAGGTGATCGCCGTCGCCCGCCCCACCCTGTCGCCCAGCACCAGCGCGCCCAGGGCCGCCGACCAGATCGGCACAGTGGCCAGCGCGAAAAGCACCACCGACACGGGCGCCACGGCGATGCCATAGGCAAAGGCCATGCCGTTGAAGCCCTGGCAGGCGGCGGCACCCAACCCTGCCGGAGTAATGAGGCACCGTAGATCGCCGCCCCGGTCGCGTGTCGTCGCGGCCCAGAACAGGATCAGCGTCGCGGCCATGAGCGATCCGCGCCAGCCCATCATCTGGGCGGCGTCGAGCCCCGAGAGGCGCATGAACAGGGTGTCGGGCGACAGCACCAGCGCCCCGGTCAGGGCAAGGGCGATGCCGCGAAAGCTATCGGGCCGCATGGATCAGCCCATAGACGAACGCCGCCCCTCGGGTAAGGGGCGGCGCAAGCGGCTGGGCGGTTTCGCGAGGGATCAGCGAGGCTGCCGCGTCGTCCGCAGATAAGGCAGCTTTTTCTCGAAATCGCCGAATTTCTCGCGCGCCTCGTCGTCGCTGACCGACGCGGTGATGATGACGTCGTCGCCATCCTGCCAGTCGGCCGGGGTGGCCACCTTGTGCCTGGCGGTCATCTGGATCGAATCGAGCGCGCGCAGGATCTCGGCAAAGTTGCGGCCCGTGGTCATCGGATAGGTCAGGCTGAGCTTCACCTTCTTGTCCGGCCCGATGATGAAGACCGTCCGCACGGTCGCGTTATCCGCCGGGGTCCGGCCCGAGGCGTCGCCATCGGCCTCGGCCGGCAGCATGTCATAAAGCTTGGCGACCTTCATGTCGGGGTCGCCGATCATGGGATAGCGGACCTCGTTGCCGGTATAGCTGGCGATGTCGGATTTCCACCTGTGGTGATCCTCGACCGGATCGACCGAGATCCCGAGGATCTTGGCGTTCCGCTTGGCGAACTCTTCCTCCATGCCGGCCATGCGGCCGAGCTCGGTCGTGCAGACCGGGGTGAAATCCTTGGGATGCGAGAACAGGATCGCGTAGCCATCCCCGATCCACTCGTGAAACGAGATCGGCCCGTCGGTCGAATCGGCGGTGAAATCGGGGGCGGTATCGTTGATGCGCAGGGCCATCGGGATCTCCTTGGACTGGTCGGTTGCGCTAGATATGGCGCGCGCCGCGCGGAACGCAAAGCGGGATCGGGGCGGAAAGGGCCGCGCGTCCCGTTGAACGCCACGGCGCGCGACACCTGTTCCGCATCATCCATCGGGGGCGGGACCGATATCGCCGGGATCTTGCCGCCCGAGGATCAGGCGTCGCGCGGCTCCTCGACCGCGGGCACGAAACCCGAGGGCGCCCGGAACGCGATCCACGCCCCGCCCAGCGGATGACGCAGCGCGAGCGCCGCGGCATGCAGCATGAGCCGCGGACGCCGGCCGAGCGTTTCGGGCGCATAGATCGGATCGCCGAGGATCGGATGGCCCAGCCATTGCAAATGCACCCGCAACTGGTGGGATCGCCCCGTGCGGGGCGACAGGCGCAGAAAGGCGCTGCTTGTCTTGCGCGCAATGACGGCCCACCCGGTCTGCGCCGCGCGGCCCGCGACCGGATCGACCATCTGTCGCGGCCGGTTCGGCCAATCGGCCCGCAGCGGCTGGTCGATCCAGCCCGATGCATCGCGCGGCACGCCCGCCACTTCGGCGATGTAGGTCTTGCGCGGGATGCGTTTCTCGAATTGCAGCCCCAGATGGCGCTGCGCGGCCGCCGTCATGGCAAATACCGCCACGCCCGAGGTGTCGCGATCCAGCCGATGGACGAGCCGCGCCTGGGGAAAAATCGCCTGCACCTGCGACATGAGACATTCGCCCAAGGCCGCATCCCGGCCCGGCACGCTCAGCAATCCCGGCGGCTTGGACACCGCCAAAAGCGCATCGTCGCAATGCAGAATCTGCAGCGGCCCCGCCGGCGGGGCGTAGTCAGCGGGCGGCGAAAGCGGCATCGAGAATCGGCTGCAGACCCCGCACGTCGGCATCGTCGAACGCGTCGGGGCGGTCGCTGTCGATATCGAGAACGGCGATCACCGCGCCCGACGCGTCGCGCACCGGCATCACCAGTTCGGACCGGGTCGAGCTGGCGCAGGCGATATGGCCGGGAAACGCGTCGACATCGGGCACGATCTGCACCTCGCCGCTGCGGGCCGCCTTGCCGCAGACCCCGCGCGAGAACGGGATCGTCAGGCAACCGTGCCCGCCCTGATAGGGTCCGATCTTGAGCAGTTCGGGCGCGACCACGCGGTAGAACCCCGTCCAGTCGAAACGCGGATCGGAATGGTGGATCTCGCAGGCGAGCGTCGCCATGACGGCAACGGCGTCGTCCTCGCCCTCGACAAGGCTCGCGCAGCGCCGCGCGAGATCGGCATAATCGGGCATTTCCGGAAGCTCCCGTTCACGATTGCTTAGGTTGCGGCGGTATAGGGTGATCCCGCTCGATAAGGGAGGTGCGTTTCATGGAAATGACGGCATGGACCGATGCGGGGCGGCTCGTGCTGCGGCCCGAGGTCTCGCGGATCGACGCGGTCGCGGCCGTCGCCTTCAAGGATGCCGTGCGCGACCGCGCGGCCGGTGCGGCCGGGGCGGTCGTGCTCGATCTCGGGGGGGTCGGGTTCATCGACAGCTCGGGGCTCGGGGCGATCGTCAGGGCGATGAAACAACTGGCGCCGGACCGGCAGCTCGAACTCGCCAATCTTCAGCCGCCGGTCGCCAAGGTGTTCGCGCTGACGCGGCTGGACCGTGTGCTGACCATCCATTCAAGACTCGACCGGGTTCGCGACGGCCCCGATCATGCGGCCTGATCCCCGGCGCATCCTCGTCCACTGTCCGCAGCTTGAAACGGCGCGGGTGCGCGATCTGTTGGCCTGCGCCATGACCGGGGTGCGCGGCGCAGGGGCGGAATGTCGCGCCTCGGTCGAACTGGCGCTGGCCGAGGTGGTGAACAACGTGGTCGAACACGGCTATGCCACCACCCGTTGCGGGCCGGTCTGGCTGGGGGCGCGGCAGATGGGCGGCGATCTGCGCGTCGTGATCGCGGACCGGGGCCGGGCCTTTGCGCCCCCCGATGGCGGCCTGCCGCGGCAGATGCTGCGCGACGCCCCGCTGGCCGAACTGCCCGAGGGCGGGTTCGGCTGGTTCCTGATCCGCACCCTCGCGCGCGAGGTCCGCGTCGCCCGGCGCGGCGGGCTGAACGTGACGTCGCTGCGTTTCGTGCTGCGTGCCGACGGCCCAAAGGGCCGGATCGTGCCGCGCCGGGTCTTGCCTTCGCGGCGGTTACGCCCAACCCTGCGCGAAAGCCGAAAGGAGGCCGTCATGCCCATCACCCCGGTCAGCACGCTCGTCGCCCGCGCCAAGGCCCGGATCGACACCCTGCCGCCCGAACGGGTCCGCGACATGCTCGACCGGGACGAGGCGATGCTGGTCGATATCCGCGACGTGCGCGAGCTGTCGCGCGAGGGGCGCATCGACGGCGCGGTTCACGCGCCCCGCGGGATGCTTGAGTTCTGGATCGACCCCGAAAGCCCCTATCACAAGCCGGTTTTCGCGACCGACAAGACGCTGGTCCTGTTTTGCGCGGCCGCCATGCGCTCGGCTTTGGCGGTGGCGACGCTCAGGGATATGGGCCTGTCGAACGTGGCCGAGATGGAGGGGGGATTCGCCGGCTGGAAAGACGCCGGTTTCCCGGTCGTTCAGGATCAGTTGAGCTGAAACTGCGGCGTGTAGGCGCCATCCTCGAGCTCGCCGAAGAAGTCTTCGAGGTCGGGATGCGCGACAGGCTCGCCCGAATAATCCGCCTCGAGATTCTGTTCGGACACATAGGCCACGTAGTAGCTTTGCGAGTTCTCGGCGAGCAGGTGGTAATAGGGCTGGTCGCGGGCCGGGCGCGCCTCTTCGGGGATCGATTCGTACCATTCCTCGGTGTTGGAAAAGGTTGCGTCCACGTCGAAGATGACGCCGCGAAAGGGATGCTTGCGGTGCCGGACAACCTGGCCGAGATGATACCGGGCGCGTGTTTTCAGCATGAAAGGTCCTCTCGCCAACCCTTTCAGCAATAAGGCCGTCGCGTGGCGTTGTCCATGGATCCGCCCGAAATCGAAGGAAACACTCTGTGAATCTCGTCACGACGGTGCTGAACGTGACCGCGCCCGTCTTTCTGCTCGCATCCATCGGATTCGTCTGGGTGCGCCGCGGCCTGCCCTACGATGTCGGCTTCGTGACGCGTCTGGCGATGACGCTCGGGGTGCCCTGCCTGATCTTCACCGCGCTCATGCGGACCGAGATCGCGCCCGCGGCGCTGACGGCCGTGTCGCTCGCCGCGCTCGCGGCCTATGGCGCGGTCACGCTGCTGATGGCCGGGCTGGTCTGGGCCGCCGGGCTCGAGCTGCGCACCTATCTCGCGCCGCTGATCTTCGGCAATACCGGGAATCTGGGACTGCCGCTCGCGCTTTTCGCCTTCGGCGACGAAGGCTTGGGCTATGCCGTCGTCATCTTTGCGATCATGGCGATCTACAGCTTTACCGCGGGCATCTGGCTGGTCGCGGGCGGCGGGTCCGTGCTGCGCGTGCTGCGCGAGCCGGTGGTCGCCGCCACGCTGCTGGGGGCGCTGTTCCTGTGGCGGGGCTGGCGGACGCCGGATTTCGTGACGAACACGCTCGACCTGATCGGGCAGCTCGCCATTCCGCTGATGCTCGTCACGCTCGGGGTGGCCATCGCGCGGCTGCAGCCCGAAAGCCTCGGGCGGCCCGCGCTGTTCTCGGCGCTCAAGCTGGCGGGATGCACCGCCGCCGCCGTCGCGACGGGGCGGCTTTTCGCGCTCGAGCCGGTCGCCTTCGCGGTCCTCGTGCTGCAGATTTCGACGCCGGTTGCGGTCACGAGCTACCTGATCGCCGCGAAATACGGCGCGGATGCCGACGCCGTGGCGGGGCTCGTCGTCCTGTCAACCTTGATGAGCGTTGTAACCCTGCCGCTCACACTCGCCTTCCTCATCTGATTTGTTTCGCGAATCTGCCCCGGTCTGCTAACCTGTCCGCAAAAGACGTCAAAAAAGACCGAGGCAGACATGAGCAGAATGATTCGCGCACTGGTCCTTTGCGTGTTCGCCGCCAGTTGTGGCGGAACGGACCGGACGCCCCCCCGCGACCTCGACAATGCCTGTTCCATCGTGGACGAACGGCCGCACCTGCTGCGCGCGATGCGCAAGACCGAGAAACGCTGGGGCGTTCCGGTCGCGGTGCAGATGGCGACGCTGTACCAGGAATCCAAGTTCATCGGGAACGCGCGCACGCCGATGAAATTCGCCCTCGGGGTCATCCCGATGGGACGCCAGTCGTCGGCCTATGGCTACAGCCAGGCGCTGGACGGGACATGGGACGAGTACCGCCAGAAGACCGGCAATTGGCGGGCCAAGCGCGACCGCATCCGCGACGCGTCCGATTTCATGGGCTGGTACATGGACGGCACGTCGCGGTCGCTGGGCATCTCGCGACAGGACGCGCGCAACCAGTACCTTGCCTACCACGAGGGGCGCACGGGCTACCGGCGCGGCAGCTATCGCGAAAAGGACTGGCTGGTGCGGGTCTCGGGCAATGTCGCGACCCGCGCCCAGAAATACCACGCGCAGCTTCTGGCCTGTCGCAAGCTCTAGGCGTCAGCTCCGCGACGAGATCTCGTTCGGAATCGAGAAATACCGCGCCGGGAAACTTCCCCCGGCGCGCAGATCGCCGAGGATGACGGTGGTCTGGCTGCCGCCGTTATCGGTGATGACCCATTGGCGCAGCTGAACGGGATTGTCGGTGAACACCATCTCGATCCGGCCGTATTGGGGGTTCGCCGGGTCCTGCGCGGTGACGATGGTCTTGACGCCGTCCTGCCGGTGCCCCGTGACCATGCCGGCCTGCCCGAGATTCACGTTCGCCTCGAGGATGATCTTGAGCGGAGTGCGCGCCAGCGGATACTGCTCGGGCCGCTTGCTGTTCGATCCGCCGTCAAAGATCGCGACCTGCCCGCCACCGGCCATGACCAGCGTTTCGTCCGGCGCGTTGTAGTCGAAGCGGACCCGGCCGGGCCGCTGGATATAGATCTGCCCGGTCGAGATCGTCCCGTCGGCATTGACCTGCGTGAACTCGGCCTGCGCCGTTTTCATCGCGTTGAGGTATTGCGACAGGCGCGACAGGTCGATGGGCGCGGCGATGGCGGGTGCGGCGGCCACCATGGCGGCGGCGCTGATACCTGCAAGGAAAGTCCTGCGGCTGGGCATGTGATGGCCTCGTTCGTTTGCATCGGGGTCGGTCGATCATCCCGTGATGTAGTCACGATGCGCCGGCCCGCCATCGTCAGGCAATAACACGCCCGCGATATCGCCATGGAACCGGTCGCGCCGGCCTGCATTGGCCTGACAAGCACCCCACCGGGGTCGCGACCTGTTTTCACGTCGAAGGAGCTTACCATGCCCGAAGCATTTGTCGCCGGACTGAACGACAACACCCGTCACAAGATCGTCGATCTGCTGAACGCCCGGCTCGCCGATGTCATTTCGCTGACCCTCGCGGTCAAGCAGGCGCACTGGAACCTCAAGGGCCCCGGCTTCATCGGCGTTCACGAGCTGCTGGACGAGGTCGCCGACCGGCTGCGCGAAAGTTCGGACCTGATGGCCGAACGCGCCGTGATCCTGGGCGGTTTCGCCGATGGCACCGCCGAGGTCGTCGCCGAAAAGACCAAGATGAAGCCTTATCCGCTGAACGAATCCGAGCTTCAGTTCCATGTCGAGGCGCTGCGCGAGCGATTCGTCGATGTGGGCAAGCGCGTGCGCGAGGCGCTCGAGGAAGCCGGCGAGATCGGCGACGACGATACCGAGGACCTGTTCACCGAGGTGTCGCGCCAGATCGACAAGGACGCCTGGTTCATCGGCGCGAACATGCCGCCGAAAGGCTGAACCACCCTTTTGCAACGACAAAGGCCCGGACATCGCGTCCGGGCCTTTTCATTTCGCCAATGGCCGGGGCCTACTGGACTTCCGGCACGAGCACCTCGCGCTTGCCGACATGGTTGGCCGGCGACACCACGCCCTGATCCTCCATCTGCTCGACCAGCCGCGCGGCCTTGTTGTAGCCGATGCCGAGCTTGCGCTGGATATACGAGGTCGAGCATTTGCGGTCGCGCGCGACGATGGCCACCGCCTCGTCGTATTGCGCATCCTCGCCCGAGGTGTTGCCCCCCGATCCGCCGAGCCCCAGCACCGCGTCGATATCGCTTTCGCGGTCCTCGTCGGGGCCTTCGACGACGCCCGACTTGTAATCCGGCGGCCCGAAGGACTTGAGGTGGTTCACCACGTCCTCCACCTCTTCGTCCGAGCAGAACGGGCCGTGCACGCGCACGATGCGGCTGCCGCCCGCCATGTAGAGCATGTCGCCCATGCCCAGAAGCTGCTCGGCCCCCTGCTCGCCCAGGATGGTGCGGCTGTCGATCTTGGACGTGACCTGGAAACTGATCCGGGTGGGGAAGTTCGCCTTGATCGTGCCGGTGATGACGTCGACCGACGGGCGCTGCGTCGCCATGATGAGGTGGATGCCCGAGGCCCGCGCCATCTGCGCGAGGCGCTGGATGCAGGCCTCGATTTCCTTGCCGGCCACCATCATCAGATCGGCCATCTCGTCGACGACCACCACGATGAAGGGCAGGATCTCGGGCACCGTCTCTTCGGTCTCGAAGATCGGCTCTCCGGTATCCTCGTCGAACCCGGTCTGGACGGTGCGCTCGAACAGCTCGCCCTTGGACAGGGCGTCGCGCACCCGCGAATTGAACCCCTCGATGTTGCGCACGCCCATGCGCGACATCTTGCGGTAACGCTCCTCCATCTCGCCCACGACCCATTTCAGCGCGACGACGGCTTTTTTCGGGTCCGTCACGACCGGGGACAGCAGATGCGGGATGCCGTCATAGACGCTGAGTTCCAGCATCTTGGGGTCGATCATGATGAGGCGGCATTCCTCGGGGGTCAGCTTGTAGAGCAGCGACAGGATCATCGTGTTGATGGCGACCGACTTGCCCGAACCGGTGGTGCCCGCGATCAACAGATGCGGCATCTTGGCGAGGTTCGCGACGATGGGATCGCCGCCGATATCCTTGCCCAGCGCCAGCGGCAGGTGGTGGTTGCCGTCACCGAACTCGCGGCTCGCCAGGATCTCGCGCAGGACGCACATCTCGCGCTTGTCGTTGGGCAACTCGATCCCGATGACCGAGCGGCCCGGCACGGTCGAGACCCGCGCCGACAGCGCCGACATCGAGCGCGCGATATCGTCGGCAAGCCCGATCACGCGGCTGGCCTTGAGACCCGGCGCGGGCTCGAGCTCGTACATGGTGACAACCGGGCCGGGGCGGACGCTGACGATCTCGCCCTTGACGCCGTAATCGTCGAGCACGGTTTCCAGCATCCGCGCATTTTCCTCGAGTGCCTCTTCGCCCAGCACATGGCGGGTGATCGTGTTGGGATGCGTCAAAAGGCTCAGCGGCGGCATCTCGTAGTCGTTATCCTCGTCGGCAAAGGACAGCGACGGCTGCGCTTCGGCCTTGGCGCGCGACGAGGGCAGGATGCGCTTGCGCGGGGCCGACTGGACCACGGCGCGCGGGGGCTCGGCCACCGGGGCGCGCGGGGCGAATGCGGGCGCCGCCTCGGGCGCGTCGTCGAACATGGCGCCGTCATCCTCGGCCTCGACCACCGCGAAATCCGCAACGTCGTGTTCTGCGGCGGCCTGCATCGCGGGCGGAGCGGTCCGGGCAGAGACCGGCGGCTCCTTGGGCAGGATCATGGGCTTGGGGCCGCGCGGGTGTTTCTTGCGCCGGATCGACGGCACGTCGCGATGCCCCGCGGTCAGGACGGGCTGGCTGCGGGCGCGTTGCTGCACCGCGTCGGCGATACGCGCGCGGATGCGGTCGTCGGGGCCGTCGAACCGCTCTTCGGGGCCGTCGTCATGGGCGTGACGGTTGTCGGGCATCTCGTCTTCGAACACGTCGTCCTCGCGCCGCAACATCCCCCCGATCCGGCCCAGCAGGCCGGGCGTGCGGCGCTGTTCGCCATCGTCCTCGCCGTCGAAGCCGCCGCCCTCGTCATGATCGGTCCAGACCGGCTCGCGCGTGGCCCTCAGAACGGCGCGGGGAAGGCGCGCGGGCTCGGGCTCGGGCGCGTCGTGATACGCCCCCTCCTCGTCCTCGTCCCAGCCATCCGCACGGGCGGCGCGGGCATCGGCGATCCGCGTGGCCGCAGCGCGCGCCCCGCGGCCGAGACTGCGCTGCCCCAGCCCCAGCCCGGCGATCAGCCCGGCATAGGTCAGCACGCTGCCGCGCAGCAGCCAGTTGACGATGCGCTTGGTCTCGATCGTGGTCATCCCCAGCACAAAACCCGAGATCACCACTAGCGACGCCATCACCGCCAGCGCCATGAGCTTGAGCCCGACGACACCCGAGACCCCCACGAGGCCCAGCAGCGTGCCCAGCGCCATGTCACCGAAAAGCCCGCCCAGCCCGAAACTGTGCGGCCAGGCCGCGCCGGGCGCATGGGTCGAGGCGTAGATCGAGAACAGGGCGACCCCGATCGGCACGAAGACGGCGCGCGACCAGACCCGGTCCGCGCCGATATGCAGGATGAACCGCCCGCCCCAGACGACACCGGCCAGCACCAGCCCCCAGCCGCCGATGCCCGTCACCATGACCAGCGCGGCCGCGATCGAGGCGCCGAAGCGGCCAAAGACGTTGGCCGCCGGATCGCTCGTCACGCTCATCCAGCTCGGATCGTCGGGGGTGTAGCTCGTGAGCATCAGGGCCAGCGCGACCCCGGCGGCGATGAGCAGGACACCGACCAGTTCGCGCCCGCGTTTCTCCAGCAGGGCCTGGGTCTCGCTGTCGAACAAGGGATCGCGTCCACGCGTCTGATATGCCATCTGCTTCCGCCCTAACTGTAGAGACAGTCGCGCAAGGCCGTCAGCCCCGCCCGCGTCTCGTCTTCGTCGGCCACGAGGGCCACCCTGATGTATTGCCCGCCCGGAGAGCGTCCGTCGACCTCGCGCGACAGATAGGCCCCCGGAAGAACCCGCACCCCGGTCTCGCGCCACAGCCTGACCGCCGCCGCCTCGCCATCCTCGACCGGCAGCCACAGAAAGAACCCCGCCTCGGGCGCGCCGCAGCCCTCGACCCCGGAAAATACCGCGTCGGCGATGTCGAACTTGGCGGCATAGCGGGCGCGCGACGCTTCGACATGGGCCTCGTCCTGCCAGCACCGGGCCGATACCGCCTGGATGGGCAGGGGCAACGGCGCCCCGGCATAGGCGCGAAGCTGGCGCATCCGCGCCATGCTCTGCGGTCCGGCCACGGCCATGCCCGACCGCAGGCCCGGCAGGTTCGACCGCTTGGACAGCGAATGAAAGGCCACGATCCGCTCGGGGTCGGCGCCGGCCTTTTCGGCAGCGGCTAGGATGCCCGGCGGGGGCGTGTCGCGGTAGATCTCGGAATAGCATTCATCCGCGAAGATGCGGAAATCGTGCCGCTCGGCCAAGGCGAGCAGGTCGCGCCAATACGCCTCGGAGGCGACGGCGCCCTGCGGGTTCGCGGGCGAGCAGACATAGGCGATGGCCGTGCGGTCGAGGATCTCGGGGGCAAGCGCGCCGTAATCGGGCAGGAACCCCGTATCGGCCGTTGCGGGCACGTAGACCGGTTCGGCCGCCATGGCGAGCGCGGCCACGGCATAGACCTGGTAGAACGGGTTGGGCACCAGCACGACCGGCCCGCCCTCGGGGCAGAGCGCGACGGCCGCGTTGAACAGCCCCTCGCGCGTGCCGTTCAGCGCCATGACCCGCGTCTCGGGGTCGAGCGTCACCGCGTAGCGCCGCGCGACCCAGTCGCAAAAGGCCGAGCGCAGTTCGGGCGTGCCCTCGTTCACGGGATAGCGGCGGAAATCGTCGAGATGCTCGGACAGCACGTCGCCGACGAAGGCCGGCGGCGCGTGCCGCGGCTCTCCGATCGTCATGTGCACGACATCGCCACCCGGCTCGTATCGGTCGAGCAGGGCACGCAAACGCGGAAAGGCGTAGTCGGGCAGCGCTGTGAACCGCCGTGGAAACTGCATCATGTGCCTCGAAACACGGGATCTTTGCCCCGCTTGTCCGGCCAGACTAGCCCGAGCGTCGCAATCCGGTCCAGCCGGGGCCGCAATCGGCACCTGCGCGGAAACTTGCCTGTGACTTTTAGGCCAGAACCGATTCGATGGCGGCGCCCAGCCGCAGCAGCTCAGGCTCGGTCCCCGGAGGCGTCTGGATCAACAGCCCGACCGACGGCACGCCCGTCGGAACGCTCAGCCCCGGCAGCCCCATGAGGTTCCCGATGCGCGTGTTGCGCAGCGTCAGCAGGTTGCGGTCGACGTAATAGGCGCCGTCCGTCTCGAGCCGCGCGCGTTCGGGCGGCAGGATCGGACAGGTCGGCAACAGCACGGCGTCGACATGCGCGGTCGCGGCAAGATAATCGCGGCGCAGCGCGTCGAGCTGCCGCCACGCGGCGACGTAGTCGGGGGCGCTCACGTCGCGCCCGCCCCGGAACCGTTCGAGCACGGGGGCGAACATGGCGTCTGGATCGGCCTCGATCGTGTCGCGCCAGACGCCATAGGCCTCGGCCGCGAAAAGCGTGCCCGAAAGCGGCATCGCCTCGGCCACCGCGGCGACGGTGCCGCGCTCGATCCGGGCGCCGGCGCGTTCGAGACGCCGCAGCGCCGCGTCGAACCCCTGCGCCACGGGGGCCTCGAGCCCTTCCATCGCCGAGGTCTCGAGCACCATGAACCGCACCCCCCCGAGCGTGGCCTCGGACAGATCGACCGGAGCCGCGCCGCGCAGGACCGACCAGAGCAGCGCGGCATCCTCGACGTTGCGCGCAAGCGGCCCCAGCGTGTCGAAGGACGGACACAGCGGCACGACGCCCGCCATGGACAGGCTGCCATGCGTGGTCTTCAGCCCGACGAGATCGTTCCACGCCGACGGCACCCGCACCGATCCGCCGGTATCGGACCCCATGGCGGCCGGCACCAGCCCGAAGGCCACCGAGGCCGCCGCCCCCGAGGACGACCCCCCCGACACCGCCGCCGGATCGTTCACGCATGGCGGCGTGCCGGTATTGGGGTTCAGCCCCAGCCCGGAAAACGCCAGCTCGCTCATATGGGTCTTGCCGATGCAGACCGCCCCGGCCGCCGTTGCCGTGCCGAGAACGGCGGCATCCTGCGCCGGCACCCGGCCGCGCAGCAGCGCGCTGCCGGCCTCGGTCGCGGTGCCCGCGCTGTCGAACAGGTCCTTCCAGCTCAGCGGCACGCCATCCAGCGGCGACAGGCGCCGGCCGTCGCGCGCGCGGGTCGCAGCGGCCTCGGCCTCGGCCATCGCCCGCTCGGGGGTGAGGCGTGCGAATATGTCGTCGCGATGGGGATGCGCCCCGATCCGGTCGAGCGTTTCGCCCACGATCTCGCGCGGATCGGCCCGGCCCGCGCCGATCTCGCGCCCCAGCGCCGCGGCGCCCATGTTCATGTGATCTGTCATGGCCCATGGGTAGCGGCAGGCGAGCGCATGGACAACGCCCCGCGGCATCCCATACTCCCCTGACATGGATACCGATGTCATCATCTCGGGCGGCGGTCTCAACGGCCTGACGCTCGCTCTCGCGCTGTCCCACGGTGGATTGCGCGTGTCGCTGGCCGACCCCTCGCCGCTGACCGCGGAGACGGCCGATTTCGACGGGCGCAGCTATGCGCTGGCCGCCGCGTCGTGCAACCTCCTGCGCGCCATCGGCGTCTGGGGCGCATTGGCCGAGCGGGCCCAGCCGATCCTCGGGATCAAGGTCAGCGACGGGCGCGCGGGCGAAGGCCCCTCGCCGCTGCATTTGGCCTTCGACCATGCCGAGCTTGAAGAAGGCCCCATGGGCCATATGGTCGAGGATCGGCATCTGCGCCCGGTTCTGGTCGCGGCCGCGCGGGCGGCGGAGCGGGTCACGCTCCTGCCCGGCCGTTCGGTCGAGGATCACACCCCCGATGCGACGGGCGTCACCGTGCGGCTCGACGACGGCACGACGCTGCGTGCCTCGGTTCTCGTCGCCTGCGACGGGCGCAACTCGCCCACGGGCGCGCGGGCCGGCATCCGCCGCACGGGGTGGAGCTATGGGCAGCACGGCATGGTTGCCGCGATCTCGCATGAACGCGACCATGGCGGCATCGCGCATCAGCTCTTCATGCCCGAAGGGCCGCTCGCCATCCTGCCACTGCGCGGCAACCGGTCCTCCATCGTATGGTCCGAACGGTCCGAGCGCGCCGCCGTCGTCAACGCCCTGCCCGAGGACGCGTACCTCGCCCTCTTGCGGCCGCGGTTCGGTGATTTTCTGGGCGAGATCGCGCTCGAGGGGGCGCGTTATACCTATCCGCTGATGCTGAGCCTGGCCAATTCCATGATCGGGCCGCGGCTGGCGCTGGTCGGCGATGCGGCCCACAGGCTGCACCCCATCGCCGGGCAAGGGCTGAATGCCGGGGTCAAGGACGTGGCCACCCTGACCGAGGTGCTGGTCGAGGCGCATCGCCGGGGCGAGAATATCGGCAATGCCGACGTGCTGGCGCGCTACGAACGCTGGCGGCGGTTCGACGTGGCCGCGCTGGCCGTGGCGACGGACGGGTTCAACCGGCTGTTCTCGAACGACAACCCGCTGCTGCGCCTCGCCCGCGACGTGGGGCTCGCGGCGGTGAACGCCGTGCCGGGGCTGCGCCGCGGTTTCATGCGCGAGGCGGCCGGGCTGACGGGCGACCGCCCGCGCCTGCTGGCGGGACGGCCGCTGTAACGCGAAACGGCCCCCGCGGGGGCCGTTTGCCGGACCGGATCGAAAGCGTGTTCAGGCGGTTTGGAACAGCCGCTGCGTGAAAAGACCCGAGGGTAGGCCCTTGCGGCCTGCCTTGGCGGCGGCCAGCACGGCCAGGTCGACCAGCGGCTCGAGCACGATGACCAGTATGTAGGCCGCGCCGAACGCGCCCACGGCGGCCATGTTCTCGGCGCCGAAACCCTGCCCGTAGAACGCCCAGAAGCCGACCCACAGCACGATACCGCCCTGATAGGTCGTCGACAGCGCAAGCGCCTGCGCATAGGTCAGATCGACATAAGGCGTGCCGGGCGCGATCAAACGCTTCGCCAGCGCGTTCACCGCCAGAAGCGGGACGATCAGGGTCGTCACGTTCATGCCGTATTGCGGCAGGTCGAACGGCGCGAAAAGCAGCCCCTGCGCGAGCAGGCCCAGCGCGAGACCCAGCGCCGCTGGCGCCGCGCCGAACAGCAGGAACAGGGTCGAGCCGAGAATCAGGTGTACCTCGGACACGCCCACGGCGTAATGCGGGAAGACCTGGAAAAAGCAGAATACCGCGGCGGTCGACATAACCGTGCGCACCGCGATCGACGGCAGGCCGCGCTCTTTCAGACCCTCCCACGCGAATTTCAACGCGATGCCGCCCGCACCCGCGGCGGTGGCATAGCTGAGGACGATTTTCGCGCCGTTCACGACGCCCGGTTCGATATGCATGTGTTCCGTCTCCTTTCGCGTCACACCCGACGCTCCGATCCTGGTTTCACTGGCACGGCAGGTCTCCTGGCTGGCGGGTCGACGTGGTCGCCCCCCTTCCCGGCATGGCCAGTGGATCGGGCGATACTCACCGCTTACAGTCGCGGGGGCGGCCGCGGTTTGCCGGAAATCCGGTTCCGCGTTCCCATTTCATCCCCCCCGGCCCCTGCGGACCAAGGGGGAAACCGTCCCATCACAGGGAGCGGAAGCACATTGGAGTGTCAACTTGAAACGACAGATCCCGCGTCAGTCGTCGAGGGGCCGTGCCTCGTCGATCAGCATCACCGGGATGCCGTCACGGATGGGAAAGGCCAGGTGCGCCGCCTTTGAAATCAGCTCTTGCCGGGCGGCGTCGTAGCTCAGCACGGCATGGGTCTGCGGGCAGACCAGCGCCTCGAGCATGCGGCGGTCGAAGCCGGGGCTTTCGGGATCGTCGGTCATTGCAACCTCTCGTCGCTGCCGCCGTGCAGGGCGAATTCGACCAGCGTCACCAAGGTTTCGCGACGCGTCTTGAGGGTCGGCGCCTCGAGCAGCGCCTGCTTGTCCTCAGGCTCGAACGGGCACAGCATCGACAGCGCGTTGATCAGCAGTTCGTCCTCGGCCTCGGTCAGCGAATCCCAGTCGGTCTTGAGTTCCTCGGATTCGAAATAGCGCGCGAGCATCTTGAGGAATCTCGGGCGGTCGAAATCGGGATCCTTCTCGGCCGCGCCGCGGTCCCGCTCGAACCCGTCCCATGACACGTCGCAGGTGATATAGGGGGCGAAGCCTTCGTTTTTCTCGCGGATACGGAACCGGGAGATGCCTTTGAGCGTCACCATGTAGCGACCGTCCTCGGTTTCGGAAAACCCGGTCAGCCGGCCGGCGCAACCGATGGCGTGGAGCCTCGGCTCGGCCCCCGATGGAACCTCGCGGGGTTGTGCCATGCCGATCAGACGCTCGGGCGTCTTCATCGCGTCCTCGATCATGGCGAGGTAGCGCGGCTCGAAGATGTGCAGCGGCAACCGGCCGCGCGGCAGCAGAAGCGCGCCGGGCAGCGGGAAAACCGGGATCGTCTCGGGGAGGTCGGCCTGTGTCACCATGATCAGCTAGCTAGACCGCGTTTCGGTTCAGGCAAATATCATCGACGACAACCGGCGGCGCCCCTTGAGAACGATCGGGTCCTGCGGCGGAAGCGCGTCGAAAATGGTGAAAAGCTGTGTCCGCGCGGCACCCTCGTTCCACTCCCTGTCGCGGCGGAACAGCTCGAGCAATTCGTCGACGGCGGCCTCGGTCTTTCCGTGCGCATAAAGCGCCTGGGCAAGGTCGAACCGGGCCTGATGGTCGGCACCGTCCGCCTCGACCCGCGCACGAAGCTCGTCGACCGGCCCGGCATTCTGCGCCTGGCGGGCAAGCTCGAGCTGGGCGCGCACGGCCTCGATCTCGGGCGAGGTGGCGATGGCGACATCTGCGCCATTGAGCACCGCCTCGGCCTGGTCGAGATCGCCCACGGCGATGCGCACCTTGACGAGCCCGGCATAGGCTGCGGCGTGGTTGGGCTCCTCGCCCAGGACGCCGGCGTAGATCTCGGCTGCATCGGCGGCGGCGCCCTGTGCCAGCATCTCGTCGGCGGCGGCCACGGCCTCGTCGAGCCCCCCGCCCGGCGCCTCGCCCCCGGCCTGCGCGACGAGCCGGTCGACAAAGGCGCGGATCTCGGATTGGGGAACGGCCCCCTGGAACCCGTCGATCGGCTGGCCCTGCCAGAAAGCATAGACCGTCGGGATCGACTGGATGCGCAACTGCTGCGCGATGCCCTGCGCCCGGTCCACGTCGAGCTTGACCATGCGGACCGCGCCCTTGGCCGCGCGCACGGCATCCTCGAGCATCGGCCCGAGCGTCTTGCAGGGACCGCACCACGGCGCCCAGAAATCGACGATCACCGGCACCTCGCGGCTGGCCTCGATCACGTCGGCCATGAAACTCGCCTCGGTGGTGTCCTTGATGAGGTCCTGCGCGGCAGGTTGGGGGGTCGCTCCGCCAAGCTCGATCATCGTCGCTCTCCTTCGATCCATCGCGCGTTAGATGTAGGCGTGGCGCCCGCAACGCAAGGCCACCGCGCTAGAGGTCGAAGGTTGCGAAGACCGGAACGTGGTCGCTGGGCTTTTCCCAGCCGCGGGCGTCGCGCAGGATCCGGCTGGAATGGGCGGCGTTCGCGATGTCGGGCGTGGCCCAGAGGTGATCGAGCCTGCGCCCCTTGTCGGCCGCATCCCAGTCGCGCGCGCGATAGGACCACCACGAATAGAGCTGCCCCTCGGGGATATCCTGGCGGGTGATATCGACCCAGCCGCCCGCATCCTGCGCCTGCGCCAGATGCTCGACCTCGATGGGCGTATGGCTGACGACCTTGAGAAGCTGCTTGTGGCTCCAGACATCGTCCTCGCGGGGCGCGATGTTCAGATCGCCGACGAGGATCGACCGCTCGGGCCGCCCGGCATGGAAATCGTCGCGCATCGCGGTCAGGTAGTCGAGCTTTTGACCGAACTTCTCGTTCACCTCGCGGTCGGCCACGTCGCCGCCGGCGGGAACGTAATAGTTGTGGATCGTCACGCCGTTGGGGAGGCGCGCGGCGACATGGCGAGCATGGCCCAGCGCGGCGTGATCGTGGGCGGCCACTTCCTGCAGCGGCAGGCGCGACAGGATGGCCACACCGTTATACCCCTTCTGGCCGCGCGCGACGACATGCGGATATCCCAGCGCCTCGAAGGACGGGATCTTGTCGACCGGCGATTTGCATTCCTGCAGGCAGAGCACGTCGGGCGCTTCGGTCGACATGAGATGCCCAACCAGCCCCTCGCGCAGCCTGACCGAGTTGATGTTCCATGTGGCGACGGTGAACGGCATGAGACCCCCTTGGGCGATTGTCGCGCCCTCTTAGACGGCACGCGGCACGGTGTCACCGGAACGCGGGGCGGCCGGCCGATGTTGCCCCCCTGACGATCCACGCAACAGGAGACCCCCATGCGCCGTAGCGCCCCCCTTTTCGCCGCCCTGATCCTTGCCGGACCCGCCCTCGCGCAGGAAACCGTCGGATCGCTCAGCGGCACCATAGACGGCGTTCAGACCGCCTTTACCGTGCTGGATGGCGACGGCTACGAGACCGGCTGGAACCGGGTCGAGGACGGGATCGAGGTCACGCTCGAAGCCTACCCCTCGGACACGCCCGCCGCCGAAGAAAACCGCCTGCTGATCCGGTTCACCGGCGATACCGCCAGCCGGACCCCCGAGATGATCCGCGGCGATGTGACGCTGAACTGGAACGACCGGACCCTGACGGGGACGGGCGATGCCATCCGGCTCGAACTCGACAGTTTCGAGATTCAGGACCGCAGCCTCTTCATGGTCGGCAACATGGCCGTGAACCTCGGCGAAGGCGAGGAAAACGTGGGCCTGTTCACCGAGGACGCCGTCACCTTGTCGATCGACGTGCAGGCCACGGTGATCTCGGAAGATGCGCCGCAATCCCAATGATCCGCGGCGCGGGGCCGCGACCGGCGCGGCCCCGTCCCCTCAGACGGCGAGTCGGTAGCCGCCGCTTTCCGTGACGAGGATGCGCGCGTTCGACGGATCGGGCTCGATCTTCTGGCGCAGCCGGTAGATATGCGTCTCGAGCGTATGGGTCGTGACGCCCGCATTATATCCCCAGACCTCGTGCAGCAGCACGTCGCGCGCCACCACCTTGTCGGAGGCGCGGTAAAGGAACTTGAGGATGTTCGTCTCTTTCTCGGTCAGGCGGATCTTTTTCTCGTTCTCGTCCACCAGCACCTTTTGCGCGGGGCGGAACGAATACGGCCCAAAGCTGAACACCGCGTCCTCGGACTGCTCGTGCTGGCGCAACTGCCCGCGGATGCGGGCCAGCAGAACCGGGAACTTGAATGGCTTGGTGACATAATCGTTGGCGCCCGAATCGAGCCCATAGATCATGTCGGCATCCGAATCCTGACCCGTCAGCATGATGATGGGGCATTTGACGCCCTGCTTGCGCATGAGCTTGCACAGCTCGCGCCCATCGCTGTCGGGCAGGCCCACATCGAGGATCACGAGGTCGAAAAGCCCGGCCTTGACCCGTTCCATCGCATGCGCGGCCGATTCGGCCTCGAACACGTCGAAATCCTCGGTGGTCACGAGCTGTTCGCTCAGCGCCTCGCGCAGATCGTCGTCATCGTCGACCAGAAGTATTTTCTTCAATCCGTTCATGGCTCAATCTCCTCGCGTCCCAAACGCGCAGATGTGAACACGGTTCAATCCGATCAATGGCGGTGAAACAGGGATCACCCGTAAGTGTCCCGGCGCCATGTTTTGTTTCACATCGCTACCGCCGCCGCCTATCTGGGGGCATGATCTTTCCCGATGCCCTGCTGCCCTCCGACGCCGAGCTTTCCGTTCGCGCGCAATCCGATCTCAAGGCCGGCCTGCCTGTCGTGCTGCACGGGGCCGACGGCCCCGTCCTCGCCCTCGCGGCCGAGACCGCCCCGGCCGAGAGGTTGGCCGCGTTGACCGCGCCGGGCCGCGCCGTGCTGGCCATCAGCGCGTGGCGGGCCGGGACGCTCAAGATCCGGGTCTATGACGGGGATCTGGCCCGCATCGCCCTGTCCGCAGACACGACGCGTGCCGAGATTCGTGCGCTGAGCGATCCCTCGAACGACCTGTCCACCCCGCTCAAGGGGCCGTTCGCCGCGATCCGCGACGGGGCCGCGGATATCGCCCGCACCGCATTGGCGCTGGCGCGCGCGGCGCGGCTGATGCCCGCGATGGTGCTGGCGCCCGTCGATACGGTCCCGCCCGCCCTGACCCGGATCGCGCCCGGCGCGGGGTTGCCTCGGGCGGCCCCGCTGGACCGCGTCGCCTCGGCGCGGCTGCCGATCCGCGAGGATACGCAGACACGGCTGCACCTGTACCGCAGCGCCACGGGTGAGGTCGAACATTACGCCGTGCAGATCGGCCCGGTGCGCGCCGACAGTGCGGGCCCGGTGCTGACCCGCGTCCACTCCGCCTGTTTCACGGGCGACGTGCTGGGATCGCTGAAATGCGATTGCGGCCCGCAGCTTCATGCCGCGCTGGCGCGCATGGCCGAGGCCGGGGGCGGGCTGCTGCTCTACCTCAACCAGGAAGGGCGCGGGATCGGGCTGGCCAACAAGCTGCGCGCCTATGCGCTTCAGGATCAGGGGTTCGACACGGTCGAGGCGAACCACCGGCTCGGATTCGACGACGACCTGCGCGATTTCGCCGCGGCAGCCGCTATCCTGCGCGATCGGGGCGTCGCGCGCGTGCGGCTGATGACGAACAACCCGCGCAAGGTCGATATCCTGACCCGCCACGGCATCGAGGTGGTCGAGCGTGTGCCGCTCTGGGTCGGGCGCACCGAGTTCAACGCCGACTATCTGAGGGTCAAGGCCGAACGCTCGGGGCATATCCCCGAATGAGGCTGACGACGCGCGGGCTGTTCGCCCATGGCCGCAACCTGCCCTGCACCATCGGGCGCGGCGGGATCACCGCCGACAAGCGCGAGGGCGATGGCGCGACACCGGCCGGGCATCATCGCATCGCGGGGATGTTTCACCGCGCCGACCGCCTGCGCGCCCCTGCCCCGTGGTCCCGCCCGATCGGGCCGCGCGACCTCTGGTCCGACGATCCCCGCGCCACCGATTACAACAGCGCGGTGCGCGCGCCCTATGGCTTTTCGGCCGAAAGGCTATGGCGGGCCGATCCGGTCTATGACGTGGTGATCGTGCTCGATTGGAACCTCGCCGCCCCGGTGGCGGGGCGTGGATCGGCGATCTTTCTGCACGCATGGCGGCGGCGCGGAGCGGCCACCGAGGGCTGCATCGCCCTGTCGCGTGGCGATCTGCTGTGGCTCGCCACGCGCGTGCAGCCCGGCGACGTTCTGCGTGTCGATCAGTTGGCCGGGCGCTCTCCGAAAATGGCCGAGCCGACCCGGACATGAGTCGCGCCAAAGGCGATGGCCGTCTCGAAATCGGCGCTCATCCCCATGGACAGGCCGGATAGCCCGTTGCGTTCGGCCAGCTTGGCCAGCAGCGCGAAATGCAGCGATGGCGTTTCGTCGACGGGCGGGATGCACATCAGCCCTGCAACCGGCAGGTCAGCCGCGCGGCAGCGCACGATGAAACCGTCCGTATCGGCCGGGGCGATCCCGGCTTTCTGCGGCTCTTCGCCGGTGTTGATCTGGACGAAAAGCTGCGGACACCGCCCCATATCCTGCGCAAGTCGGGCAAAGGTGTCGATCAGCTTGGGTCGATCGAGCGAATGGATCGCGTCGAACAGCTCCATCGCCTGACGGGCCTTGTTGGATTGCAACTGCCCGACGAGGTGAAGCTCCACCCCCGGATGATCGGCGCGGAAATCGGGCCATTTGCCGGCCGCCTCCTGCACCCGGTTCTCGCCGAACACGCGGTGGCCGGCTTGCAACACAGCCTCGACCCGGTCGAGCGGCTGCTGCTTGCTGACCGCGATCAGGGCGATATCGGCGGGGTCGCGACCGGCGGTTTCGGCGGCGACGGCAAGGCGGGTCTGGATCTCGGACAGGGACATTGGGGGCGCCTCGGCTGGTGATTTCGGCCTATGGGCCACAGCCTTGCGCAAAAGAAAAGGGCGGGTCCGAAGACCCGCCCGATCCGTAACCGATCCTGAAAGGATCAGAACGACATCGCGATACCGAAGGAGTAGGTATCCTGGTCGCCCACGTTGTCGAAGTTCGAGCGGCCATAGCCGGCCTGGAGCTCGGCACCGCCGCCCAGGTCGTAGTTGCCGATCAGGCCGTAGCCATCAACATCGCCGCCACCGTCGAGGTCGAACTTACCGTAGTTGGCAGCGACCAGGAAGGCGCCGAACTCGTAGCCGACGGCAATGCCCCAGTGGTTGTCGATGCCGGCGGCACCGATCGGGAAGCCGTTGGCGGCTTCGAACACCTTGGCGACGTTGTCGTAGTCGGTGTAGTTCAGGATGGCCTGGAGACCCATATCCATCTGGACGCCGAGCGACACACCGAGAGCTTCGGAGTCGTCACCGCGGTCGTTGTCGGTCACCTGGTAGCCGAGGCCGACGCCGAACGACGTGGCGCCGAAGGTGCCTTCGTAACGGCCACCGATGCCGTAGGTCGGGCCCTGGTTGCCGTTGAACGGGCCGGTGAGCAGCTCGTTGGCGCGATCGTCGTCGTCGAGTTCAGCCGACAGGGCAACGGTGAAGTCGCCGAAGGTGTACTCGTAACGGGCGATCTGGCCGTCGAGACCATTGAAGCCGTCGAGCAGGCTGTTGCCGTTGTAGCCGGCATGCTCGTGGTCGTCGCGGATCGCGCCGCCGATGATGGCTTCCTGCATGACGAAGTCGAGCGCACCGTCGGTGTCGCCCATGGTCAGGGTGCCGAAGCCGCCCGACACGAACACGACCGCGCCGCCGTCATCGCTCTCGTCGTCGGTGGCCTGGCCGCCGGCGATGTCGTCCTCGAACGCAACTTCGGCGCCGAAGGTCAGACCGGCATCGGTCTGGCCGGACATCGAGAAGATCACGTCGATGTCGGTGGCGAACTGGCCCTGCTGGTCCAGAACTTCGTCGATCACGCCGCCGACGCCGTCAAAGTCGAAATCCGACCCGAAGACGCCCATTTCGGCCGAACCTGAAAGATCGACGTCAGCCATGGCGAAGGTCGTCGAGGCGACCAGAGCCGTGGAAGCAATAAGAAGCTTTTTCATGCTTTCCCTCATTATTTGAACCGGCCCCAAGAGGTATATCGCCCCGTGGGTACGCTGTCGGAGTGCGCTTTTCGCCCCGGTCTTTCAAGCGCGACCGGACCCCCCCGTTTCAGGCCGGGGGTGATTGGTGCAGCGATGTCACAGTTATGGCGGCCGAGGGGGCCGGACCGGCCAAGCGACTCGTTTATATGGGGGAAAACGAAAAGGGCCGCCCTTGCGGACGGCCCTCGGTCGGAAGCCGATTCAGCTTCGTCGGGAAGATTACTCGGAACCGCGGGCGATGGCCTCGATCCGCTGACACTTGTCGGCTTCGTCGGCCGAGCCGGCGGTGATCACGATGCCCGAGACCTGCGCCATGGTCAGGGTGTCGATCGCGTTGGCGTCGATGTCGCAGTCGCGAAGGGCGTTGAAGACCTTGCCGGTCAGCATGTCCATCTCGGCGATCTGGGCAAGGGCGGGTGCGGACGCGCCGGCAAGCGAAGCGGCGGCAGCGGCGGCGGCAACAAACATTTTCATAGGTTCAGTCCTTCTCAGTGGCGCCTCTTTCGACAGAGGCAAGATGCTGCACCAACACGATGGCCGGGGCGCGGTTCCACGGGGGTGAAACTTTTTTTCCCGTCCGACGGGCCGGCGTTCCGCGCGGCCCGCATCTTGTCCGGCTCAATCGCGTGGGCTAGGGATGGCCCATATGCCGCAAGGGGAGCCGACCATGACCGCCACGCCGACCCGCATCGGGTTCTGTCTTGCCGCGGCCGCCGCCCTTGCCGCCTGCTCGAACCGCGGTCCCGCGACGAACACCGCCGGCGTCAGCGACAACGTGCTGCTGCAACGCCAGAACACCCCCATCGAACAACGTCGCGGGCGCGAGACGATCTTTGACCTGTTCCTGAACGCCGACGATCCCAACGTCACGGTCGAGGTGAACCGCTACATCTGGAACGCCTCGCTCCAGGTGCTGGATTTCCTGCCGCTCGAGACCGCCGATCCGTTCACGGGCGTGCTCGTCTTCGGCTTCGGCCGGCCGCCCGGCGGCGGGCAGGCCTATCGCGCGACGGTCTATGTGCAGGATCCCGCGCTCGACGCGCGGTCGCTGAACGTCGCGGTGGCCTCGACCTCGGGGCCGGTGTCGGTCGATACGGCGCGCGCCATCGAGGACGCGATCCTGACGCGCGCCCGGCAGTTGCGCGTGGCCGACGCCGCGCTCTAGCCGCGGGCCAGTCGCGCGATCCAGTCGAACTGGGCCGGCAGGCATACATCCCTCAGGTCGTAATCGCGCACTACCCGTTCGCGCGCGGCGGTGCCCAGCCGCGCGCGCAACGCGCGATCCTCGCACAGCTCGACCACCCGCGCGACAAGGGCGCCGGGGTCGAAAAAATCGAACAGCAATCCCGTCCGATCGTGGTCGATGACCTCGCGCACGGGGGCCGTGTCGCTGGCCGCGATGGCGCAGCCCGCGCTCATCGCCTCCATCAGGCTCCAGCTCAGCACGAAGGGGTAGGTCATGTAGAGATGCACCCGGCTGACCTGCAAAAGCCGGGTGAACTGCGCGCGGTCGATCCGCCCGGTGAAATGGACGCGGGCGAAATCGGCGTCCGGGATCCGGCCACGCACCTCGTCCAGCATCGTGTCCTTCCAGCTTCGTCCGTCCTCGGGCGGGGTGCCGTAGCTGGTCCCGTTCTCGCCCACGACGAGAATGCGCGCCGCCGGCCGCGCCCTCAGCAGATCCGGCAGCGCCCGCATGAAGATGTGAAACCCGCGATAGGGCTCGAGATTGCGGTTCACGAAGGTGATGACCTCGTCCTCGCGGGTCAGACGCCCCGCGCCGGCGATCTCGAGCGCGGCGGCGGGATCGGGGGCGATCGCGTCGGTGTCGATCCCGTCGAAGACGACGCTTATCTTGTCGCGCAGATCGGCGGGATGGCTGTCGGCCTGCCAGCGCGTCGGGCTGATCCCGGCATCCGCGGACTCGAGCTGCAACCGGATCGCGAGGTTGCGCATCTCGACCCGCGCGGCGCGGCCCAGCTCGCCCTGCCCCTCGAACTCGGGGTCGAACCCGATATCGGCGCCCGACGCGCGATAGAAATACTCGCAAAAGAGACCGATTCGCGCCTCGGGCCAGACGTGGCGCAGGAACATCGCCTCGCCCCAGCCGCCATGGGCCACGATCACATCCGGCATGAAGCCGCGCGCCTCGAGCGCGCGACAGGCGCGAAACACCGTCTCGCCGCGATGGGTGGCCGCGTTCAGCGTCTTGAGCCAGGGGTGCAGCACCTGCCCCTCGGGCGCGGCATGGCGGTAGGCCACGATATCGACGCCGCGCCAGGTCCGGTTCCGCTCCACCCGCGAGGTCAGCGCGACGACCCGGTGCCCCGCGCGCGCCAGCGCGGGGGCGAGGTGCAGGAACTGCCCCGGAAAGTTCTGGTGCAGGAACATGAAATTCATGGTGCGCGCTCTGCGATCCGGGGCCTGGGGCGAACCTCGCCCAAAAGCGGGGCCGATTTAAGGCCGCCCCGCCCCGCCCGACACGGATCGTTGCGCCAAAGCCGCTGGACCGTGCGCGGCGCCGTGCCTATCAAGGCGCGCACGAGATCACGAGGAAGGCCCGGCTGCTGATGTCCCGATACGATGCGCGCGAGATCGAACCGAAATGGCAGAAGGCCTGGGCCGCGGCGGGCTGCTTTACCGCGCGGCGCGACCCGTCCAAGCCGAAATACTACGTGCTCGAGATGTTTCCCTATCCGTCGGGCAACCTGCATATCGGCCATGTCCGCAACTACACGATGGGCGACGTGGTCGCGCGCTACAAGCTTGCGACGGGCCACGCGGTGCTGCATCCCATGGGCTGGGACGCCTTCGGCCTGCCCGCCGAGAACGCCGCGATGGAGCGGCGCATCCATCCCGGCGACTGGACCTATTCCAACATCGCCAACATGAAGGACCAGTTCGCCCGGCTCGGCCTGACGCTGGACTGGTCGCGCGAGTTCGCGACCTGCGATCCGGAATATTACGGCCAGCAGCAGTCCATGTTTCTCGATTTCCTGGAAAAGGGCATCGCCTATCGCAAGAACGCCGTGGTCAACTGGGACCCGGTGGACATGACCGTGCTGGCGAACGAGCAGGTCGAGGACGGGCGCGGCTGGCGCTCGGGCGCGCTGGTCGAGCGGCGCGAGCTGACGCAATGGTTTTTTCGCATCTCGGACTATTCCGAGGATCTGCTCTCCGCGCTGGACGGGCTCGATAACTGGCCTGAAAAGGTCAAGACGATGCAGCGCAACTGGATCGGCCGGTCGCGGGGGCTGCAATTCTCGTTCTCGACCGTCGACGCGCCCGAGGGGTTCGACCGGATCGAGGTCTATACCACGCGGCCCGACACGATGCTCGGAGCGAGCTTCGTCGGCATATCGCCCGATCACCCGCTCGCCCGCCAGCTCGAGCGCGAAGCCCCCGAGATCGCGGCCTTCAACGCCGAATGCCGGCGCATGGGCACCGCCGAAGAGGATCTGGAAAAGGCCGAAAAGCGCGGTTTCGACACCGGCCTGCGCGTGCGCCATCCCTTCGACACCGCGTGGGAGCTTCCGGTCTATATCGCGAATTTCATCCTCATGGATTACGGCACCGGCGCCATCTTCGGCTGTCCGGCCCATGACCCGCGCGACCTCGAGTTCGCGCGCAAATACGATCTGCCGGTGATCTCGACCTTTGCCCCCGAAAGCGGCGATCACACCCTGCCCGAAGAGGGCGGGCCGGCCTACGTGCCCCCCAAGCCCGAGACGGTCCATTATATCCGCGGCTTCGCCGGGGACGAACACCAGACCGGCGAAGCCGCGATCGAGGCCGCCATCACCTTTTGCGAGACGAACGGCGTGGGGCAGGGCGTGACGCGCTATCGCCTGCGCGACTGGGGCATCTCGCGGCAGCGCTACTGGGGCTGCCCGATCCCGGTCGTGCATTGCGACGCCTGCGGCGTGGTGCCCGAAAAGAAAGAGAACCTGCCGGTCGAGCTTCCGCGCGACATAGATTTCGACACGCCCGGCAACCCGCTGGCGCGGCATCCGACCTGGTCCTCGGTGCCCTGCCCGGCCTGCGGCGCGCCCGCCCGCCGCGAGACCGACACGATGGATACCTTTGTGGATTCGTCGTGGTATTACGCCCGCTTCGCCTCGCCGGGGGCCAAGACGCCGACCGACCCCGAGGGGGTCGAGTACTGGATGAATGTCGACCAGTATATCGGTGGCGTCGAACACGCGATCCTGCACCTGCTCTATGCCCGGTTCTTTGCCCGCGCGATGCAGGCCTGCGGCCATCTACCCCAGGGCACGTCCGAGCCGTTCGACGCGCTGTTCACGCAGGGGATGCTGACCCACGAGATCTATCTCACCCGCGATGCCGAAGGCCGCCCGGTCTATCATTACCCGCACGAGGTGACGGACGGCAAACTGGCCGACGGGCGCCCGGTCGAGATCGTGCCCTCGGCCAAGATGTCGAAATCCAAGCGCAACGTCGTCGATCCCGTCGATATCATCGACCGGTTCGGCGCGGATACCGCGCGCTGGTTCGTCCTGTCCGACAGCCCGCCCGAGCGCGACGTCGAATGGACCGAGGCCGGCGCCGAGGCCGCGTCGCGCCACCTGGCCCGCGTCTGGCGTCTCGCCCAGGCCGCCCGCGACGCCGACGAGACCGGCAGCGGCGACGAGGATCTCGAGCGCGAGCGGCACCGCGCGATCCACGACGCGACGATGGGTGTCGAGAGTTTCGGCTTCAACGCGGCCATCGCGCGGCTCTATGCCTTTACTAACGTGCTGTCGAAATCCAAAGCCGGCCGCGCCGCGCAGGTGCGGGCGGTCCGCACGCTGGCGCAGCTCATGTCGCCGATGACGCCGCATCTGTCCGAGGAAATCTGGCAGATGCTGGGCGGCGAGGGGCTGATCGCGCGCGCGCCCTGGCCGCAGGCCGACCCCGCGATGCTGGTCGAGGACGAGATCACGCTGCCGATCCAGATCAACGGCAAGCGGCGCGGCGAGATGCGCGTCGCCCGCGACCTGCCCAAGGACGTGGTTGAGGCGCAGGCGCTGGCCACGGACGCGGTGCAACGCGCGCTGTCCGGCGGCACGCCGAAAAAGGTCATCGTGGTGCCGGGCAAGATCGTCAATGTGGTGGTCTAGGGGCGCGATCCTCAGCGCGGCGGCGATGCTGGCCGCCTGCGGCTTTACCCCCGTCTATGGGCCGGGCGGCGCGGCGAGCGGCCTTTCGGGCCAGATCCTCGCCGACGCCCCCGAGGATGCGGCCGGCTATGCCTATGTGCGGCAGGTCGAGGATCGGCTGGGGCTGCCCACGACGCCGCTTTATCGGCTCGCCGCCGAGATCGTGCTGGACGAGGACGGGTTCGGGATCACCCCGGCCCGCGACACCACCCGGTTCCAGATCACCGGCACCGTCGTCTACAGCCTCAGCGATATCGCCAGCGGTGCGCCGCTGACCTCCGGCACGCTGTCCAGCTTTACCAGCTACTCGGCCCCCGTGGTCCGCCCCGGCGCCGGCAGCGTCGCGGGCAACAGCGTCACGGTCCGCGCCGCGCGGCAGGACGCGGTCGAGCGGCTGATGACGATCCTCGCGAACCAGACGGCCGCGCGCCTGCTGGCCACCGCGCCCGACTGGCGGCCATGAAGCTCAACGCACGCGACGCGACGGCCTGGATCGCCCGCCCGCCCGCCGACCGGCCCGGAACGCTGCTTTATGGCGAGGACGGGATGCGTGTCGCGCTCAAACGGCAGGAGCTGCTCGCCAACCTTCTGGGCAAGGATGCCGAAGAGGAGATGCGCCTGACGCGCCTCCAGGCGGCCGAGATCCGCCGCGACCGCGCGCTGGTATCGGACGCGATCAAGGCGCAGGGGTTCTTTCCCGGTGCGCGTGCCGTCCTGATCGAGGATGCCACCCCGCAACATGCCGACGCCATCCTCGGCGCCCTGTCGGACTGGCAGCCGGGCGATGCCCATGTCGTCGTGGTGGCCGGGCTGCAAAAGCCGTCCTCGGCGCTGCGCAAGGGGTTCGAGAAACACCCCGCCGCCGCCTGCATCGCCATCTATGGCACGCCCCCCACGCGGGCCGAGATCGAGGCCGAACTGACCGCCGCGGGGCTCGACCGGGTATCTGCCGACCGGGTGGCCGAACTGTCGGTTCTGGCGCAGGCGATGGGGCCCGGCGATTTCCGGCGGCTCGTCGAAAAGATCGCACTCTACAAGGCGAGCGATCCGGCCCCGCTCTCGTCCGAGGATATCGCCGCCTGCGCGCCGGCATCGACCGAGGCCGCGCTCGACGATGTGCTGAACGCCGTGGCCGACGCCCGCACCGCCGATATCGGGCCGATCCTGCGGCGTCTCGAGGCGCAGGGCGTCACGCCGGTGGCACTCGCCATCGGGGCCGGGCGCCATTTCCGCACGCTCCATGCCGCGGCCTCGGATCCCGGCGGCGCGGGGGCGGGCATAGGCAAGCTGCGCCCGCCGGTCTTCGGTCCGCGCCGCGATGCGATCCTGCGGCAGGCGCAGGGCTGGGGGGCCGCGCGGCTCGACGAGGCGCTCAAGGTGCTGACCGATACCGATCTCGCGCTGCGCTCGACCAGCCGCGCACCGCAGATGCCGCTGGTCGAACGCGCCTTCATCCGGCTGTCGATGATGGGCCGGGGCTAGGATCAGCCGCAGGCCGATCCGTTATCCACCTCGTCCGGGGGCACCCGCCAGATCGCCGCGCCCCATTCCCGCAGCGCGGTGCCGGTCCACCCGCTGCCGAGCTCGGGGGTTTCATGGTGACGGCCTGGAACGGGGAGCAGGTCGCCCGAGAAGTTGAACACGGCCAGCCAGCTTTTCCCGCCCCGCGAGACCCGCAGCGCGAGAACCGAATCGGACGCGTCGACCGAACACCCGTCCGGGTCCGTCGCCCCGGTCTCGCGACGCCACGCCATCGCGGCGCGGTAGTGGTTCAGCACGCTGTCGGGGTCGTCCTCCTGCGCCTCGACCGACAGACCGTCCTCCCACCGCATCGGCAACCATGGCGTGCCGTCGGTAAAGCCATAGCCCGCCTTGTCCTCGGTCCAGGGGATCGGAACGCGCGGCCCCTGCCGCCCCGGCGTGTCTGGCCAATAGAGCAGGTCGAACGGGTCGCTCGTCTCGGCCTTGCTCAGCTCGGGCTGCGGCAGCCCAAGCTCTTCGCCCTGGAACAGGATGGCCGCGCCCGGCAGGACGGCCAGAAGCGTCGCGTAGAACTTGGCGCTTTCGGGCGTTCCGTCGCCGAGGGTCGAGTTGTGCCGGGGCTGGTCGTGCGAGGTGAACCACCAGGGCGCCTTCCAGTTGCCGCCCAGCGCCTCGAGCAGACCCTTGAACACAAGCGGCCCGTTGCCGCGCTCGGCCGGGTCGGTCGTGTAACAGAAGTCGAGCCGCCCCTCCTGAGAAAACGCCAGCGCCTGCTCGATCGACTGGTTGCCCGTATTGCTCTCGCCGATCAGCAGCGCATCGGGGCCGGCCCATTCGCGGATATTCTCGGTATAGGCCGCGCCGTCGCCGGGCAGCAGGTCGTGAACGTGATCCTGATAGGAATAGGGATTGTAGGTCGGGCCCGTCACCTTGCTCAGCACGACGGGGCGGGCGGGCGGATTGTCCCGCATCTCGGGGTCGAACAGGTAGGCCGTCACCACGTCGAAGCGGAAACCGTCCACACCGCGGTCGAGCCAGAATTGCAGCGTGTCGCGATACATCTCCTGCACCTTGGGATGGCGCAGGTTCAGGTTCGGCTGACAGGACAGGAACTGGTGGTGGTAATACTGGTGTCGCCGGTGGTTCCATGTCCAGGCCGGCGGGCCGAACTGGCTCAGCCAGTTGTTCGGGGCCGTGCCGTCCGGCTTGGGGTCGCGCCAGACATAGCATTCGGCCTTTTCGTCGTCGCCGTCGATGGATGCCTGGAACCACGGGTGTTCGATGCTGGTATGGTTGAACACCTGGTCGACCAGCACCTTGAGGCGCAATTCGTGCGCCCGCGCGACCAGCCGGTCGAAATCTTCGATCGTGCCATAGCGGGGATCGACACCGCGGTGATCGGCGATGTCGTATCCCCCGTCCGCCATCGGCGAGACGTAGAACGGGCACAGCCATATCGCATCGACGCCGAGCGACTGGACGTAATCCAGCCGCTCGATGATGCCGTTCAGATCGCCCTCTCCGCTGCCGGTGGTGTCGTTGAACGACCGCGGGTAGATCGCGTAGATCGACGGGGCGCGCCGCCAGTCCCTATGCTCCAACGATCTTGCCGCCATTGGGATGCAGGGTCTGGCCGGTGTAGTAATTGCCATCGGACGAGGCGAGGAACAGGAATGCCGTCGCCACTTCCCATGGCTGGCCGGGGCGGCCCATGGGCGTGCTCGACCCGAAATCCTCGACGCCCTCGGCCGGCATCGTGCCGGGGATGAAGGGCGTCCAGATCGGGCCGGGGGCGACGCCGTTCACGCGGATGCCCCGCGGCGCCAGCGCCGAGGCGATGGAGCGGGTGAAGGCGAGGCTCGCGCCGCGCGTGGTCGAATAGGCCACGAGGCTGTCATTGCCCTTGAAGGCGTTGACCGAGTTCGTGTTGATGATGACCGCGCCCTCCTTGAGGTGCTTGAGCGCGGCCTGCACCGTGAAGAAATAGCTCATCACGTTGGTGTCCATCACCTCGCGCAGCCGTTCCTCGCTCAGTTCCTCGTCGATGGGCCAGTCGAGATACTGAACGGCGGCGTTGTTGATGAGGATATCGAGCTTTCCGAACCGCTCGACCGTCTTTTCGACCGCGGCCGTGCAGTTCTCTTTCGAACGCAGGTCACCCGGCAGCAGCAGCGCCTCGCTGCCTTCGGCCTCGACAAGGCGCTGCGTCTCCTTGGCGTCCTCGTCCTCTTCCTTGTAGGCGATGGCCACCCTGGCGCCTTCGCGGGCGAACAGGACCGAGACGGCGCGGCCGATGCCGCTGTCGCCGCCGGTGATCAACGCGACTTTGTCCTTGAGCTTGCCGGTGCCGGGATGGCGCGGGCGGTAATCGGGCTTGGGATCCATCTCGTGCTCGTTGGCGGGCATCGAGTCCTGCGCCTGCGCGGGGATATCGGGGTTGTTGGTGTCGGCCTTGGTCATGTCGGGTCTCCTCAGGTATTGATCGCGCCCACCGCGCCGCCATCGACGCGATAAGCCGATCCGGTGGTGAACGTGGCGCGGTTCGAGCACAGAAGCGCGATGACCGGCGCCACCTCGTCGGCCCGTCCGCGACGATGCATCTTGAGGAACGGGCGCTCTTCGTCGAGAAAGCTTTCGATGGCCTCGTCGACGCTGGTGCCCATCTGCTCGGCACGCTTTTCCATCATGCCGTCGGTCATGGGCGTCTCGATAAAGGCGGGGCTGACCGAATTGACCAGAACCCCCCTGGCCGAAACGGACTGGCTGAGCCCCTTGACGAAGTTCAGCAGCGCCGCCTTGGCGGTGTTGTAGACGGCTTCCTCGACATAGGGCTGAACCGCGTTCTCGGAGGTCACGCAGACCATGCGGCCCCAGCCCCGCTCGGCCATCGTAGGCACGAACCGCTTGGCCAGACGCACCGCCGACATGAAGTTCGTTTCCCAGACAAAGCGGTACTCGTCATCCTCCATCTCGAGCGGATCGCCCTTGGCACCCGTGACGCCCGCGGTATGCACGAGAATGTCACAGCCGCCGCGGTCGCTCATGTGCTGCGCAAGGCGGTCGATATCGTCGGTCTCGGTCAGATCGGCGGTGAGCCAGTCGACCCCCTCGCCCAGATCGCCCGCGGCCCGGCGAAGCTCGTCCTCGTCGAGATCGGTGAGCGTCAGCTTCACCCCTTCGTCGCGCAGGACACGCGCGGCCGCCGTCGCCAGCCCGCCGCTTCCGCCGGTGATGAGCGCCGTGCGCCCCTTGATGTCGAGATCCATTCCAGCTCCGTTCAGTGGCCTGCATTGCGGCTTGAACGTGAAAAGACGGATCGCGTTCCGGGGCGCGACAAATGGGAACCGGTCTGCGGCGTGCGGTCAGAACAGGTCGAGGATATGGCGCGCCGTCATGAGGTCGAGATGCGCGCCGCCGCCGTTCTTGAACAGCGTGATCTCGTCGGCATCGCGGCGGGCAAATCCACCCTGCCCCAGGTCGTAGTAATCGGCGACGACATCGCCGGCCTTCACCACCCCGCGCTCGAGCGGGATCTTGAGCTCGCCGATATGGGCCAGCACCGTGTCGCGGCTGTCGACAAAGATCCGCGACCGGGTCAGCGCCGCATCGTCGGCCTCGCGCATGTCGGGGCGATAGGCGCCGATCAGGTCGACATGCTGCCCCGCCCGCAGCCACGCGCCCCGCAGGACCGGATCGCGGGCCATGGTGGCACAGGTCACGATATCGGCCTCTGACACAGCGCGTTCCAGATCCTCGGCCGGATCGACGCGGTCGTCGCCCGCCGCAAAGTCATGCGCCTTGGCCGGATCGCGCGCCCAGACGGCGAAACGCGCGTCGGGAAACCCCGCGCCATAGGCCTGCCTGAGCGCACGCGCCACGCTGCCTGCGCCGACGATCAGGATGCGACTGCTATCGGGCCGGGCGAGCCTGCGCGCCGCCAGAAGGGAATCGCCCGCCGTTTTCCACTTTGTCACGAGGTGAAAGTCGATCACCGCGTCGAGCTGCCCGTCGCGGTCGGAATAGAGACAGACACCGCCATTGACGCTGGGCAGGTCGCGCGCGCCGTTGCCGGGAAAGATGGTGGCCGATTTCACCGCAAGCCCCAGCCCGTCGATCCAGGCGGCACGGTTGAGCAGCGTATCCTCGCCCCGGTAGAGGAAGCCGTCGGCGATCTCGGCGCGGGGCAGGTCGTGCCCGGCCGCCAGCGCGTCGGTCAGCGCCAGCCAGTCGAGCCGTGCCTCGCCCTCGTCGAACCCGATCACCCTCATGGCAGGTCGGCGGGCTGCAAGAGCCCCTCGGCGACGAGACGCCCGCCCAGCCCCTCGGGGCTTTCGAAAAGATGGGTGCGCCATCCCCGCGCCGCCGCCGCGTCGATATTCTCGGGGCGGTCGTCGGTGAACAGCAGCTCGGCGCCCGAAAGGCCGGTCTCGCGTTCGAGCGTCTCGTAGATCTCGGCGTCGGGCTTTACCTGCCGCAGCCGCCCCGAGACAAAGGCCCGGTCGAACTCGGTCAGCACCGGATACATGCCCTGCGCGATCCCGAAGGTATCGACCCCGAAATTGGTCAGCGCGAATACCGGAACGCCGCGCGCCCTGAGCGCGCGCAGCAGATGCGCGCTGGCGGGAATGTCGGGCGTCACCATCTCGGCCCAGCGGTCGCACCACATGCGGATCGGCCCCGCCCAGTCGGGATATTCGGCGGCCAATGCCTCGACGCTGGCCGAAAGGTCGGCGCCGCGATCGACCTCGAGGTTCATCGCCTCGATGGGCACCTCGGCAAAAAACCGTTCACGACGCTCGCGGCCGATGGCGGCGTCATAGACGGCTTCGGGGCGCCATTCGATCAGAACGCGGCCGATATCAAAGACGACGGCCGCGGGCGCGGTGGCGGGGGCGGCGCTCATGCCGCCCTCTCGGCACGGCGCAGCGCCGCGTCGAGCGCATCGCGGAACCGCGCGCGATCGGCCTTGCCAAAGGCGCGCCCGCCCCCCTGCCGGAACGGATCGGCAGCGCGCAGGTCGGTCATCAGGTCGCGCGTGGCCAGTGCCTGTCCCACATTGGCGGGGGTGAACCGCTCGCCATCGGGCTTGAGCGTCTCGGCCCCGCCCTCGACCGTGCGCGCGGCCAGCGGCACATCCGAGGTCACGACCACGTCGCCGGGCCCGGCCCGTTCGGCGATCCACATGTCGGCGGCATCCGGTCCCTCGGGGACAAAGACGACCTCGATCAGCGGGTTGGCCGAGGGGCGCAAACCGCCGTTGCAAACCATCGCGACCGGGGTTTTCCAGCGCGTCGCGATGGCCTCGATCTCGGCCTTTACCGGGCAGGCGTCGGCGTCGACATAGATCACGCCCAAAGCGCCTGTGCATGGAACTCGACGTGATCCTCCATGAAGGAGGAGACGAAGAAATAGGAATGGTCATAGCCCGGCTGCATGCGGAACGTGGCCTCCTGCCGGCGCTCGGCGATGGCGCGGGCCAGCGCCTCGGGGCGAAGCTTGTCGAGGAACTGGTCGGCCGTGCCCTGGTCGATCAGAACCGGCCCGTCGAACCCGTCGCGCGCCATCAGCAGGCTGGCGTCATGCGCCTCCCAGGCCGTGCGATCCTCGCCCAGGTATTGCGAAAGCTGCGGCACGCCCCAATCGCTCTGGGTGGTGTTGGACATCGGCGCGAAAGCCGAGATCGACCGGAACCGCCCCTTGAGCCCCATGCCGAGCGTCAAGGCCCCGTGGCCGCCCATCGAATGGCCGGTGATCGCCTGCCGCCCCATGTCGAGCGGCACCTCGGCGGCCAGGAGGTCGGGCAGCTCCTGCGCGAGGTAATCCCACATGCGATACTGTTTCGACCAGGGCGCCTGGGTCGCGTTGACGTAAAAGGATGCGCCCTGCCCCATGGCAAAATCGTCGGCATCCGCCACCTCGGCCCCGCGGGGCGAGGTATCGGGAAAGACCAGCGCGATGCCTTCGGCCGCGGCATGGGCCTGCGCCCCCGCCTTGGTCATCGCGTTCTCGTGGGTGCAGGTCAGCCCCGACAGGAACCACAGCACGGGGACCGGGCCGTCGCGCGCCTCGTCGGGCAGGAACAGCCCGAACGTCATGTCGCAGTCGCAGGTCTGGGAGCCGTGGCGATAGACGCCCTGCACGCCCCCGAAACAGGCCTGTTCCGAAATCGTCTCCATCGCCGCGCCCCTTTTCGATCCATCGGTTCCGCCCATGGCTACCCCGCATGCCGCAGGGCGGCAACCGTCGCGGCGGCCCCGCCCCCGTCCGGCCTTGTGCCGGCCGCACGCGACCCCAATCTAGAGTGAACAGGTTGGTTCAATCGCAGCGGGAGAGACCGACATGGCCGATGGCGGATCGCAGATCAGGCGCGGGCGGAAATACGACCAGGTCCTTGCGGGCGCCTGCGACGTGTTCCTGCGCGACGGGTTCGAAGGCGCAAGCGTCGACGAGATCGCGAAATGCGCGGGCGTGTCCAAGGCCACGCTCTACAGCTATTTTCCCGACAAGAGATTGCTGTTTCTCGAGGTCGGCCAGTGCGAATGCCGCCGCCAGGCGGCCGAGGGGATCGACCCCGCCGGGCTCGAGTCCCCTCCGGCGGTGACGCTGCGGCTGGCCGGCGAACAGATCCTGAGGCTGCTGACCTCGAAACTGGGCCAGCAGGTCTTTCGGCTCTGCGTAGCGGAATCCCATCGCTTTCCCGAGCTGGGGCGGCGGTTCTGGGAATGCGGCCCCGGCCTGATCGAGCGCAGCCTCGGCACCTATCTCGAAGCGGCCTGCCGGCGCGGCGAGCTGGTCATCGACGACATCTCGCTGGCCGCCCATCAATTCGCCGAGCTGTGCAAGGCCGAACTGGTGCCGCGCATGATCTTCGGGCTGCAATCCGAGTTCACCGAGGCCGAGCGGACCCGCGTCATCGACGGCGCGGTCGAGACCTTTCTCGCGCGCTACGCACCCGCGACGTGACGGGCGGCGCCCGTCAGTCCATGCGGCGCAGGTGAAGCTGGTTGCCGATCTTCTTGGTCTCGAAGCGCTTTAGCTCGGCCACGAGGTCGCTGAGCTTGCGTTTGCCATAGGTCCGGGTGTCGAAATCGGGATGCTCGGCGGTGATGTACTGTCCGATCTGACCCAGCGCATACCAGTCGTCATCCTGCTCGATCCGGTCCATGGCCTGCAGGATCAGCGGCACCGCCTCGATGGGCGCGGTCTTGCCCGACGGCGCGCGGGCCGGGTCGCTGGATTTGGGCTGCACCGGCTCGTCGACGATGTTCTCGATCAGGATGAAGCGGTTGCAGACATTGCGCAGCGCCTCGGGGGCCTTGCCCTCGCCGATGCCGATCACGTCGAGCCCGTTCTCGCGCACGCGATTGGCCAGCGCGGTGAAATCGCTGTCGGAGCTGACCAGGACGAAACCGTCGAAGCGGCCGGTATGCAGGATGTCCATCGCGTCGATCACCAGCCCGATATCGCTGGCGTTCTTGCCCACGGTATTGGCGGTTTCCTGATGCGCGACGAGCCCGAGATCGCGCACGACCTTGGACCAGTTCGACAACCGCCCCGAGGACCAGTCTCCGTAGACGCGGCGCAAGGCCGGCTCGCCAAAGCTGGTGATCTCTTTCAGGATCGGCGCGGCGAACTTGGCCGGGATGTTGTCGGCGTCGATCAGGACGGCATAGAGCGGACGGTCGCGCTGGGGCATGGAGGGGCTTTCGCGTTTGCCGAAGGCCGGGGGCTTCGCGCCCCCGGACCCCCGCGGGGTATTTGGCAAGAGGTGATCTAGTAGAGCACCACGCTGCGGATGGATTCGCCCGAATGCATCAGGTCGAACCCGCGATTGATGTCGTCGAGCGGCATGGTGTGGGTGATCATCGGGTCGATCTCGATCTTGCCGTCCATGTACCAGTCCACGATCCTGGGCACGTCGGTGCGGCCGCGCGCGCCGCCGAAGGCCGACCCGCGCCAGACCCGCCCGGTGACGAGCTGGAACGGTCGGGTCGAGATTTCCTCGCCCGCGCCGGCGACGCCGATGATGATGCTCTCGCCCCAGCCCTTGTGGGCGCATTCGAGCGCCTGCCGCATCAGGGTGGTCTTGCCGATGCATTCGAAGGAATAATCGGCCCCGCCCCGAGTGAGGTTGACGAGATAGGGAACCAGATCGCCCTCGACCTCGGCGGGGTTGACGAAATGGGTCATGCCGAAACGCTCGGCAATGGCTTTCTTGTCGGGGTTGATGTCGACGCCCACGATCATGTTCGCCCCCACGAGCCGCAGCCCCTGGATGACGTTCAGCCCGATCCCGCCCAGCCCGAAGACCACGCAGTTCGAGCCGGGCTCGACCTTGGCGGTGTTGATGACCGCGCCGATCCCGGTGGTGACGCCGCAGCCAATATAGCAGATCTTGTCGAAGGGCGCGTCGGGATTGACCTTGGCCAGCGCGATCTCGGGCAGGACCGTGTAGTTCGAGAAGGTCGAGCAGCCCATGTAATGCAGGATCGGCGTGCCGTCTTCCATGCTGAAGCGCGAGGTGCCGTCGGGCATCACGCCCTTGCCCTGCGTTTCGCGGATGGCCTGGCAGAGATTGGTCTTGGGGTTCAGGCAATATTCGCATTCGCGGCATTCGGGCGTGTAGAGCGGGATGACGTGATCGCCCGCCCTGACGCTGGTCACGCCCGCGCCCACCTCGACCACGACGCCCGCGCCCTCGTGGCCGAGGATCGCCGGAAACGCGCCCTCGGGATCGGCGCCCGAGCGGGTGAACTCGTCGGTATGACAGATGCCTGTGGCCTTGAGCTCGACCAGCACTTCGCCCGCCTTGGGCCCCTCGAGATTCACGTCCATGACTTCGAGTGGCTTGCCCGCCTCGAGCGCGACTGCAGCGCGTGTCTTCATGCCTCGTTCCTTTCGATCCGCAGGTGGTCCCTTCGTCGGCGACCCTGACCGCAAAGCCCGAGGCTTTGCAACCATCCCCCGCGCCGGGGCGTTCTCGGCCAAGCGACCCGACAAGGAGACCCGCCATGCGTTTCATGCCCATCCTGCCCGCCACCATGGCGCTTGCCGCCTGCCAGACCGCCGGTCCGGCGGTCGACGGCCCCGTGGTCGGGACCGGCGACACCTGCGGGGCCGCGGCCTATTCGGACGATATCGGGCGCCCGGTCGCCACGCTGGAGGTTCCGCAGGACCGCATGGTGCGCCGCATCGGGCCGAACGACGCGGTCACGATGGATTATCTCGAGGGGCGGCTGAACCTCGTCTCGGATGACGAGGGGCGGCTGGTGCGGGCGTGGTGCGGCTGATTTTCCTGTTCGCCCGGCCCGCGTGGCGCTAGACCGGCCACGCCGCGACCCTTGGGGAGCCTGCCCGATGCCCGCCCGTTCGATCCTCGCCCTGCTTGCGCTGCTCTGGCCCGCCGCGGCCCTGGCCGAGAGCTTTTCCGTGCAGCTCGGCGGCCGCGTCATCGGCCGGCTCGAGCTCGAGCCCGCGTCGCTGATCAGCATTCTGGACAACACGCCGCTGGGGGCGGCCGACGGCACGTTCCGCGCGGCGTTCGCCGATGGCGCCGAGGGGCGACGCTATGAGGCGGTGAACAGCGACGGGCGGCGGATCACGGTGCTGTTCGACGGCACCGACGTGGCCGCGACCGAGGTCGTGCCCGCATCCGAGCGCACGCCGCTATCGGACCCCGCGGCGGTGCCCGAGGGGGTGCTCGACCCGATCACCGGGCTACGGCGCCTGGTCGAGGCGCGCGATTGCCCGCCGACGTTCCGCATGTATGACGGCCGCCGCGCCATCGAGGTGTCGCCGGTCGAGCGCCGGATCGAGGGCGCGTCTCTGGTCTGCCGGCTGGATTACCGCGTGATCGCGGGGCCGGGCCATGTATCGCCCTTTCGCCTGACCAACCTGCGGCTCGAGGCGCGCTATGGCCTGTCCGGCGGGGCGGTTTCGGGGCTGAGCGGGATGTCGGTCAGCGCCGGCCCCTTTTCGGTCGTGCTGGCACGCTGATCCCCGGCGGGACGGACTCGACTCCGAAACCCGACTCGGCTTAGGAACGGATCAGGAACATCCTGCTGCCACGGGACCCCCATGCCGAACCGACGCATCCTGTCGCTGTGGTTTCCACGGCTCGGGGCCGAAAGGCTTCTGCGCCGCTTGGGCGACCCCGAGGGCGCGCCCTTTGCCGTGGTGGGCGACAGGGGCGGGGCCCAGGTGCTGACCAGCCTCTCGGCCAGCGCCGAGGCCGCGGGCCTTGCCACCGGCCAGGGCCTGCGCGACGCGCTGGCGATGTGCCCGACCCTCGCGACCAGATGGCAGAACCCCCAGGCCGAGGCCGCGTTCCTGTCGGCGCTGCGACGCTGGGCGGGGCAGTTCTCGCCCTGGGTCTCCGAAGAGCCGCCCGCCGCGCTGATCGTCGACCTGACCGGCAGCGCCCACCTTTTCGGGGGCGAGGCCGCGCTGCTCGACCGCGTAACCGAGGAATGCGCGGGGCTCGGCCTGACGGTGCGCATGGGCATCGCGGACACCGTCGGCGCGGCCTGGGGGCTGGCGCGGTTCGCGGGGGCGGACGCGGCGCCCGCGCGCTCGGGCGATGCCATCGACCAGGAAGCCCCCGCGACCCGGTCGCGTGCCGTGCGCCGGCGCAACTGGGAACGCGGCGGACCCGCGCCGGCCGGGCCGCAGGGCGGGCCGGGCCGGGCCGCCCGAGTCGCGCCGCCCGGCCGGACCGGCGACGCCATCGCGGGGCTGCCGCTGGCCGCGCTGCGCCTGCCCGCCGGTCTCGTGGCCGAGCTGTCGCGACTGGGCCTGCGCCGGATCGGGGATTTGGCCGCCCAGCCCCGCGCGGCGCTGTCGCGGCGGTTCGGGTTGATCCTTGTGCAGCGGCTGGACCAGGCGACGGGCGCCGCCCCCGAGCCGGTCTCGCCCGCCCTGCCCGAGACGCGTTTCGCGGTGCGCCTGACCCTGCCCGACCCGATCGGGCTGAGCGACGATGTCGAGGCCGCGATCGAGCGGATGCTGCCATCGCTTTGCGACAAGCTTGCCGCCAAGGGGCGGGGCGCGCGGCGGGTGCGGCTGGAATGCCACCGCGCCGATCACACGATGGGCTGGGCCGAGGTGGGGCTGGCCCGCCCCGCGCAGGATCCCGACCGCATCCGCCCGCTGTTGCGCATGAAGGTCGCCGAGATCGAGGCCGGGTTCGGCATCGACATGATCCGCCTGATCGCCACCGTGACCGAGCCGGTATCGCCCCGCCAGCATCGCGGCCATGCCGAAGCGGCCGACGATGCGCGCGCGCGGCTGACGCAGGCCGAGCCGCTCGACGATCTGATCGGGCGTCTGGGCGCGCGGATCGGGCTCGAGGCGATCACGCGCCATCATCCCGCCGACAGCCATATCCCCGAAAAGGGTGCGCAGGTTCTGGCCGCAGCCTGGTCGGCGCCCGCGACGGACTGGCCGGCGCAGACCGCGCCCCGCCCCCCGGTGCTCTGGCCGTCCGAGCCGGTGCAGGCCCCGGCCGTACCCACCCCGCCCGCGCATTTCCGCTGGCGGCGCCGGACGCTGGCGGCGGTCGGGCTGCGCGGCCCCGAGCGGATCGCGCCGGAATGGTGGCTCGACGATCCGAACTGGCGCAGCGGTGTGCGCGATTACTGGTGCGTGACCTGCGACAGTGGCGAAAGGCTGTGGATCTATTTCGCCCATGGCGCAGGCCTGTCGGCGGGCTGGTTCTGCCAGGGGGCCTTTGCCTGAGCCTGCGGGACCGAAGGACCGCCGCGACCGGATGCCGGCGGGCCGGGACGCGCGACGCTGGACAGGGGGTCGTGCGCTGGACGAACGAGCGGCCGCCCACGCGAACCGGGACCCCGAAGGGCCCCGGCAACGCCGTGAACTCGTTCACACGATACCTCGGCTGCCCGGCGATGGCGGCGAGTGGGGGCTCTGAATACCGCACCGCCGGGCGTTGCCTCGATGCTGCGAACATGCCCCCGTGTCATGGCGATTTCACGGCAGCGGCATGGCGATCTGCGGGCACATGCTCGAAAACCCGCCGCCACTTGCCAAAGCGCGAAAGCTCACCCACCTTGGGCGCATGACCATCGTGACGCCCGCGGCCTTTCCCGGCCGCCCCGACCCGAACGAGCGCATCGCGTTCGACCGCCGCGAGCTTGGCACGATCCTCGGGCTCTACGGGCGGATGGTCGCCGCCGGGGAGTGGCGCGACTACGGCATGTCCTTTCTTCGCGACGTCGCCGTCTTTTCCGTCTTTCGGCGGACGGCCGAATACCCGATCTATCGCATCGAGAAACGGCCCCGCCTGCGCATGCGGCAGGGACAATACGCGGTGATCGGCATGGATGGGCAGATCCTCAAGCGTGGGCACGACCTGCCGACCGTGCTGCGCGTGCTCGACCGCAAGCTCATCCGCGCGGTGGACTGACCCGCCGCCGCGTCGTCACCTCGCCGCCGCCCTGGTCCGCGATCCGGGCGATGGTGGAAGGCACAGGCTCGACCGTCACGGCCATGTGGTGTGCGTTGGCGTGGATCAGGTCCGTGGCGTCCAGCGCCATCGCGACATGGCCCGCCCAAAAGAACAGGTCCCCCCGCAAAACCGGCGCATCCAGTACCACCCGGCTTCCGACCGCGGTCTCTTGCAGGTCGCTGTCGCCGGGACAGGCGATGCCGCAGGCCACAAGCGCGGCCTGAACCAGCCCCGAGCAATCGATCCCGTCGCTCGAATTGCCGCCCCAGAGATACGGGACACCCAGAAACAGGCGCGCCACCCCGGCCGGATCGCAAAGGGGGCGGTCGACGGGGCGCAGATGGGCGCGGGGCACGAACAGCCCGTCCTCCGCTTCGGCAAAGCGCGCATCGGGGGTCGCGACCACGCGCAACCGCGCGCCAAAGCTCAGCCGCGCGACGGCGGGCCGCTTGAAATCCGGCGCGGGGTAAAGATGCGTCGCCGGAGCGGCGACGGCATGGGTCGGCCGGACCGGATCGCCCAGCGCCGCCTCGTCCACATAGCCGACATAGCCGTCCTTTTCCGCCTCGACAAAGGCCATCCCGGCGCGTCTTTCATACACGACGACCCCCTCGCCGCGCAAAAGCTGGCGGTCGCGGGTGGCGCGATCCGGCGACGACCACAGATCGGCCACCGGGCGCATGATCGAGGCGCCGGAGCCGTCGCGGAACGTCTCGGCCTCGACCAGCCCGCGCAGGCGGCTGGCCGCGACGCGCCCGTTGGCCGGGGTCAGGCGGCGGTCGGTCATGACGGGGTGCCGGCGAGATGCGGCAAGGCGGCGAAAAGCGCGCGCGCGCCCTGCCCCGCCCCGCCCTTGGGACGGGCCGGCGCATCCGACGGCTGCCAGCCGTAGATGTCGAAATGCACATAGGCCCCGGCCCCGGCGGCAAAGCGGCGCAGGAACAGCGCCGCGGTGATCGAGCCCGCGAAACCGCCCTTGGGCGCGTTGTCGAGATCGGCGATCCCCGGTTCGATCAAGGGCTTGTAGGGCGCGTGAAAGGGCATCCGCCAGACCGGATCGCGCACCGCGCGCCCGGCCGCGGCGATGGCCTCGGCCCTGGCGTCGTCGTCGCAGTAGAAGGGCGCGAGATCGGGCCCCACCGCGACGCGCGCGGCCCCCGTCAGCGTCGCCATGGACACCATCAGATCGGGCGTGCCCTCGGCCCCCAGCGCCAGCGCATCGGCCAGCACCAGCCGTCCCTCGGCGTCAGTGTTGTTGATCTCGATCGTCTTGCCGTTGCGCGCCCTGAGGATGTCGCCCGGTCGGAACGCCGCGCCCGAGACCGCGTTTTCGACCGCCGGGATCAGGACGCGCAGCCGCAGTTTCGCGCCGGTGGCCATCAGCATCCGGGCCAGCCCAAGCACCGCCGCCGCACCGCCCATGTCCTTTTTCATCAAGCCCATCGACGACCCCGGCTTGAGGTTCAGCCCGCCGGTGTCGAAACACACCCCCTTGCCGACCAGCGTGACCGAAGGCCCTGCCTCGCCCCATTGCAGGTCGATCAGGCGCGGCGCGCGCGCCGCCGTGGCGGCGCGGCCGACCGCGTGGATCAGCGGCAGGTTGGCGGCCTGCAGATCGTCGGCATGCGTCACCTCGACCCGCGCGCCAAAGGCGTCGGCCAGATCGCGCGCGGCATGTTCGAGCTCGGCCGGGCCCATGTCGTTGGCGGGCGTGTCGATCAGTCTGCGCGTCAGCGCCTCGCCCGCGGCCACCGCCTCGAGCGTGGCGGCATCGACCCCCTCGGGCGCGACCAACCGGGCCATCGCGGCCGGTTTCGCGCCAGCGGCATAGCGGTCGAACCGATAGCCCGCAAGGAGAAAGCCCAGCGCGGCCTCGTCCAGATCCTCGCCCGCAAGGGCACCCTCAAGCCGCCAGACCCCAACGGGCAGACCCGCGCGCGCACCGGCAAGCATGAACCGCTTGCGCGCCCGGTCCTCGGCACCGCCGAGGCCGAACACGGCCGCCTCGACGCCGCCATCCGCATCCGGCAGCACCAGCAGGCGCCCCGCCTGGCCCGTGAACCCGTTGGCCGCGGCCCAGGCGGCATGGCGCGCGGGTGCGGTCCCGGCCCAGTCCTCGAACGCCGCGGCGGTCAGCACGGTCAGCGGGCGGACCGGTCCGGCCGCCTCGTCGGCGGTGGCAAAGGTCAGGGGGCTCTGGTCCATGGGCGCAATCCTTTCGGTTCCGGGCGGGACCGGATTACGCCAACCGTTCGCACCTTCAACCGGAATTGGGCGGACGGCCCGCCAGCATGGTGTCGAGCTCGGTCAGGATCTCGTCGCCCAACCGGATCAGCCGCGCGACATTCGCCGCCAGCGCGGCCCGGTCGCGGCCATGGGCCAGCACGCCGATGGTGCGCGCGACCCGCGCCACGCGATATAGCCCCAGCGCCTGTGCCCGATCGCCCACCGCCGCTGCCGCGGGGGCCAGCAGATGGGCGGGTGCGTCGCGGGCGCGGACCAGCTCCCCGATCCTCAGGATCAGCTCGTCAACGGCGCCCGCCCTGACGGCGTCGCCCCTGTCGCGCAGCACCATTGCGACGATTTCCGCGCCCGCCGCCTCTTGCGGCCTGAAGTCTATGACCGGCATTCCACACCTCCTTTCGTACCCCGGCGCCAGACTGACGCATCACACTGAACGAAAGGTGGAAATCCACGCGATGCGGGACTCGAAAATGCGCGCAATTCGACCTACAGGTGCAACCGTCCGCTAACCAGGAGCCAGCGATGACACCGGCCAAGCCCCTCCCGCAGTACCTGGTTCAGCGCTATCACGGCTGGAAGGCGACGACCTTCAACGAGAACCACGCCTGGTATCGGCGCCTCGCCCAGGAGGGGCAGCGGCCGCGTGCGATGGTGATCTCGTGCTGCGACAGCCGGGTTCACGTCACGTCGATCTTCGGGGCGGAACAGGGTGAATTCTTCATTCACCGCAACATCGCGAATCTCGTGCCGCCCTATCAGCCCGACGGCGAACAGCACGGCACCTCGGCGGCGGTCGAATATGCGGTCACGTCGCTCAAGGTGGCCCATATCATCGTCATGGGCCATTCGATGTGCGGCGGGGTGTCGGGGTGCTACGACATGTGCACGGGGCAGGCGCCCGCGCTCGAGAAAACGACAAGCTTCGTGGGGCGGTGGATGGACCTGCTCAGGCCCGGTTTCGCCCGCCTGCCCGAAGGCGACGAAGAGATGCGCCGCGCCGAGCTCGAGTTCGAGTCGGTGCGCATCTCACTCGACAACCTGATGACCTTTCCCTTCGTGGCCAACGCCGTCGAGTCCGAGGATCTCAGCCTGCACGGGCTGCATACCGATATCGCCGAGGGCGGGCTTACCATGCTCGACCCGCGCAGCGGCCGGTTCGTTCCGGTCTGACGGGGCGGGCCCCGCCGCGGGGTCGCGGCGAAGCCCGTACCCCCTCAGCCCTTTTTCAGAACCTCACGCCCCAGAAGCTCGGCGATCTGCACCGCGTTCAGCGCCGCCCCCTTGCGGAGGTTGTCGGACACGCACCACAGGTTCAGCCCGTTCTCGATGGTCGAATCCTGCCGGATGCGGCTGACGAAAGTGGCGAAATCGCCCACGCATTCGATCGGGGTGACGTAGCCGCCATCCTCGCGCTTGTCGACGACCATGACGCCGGGGGCCTCGCGCAGGATGTCGCGGGCCTCGTCCTCGTCGAGGAAATCCTCGAACTCGATGTTGATCGCCTCGGAATGGCCGACGAAGACCGGTACGCGCACGCAGGTCGCCGTGACCTTGATCGCCGGGTCGACGATCTTTTTCGTCTCGGCGACCATCTTCCATTCTTCCTTGGTCTCGCCCGAATCCATGAACACGTCGATATGCGGGATCACGTTGAAGGCGATCTGCTTGGTGAACTTTTTCGCCGGCTTGTCGTCGGTGGGGTTGTAGATCGACTTGGTCTGATCCCAGAGCTCGTCGATCCCCTCTTTCCCGGCGCCCGATACGGATTGATAGGTGCTGACCACGACCCGCTTGATGCGCGCGCGGTCGTGCAGCGGCTTGAGCGCCACGACCATCTGCGCGGTCGAACAGTTCGGGTTCGCGATGATGTTCTTCTTGGCATAGTCGTGGATGGCCTGCGGATTGACCTCGGGCACGATCAACGGCACCTCGGAATCGTAGCGATAGAGCGACGAGTTGTCGATCACCACGCATCCCGCGCGCGCCGCCTTGGGCGCGTAATCCTTGGTCGCGGCCGACCCGACGGCGAACAGCGCCATGTCCCAGCCGGTGAAATCGAAGGTGTCCAGGTCCTTGGTCTTGAGAGTGCGATCGCCAAAGCTGACCTCGGTGCCCAGCGATTTGCGCGAGGCAAGCACCGCGATCTCGTCCACGGGAAACTGGCGCTCGGCCAGGATGTTCAGCATCTCGCGGCCCACGTTGCCCGTGGCGCCGACGACCGCAATCCGGTAGCCCATAGTCCTGCTGTCCTTCAATTCGATATCAGGCCCCCTTATCCCATGGAAGGATAGGGTGAAAGGCCCTCGGAATGTGCTATGTCAGCCAAAGCGACAAGCGCAACGAAAGGAATCCGGCATGTACTTCATCGTTCTTCTCATCCTGATCGCCCTGTTGGCTTTCAGCGTGTTCAACTTCATGCAATCGCGATGATGGCGCGCCGGGGCCGGCGTCAGCCGGTCTCGGGCCGAAGCGGCGCGCGCCCCTGCTCGGTCAGGGTGAACACCTCGCCGTTCTCGAACACCGCGGGCACCAGCGGACGGCCATAGCCGGCGCCGCCGTCCATGTTGACGCGGTTGCCGTGATGCGCCGGATGCTCGAGCGCGGTATGCCCGTGCACGACGAGCCGCCCGTGGTCGCGGGTATCGTCCAGCCAGCCTTGCCGGATCCAGATCAGATCGTCCTCGACCTGCTGTTCCAGCGGTATGCCGGGGCGCAGGCCCGCATGGACGAAGAGCAGGTCGTCATGCTCGACCCAAAGCTCCAGGTCGGACAGGAAACGGATATGCGCATCCGGAATCGCCTCGGCGGCGGCGCCGATCAGCTCCTGCCCCGACATGACGCGGTCGGGATCGACCTCATAGGAGGCGAGCGTCTCCCAGCCGCCATTCGCCGACAGCAGGAACATGGGCTCTCCGCCCAGACCGTAGGAGCCGAGCGTCGCCGGCCCGCCCAGCGCGGCGTTGAGCCATGATTTCCGCGATTCGATATTGGCGTCATGCTGTTCGCCGGTGGTGACGAAATTCAGGAACATCCGGTCGTGATTACCCTGCACGAACCGCCAGGGCCGCCCCGCCTCGCGCCCCTCGATCAAGCGGTCGAGCACGCCGCGGCTGTCGGGGCCGCGGTCGGTATAGTCGCCAAGGAAAACGACGGGCGCATCCGCGCCGCCATCCGCCTCGACCAGACGCAACGCCCGGTCGAGCTGGCCCGAGAACCCGTGGATATCGCCGATCGCATAAACCGCCATTCAACCGTCCTTCATCCTTACATAGCCACGTCGCCCCAGTCGAGCGCCGGGCGCCCGGAGGCGATACAGTCCACCGCAGTGGCAAGATAGGTCATGAGCGCTCGAGATCGCGCCCGATGCTGCGCCACGGCGAACCGATGCAGCGCAAGCCGGTCGAAATGCAGCGACACCTGTGCGGCCAGATCCGGGGAGCCGCCATAAGCTTTGAGTAGGATGCGCGCATCCTAGGCAAGCCGGGCATCGCGTGCCCCGACGCTCAGTTCGCTGCGCGCGAGATTTATCGCCAGATCCAGAAGGAACCGTGCGTGATCGCGGGCCGCCGGACCGCGCATCCGGCGCGGACGGTCGATCGCTACAGGGCCTTGCGGGTTCAGTATGAGGTTCTTGGCCGCAAAATCCCCAAAGACGCGCACCTCGTCGCAAGGCGCTCCGGTCAACGCCGACGCGCGCCGGTCCAACGCCGCAAGTGCGGCGGCGCAGTTCGGCCCAAGCGTTCCGGCCGCGCGCAGATCAGCAAGCGGGTCGGTCAGCAGTTCGGGCGCGAAGGCCCGCAGCCCCACCGCACCGCGCCGGTGCCAATCGGCCAGCCACTCGCCGGCAGCGACGATCTGGACTTCGCGTGCCGTGGCATTCTTCGACAGCGCCTCGATCATCGACTCATCGCCGGCCCAAGCCGTGGCAACGATCCCGTCGGCATCGTCGCAAAACAATGGGCGCGCGACACGTGCACCCAAAAGCCATGCCTCGCTCATCCCCTCGAATTGCGGGCGCGCCATGTCCCGGCGATCATAGACCTTGATCGCGATACGCCGCCGCGAGACCGGGGCGCGTGCCTCGATCACATCACGCCGTCCACGAGGCGGCGAGGCGGTCCAGATCGTTCGAAGCCGCCAGCCCGGCCATCGCCCTTCACGCATGTGGGATGCAAGTGCGCGGGCCGCGCGGGTTTCGGGGCTGTCGTGAAAGGAGTCGATTCGCGGCGCTATCGTCATCCGCGACGATCTAGGGCCGGTCGGGCGCCCCGGCAATCGCCGCGGCGCCCGGTGGCCGTGTCAGGTCACGTTGAAGCGCAGCGGGCGCACCGCGTTGAACACGCCGCTGTCGCGCAGCTTGTCCAGCACCTCGGCCGCGGGGTCCGCGTCGAGATAGAGCAGCGCGATGGCGTCCTTGCCGCGCTCGGACCGGCCCAGCGTGAAATTGGCGATGTTCACGTCGTTCTCGCCCAGGATCCGCCCCAGGGTTCCGATGATGCCGGCGCGATCCTCGTTCGTGGTATAGAGCATGTGCGCCCCGACCTCGGCGTCGATGTTGATGCCCTTGATCTGGATGAAGCGCGGCTTGCCGTCCGAGAACACGGTGCCCGCGATGGAGCGGGTCCGCTTGGCCGTCTTCATCGTGACCTTGACGTAGGATTCGAACACGCCAGTCTGATCCTGCGTCGTCTGGGACACCTCGATGCCGCGGTTCTTTGCCATGATGGGCGCCGAGACCATGTTCACCTCGGGGCTGCCGGCCTGCATCAGGCCCGCCACCACCGAATTGCGCAGGGCCGAGACGTTCATGCCCGCCACCGCGCCGTCGAAGAGGATGTTGACCTCCTGCACCGGCTCTTCGGTCATCTGGCCGATGAAGCTGCCCAGGTATTCGCAAAGCCGCAGCCAAGGCCCCATGACCGCGGCCTCTTCGGCGGTGACGGAGGGCATGTTGAGCGCATTGCTGACCGCGCCCGTCAACAGGTAGTCCGACATCTGCTCGGCCACCTGCAGGGCGACGTTCTCTTGCGCCTCGGTCGTGGCCGCGCCCAGATGCGGCGTCACGACGACATTGGGCAGGTTGAACAGGGGGCTGTCGGTCGCGGGTTCCTCGGCAAAGACGTCGAAGGCGGCGCCCGCCACGCGGCCCTCGGTCAGGGCCTCGGCAAGCGCGGCCTCGTCCACCAGCCCGCCGCGGGCACAGTTCACGATCCGCACGCCGGGCTTGAGCCTGGCGATATTGGCGGCCGACAGGATGTTGCGCGTCCTGTCGGTCAGCGGCACATGCAGCGAGATGAAATCGGCGCTGGTCAACAGCTCGTCCAGATCGGCCTTGCGGCAGCCCAGTTCGGTCGCGCGCTCTTCGGAGAGGAAGGGATCGTAGGCGATGACCTTCATCCGCAGGCCCAGCGCCCGCGCGATGACGATCGAGCCGATATTGCCCGCGCCGATCACGCCCAGCGTCTTGCCGCTCAGCTCGACCCCCATGAAACGCGACTTTTCCCATTTGCCCGCATGGGTCGATGCGCTCGCCTCGGGGATCTGGCGCGCCACGGCGAACATCATGGCGATGGCATGTTCGGCGGTGGTGATCGAGTTGCCGAAGGGCGTGTTCATCACGATCACGCCCTTGGACGAGGCGGCGGGCAGATCGACATTGTCCACGCCGATCCCGGCGCGGCCGATGACCTTGAGCCGGGTCGCGCGGTCCAGCAGCTTGGCCGTGACCTTGGTGGCGGACCGGATGGCGAGGCCGTCATAACGGTCAATGATTTCGGCCAGACGTTCCTTGTCCTTGCCGAGACCGGGCTCGAAATCGACCTCGATCCCGCGGTCGCGAAAGATCTGGACGGCGGTTTCGGACAGCTTGTCCGAGACGAGAACCTTGGGGGCCATGGGGGGCGCTCCTTCAGTGAAAGGGGGTATGTGGCCCCCGGCGCGGGGCCGGGGGCGGAAAGCTCGGGGACAGGGGCGCGCCGGTCAGCCGGCGGCGGCACGCTCGGTCGCGTAGGCCCATTCGATCCAGGGCAAGAGCGCCTCGATATCCGTGGCCTCGACGGTGGCGCCGCACCAGATGCGCAGGCCCGGCGGTGCGTCGCGATAGCCGCCGATATCGTGCGCCACGCCTTCGGCATCCAGCCGTTGCGCCACGGCCTTGGCAAAACCCCCGTCCCCCGCGACGGCGGGGTCGGTGAACTGGAGGCAGACGCTGGTATTCGACCGCGTCGCCGGATCGGAGGCGAGATTGGCGATCCAGTCGCGCGCGTCGACGAAATCCTGCACCAGCGCGGCATTACGGTCGGCGCGCGCCATCAGCCCGGCAAGCCCGCCCACCGAGCGGCCCCAGTCGAGCGCCTGCAACCAGTCCTCGACACAGAGCATCGAGGGCGTGTTGATCGTCTCGCCGCGAAAGATCCCCTCGATCAGCTTGCCGCCCTTGGTAAGGCGGAAGATCTTGGGAAGCGGCCAGGGCGGGCTGTAGCTTTCCAGCCGCTCGACGGCGCGCGGACCCAGCACGATCATGCCATGCGCCGCCTCGCCGCCCATGACCTTCTGCCACGAGAACGTCGCCACATCGAGCTTGTCCCACGGCAGATCCTGCGCGAATGCGGCCGAGGTCGCATCGCAGATCGTCAGGCCCTTGCGGTCGGCGGGGATGACATCGCCCGAGGGCACGCGCACGCCGCTGGTCGTGCCGTTCCAGGTGAAACACACGTCCTTGTCCCAATCGACGGCGGCCAGATCGACGATCTCGCCGTATTCCGCCTCGCGCACGGTGTTGTCGCTCAGCTTGAGCTGCTTGACGGCGTCCGTCACCCAGCCCTTGCCGAAACTCTCCCAGGCCAGCGTTTCCGAAGGGCGCGCGCCCAGAAGAGACCACATCGCCATCTCGTAGGCGCCGGTATCCGAGGCGGGCACGATCCCGAGGCGATAGCCCTCGGGCAGGTTCAGCAGCTCGGCCGTCTCGTCGATGGCCCGCCGCAGCCGCTCCTTGCCGGGCGCGGCGCGGTGCGACCGGCCGAGCGGAGCGTCCGAGAGGAGGTCGAGCGAATAGCCGGGGGGTTTGGCGCAGGGGCCGGATGAAAAACGCGGATTGCCCGGCCGCGTCGCCGGTCTGGTCGTGCTCATGCTGGTATCCTTGCAGATATGCGCCCTTCGTTGGGGAAGGGTGTCCCGCCGCCGGACATAAGGCGCGGCGGCGGGGCGGGCAATGGCGATCTTGCCAAACCGGGCCCGCCGCGCGATCACGCCGCCGACGCCCCTGCCGGAGCCCGCCCGATGTATGTTGCCACGCTGATCGCCCCCGACGGGCTCGACCCCGCGCTTGCCGACAGCCTGCGCAATGCCTGGGGCGGGGGCGATATCCAGTGGCTCTCGCCCGATCGCGCGGCCGAGTTCGCGCTGGCCACGCGGCCCGCAAACCTCGCCGACGTGCAGTCCGATCTGCGCGGGATGCGCGTCGACAGCGCCGTTCAGCCGGCCGCGGGGCGGCGCAAGCGGGTGCTGATCGCCGACATGGATTCGACCATGATCGGGCAGGAATGCATCGACGAGCTGGCCGACCTCGCCGGCGTCGGTCCGCGCGTGGCCGAGATCACCGCCCGCGCCATGAACGGCGAGCTCGATTTCGAGGGCGCGCTGCGCGAACGGGTCAGGCTGCTGGCCGGGCTTCCGATCGAGGCCATCGAGCGCGTCTGGTCCGAGCGCATCACCCTGACACCGGGCGGGGCCGCGCTGGTGGGCACGATGCGCGCGCATGGCGCGACCGCCGCGCTGGTTTCGGGCGGGTTCACGGGCTTTACCGCCCGCGTGGCCGAGGCGCTCGGCTTCGACCGTCACCAGGCGAACCGGCTGATCGCGCGGGACGGGCGGCTGACGGGCGAGGTGGCCGAGCCGATCCTCGGGCGCGCGGCCAAGGTCGAGGCGCTAGAGGCGCTTTGCGCCGAGCTCGGGGTCGGCCCCGAGGCGGCCATGGCGGTGGGCGACGGGGCGAACGACCTGGGCATGATCGGCCTTGCCGGGGCCGGGGTCGCGCTTCACGCCAAGCCTGTGGTGGCGGCCGCGGCCGGGCTCAGGGTCGATTTCTCGGACCTGACCGCGCTCCTTTACCTTCAGGGCTATGCCGACACCGAGTTCGCCACCTGAGAACCGGCCCCGCGCGTATCAGGCCGGAAAGCCCGCCATCGCCTCGATCCGCCCGACCTCGAGCCCGGCGCGGTTGACGATGGGCACCCCGAGCCGGCGGCGCGCGGCCGGGTGCTCGGGATCGAGCGCGCCCAGATGCACCAGGATCGCCGCGATCGCCGCCTCGGAGGCGCGGGTGGCGCCATCCGCGATCTTGAGCGCGACGCCCATGCCGCGCTCGGGCAGGATCGCGACGAACACGCCCTCGGCGCCGGTCTTGATCGCCGCGGGGGTCGTGCAGGCTGCCATCAGCTCGGTGCAGGCGCGGCCCTCGCCTGCCACCAGCATCGGATGCGCGATCATCGCGTCGCGCAGCGCGGCCATGGCGCCGTCGCGGCCGCCACCGCCCTGCCCCGCCGAAGCAAATCGCTGCATGGCCCGCGCAAGGCCCGTGGTCGTGGTGGCAAAATTGGGGGCCGAGCAGCCGTCGAACCCGAAACCCGGACTGTCCTCGCCCGTCACCTCCTCGAAGGCGGCGCGGACGGCTTTCTGCACCGGGTGATCGGGGTCGACATAGGCCGGCCCGGCGCCGAGATGGCGGGTCAGCGCGAGAAACCCGGCGTGTTTGCCCGAACAGTTGTTATGGACCTGCCCCGGCGCCTCGTGCGCCCGGATCATCGCGTGCCGCAGATCGGTGTCGCGCGACGGCTCGGGCCCGCACATGAGGTCATCCTCGCCCAGCCCCATATCCGCAAGCCAGTGCCGCACGCCCTCGACATGCAGGGCCGCGCCCTGATGCGAGGCGCAGGCCAGCGCCATCCGCTCGGACGGAAGGTCGACCCCCGCCTCGATCAGCGGCAGGGCCTGGAGCATCTTGCACGACGACCGGGGATAGATCACGGCATCGGGGTCGCCCCAGGCCATCGCGATGCCGCCCGCATCCATCACGACGGCATGGCCGCGATGCGTGGATTCGACGAGATCGCCGCGCGTGGCGCGGATCATGTCCTGGGCGTCGGGCATGGGCGGGGTCCTCGGTGCTGTTCAAACGCTATCACGGCGCGGCGATTTTTCGCCACAGGGCCTTTCGTCCTTGCGCCGTCATCCGCTAAGGTCGCACCGCCCGTCGGGAAATGGAACCGGCGATCGATCCGGACCAGGCATCCGGCACGCAAAGGCATGGCAGATGGAGGCCTTAGAGCAGATGACAGCACGTCTTGCACCCGTCGCAATGGGCGCGGCAATCGCCATGGTCCTCGCAGGGGCGCCGCTTGCCGCGTTCGCCCAGGACGAAAGCACCAATAGAGTCGCGGTCGAAACGGCGTGGAGCGTTTTCGTCGAGGACGACCCCAAGGAGTGCTGGAGCGTGTCCAGCCCGACCCGCACCGTGAACACGCGGGGCGGCCAGGTCGTGTCGGTGCGGCGCGGCGACATCCTGATGTTCGTGACTTTCCGACCCGGCGCCGACGTGGAGGGCGAGGTGTCGTTCACCGGCGGCTATCCCTTTGCCGACGGCTCGACGGTCGAGCTCGACGTGGGCGGAACCAAGTTCGACCTGTTCACCGATGGCGAATGGGCCTGGCCCGCCTCGGCCGCGCAGGACGACCAGATCGTCGCCGCGCTGAAGCGCGGGGCCGATGCCACGCTCACCGCGCGGTCGAGCCGCGGCACCCAGACGGCGGACACGTTCTCGCTGTTCGGGTTCACCTCGGCCCTCGAAGAGGCACAGGGCCGCTGCGCGGAATAACCGCGCGCACGGCCCTGCGATTCGTCCCGTCACGGGGCTGCGGGCTTTATTTGATCCGCGGCCCTGTCTATATGCCCTGAATTCCGCAGGACCGAGGCCCGCGCCATGACAGATGCGCCCCAAGCGCCGATCACGCAGGACGTGGTGACGTTCCCCCGCAAGGTCGAGGACGGCCCGCGCCGCAATCTCGTCGGGCTCACGCGTGCCCAGTTGCAGGCCGCGCTGATCGAGGCCGGCACGCCCGAGAAACAGGCGCGGATGCGCACGGGACAGGTCTGGGCCTGGATCTACCAGCGCGGCGTGCGGTCCTTCGACGAGATGACGAACCTCGCCAAGCCGTTCCGCGCTCTTCTGGCCGACCGGTTCGAGATCGCCCTGCCCGAGGTGGTGCGGCGCGAGGTCTCGTCGGACGGGACGCGCAAATACCTGCTGCGCATCGCCGGCGGCCACGAGGTCGAAACCGTCTATATCCCCGAGGAAAACCGCGGCACGCTCTGCATCTCGAGCCAGGTGGGCTGCACGCTGACCTGTTCGTTCTGCCACACCGGCACGCAACGGCTGGTGCGCAACCTGACCCCCGGCGAGATCGTGGGACAGGTGATGGTCGCGCGCGACGACCTTGGCGAATGGCCCGAGCCGGGGCGCAACCCCAAGGACGAGACGCGGCTTCTATCGAATGTCGTTCTCATGGGCATGGGCGAGCCGCTCTACAATTTCGAGAACGTCCGCGACGCGATGAAGATCGTGATGGATGGCGAGGGCATCAGCCTCAGCCGCCGCCGGATCACCCTATCGACCAGCGGCGTCGTCCCCGAGATCGCGCGCTGCGCCGAAGAGATCGGCTGCCTGCTGGCGGTCAGTTTTCACGCGACCACGGACGAGGTCCGCGACCGTCTGGTGCCCATTAACAAGCGTTGGAACATCGCGGCGCTGCTCGACGCGCTGCGCAGCTATCCGCGGCTGTCGAACTCCGAGCGGATCACCTTTGAATATGTCATGCTCAAGGGCGTGAACGACAGCGACGAGGACGCGCGCCGCCTGGTCGAGCTGATCGCGGGCATCCCGGCCAAGATCAACCTGATCCCCTTCAACGAATGGCCCGGCGCCCCCTACGAGAGGTCGTCGAACAACCGCATCCGCGCCTTTGCCGACATCATCTACAAGGCGGGCTATGCCTCGCCCATCCGCACGCCGCGGGGCGAGGACATCATGGCCGCCTGCGGACAGCTCAAGTCCGACACCGAGCGGGCGCGCAAGTCCCGCGCCCAGATCGCCGCCGAAACCGGTGCCTGACGCGGCGCCGGCCGGCGGGGGTCATTCCCCGTCGGCCGCGTTGCGCCCCGGCACGCTCGTGCGCTTCCCGCGATGCGGCCACGTGTCGATGGTCTCGAGCGCCTCTTCGGCCGTCTCGACAAAGGCGAACAGCTCGAGATCGTCGGGCGAGATGGTGCCTGCCTCGGCCAGCGCCTCGAAATTCACGATCCTCTCCCAGAAGGCGCGGCCGAAAAGCAGCACGGGGATCCGCTCCATCCGGCCGGTCTGGATCAGGGTCAGCGCCTCGAACAGCTCGTCCAGTGTCCCGAACCCGCCGGGAAAGACGCAAAGCGCGCGCGCCCGCATCAGGAAATGCATCTTGCGGATCGCGAAATAGTGGAAGTTGAAGCACAGCCCCGGCGTGACATAGGCATTGGGGGCCTGTTCGTGCGGCAGCACGATGTTCAGCCCGATGGAGCGTCCGCCCGCCTCATGCGCGCCGCGGTTGCCCGCCTCCATCACGCCGGGGCCGCCGCCCGTCACGATGACATGGCGCCGCCCGTCGCTTTCCAGCGAACGCTCGGTCATCAGCCGCGCGAAACGCCGCGCCTCGTCGTAGTAGCGCGACAGGTCGGACAGCGTCTCGGTCCGCGCCTCGTCACGGGACGCGGGCGCGGGGATGCGGGCACCGCCGAACAGCACCACGGTCGAGGTTATGCCCTCTTCGGCGAGCGCCATCTCGGGCTTGAGCAGTTCGAGTTGCAGCCGCACCGGGCGAAGCTCTTCGCGGCAGAGGAAATCGTCATCGGCAAAGGCCAGCCGGTAGGCCGGGGCGCGGGTCTGGGGCGTGTCGGGTATCTGCTCGGCCGTGGCCCGGTCGGTATGCGCGTCGCGAAACCGGGTGTTGCGGTCGTCTTTCATCTGCATCCTCCTGCCATTGCGCAGTGCAGGTAGCGGGCTTATAGCCTCGCGGCCAGCAGGAACCGCCACCAGACAAGGAGCGCCCGATGGCCCACCCCGAGCTTCAAACCGCGATCGAGGCCGCCTGGGAAGATCGCGACGCGATCACCCCGCAGACCGGCGGCGAGACCCGTGAGGCGATCGAGGCCACGCTCGAGGCGCTCGATACCGGGGCGCTGCGCGTCGCCGAGAAAGGCGCGGACGGCGCCTGGTCGGTGAACCAATGGGCGAAAAAGGCGGTCCTGCTGGGCTTTCGGGTCCGCGACATGGAAATGCAGCCGGGCGGCCCGCAGGGCGGCGGCTGGTTCGACAAGGTCGACAGCAAGTTCGCCGGCTGGGGCGAGAACCGCTGGCGCGAGGCCGGGTTCCGCGCCGTGCCGAACGCGGTCGTCCGCCGCTCGGCCTATATCGCGCCGGGCGTGGTGCTGATGCCGTCCTTCGTCAATCTCGGTGCCTATGTCGACAGCGGCACCATGGTCGATACCTGGGCCACGGTCGGATCTTGCGCGCAGATCGGCAAGAACGTGCATCTCTCGGGCGGTGTCGGCATCGGCGGCGTGCTCGAGCCGTTGCAGGCCGATCCGACCATCATCGAGGACAACTGCTTTATCGGCGCCCGCTCCGAGGTGGTCGAAGGCTGCATCGTGCGCGAGGGCGCGGTGCTGGGCATGGGCGTCTATATCGGCAAATCCACCAAGATCGTGGATCGCGAGACCGGCGAGGTCATGTATGGCGAGATCCCGCCCTATTCGGTGGTCGTATCGGGGTCGATGCCGTCGAAGAACGGGATCAACCTCTATTGCGCGGTGATCGTGAAACGGGTGGACGAACGCACCCGCTCCAAGGTCGGCATCAACGAGCTTTTGCGCGATTGAGGCACCCCTGCGCTTGACGGATGGATTTGCCGGGCAAGATTGACCCGGATGTTCGATGATCTTTCCGTCACGCTTCTGATGACATTTTTCGCCATCGCCGGTGCGGCGGTGGTGCTGTCGTCGATCAAGGCGACCGAGCTTGCCGACATCATCGCCGACCGCACCCGCATGGGCGAGGCGATGGCGGGCGGGCTGATCCTCGGGGCGGCGACCTCGCTTGCCGGGGTCGTCGTCTCGGTCGACGCGGCGATGTCGGGCGATGCGTCCTACGCCTTTTCGAACGCGGTCGGCGGGATCGCCGCGCAGACGCTGTTCCTGGCGCTGGCCGACATGCTGCACAAGAACGCCAATCTCGAACACGCGGCGGCCGAACCGGCCAACCTGTTCCAGGCGGTGATGCTCATCATGCTGATGAGCCTGCCCCTGGCCGCGATGGCCGGCCCCGAGATGGCCTATCTCGGCATCCATCCCATGTCGGTGCTGCTGTTCCTCGCCTATCTCTACTGCGCGCGCACCGCGGGCTATGTCGCGGACGACCCCATGTGGAAGCCCGTCCAGACCGGCGACACCCGCGAGGACGAACCCGAAGACCCCGAAGAGGCGGACCGTTCGGCGTTCCGGCCCGCCATGACCTTTGTCGGGCTGGTGGCGGTCATGGGCGCGGGGGGCTGGGTCATCAGCCAGATCGGCGGCACCTTCATCACCCGGTTCGGCCTCGCGTCGAGCCTTGTCGGGTCGCTCATCACCGCGGTCGTCACCTCGTTGCCCGAGCTGGTCACGACGCTGGTCGCGGTGCGCCGCGGCGCGCTTCAGCTTGCCGTGGGCGGGATCATCGGCGGCAACACCTTCGACACGCTGTTCCTCGTGGCCTCGGATGTCGCCTATCGCGACGGGTCGATCTATCACGCGGTCGGCGCGTCGGATCTCTACTGGCTGGCCACCGGCATCCTGATGACCGCGATCCTGCTGGCCGGGCTGATCCTGCGCCAGCGCCGCGGCCCCGCGCGGATCGGGGTCGAAAGCGTCGCCATGATCTGCGTCTATGGCGCGGCGGTGCTGCTCGAGGTGTTCGGGCGCGGTGGCGGTGGCGGGACGGGCGGATGAACCCCGCACGGCGCCCGCCCGATGGAACCGCCTGCGCCGCCTCCGTGTTCTCGAGCCTGTAACGAAAGCCGAAAGGACTGACATGGGCTGGCTAATCACTATCATCCTCGGCGGGCTTGCCGGCTGGATCGCCGAAAGGATCATGAAGGCCGATACCGGCCTCCTGATGAACATCATCCTCGGGATCGTCGGCGCCGCGGTGCTGAACTTCCTGCTTAGCACGATCTTCGGCCTCTACCCCGCCGACAACTGGTTCGCCTATCTCGTCGTGGCAATCGTCGGCGCCTGCGGGTTGATCTTTGTCTGGCGCGCGATCGCCGGGCGAAACTGACTGCGCATCCTTGCACCCCGCATTTTGCGCCGGGGGTCCGATCGGGCCCCCGGCGCCGTCATGCGCGGTGCGAATTGACAGATGCCGATCCGGCAGGCACTCCGACCCGATGGACAAAAGCCCCGACAAGAAACGCCAGCAGGTCTTTACCCTCGCCGTCGAGGTCGGGCGCGCGCCCGGCGACGACCTGCCCGAGGGATCGACCGGCGCGATGCTGCTATGCTACGCCTCGGGCATCGACGAGGCCGAAGCCGTGCGCGAAACGGTGGCCGTGCTCAAGCAGGCCGGGCTCAACCCCATCGAGGTCGAGGGCCACGGCACCCGCGCCGAGCGCGAGGCCGACGGCGACGAGATCGACGAGGACGAGGGCGCGCTGATGGATCGCGCGCTCGAACAGAACGCGGTGATCGTCGCCCTGATGACGCCCACCCATGACGAGGACTGACCGGGCGCAGGCGCGTATCGCGCCCGCGCCCCGCCCCATCCCCGCCCGCGAGGAACGCGCATGACCGTCGATCCCGTCGAACTCACCCAGGACCTGATCCGCCTGCCCTCGGTCACGCCCGAAAGCGAGGCCCCCATCGCCATGCTGCACGCGCTGCTCGAGGATGCGGGGTTCCTATGCACGCGGGTCGATCGCAACGGCATCCCGAACCTTCATGCGCGCTGGGGTCGCAAGGGGCCGGTGCTGGGGTTCAACGGCCATGTCGACGTGGTCCCGCCGGGCGATCCCGATAGCTGGACCAGCGACCCGTTCGGCGCCGAGATCCGCGACGGGTTCCTCTATGGCCGGGGGGCCTGCGACATGAAATCGGGCGTCGCGGCCTTCGTCGCCGCCGCGATCGAGGCGACCGAGCGCGACATCGACGGCTCCGTCGTGCTCGCCATCACCGGCGACGAGGAAGGCGACGGCATCGACGGCACCGCCGCCATTCTCGACTGGATGCGCCAGACCGGCGAAGGGATGGACGCCTGCATCGTGGGCGAACCGACCTGCCCCGACCACATGGGCCAGATGATCAAGATCGGGCGGCGCGGGTCGCTGACCGCCTGGATCACGGCCATCGGCCAGCAGGGCCATTCGGCCTATCCGCACCAGGCGCGCAACCCGATCCACGGCATGATCGAATTGCTGGCACGGCTGCGGGCCTTTCCGCTCGACGACGATTCGGACCATTTCGACGAGACGACGCTTCAGGTGACGGGGTTCGATACCGGGAACGCGGCCAATAACGTGATCCCGGCGCGGTGCACCGCCATGGTGAACATCCGATTCAACGACGCGCATAGCGGGGTGTCGCTGTCGAACTGGCTGCGCGCCCAGGCCGAAACGGTCAGCCGGGCGACCGACATCCGCTTCGACACCGATATCAAGGTGTCGGGCGAAAGCTTCGTGACCGCGCCGGGGCCGCTGACCGACATGGTGCAGCGCGCGGTGGGCAACGTGACCGGCATCGTGCCGAGCCTATCGACCACGGGCGGCACCTCGGATGCGCGGTTCCTGGCGCGGCACTGCCCCGTGGTCGAGGTCGGGCTGGTCGGCGCCACCATGCACAAGGTGGACGAACAGGTGGCGGTCGACCATATTCACCAGCTGAAGGCCATCTATGGCCGGATCATCGAGAGTTATTTCGCATGAGCCTCATCATCGGCCGCAGCCCGGACCTCGCCGCCTGCCATTCGGTGCGCCGCGCGGTGTTCATCGAGGAACAGGGGATTTCCGAGGCCGACGAGATCGACGACCTCGACGCGGGCGCCATCCATATCCTCGCACAGCAGGAGGGTCTGCCGATCGGGACGGCGCGCATCCTGCTCGACCCGCCCGTGGGCAAGATCGGACGGATCTGCGTGCTCGCGCCCTATCGCGGCACCGGGCTCGGGCGCAAACTGGTCGAGGCCGCGCTGGGCATCCTGCGCGAGACCCCCCGCATCGACGAGGCGGTTCTGGGTGCGCAGCTCCATACGCTCGATTTCTACCGCAAGCTCGGCTTCGAGGCCGAGGGGCCGATCTTCGACGACGCGGGGATTCCCCATCGGCTGATGCGCCGTGCGCTGTGACATGCCCGCCCTGTCGCTTTGCCGCGCGACGCGCTAGGTCGGGTTCATGGCCCGTATCCCCTCGCGCGACGAGATCATCGACTGGATCTCGCAAAACCCCACGCAAAGCTCGAAACGCGACATCGCGCGCGCCTTCGGAATCAAGGGCGCGGATCGCGTCGACCTGAAGCGCATCCTCAAGGATCTCGAGGATGACGGGCACCTGACCCGACGCCGCAAGACCTATCGCGACCCCGAGGCGCTGCCGCCCGTCACGGTCTGCGAAATCACCGGCCCCGATGCGGATGGCGACCTCTTTGCCCGCCCCGCCGTCTGGGACGGCGACAGCCCGGCGCCGCGCATCCTCGTCACGCTCGGCCGGGGCGACGCCGCGCTGGGGCGCGGCGACCGTGCGCTCTTGCGGCTCGCCCCCGCCGAGGCGACGGACCACGCCTATACGGGGCGGCTCATCCGTCGCCTGCCGCAAACCGTGCAGCGCCTGCTGGGCATCTTTCGCGAGGATCCGCATGGCGGGCGCGTCGTGCCCGTCGACAAGAAGGCCGACCGCGACTGGCTGGTACGCGCCCGCGACACCGACGGCGCGCACGACGGCGAACTCGTCGAGGCCGAGCGGACCGGCGGCAAGGGCGATATGGGCCTGCCGCAGGCCCGCATCGTGGCGCGCCTTGGCGATCCGACGGCACCGCGCGCCGTCTCGCTGATCGCGATCCACCAGCACGACATCCCCCATGTCTTTCCGCAAGAGGTGCTCGACGCGGCCGAGGCCGCGCGCCCCGTCCCCGCCGAGGGGCGCGAGGATCTGCGCCACCTGCCGCTCGTCACCATCGACCCGGCGGATGCGCGCGACCACGATGACGCGGTGCTGGCGATGGCCGATGACGATCCGGCCAATCCCGGCGGGCATGTCCTGTGGGTCGCCATCGCCGATGTCGCCCGTTACGTCCGCCCCGGAACGCCGCTCGACCGCGAGGCGCTGAAGCGCGGGAACTCGTCCTATTTCCCCGACCGCGTCGTGCCGATGCTGCCCGAGGCCCTGTCCAACGGGCTGTGCTCGCTCCACCAGGGCGAGGATCGCGCCTGCATGGCCGTCCGCATGGTGCTCGATGCCGAGGGCAACAAGACCGGCCACCGCTTCGTGCGGGGCATCATGCGCTCGGCCGCTTCGCTGACCTATCAAGAGGCGCAGGCCGCCCGCGACGGCACGCCCTCGGATCGCGCGGCCCCGCTGGTCCAGACCGTCATCGACCCGCTCTACGCGGCCTATGCCGCGCTCAGGGCGGCGCGAGCCCGGCGGCAGCCGCTCGAGCTCGACCTGCCGGAACGCAAGATCGAGCTGGACGAGGACGGGCGCGTGACCTCGGTGGCCTTCCGCGAGCGGCTCGACGCGCACCGCCTGATCGAGGAGTTCATGGTCCTCGCCAATGTCGCCGCGGCCGAGGAACTGGCCGCGCGCCGCCAGCCGCTGCTCTACCGCGTCCACGAAGAACCCTCGCCCGAAAAGCTCGAGGCCCTGCGCGAGGTCGCCGAGGCCTCGGGGCTGGGTCTCGCCAAGGGGCAGGTCCTGCAAACGCGGCAGCTCAACCGCCTGCTCGCCCAGGCCGCCGAGACCGAGTTCGCCGAGCTTCTCAACATCTCGACGCTGCGCGCCATGACGCAGGCCTATTACAGCCCCGACAATTTCGGCCATTTCGGCCTGGCGCTGCGCAGCTACGCGCATTTCACCTCGCCGATCCGCCGCTATGCCGACCTCGTCGTGCATCGCGCGCTCATTTCGGCCCATGGCTGGGGCAAGGACGGGCTCGGGGGGACCGATGCCGAGGACCTGCGCGGGATCGGCGAGCACATCTCCTCGACCGAGCGCCGTTCGATGCTGGCCGAGCGGGACACGACCGACCGCTATCTCGCCGCCTATCTCGCCGACCGGATCGGCACCGACCTGCCCGGCCGCATCTCTGGGGTGCAACGGTTCGGCCTGTTCGTGAAACTCGACGAGACGGGCGCCGACGGGCTGATCCCGGTACGCGCGCTCGGGGCCGAGTTCTTTCACCACGATGCCGACAGTCAGACCCTGACCGGCGCCGATAGCGGGCTGACGCTGGGGCTGGGCCAGCGCGTCGTCGCCCGCCTCGTCGAGGCCGCGCCGATCTCGGGCGGTATGATCCTCGACCTGATCGAGGTCGAGGGCGCGCCGCTCGCGCGCGGACGCGGCCACCGCCGCCCCGGCACCGCCCCCAAACGGGCCGAGGCGCGCAGCAAGGCGCGCCGCGCCGCCGCGGCCAAAAAGGAAAAGCGCAAGGTCACGCGCAAGCGCAAGGGCTGACCGCGCCCCCCCGCCGCCGCACCGGCACCGGGCGCGCGCCCTGCCTTCTCTGTTTCCCCAAATACTCACCGGCCGGACGCCGGCCATCCATGCGCATCGGCGGGGCGGCGTTGACAAGGCCCCGGCCCGGTGCAACCCAAGGTCCAGCATAACCGCCCGAGGCTTCGACATGCGCGACCGGACCCACGCCCTCATCGTCATCGACATGCAGAACGATTTCTGCCCCGGCGGCGCGCTCGGCGTGGCGGGGGGCGATGCGCTGGTCGGCGGGATCAACGCGCTTATGGACGATTTCCCGGCCGTGATCCTGACGCAGGACTGGCACCCGGCGGGCCATTCGTCCTTCGCCTCGTCGCATGAGGGCCGCGCACCGCTCGAGACGATCGCCATGCCCTATGGCCCGCAGGTGCTTTGGCCCGATCACTGCATCCAGGGCAGCGACGGCGCCGCCTTCGTGCCGGGGCTCAGGCAGGATGCCGACATGATCCTGCGCAAGGGGTTCCGCCGCGAACTCGACAGCTATTCGGCGTTCTTCGAGAACGACCACGAGACGCCCACCGGGCTCGAGGGCTACCTGAGGTCGCGGGGCCTCAGCCGGCTGACCCTCGTGGGGCTGGCGCTCGATTTCTGCGTCGCGTGGTCGGCACGGGACGCGGCGCGGCTGGGCTTCGAGGTCGCCGTCGTCCCGGAACTCTGCGCGGCCATCGACCTCGACGGCTCGCGCGACGCCGCCCTTCACGACATGAGGGATGCCGGGATCGCGCTCGGCTGATGGATGCCCGCGCGATCCTGCTGGGGCTGGGCTTTGCGGTCATGTGGTCGTCGGCCTTCACCTCGGCCAAGCTGATCGTCGCGGATGCCCCGCCGCTCTGGGCACTGGCGCTGCGGTTTCTCATCTCGGGCTTGCTGGCCATCGGCATCGCGCGCGCTCTCGGCCAGAGCTGGCAGCTGACGCGTGCGCAATGGCGGCTCACGATCCTCTTCGGGCTGTGCCAGAACGCGCTCTATCTCGGGCTGAACTTCGTCGCGATGAAGACCGTGCCGGCGGGGCTTGCCTCGATCATCGCGTCCTCCATGCCGCTCCTCGTGGCTTTCGCCGGCTGGGTCGCGATGGGCGAGCGGCTGGGCCGTGTGGCGGTGGCGGGGCTCGTCGCGGGGTTTGCCGGCGTCTCGCTCATCATGGGCACGCGGATCTCGGGCGGAGTCGACCTGTTCGGCCTCTCGCTTTGCCTGATGGGGGTGGTGGCGCTGGCGGTGGCGACGCTCTCGGTGCGCGGCGCGGCCTCGGGGGGCAACGTGCTGATGGTGGTCGGGCTTCAGATGCTGGTGGGCTCGGCCATCCTCGCCGCCGTGGCGGCGGCGACCGAACCGCTCGTCTTCGACCCGACGCCGCGGCTGGCACTGGCCTTCGCCTACACGACGCTCGTGCCGGGCCTCGCGGCGACGCTGGTGTGGTTCATGCTGGTGCGGCGGATCGGGCCGGTACGGGCCGCGACCTTTCACTTTCTCAATCCGTTTCTCGGCGTCGCGATCGCGTCGCTGATGCTGGGCGAACGAATCGGCCCTCTCGATATCGTCGGGGTGGCGATCATCATGGCCGGGATCCTCGCCGTGCAACTGTCACGCGCCCCGGCGGCCCCCCGCGCGGTGCGACGCTCCACCGTCTGAATGCAAGGTGGCGGTCGTCGGTTTGCCGCATCTCCCCGTGGCGACCGAGAACAGTACCGTTATGCCGGCAACGAAAGGGCGCAGGTCATGCAACGCGGCATCAGCGTGCCATCGTACATTGCGACCAACCGATCCCGCCGGGCGCGACGGCTGAAAAGTGTTTCCTGTCCGGACCCGTTCAGGCAGATGATCGGACTACAGCGAAACGAGGCGTGACATGCACGTTCTGAATGGCGCCGACCTTGTGGACGTTCCGTGGAAGAACGGGGGCGGCATCACGCGCAGGATCGCGCGCGGCATGTCCGGGGATCGCGTTGTCTGGACGCTCAGCCGGGCGGATGTGCGCGAGGATGGGCCATTCTCGAATTTCGAGGGTTTGCAGCGCATCCTTACCGTGGTCTCGAACAGCGGAATGGATCTGGTGCACAAGGGCGGCTCGCTGACCGCCCCGCCCTGTCTGCCGGTCGCCTTCGACGGTGGATTGCCGGTGACGGCCCGGCTGCATGACGGGCCTTTGACGGATCTCAACCTTATGTTCGATGCGTCGATCTGCGCGGGCCGTGTCACGCCGCATCACGGCCCGACCGACATCGAATTGCGCCCGGCCGGGACGGGCCTGCTGGCAATTCACGTCATCTCCGGCACACCGGAGATCGGCGGCAGAACCCGCGGGGCGGCCGACACGCTCTTTGTGACCACGCGTCTGACCGCACGGCTCGCCGCAGGCGACGCGATCCTCGAGATCGCGCTCGACTACCGCGATCAGAGTGCGGACATCACGCTGGCCATCGCGTCCTTGTAGGCCTGCACCACCGCATCGCGGGCGACGTGACGCCCGCCCGTCACGGCATGGCGACCGGCGGACCACACGTCGGTCACGACGCGGTCCGTCGCGGCAAAGACCAGCCCATCGAGAAGCTGGTTCTGCCTCAGCGTACAGAGCGCCGTGTCGTTCGAATCGATGGCGACCAGGTCGGCCAGTGCGCCGGTCTCGATGCGGCCGGCATTGCGGCCGAGCGCCTTTGCGCCTCCGCGTGCGGCCCCGAGATAGAGGCGTTCACCCACCGAACCTTCACCGACGACCATCACGTTACGCGCCACGTCGCGCAAGCGCTGCGAATACTCCAGGATGCGCAGCTCTTCGGTGAGTGAAATCAGCACATTGCTGTCGGAACCGATGCCGAATGCGCCACCGGCCTTCAGATATTGCGGCCCGTTGAAGGGCCCGTCGCCCAGATTGGCCTCGGTTATCGGACAGAGACCCGCAACCGCCCCCGACGCGGCAAGACCCTGCGTCTCGGCCTCGGTCATGTGGGTTGCATGGATGAGGCACCAGTCGGGACCGACCGGCGCGTTGCGCAAAAGCCAGTCGACGGGGCGCGCGCCCAGCCACTCGGAGATGTCGGCGACCTCTTTCGGCTGCTCGGCCACATGGATATGAACGGGCCCCCCCTCATGCGCGGCCAACACGCGCGTCAGATCCCGCGGCGACGTGGCCCGCAGGGAATGCGGCGCGATGCCCACGCGACAATCCTCGGGCAGCGCACCCACCGCGGAACGCGCGCGGGCGACGAGGTCGGCAAAGCGATCGACGTCATTGCCGAACCGCGCCTGACCTGCCTGCAGCGGCGTCTCACCCGCGCCTCCGTACGTATAAAGCACCGGCAGATGCGTCAGGCCGATCCCCGTCCGGTCGGCCGCCGCGGCGATCCGCACCGATAATTCGCCCAAATCTGCATAGGGCGTGCCGTCGGGCTGGTGATGGAGATAATGAAACTCCCCAACGCTGGCATAACCAGCCTCCTGCATCTCGAGGAAAACGAAGGCGGCGATGGCCTCGATCTGATCGGGATCGAGATGCGCGGTGAAGCGATACATCAGTTCGCGCCAGGTCCAGAAGCTGTCCCGACCGGCCATACGGTATTCGGTCATCCCCGCCATCGCCCGCTGAAAGCTGTGACTGTGCAGGTTGGCCAGCGCCGGAAGAAGCGTATCGACCACCGCGTCGCCGGGCCGGGCAGCGGCCCCTTTCTCGATACGCGCGATCCTGCCCCCCTCGATCGAGACCCTGACATTGCAGGCCCAGCCATGCGCGAGAAGAGCCCGATTTGCGAAAATCATTTGACTGCCTTTCGTAAGCTTATGTATAGACATAAACTGAGTAAGACGCCTCTGGCAAAGCGAATCTTGAGCCATTCCGGACAATCCATGACAAATAGCCGAACCCTCTACGTCGATTTGACCGCATGCACGATGACGACGGGGGGAGTGCCCTATGGCTTGATCGCGAACGCTGCGATCGTGGTCGAGGATGGGCGGATCGGCTGGGTCGGACCCGAAGCGGATCTACCGGGAACATATGCGCATGCCGCTCGCCACAGCTTGGGCGGCCGCCTCGTGACACCCGGCCTGATCGACTGCCACACCCACATCGTGCATGGCGGCGATCGTGCGGGCGAGTTCGAGATGCGTCTCAACGGCGCCAGCTACGAGGAAATCGCGCGCGCCGGGGGCGGCATCGTCTCGACCGTGGAGGCGACGCGGGCGGCCGATCTCGAGACGATGGTGGCGTTGGCCCTGCCGCGCGTCGATGCCCTGCTGGCCGAAGGGGTCTGCACACTCGAGATCAAGTCAGGCTACGGTCTCGATACCGAGACCGAGCTGCGGATGCTGCGCGCCGCACGCGAGATCGGGCGCGTGCGACCGATGCGGATCTGCACCACGTTCCTCGGCGCTCATGCGGTGCCCCACGAATACGAAGGCCGGGCCGACGCCTATATTGACGAGGTCTGCATTCCCACTTTGCGCCGGGCACATGCCGAAGGGCTGGTCGATGCGGTCGATGCCTTCTGCGAGGGCATCGCCTTTTCACCCGAGCAGGTATCGCGCGTTTTCGACGTTGCGGAAGATCTGGGCCTGCCGGTCAAGATCCACGCCGAGCAGCTTTCGAACCTCGGCGGCGCAATCATGGCGGCCGGGCATGGCGCGATGTCGGCGGACCATGTCGAATATCTGGACGATGCGGGCGTTGCCGCCCTGGCCGAGGCCGGCACCGTCGCCGTCATCCTGCCGGGCGCCTTCTATACGATCCGCGAGACGCAAGCCCCGCCCATCGAGCGCCTGCGCGAAGCGGGCGTCCCGATGGCGCTGGCATCCGACAACAACCCGGGATCGTCCCCGCTGACCTCGCTCCTTTTGACCATGAACATGGCCTGCACCCTGTTCCGCATGACGCCCGAAGAGGCGCTGAGCGGCGCGACACGCAATGCGGCCATCGCCCTCGGCCTGGGTGATTGCGGCATTCTCGCCGCCGGCAAACGTGCCGATCTGGCCGTGTGGGACGCGAGGACCCCGGCCGAGCTGAGTTATCGCATCGGTTTCAACCCGCTTCATACCCGCATTTTCGGAGGAACTTCGTGATCACTCTCACCCTCACGCCCGGCGCCGTGACCCTCGACCACCTGGCGCAGATCTATTGGGGCGAGGCCGTGGTGCGGCTCGATCCGGCGTGTCATCGCGATATCGAGCGGGCGAACGAACGCATTGCCAAGGCCGTGGCGGGATCGGACGCAGTCTATGGCGTGAATACCGGCTTCGGCAAACTGGCGTCGGTCAAGATTGCGGCCGAGGACACGGCGACCCTGCAACGTAACCTGATCCTGTCGCATTGCTGCGGGGTCGGCCCGGCAATTCCGCGTCGTGTGGCCCGGCTGATGATGGCGCTCAAGCTGCTCAGTCTCGGGCGCGGTGCATCGGGGGTGCGACTCGAAGTAACGGAATTGATCGAGGCCATGCTGGAGAAGGGCGTCACGCCGCAGATCCCGGCGCAGGGCTCGGTCGGCGCATCGGGGGATCTGGCACCGCTGGCGCATATGAGCGCCGTGATGATGGGCCATGCCGAGGCCGAATATGGCGGCGAGGTGATGCCCGGCGACAAGGCCCTCGAGGCCGCGGGCCTTGCCCCGGTCGAGCTTGGCCCCAAGGAAGGGCTCGCCCTCATCAACGGTACGCAATTCTCGACCGCCTTTGCGCTGGCGGGTCTTTTCGGCGCGTGGCGTGCGGCGCATGCGGCACTGGTGACGTCGGCCCTGTCGACGGATGCGATCATGGGGTCCACCGCGCCGCTTCAGCCCGAGATCCACGCGTTGCGGGGCCATCGCGGTCAGATCGAGGCGGGCAAGACGATGCGCGCGCTGCTGGACGGCTCCGAGATCCGCGAAAGCCATGTCGAGGGCGACGCGCGCGTGCAGGATCCTTATTGCATCCGCTGCCAGCCGCAGGTGACGGGCGCCGCGATGGACGTGCTGCGCCAGGCGGCAGGCACGCTCGAAATCGAGGCGAACGCCGCCACGGACAACCCGCTGGTTCTGACCGAGGCCGACATGATCGTCTCGGGCGGGAACTTCCACGCCGAGCCGGTGGGCTTTGCCGCCGACATGATCGCGCTCGCCGTGGCCGAGATCGGTGCCATCGCGCAACGCCGCATCGCGCTGATCGTCGATCCCGTGCTGAGCCACGATTTGCCGGCCTTCCTCACACCGCGGCCGGGGCTCAACTCCGGCTACATGATCGCCGAGGTCACGACCGCCGCGCTGATGAGCGAGAACAAGCATCTCGCCAACCCATGCGTCACCGACAGCACGCCCACCTCCGCCAATCAGGAGGACCACGTCAGCATGGCCGCGCACGGTGCCCGCCGGTTGATCCCCATGCTCGAGAACCTCAACCGTATTCTCGGGGTCGAATTGCTATGCGCCGCGCAAGGTGTGGATTTTCGTGCCCCACTGAGTACGAGTGCGGCATTGCAGCGCGTCATGATGCATCTGCGGCAGGAAATCGGAGTCCTTGGCGACGACCGCTACATGGCCCCCGAGATCGAGCGCGCGGCCGAAATGATCGCCTCTGGCGAGATCACCGAGGCGACATCCACCCCCATGCCCAGGCTGGGCGAATGACCCCCGTCGAGATCACCCGCGGGGACAGCCCCGTGGTGCTCGGCCTTCCGCACACGGGCACTTGCGTGCCGGAGGACGTCCGCGCCGATCTGAACGCGCGGGGCCGCGGCCTCGACGATACCGACTGGCATATCCACAAGCTCTACGAGGGCCTTTTGCCGGGTGCGACAAGCGTGCGGGCGACGTTCCACCGTTACGTGATCGACGCCAATCGCGATCCGTCGGGCGCGTCGCTCTATCCGGGTCAGAACACGACCGCCCTCGTCCCGCTGACCGATTTCGACGGATACGATATCTGGGACCGCACGCCCGATGACGCCGAGATCGAGAAACGCCGCGCAACCTATCACGCGCCCTATCACGCCGCACTGGCCGCCGAGCTCGAGCGGGTACGCGCCCGTCACGGCGTGGCGATTCTCTATGACTGCCATTCGATCCGCTCCGAGATCCCCTTTCTCTTCGATGGGGTTTTGCCCGATTTCAGTATCGGCACCAACATGGGCGAAACGTGCGATCCCGCGATCGAGCGTACCGTAAGCGCGGTGTGCGATCGGGCCGAGGGCTACACCGGCACCATCAACGGCCGCTTCAAGGGCGGCTGGACGACCCGCCATTACGGCCGACCGCAAAGCGGGCTCCATGCGATCCAGATGGAACTGGCGCAATCCACCTATCTCGACGCCGAAGCCGCACCCTGGCGCTATGACGCGGCCAAGGCGGACCGACTGCGCGCGCATCTTGCCGAGATCCTGACCGAACTGGCCGATCTGGCCCCTACCCTGCCCAAACCTACCGGAGACCAAGCATGAGCGATCCGCGCAAGAACACCCGTGACGTCCATCCCGCGACCGGCACCGCCATAACGGCGAAAAGCTGGTTGACCGAGGCGCCGATGCGGATGCTGATGAACAACCTGCATCCCGACGTGGCGGAGAACCCTCACGAGCTGGTCGTTTATGGCGGGATCGGCCGCGCGGCGCGCACATGGGCCGATTTCGACAGGATCGTCGACAGCCTCAAATCACTCGACGAGGATCAGACCCTTCTTGTGCAGTCGGGCAAGCCGGTCGGCGTGTTCCAGACCCACAAGGATGCACCGCGCGTGCTGATCGCCAACAGCAATCTGGTGCCGCATTGGGCGACATGGGATCATTTCAACGAGCTCGATAAGAAGGGTCTGGCGATGTATGGCCAGATGACGGCTGGTTCGTGGATCTATATCGGCTCGCAGGGCATCGTGCAGGGCACCTACGAAACCTTCGTGGAGGCCGGGCGGCAGCACTACGATGGCAACCTCAAGGGCAAGTGGATCCTGACCGGCGGGCTTGGCGGCATGGGCGGTGCGCAGCCGCTGGCCGCCGTGATGGCGGGCGCCTGCTGCCTTGCCGTCGAGTGCAATCCCGACAGCATCGATTTCCGCCTGCGCACCCGTTATGTGGACGAGCGCGCCGACACGCTGGACGAGGCGCTCGAGATGATCGAGCGCTGGACCGAGGCGGGCGAGGCAAAGTCGGTCGCGCTACTCGGTAATGCCGCCGACGTGTTCCCCGAACTTGTCAGGCGCGGCGTGCGCCCCGACATGGTCACGGACCAGACCAGCGCGCATGACCCGATCAACGGCTACCTGCCGCAGGGCTGGACCATGGCCCAATGGCGCGACAAGCGCGAAAGCGATCCCAAATCCGTCGAAAAGGCTGCGCGTGCCAGCATGAAGGTGCATGTCGCCGCGATGGTCGATTTCTGGAACGCGGGCGTGCCGACGCTGGATTACGGCAACAACATCCGGCAGGTTGCGCTGGAAGAGGGGCTGGAGAACGCCTTTGCCTTCCCCGGCTTCGTGCCCGCCTATATCCGCCCGCTGTTCTGTCGAGGCATCGGCCCGTTCCGTTGGGCGGCCCTCTCTGGCGATCCCGAAGATATCTACAAGACCGACGCCAAGGTGAAAGAGATCCTGTCGGAGGACACGCATCTGCATAATTGGCTCGACATGGCGCGCGAGCGCATCAGCTTTCAGGGGCTTCCGGCGCGGATCTGCTGGGTCGGCCTCGGAGTGCGGCACAAGCTCGGCCTGGCCTTCAACGAAATGGTCCGAAATGGTGACCTGAGCGCCCCCATCGTGATCGGGCGCGATCACCTGGACAGCGGGTCGGTCGCCTCGCCCAATCGCGAGACCGAAGCGATGAAAGACGGCTCGGATGCCGTTTCGGACTGGCCGCTGCTGAATGCCCTTCTCAACACCGCGTCGGGCGCGACCTGGGTATCGCTGCATCATGGTGGCGGGGTCGGGATGGGCTTCAGCCAGCATTCGGGCATGGTCATCTGCTGCGACGGAACCGAGGATGCGGACCGCCGTATCGCCCGCGTCTTGTGGAACGACCCCGCCACCGGGGTCATGCGCCATGCCGATGCGGGCTATGAAGAGGCGCTGGACTGCGCCCGTCAAAACGGTCTGGACCTTCCGGGCATCCTCTGAGCCCGACCGTCGCCGGATCCGTCACGGGGCCGGCGACACCATCCCGACATCTGGCACCCCACGACCGCGACCCGATGATCGGGGGTCCCGCCTGGGCACAGAATATCGAGTAAGTGGATTCCCGAGGCCTGTAACCCACCGGGCCGGGACGCATGGCCGAATTTCGAGACAATCGCAGCCACGCGCCGTCATGCCTTGCCCGAGAGGGAGACATTGAGCGCGTCGACGAATGGGGCACTCAGGCCCTGGGTCTTTCGCGGGCTTACCTCGATCAGTAGCGCGTCGTCATCCGGTGTCCGGGTCGGTATGTCAGCCTGACAAAGGTGTTCGCGTCCCCTTCAAACCAGGTCGCCCTTTCGATGGTGAAAACCGGTGCCCCGGCTTCGCAAGCAAGACAATCGGCCAGTTCCTTGTCGGCCAGCGCCGCCGAAAAGCTGATTTCGGCGGTCGAAAACGGGATGGTGGCGACCAGCCATTCGTTCGGGCCGGTCTGGGTGAAATCCGCATCGCGCGCCTGAGGCAGGACTTCGAGATTGATCCAGCGATCCTCGTGCTGAAAGGGGTCGCCATTGGCGTAATGCATGCAGACCAGATGCAGCGCCTGTGCATCTGCACCCAGTTGAAGCCGCGCCCGCAGCCAGCCCGGCGCCTCGTCGATGGCGCGGGAGACGAGGCTATAGCGATACTCCGCGCCCTTGTCCTCGATCTCGCTGCGCACCAGCGGAATGTCGAAACGCGCCTGCCGCACCGGGCTGGCGCGGACACGCGTTCCGGCTTTCCGGCGCCGCTCGATCAGCCCGTCATCGGCCAGTTCGCGCATGGCGCGATTGACCGTGGCGCGCGCGCAACCATAGCTTTCGGCAAGCTCGACCTCGTTCGGAATGAGGCTGCCGGGTGCCCATTGGCCCTTGGTGATCCGGCACAGAATATCCGCCTTGACCTCGCGATAGGTGGCTTTCATGGGCAGCCTTTCTCAAATGCTCGCACTAAAGCTTATGTAGTCTAGATTTATATTTGTACCAAGACATGCAGTCCGCGGTGGCCCTTTAGACACGCTAAACAGTAATGCAGGTATGCTACTTTTGCCGCTCTATACGTCGCGCCCCGGCGCAGAATATGATCTAGACATAAGCTCTATATAGCGGACAAAAACTGGCACCATGAGAGCGATCCTGTCGATCATCCTGAAACGCTTGCTGGTCGGCTGCATCACGCTGTTCGTCGTGACGCTGATCATTTTCGGCGCGATCGAGATGCTGCCCGGCGACATCGCCACCGAGCTGCTCGGGCAGGCCGCCACCGAAGAAAGCCTGAATGCGTTTCGCGAGAAATACGATCTGAACCGTTCCCTGCCCGCGCGCTACCTGTCATGGCTCGGCGGCGCAGTGACCGGCGATTTCGGCATCAGCCTCGCCAATCAGCGCCCCATTTCAGAATTGATCGGGCAGCGCGCGGCCAACACGTTTTTCCTCGCGGGGTATGCGGCCGCGATCGCCGTGCCCATCGCAGTCGTCTCGGGGATGCTGGCGGCGCTTTACAACGGGTCGGTCTTCGACCGGATGCTCAGCAGTTCCACCCTTGCTGCCATCTCGTTCCCCGAGTTCTTCGTGGCCTATATCCTGATCCTCATCTTCGCCGTCGGATTGGGCTGGTTCCCGAGCCTCGCCAATGTCGATCCGGGAATGGGGCTGGGTGAACGGCTTTACCTCACCTTCCTGCCGGCGATGACCCTGACGCTGATCGTGCTGGCCTACATGATGCGGATGACCCGTGCGGCCATCCTCAACCTGCTGGCCATGCCTTATATCGAGATGGCCCACCTCAAGGGAATGAAGCGGTGGCGTGTGATCGCGGTACATGCGCTGCCAAATGCGCTCGCGCCGATCATCAATGTCATCGCGCTGAACCTGGCATACCTGATCGTCGGCGTGGTGCTGGTCGAGGTGGTCTTTGTCTATCCCGGTCTCGGTCAGATCCTCGTCGATGCGGTCTCGAACCGGGATGTGACCGTGGTGCAGGCCGCCTGCCTGATCTTCGCGGCCACCTACATCCTGCTCAACCTCGCCGCGGACATCCTGTCGATCATCGCGAATCCCCGCCTTCTGCATCCGAGGTAGCGCCCATGCATCAGACGCTCCACGCGCTGCGCGACGCCCCGGTCTCGGCATGGATCGGAATCGTCATCGTCACCTTCTACGCCATCCTCGCCATATTGGCGCCATTGCTCGCCCCTTTTCCCGAGGCGGCGTCCATCGGCGCGCAGTATCAGCCATGGGAGGCACCGCATTACCTGGGAACCGACGCGCTAGGGCGCGATGTCCTGTCGCGGTTGATCTATGGGGCTCGCAACACGGTCGGGATCGCACTGGTCACGACCGCACTGGCCTTTCTGCTGGGGACCAGCATGGGCCTCCTGGCGGCGGTCATCGGCGGATGGTTCGACGCGCTGACGGCGCGGGTGGTCGACGTGCTGATGGCGATCCCCCCGCTCATCTTCGCCCTCCTGATCCTGACGATCACGGGCACCTCCGTACTGTCCCTGGTGCTCGTGATCGCCGTGCTCGACAGCACGCGCGTCTATCGCCTGTCGCGCGCCGTGGCGCAGGGGATCATGACGATGGACTACATAGAAGTGGCGCGGATGCGTGGCGAAGGGCTTAGCTGGCTCATTCGGCGCGAGGTGCTGCCGAACGCCTCGGCTCCGCTCATCGCCGAGTTCGGATTGCGGTTCTGCTTCGTCTTCCTGTTCATCTCGGCGCTGTCCTTCCTGGGGCTGGGCCTGCAACCGCCGACTGCCGACTGGGGCGGGATGGTCCGCGAAAGCGCCAAGCTCATCGGCTTTGCCAATTTCTCGACATGGCAGACCGCGACGTTCGGGCTTGCGCCGCTCCTGCCGGCCGGCGCCATCGCGCTGTTGACCATCGGCGTGAACCTGATCGTCGATTGGGTGCTGCACATGTCTTCGGGCCTCAAGGAATAACGCATGGCGGACGCGCTGCTGGACATTACCGATATCCGCATCGAAGGCCGGTCGGACCGGAAATGGAAACCGATCATCAAGGGCGTCGACCTGGTACTGAACAGGGGCGAGATCCTCGGCCTCATCGGCGAGAGCGGTGCAGGGAAATCCACGCTTGGCCTCGCCGCGATGGGCTATACCAAGGGGGGCTGCCGCATATCGGGCGGCTCGATCAGATTCGACGGTCAGGAACTGGTCGGCGCGGGCGAAAAGACCCTGCGCAAGCTGCGCGGCAAGCGCATCGCCTATGTCGCGCAATCCGCGGCGGCTGCCTTCAACCCCGCCTACAAGCTCATCGACCAGTATTGCGAAGGCCCGGTGAAACACGGCGTCATGAGCCGGCCCGAGGCGCAGCGTGATGCGGTGGAACTCTACCGCAAGATCCGTCTGCCGGACCCCGATCAGATCGGCTTTCGTTATCCGCATCAGGTTTCCGGCGGGCAGCTTCAACGTGCGATGACGGCGATGGCGATGGCCTGCCGGCCCGATCTCATAATTTTCGACGAACCGACGACCGCGCTGGACGTGACGACCCAGATCGAGGTGCTGGCCGCGATCCGCGACATCGTGCGCGAATACGACACGGCCGCGATCTACATCACCCACGACCTCGCGGTCGTCGCGCAGATGGCCGACAGGATCAAGGTGCTCTTGCGTGGCGAAGAGGTCGAGGACGCCCCCGCACGAGAGATGCTGGCGAACCCGCGCGAAGACTATACCAAATCCCTCTGGGCCGTGCGCGACTTCCGCCGGGAGCCGATGCCCGCACCCGATATCGGGGCCACGCCGCTCTTGCAGATCGATAACGTCACGGCCGGGTATGGTGCGGTCAACGTGCTGAAGGACATCGATCTGAGCATCGCCGGCGGTTCGACCGTCGCGATCGTCGGCGAGAGCGGATCGGGAAAATCGACATTGGCCCGTGTGGTCATGGGCCTCCTGCCGCCGAGGAAGGGCTCGATCCGGTTCGACGGCACGCCCCTCCCCCCCTCGAGCCGCGACCGCACGCCGGACCTTCAGCGCCATGTGCAGATGATCCACCAGATGGCCGACACAGCGCTCAACCCCAAGCAGCGCATCCGCGACGTCATCGGCCGCCCGCTGGAGTTCTTTCTCGGGCTCAAGGGCAAGGCCAGGGAAACGCGCACGCGCGAGCTGCTGGCCCTGATCGAGCTCGACCCGGACGAGTTCATCGACCGTCTGCCCAACGAGCTTTCCGGTGGGCAAAAGCAGCGCATCTGCATCGCCCGAGCGCTGGCCGCCGAGCCCGAATTCATCATCTGCGACGAGGTCACGTCGGCGCTGGACCAGTTGGTGGCCGAGGGCATCCTGCGCCTGCTGGACCGGCTGCAACGCGAGATGCGTTTGACCTACATGTTCATCACCCACGATCTGGCCACCGTACGCTCGATCGCCGACACGGTTGTCGTCATGCAGCATGGCGTCGTCGTCGAGCAGGGCAGCAAGGACGATATCTTTTCGCCGCCGCACGCGGATTATACCGAGCTGCTCCTGTCGTCGGTTCCCGAGATGGACCCCGATTGGCTGACCGACCTTCTGGCCGAGCGGGGCGTGCGATGACGCTCCGTTTCGGAAGCGTTTCGAGTGACCTGGACCTCGATGCGCGCGGCAGACGGGCGGGGCAGTTCGGGCTGACCCATTCGAGCGATCGTCATGCCTTTTCCACGATCCGCGCCCCGTTGGGCGTCATCCGCGGCGACGATGGCCCCACCGCGCTCGTCTGCGCGGGCAATCACGGTGACGAATACGAGGGACAGATCATCGTGCGGCGCCTCTTCGAGCGGCTTGCGCCCGAAGACGTATCCGGCCGGCTCATCCTCGCCCCCGCGCTCAACATGCCCAGCGTCGAGGCGGCTACGCGGCTTTCGCCGCTCGACGGCGGCAATCTCAACCGGTCGTTTCCCGGCCTGCCCTTCGGCGGGCCGACATGCGAGATCGCGGGCTTCGTCGCCACACAATTGATGCCGCTGGCCGATCTCGCGGTGGATCTGCATTCGGGCGGGACCGGCACGGAATACCTCGACGCCGCCTATCTATGCCTCACCGGCATATCCGCACGCGATGCACAGACCCGCGGTCTGGCGCTCGCGATGGGCCTGCCCTTTGCCATGGTCGTGCCACCCGGCGACACGCCCGGTGATTTCGACAGCGCCGCCCATGATGCGGGCTGCGCCATGCTGTCCTGCGAATCGGGCGGCGAGGGCAAGGTATCGCGCCGCGCGCTTGAGGCAGGATGGCAGGGCGTGCTGCGCGTCCTGGCCGATCAGGGCATGCTGGCCGATGGCGTGGCCGAGCGGATGGGGGCGACGCCTGCACAACAGACGCGTTTTCTGGATCTGGGTGCGGGCGCGGCGCATCTCACCTCGGATCATCACGCGCTGGCCGAACCGTTGGTGCGGATCGGGCAAACGGTGGAAACGGGGCAGCCCGTCACGCGGCTGCGCGACCTCCACAGGCTGGACGCGGGCGTGCTGGACCTTATCGCGCCCTGCGACGGGGTGGTGGCGATCCGGCGTTCGACCGGGATCGTCGCACCGGGCGATCATCTGGCCGTCATCACGCCCGAGCTCGATGCCCGCAGCCTCGATGCGCTGCTGAACCAGGCATGCGCCGCGTGACGCCGCGGCGCCGCCCGATCAGAGATCCAGCACCACCGGACCCTTTGGCCGCGCGCAGCAGATCAGCACCTTGCCCGCTTCGGGTGGGCTGAGCGGCTCTTCGAAATACTCGACCTCGCCTGAAACTATTCCGCACTTGCAAGTATTGCAGATCCCCGCCCGGCAGCTGAAGTCAGGATCGAGACCCGCATTCTCGGCCAGTTCCAGCAGGGATGCCGCAGCCCCGTCCCAGTGTGCCGACACCCCGGAACGGCGGAAGCGCACATCTGCCTTCATGGCATCGAGCGATGGCTCCTCGGCGATCTTCACCACGGTTTCGGCCGTGGCCCAGGCGTCGGGATCGGTCAGATGCGCAAGCGCGCGGATCGTCGGCGCCGCATCGCGTGCGGCACGCGCGGCTGTCGCGGCGGGGATTTCGGGTTCGGCTATCGCGTCGAGCGATGTCGCCTTGCCGAAAAACTCGTAGGCGATCCGGTCCTTGGGCAAGCCCAGCCCCTGCAAAAGCTGATACATGGCCGCCATGAAGGGCACGGGGCCGCAGATATATGCCTCGTAATCATCGAGCGGCAGATGGCGTTGGAGGAATGCCTTGTCGATCATGCCCTCGGCGTGAAAGGCGTCTGCATCGCGATCTGCTTCGCTCGGAGTTCGATAGACGAACAGCGTGCGGATCCGGTCATCCGCGAGCCCCATGACCTCGTCGCGCAAAGCGTGAACGGCACCATTTTCGCAGGCATGGATGAACCAGACGTCGCGCCCGCCGCCCTTGAGGCTGTGCAGCATAGACACCAGAGGCGTCAGTCCGACCCCGCCCGAAAGCAGGATGACCGGCCGCCGGCTATCCGCGTCCAGCACGAAATGACCACGCGGCGGAGCGATCTCGATCTCGTCTCCGACCTCGATCCGGTCGTGCAGCCAGCACGAACCAAGCCCATCTGGCGCGCCGTCCCGCCCCGCCTCGCGCTTGACCGTGATGCGGTGATAGCCCGTCTCGGCCCCGGCATTCGAAACCGAATAGGTCTTGAGCACCGGCGCACCGTCGCCCGGCATTTTCAAAGTCAGATACTGCCCCGGCCGGACCGGCCAGAGCGCCCCGCCATCGACCGGGCAAAGATGGAAGGACGTGATGATATCGCTTTCGCGCCGCTTGTCCGCGACCCGAAAGGCACGAAAACCGGTTCCCATCCTAGACGCTCAGCTTGGCGTCGACCATGGCCTCTTCGGCGATCATCGCCTCGAGCTGCCGGCGGAATCGCAACTGGCCCGCGTCGATATGCAGGTCGATATGCGGCGAGGTCTTTTCGTTCATGCCGATCTGCACCTCGTTGAGCACCGCGCGGTCCTCTTCGAAAGCACCGCGGACGTCCTCGCTCATCATTTTCGACAGTTCTTCGTCGTCGGGGCGGACATTGCGGAGCTGGAACCAGTAATAGCGCGTCTCGGTCTCGGTCGTCGGCGTCATGAAGTTATAGCTGTCCATGACGAAAGTCTTTTCATGCAGCGGTCCGTCGACGCCACCCGTGCCGGCGGGAGTGAACACCGCGCGGATCAGCGCGTGACTGGGATAGCGGACCTCATAATGCTGAAGGCGGTCGCAATTGCCCTCGAATTCGATGACCTTCTTGTAGAAAGGCGCCGGCTCGTGATCCATCATCCAGCGGTGCACGATGACGCCGGTGTCGGTTTTCGTCACACGCAGGGGCGTGTCCTTGGTCGCGGCGGCGGCAAAGGACGACTCGTGGACCCAAGCCACATGGGTGGGATCGAGCAGGTTATCGCACATCAGAAGATAGTTGCAGTTCAGCTCCATCGCGGCACCGCGATTGATGCCCCATTCGGGACTGTCGAAATTCGGAATGTCGATGATGTCTTCGGGATCGGCGATGGCGGCATTGCCCATCCAGATCCAGACGAGCCCGTATTTTTCATGCACCGGATAGGGTCGCACACGCGCGGCCGAGGGGATGCGCCCGCCACCCGGCGCCCACACGCACTGCCCCGCGCAATCGAAGGTCAGGCCGTGATAGCCGCATTCGATATTGTCATCCTTGATCCGGCCCTTCGAGAGCGGCAGCTTGCGGTGGGGACAGGCATCCTCCATCGCGATGACCTCGCCCTCGGAATTGCGGAACATGCAGATCTTTTCGCCGAGGACCTTGACCTGCTTGAGTTCGCCGACGATCTCGTTGCTCCATGCTGCGACATACCAGGCGTTTTTCAAGAACATGCAGGGCCTCCTGACCGTGTTGCGGTTGGCTGGAATTGAACGATCTATATGGAAAACGGCGCGAAAATAAACGTTGATATCCATCGCGACAGTTTAGTTTTCCTGCATCAATCCACCCGCGCCTCGGACTGGATCCAGTTCAGGAATGCGCGCGCGACATCGTTCTCCAGCAGCATGGACGCCCAGCAGATATAGTAGGGCTCGGGCATCGGGATGGCGGCTTCGGACAGTCGAACAAGACGACCCAAGCGCAGATCCACCGATGCGAAGGAGTGCTGTGCGAGTGTGATGCCCTGCCCGCTGGCCGCAGCCTCGAGGGCGGATCCCGAAAGCGAATGCACGGATAAGGGTTTCGCGCGGGGGAGCGGTGCGCCCTGCGCACGCAACCAGTCCCCCAGGCGCGGGATACCGGCGTAAGCCGGCCCCCAGTCGATATCGACCCACGGCAGCCCACCCATGTTTTCGGGCCTTGCTGCGTCGGGGTTGCGTGCGAGAAACTCGGGCGAGCACACCGGAAAGCAGACATCGTGGAAAAGTGCGCGGCGGTGCGGATGCATCTCCGAAGCCATTCCGTAGGTCAGCCGGAACATACGGTTGAGAAACTGCGCCTCGGGCTCCACATGCGTGGCCTCGAGCCGGAATGAAACCGTCCCCTGCGGGGCGCTGAAGCGGTGCAGGCGAGGGTTGAGCCATTTGAGCAGCAAGGTGGGCAGGCCCGAGATCTCGACCTCGCGATCCTCCATCCGCTCGGCCAGAAGGCCTTGCGCCCGCCGCAGCTTGTCGAAGCCCGACGAAAGCAGTTCGTGATACGGTCGCGCGGCCGGCGCGAGCGAAGCGCGGCGCCCGTCTTTCATGATGAGAGGCATCTTGAGCTGGGCCTCGAGGATCTTGATTTGCTGGCTGATTGCGCCGGCCGTTACACCCAGTTCACGCGCCGCGGCCGTGACCGAACCGAGACGGCCGAAACTCTCGAAAGCCTGTAACGCACGCAGCGGTGGGAGAGACGATTGCATGACCTGCCTTCAAGATCGGTTTCGAGGGTGATGCCTTAGATTTCCTAATGCATGCATGCGTAATTCTGATTTGTCACGACTTAAGGCGCGAACTTATCATAATAACAATAGACATAATAAACCAGCTCCTGTCACCCTTCCAGAGCGGTGCCGATCAGCAGGAGCCGATCACAGGGAACGCTCTCATGACATTTTCGATGAACCGCCGCGGTCTTCTGTTGGGCGCCGGCGCAATGGGCGGTGCAGCCGTCCTCGGCCTTTCCGGCCAGCCGCTATACGCCGCGACGCCGCAGTCCGGAGGCACACTGCGCCTCGGGATCGGCAGTTTCGACTCGGGCGAAACGCTGGATCCGCAGGTGAACGAGACAAAGTTCATGCAGAACCTGCAATGGCAACTGCGTAACAACCTGATCGAGATCGGCGCCGGCGGCGTCCTGATCCCCGAACTGGCCACCAGCTGGGAGCCGAACGACGATCTGACCGTCTGGACCTTCAAGCTGCGTCAAGGCGTCGAGTTTCACAACGGCAAGACGATGGACGCCGACGACGTCGTCTTTTCGATCAACCTGCACCGCGGCCCCGATACGATCAGCCAGACCAAATCGCTGGTAGCGGTCATGAAGGACGTTCAGGCCACCGCACCCGACGAGGTGACGATCACGCTCAACGGGCCGAACGCGGGCTTCCCTCCGGTTCTTGCGCTGACCACGATGGTGATCGTCCCCAAGGATGACATGAACTTCGATGCCGGCATCGGCACCGGCGGCTATATCCTCGAGACCTACGAGCCGGGCATCAAGTCCGTCGTGAGAAAGAACCCCAATTATTGGAAGTCGGACCGCGCCCATTTCGACGCAATCGAGACCCTGGCGATCCGTGACGTCAATGCGCGCACCACCGCGTTGCAGACCGGTCAGATCGACGTGATGAACTCGGTCGATCCGACCACGGCGAATCTCATGGCGATCATGCCGGGCATCGATCTGGTCCAGACGCGCGGCAAGGTGCATTACTGCTTCAGCATGTACACGACAGATCCGCTTTTTCAGGACGTCCGTGTGCGCAAGGCGATGAAGCTGGCGATCGACCGGCAGGACATGGTGGACAAGATCCTCAACGGCTATGGGTCCATCGCCAACGATCAGCCGATCTCCGACGCCTATCGGTTCCACAACCCCGACCTTCCCCAACACAGCTATGATCCCGATGAGGCCAGGGCATTGCTGCAGGAGGCCGGCGCCGAAGGGCTGACGACCACGCTCCATGCATCGAACACGCCGTTCACCGGCGCGGTCGAGGCCGCACAGCTTTTCGCCGAGCATGCCGCCGCGGCGGGCATCACGATCAACGTCGCACGCGAACCCGAGGATGGGTACTGGTCCAACATCTGGGGCAAGAAGCCGTTTTTCGCCTCGCGCTGGTCTGGACGGGCCAACGAGGATCTGATGCTGACCCTTGCCTACTCCAAGGAGGCACTGGGCGGCTACAATGCCACCAATTGGGACAATGACGCCTTCAACGCCGCGCTCATCGCCGCCCGCTCCGAGAAAGACGAAGCGAAGCGTCGCGAGCTCTATTATGAATGCCAGCGCATCCTGTCCGAAGAAGGCGGTATGATCGCGCCGGTTTGGGCCGATTTCCTCGACGCAAAGGCCTCCAAGGTCGGCGTGCCCGAGGAAATTTCGGGCGATTGGGATCTCGACGGCAACCGGTGCGGCGAGCGCTGGTGGTTCAACGCCTGATCCGGCACGGCAAACCCGACGCGGGCCGCCCCTCTCATCGGGTGGCCCGCGCCCTACAAACGGCTTGAGGCGGCGAACCCGGTGGACATACCTTGCAGGGCCGATGGCATCGCGACGGCAGTGAATGACCTGCGCTGCCTTTTCGGCGAACGTGTAACGACCTCGGATGCGATGCGTGAACATCATGGCGCGGGCGAGTCGCATTTGCCGGCACAATGGCCCGACGCGGTTGTCATGGCCCGATCGACCGAAGAGGTCGCAGAGGCGGTGCGCATCGCGCACCGCCTCTGCGTACCGATCATTCCCTACGGCGCGGGATCGTCGCTCGAAGGGCAGATCCACGCTCCGTTCGGCGGCATCAGCCTCGATCTGTCGCAGATGGACAGCATCATGGCGGTCAATCCCGAGGACATGGATTGCACCGTCGCCTGCGGTGTCACGCGGCAAGCCCTGAACGAGCATCTGCGCGATACCGGGCTCTTCTTCCCGGTGGATCTGGGCGCACATGCAAGCCTCGGAGGCATGGCCTCGACCCGCGCCTCGGGAACGACCACCGTGCGCTACGGCTCGATGCGCGATCTGGTTCTTGGCCTTACGGTTGTGATGCCGGACGGGCAGATCATCAAGACCGGCGGGCGCGCGCGCAAATCCGCCGCCGGATACGACCTCACGCGGCTCATGATCGGCTCCGAAGGGACATTGGGCGTCATCACCGAACTCACCCTGCGGCTTTTCGGCATCCCCGAGACCGCGCAAAGCGCAATGTGCAGCTTTGCGAGCATCGAGGAAGCGACCGAGACGGTCGTCGAGGCCCTGCAATGCGGTCTTTGCCTCAACCGGATCGAGCTGGCCGACGCCGTGCAGATGAACGCGATCAACCGGTATTCCGGCACCGACCTGCCCGAACAACCGACGCTCTGGATCGAACTCACCGGTTCGTCGGTGCAGGTCGCGCATGACATGGCACTTCTGCGCGACCTGGCCGAGGGCTCCCTCCGCTTCGATGTCGCCGAGACCGCCGAGGCGGCATCGAAACTCTGGCGCATCCGGCATACCGCCCTTTATGCCGCACGCGCCTTGAGGCCCGGCATCAAGGGGATTTCCACGGATGTCTGCGTTCCCGTCTCAAAGCTGCCCGCCTGCATCAGTGCCATCCTCGAGGTGATCGCGACGACCTCGATCGTCGCCCCGCTGATCGGACATGTGGGTGACGGCAATTTCCACCTTGTGCTGCTTCACGATCCAGCCCGGCCGGACGAGGTGGAGGAAGCCCGGCACATCAACAGCAACCTGATCCGCATCGCCATCGAGATGGGCGGCACCTGTACCGGCGAACATGGCGTCGGCCTGGGCAAGAAGCCTTACCTCGAGGCCGAGCATGGCCCCGCGCTGGACGTGATGCGCGGGATCAAACGCGCGCTCGACCCGGCGAACATCATGAACCCCGGCAAGATTTTCGATCTGTGATCGCAAGGATACCCGCAATGACCACCACCCTGCCGCATGATCTGATCCGCAAGGATGTCCGGGATCTGCCCGACTACAATGCCGGCCTCGCACTGGACCGCTTTCGCGAGGCCTACGGCATGGATTGTGTCGCAAAGCTTGACAGCAACGAGAGCCCCCTTGGCCCTTCGCCCCGCGCCATCGAGGCGATGCGGAAGGCCGCGGAAGGCGTTTCGCGATACCCGGATGCAACGAACGCCGCCCTGCGCGCGGCGATCGCGCGCCACACCGGCGCCGAGACGGATCGCATCATCGTCGGGAACGGCTCGGAGGATCTGATCGGCGCGCTTTTCCGGGCCGTCATCCGTCTGGGGGATCACGTGGTGACGATCTGCCCCAGCTTCGGCCTGCACGAATTCGGTGCGCTGACTTTCGGCGCACGGGTGACGAAACTGCCTTTCGAGGCCGAATGGTCCTTTCCCGTCGAGGCGATGACGGCCGAGTTACGCAACGCCCCCCGCGTACTGATCTTCTCGTCGCCCAGCAATCCGGCAGGGCCCGTGATCGGCAAGGACGCGTTCCGCGCCATCGTGAACGCCGCCGACCCCGCCACCTTGATCTGCTTCGACGAGGCATATGTCGAGTTCATCGAGCCGCGGCTCAGGTTCGACGCGCTGGAAATTCTCGGGGCGTCAGGCAAGCCTCACATCGTTCTCCGCACCTTTTCAAAAGCCTACGGTCTTGCAGGTGCGCGTGTGGGATACGGCATCACGAGCACTGCCGAAATGACCAAGGCCCTGATGAAGACGCGCAATCCCTTCGGGGTCAACGCAATGGCGGCCGCGGGCGCGATCGAGGCGCTGGCGGATACCGCTCATCTGGACCGGGTGCTGCATGATGCGATGGCCGAACGGAAAAGGGTGGCCGCTGTCCTCACCGAAAAGGGCTATCCCTGCGCACCCAGCCAGACGAATTTCCTCTTCTTCGACACTGGCAAGGCGGCGCAGGAATTTGCCGAGGATCTGCGCCGACGCGGTGTGCTGATCAAGGCGTGGCAGGAGGCGCCGTTCACGAGTTGGGCGCGCGTCACCATGGGCATCCGCGCCGAGAACGACGCCTTTCTCGGAGCCGTGCCGGACAGGAGCGACAAGGTGGCCTGACCGTCACGGCGTTCCGCTGGAAAGGATGCGGGCCGAACGCCTCGGCCCGAGCGGATCGACACCGGCCCCGCCGTCACTCTACTGCGCGAAAATGCGCCGGCAATCCAGTCGCCCGGCCGGAATCAGGCGCCTTTCTGAACCGCTACTATGGCAACCATCCCCACACGCATCTTTCGCTTTCGCGTTTCAATCGTTGTCGCCGAGAGCCGATCCCGCACCCGCGCGAGACGCTTCCGATGCCGGAACGGTGGTCCGCATCGCAAAGGCGTTGAGGATCGCGATGGTTTCGGCCGCGGTGTGGGCATTGGGGATCGGCGCGGCGCTCGGCCTGCCGGGCGCGGCGGGTTCGGCATCGAGCGTCAGGTCGAGGGTCTTGCACCCCAGCAGGGCCGCGGCCGCCGATAGTTCCGTCCCGCCCGCCCCGATCCGGGCCATTCCACCGGGCCACGACAGGGCGATGGCCAGACCTCTGGCCTGCGCCAGATAGGCGAGAAAGGGCACCAGCAGGATCGGCATGCCTACGGGGCCGAACTCGATCCGTCGCCCTGCGGCTGCGCCTTGGGGAAGGTCTGCATGATCGCAGATCGTTGCGCCCAGAATGATGGGGCAAAGGGTTCTGCCATCCGCGTTGCGCCACTTGCCGGGGGTGGGCGTCGGGCATAGTTCGGACCATGCCATGCCGTCCGCCTGTTCGAGATGAGCGCTCAGATATCCGGGCCCGTCGACACCATGCGAAACGAGCCAGGCTGCGGCAAATCCGGCCTCTTCGGCCATGCCCCAACTCATGCCAGCACCGCGTGCGGCCTTTGTGCATAGCGAAGCCACTTCGTTGCGGGATAACGGCGCCGGCTGCAAATCCCTGAAGAACGCAGTCGAATCGCCGCGGGTCTGATCGTGGGGAACGGTCGTCATGCCTCGATCTCCGATGCGATTTCTTCGGGGAAAGGCGCTCCGGCGAAGAGGTTGATACGCACCCACCGGTCCGACCTCGGGTCGAACTGGCTGGCGCCGAAAAAGGCGAGCTTGCATCGCAACAGGTCGATCGGCAGCATATCCGCGGCAATGAGGTTGTCGCGAACCTCGGCGAAAGGATGATCCCGCGCGATCTGCGCCCGCCGCACCGAGAAGCGGTGTTCCGGGTGGCTCAGGAGAAGTTCCGCGACAGGCGCACCGGCGTCGTGGTTCCTGACCGTCGTATAGAGCTCGCTCATCAGGCGTGCGATGCAAAGCGGCTGTTCCAGCGTCGCGCCGTCCTCGGTCGCGCGCTCTCCCAATCGTGGTTCGAGCTTTTCCTCCGAGACATACCAGAAACGTGCGACGTTCTCCGGGGTGTCGAAGTCGATGGCGAGCGCCCAGTCGTATTCGTTCTCGAGGATCTCGCGCAGCTTTCCGACCGGCATCGCTCCATCGAGCCGAAACCGGGCGGCTTCGTCCGCGCCCATGCATTCGGCCAGGTCGTCCACGAGATCCCCGTGCGGCTCCAGCATCAACGAAAGCAGCGCTTCCTGCCCCTCGCAGGTCAACGTCCTGTCCCCCCAGCGCCACAGCGCGTCCCACGGCCGCACGGCGCCCAAATCCCAGTCGTCCAGCCGGGCGGAAATCAGCCCGAGATCGTGACGAAGGTCGTGCAGCTTGCGCTTTTGCACGGGGTGTTCGGAGTGCCAGACTTCGGCGTTCGCAAGAGCATGCCCCAGTGCCTGACGCAGCCCCGCCACCGCTTCGGGGCGGGAACCGGCCTGCGCCCGGACGCGTGCCAGGGCTTCTTCGCGGGCGATCATCCAGTTGTTGAGCAGGATCGGGTGGCGCACGAGGAAAGGAGCCATGCCGAGGCCGGTGGAATTGCCGACGCCGAGGGTGCGGCGCATTGCCGGATCGAGCTTTGCCGCCCGTTTCCCGCCCCGCGCCGCCGCAATATGCTCGACGATATCCACGGTGAAGGCGCGGATCAGCCAGACGGTCAGCATCTCGACCTGAAAGGGCGCCGAGAGTTCGGGACGCTCGGCGATGTCGGCGCGGTCGCATGCGCCGAACTTGCCCGAACCGTAAACGGCCGTGGTGCGCATGAGATAGCCCACCGCCTCGATTTCCGCGGCGTCCGGTTGCCGACCCGATGACAATGCGGCCACCACATGATCGAAAAGGCGGACCGAGCGATTGGCGCGGGCCAATGTCAGTTCGCTGGGCGTGATGCGTCCCGCCTCCTGGTACGGGACGTTACGGCCCAGGCGCGCGATATCTTCGGCCGTCGGATCCCCGTCGAATAGCGCAAAGGTTGCATCCCAGGCCGTTGCGATCACCCGATCCGAGCGCATCTCGGGGGGCAGATCATGGGCGAAGGCCACGAGGCTATAGGTCCGCTCCGGCCCCTTGGCGCGATAGACGCCGTGGCCGACCCCCTTGTCATCGACCTCCCAAACGGGCCTGTCGAAGGTCCAGCCCTCATCTCGCAGGCGCCGCAGCATGACCCGCAGGAAAGACAACCGGCTCGGGTGAAAGCTGCCCATCCTGGCAAGGCGCATCACCTCGGACGGCGGGCGGCGGAACCGCGCGGTGTCGTCTGACGTCTCGTGTTGAATCAAGGTCATCGCAGCCCCTCCCGACAGGCGAAATAGTCCCGGCCCCGGCGCATCATGCGCCGGGGCCGCTCGGCGTCAGTCGCGCGTTACGCGCGGGCCACCTGAGGGGCACGCCCCAGCATCAGGGTGATCCGCAACGCGTCCCAGAGCGAGGGCAGCAGGATGAGCGAGACCGGTACAGCCGTCACGACGATGAAGCTTTGCAGCTTGCCGATGCCGCCCGCTCCGGTCGAGATCAGGATGAGGGCCATCACACCCATCGCCAGCCCCCAGAATGCGCGCAAACCGGCCTTGGGCTCGCCATTCGTCATGGCTGCCGAGATGACGTAGCTCATCGAGTCGCTGGTGGTCGCGACGAAACACATCGTCAGCACCAGAAACAGGATCGACAGGATCAGGCCCATGGGCATGGCCTGCGTGATCGCAAGCAATCCGGCGGGCAGGTTGAACCCCTCGAACGGCCCCGAGATGACACCCGGCGCGGCGATCTCAAAGAAAATGCCGGAACCGCCGATGATCGTGAACCAGAAGTTCGTGATGATCGGCGCCACGATCGAGAGCACCAGGATGATCTGCCGGATCGAGCGGCCGCGGCTGATGCGCGCGATGAAGATCGCCATCAATGGACCGTAGCCCATGAACCAGCCCCAGAAGAACACCGTCCACCAGCCCAACCAACCGGGATCGCCGAAGAAATTGGCTTCGCCGCGATAGAGCGCCATGCCGAAGAAATTGGTGAGATAAACCCCCATCCCACCGAAGAAGCCCGAGAAGATCTGCATCGTCGGCCCGGCCACGAGCATGAAGGCAAGCAGGACGAAAGCGAGGATCACGTTCACCCGCGACAAAAGCTGGATGCCCTTGGCGAGCCCGGTTACGGCCGAGACGGTATAAATGCCGACCAGCGCCAAAATGGCGACGGCCTGCGTGGCGAAAGTGTCGGGTATCCCGGTCAGCGCGTTCAACCCATAGGACATTTGCAGGCCGAGAAAGCCGATCGGACCCACCGTGCCCGCGACGACGGCAATGATGCACGATGCATCGGCGATCAGGCCGATGGGGCCGTGGATCGCCCGATCCCCGAACACCGGATAAAGCAATGTGCGCGGCGCGAGAGGCAGACCCTTGTCATAGTGGTAGTGCATGAGCATCACGGTCGTCAGCGATCCGAGGATGGCCCATGCAAGGAACCCCCAGTGCAAGAAGCTCTGCGCGAGGGCCATATGGGCACGGGTTTGCTGACCGGCCGCGTCTTCGCCGAAGACAGGCGGCACCGAAAGAAAATGCGCGATGGGTTCGCCGGCGGCCCAGAACACCCCACCGCCCGCCAGCAGGGTGCACATGATCATCGAGCCCCAGCTGAAGGCCTTGAACTCGGGCGCCGCAAGATCGCCCATGACAGTCCGCCCGCCGGGCAGGATGCAAAGCACAAGCCCGATAAGGAAAGTCGCCAGCAGCAGGATCTGCCAGTACAGGCCGAAATAGCGGGCCGAAAACGCGAAGCCCGCATCGACGAGTGCCGAAAGGCCGTCGATGTCGAAGAACGCATATGTACAGAAGAGGGCGATAAAGCCGCCCGTGATCGCGAAGAGGGCCTTGTCCGTCCTCCCGGACGACCCTCCGTTCACCTTGGTCGTGTCGCTCATAACAGTCCCTCCCTGTGAGCTATGTGCCGTGAACTACTCCGCGGCGTTCAGTTGGGCGGCCTCGGGATGGCACTCTGCGCCGAAGCTCTTTCCGAAAAAGGCGTGCCAGTTATCGCCCATGATCCCGTCTGCCGTCGCCTCGTCGAGGCCGGCGGCCCGCAGGCCGGCGCGGATGCCGGCGAGGTCGCGATTGTCGCGAAACCAGTCCGGCATCGCGGGAAAGCCGGTCTCGGTCGCGCTGCCCTCGCCATAATCGATGCGTTTGGTCCAGCGGCCGACGCGCATCCATTCGACGACGCTGTCGGGTTGGTCCTGACACAGGTCGGTGCCGATCCCGACATTGCCCGGACCGACCAGATCGACTGCCAATGCAGCCATGTCGCACCAGGATTGCAGGCTGCAGGATCCGCCGCCCCGCAGGTGGTGCGGGTAGGCGGACAGCCCGAGAAAACCGCCCGCCGCGCCGAGTGCGCGCAGCAGGTCGTCGGACTTGTTGCGCCGCGCCGGGTACCAGGATGCGGGATTCGCATGGCTGATCGTGATCGGTCGCGTCGAATGCTCGATCGCTTGATGGGTCGAGCGCTCGCCCGAATGGCTCATGTCCACGACCAGACCGACGCGGTTCATCTCGGCCACCACCTCGCGGCCCATGCGCGTCAACCCGGTGTCCTCGTCTTCGTAGCAGCCCGTCGCGAGCAGCGACTGGTTGTTGTAGGTAAGCTGCATGAATCGCAGGCCGAGGGTGTGCAGCACCTCCACCAGGCCGATGTCGTCCTCGATACAGGACGGGTTCTGCGAACCGAAGAAGATGGCCGTGCGTCCGGTTTGACGCGCCTTGGCCACGTCTTCGGCCGTGCGGCCTTGAAAGATGAGATCCGGGTATAGCTCGAACCAGCGATTCCACCGCTCGATCACCGAGACCGTTTCCCGAAACGTCTCGTGATAGGCGATCGTGACATGGACGGCGTCCACGCCCCCCGCCCGCATCTGGCGGAATATCCTTTCGGACCAGTTGGCATATTGCAGCCCGTCGATCAGATAGGTCATGCGGGCTCTCCGGCAGAGACATAGGCCGTCTTGACGGTGGTATAGAACTCCGCGGCATAGCTGCCCTGTTCGCGGGGGCCGAAGGACGATGCGCCGCGCCCGCCGAAGGGCACGTGGTAATCGGTTCCGGCGGTGGGCAGATTGACCATCACGGTGCCCGCACGCATGTTGGCGCGGAAATGGCTCGCACGGGCGAGCGAGCGCGTCATGATCCCCGCGGTCAGTCCGAAGGGCGTATCATTGGCCAGGCTCAGCGCCTCGGCGTAGCTGTCGGCTTTTTGCACGGCGGTAATCGGTGCGAACATCTCTTCGCGGTTGATCCGCATGTCGTTGCCCGTATTCGCGAAAACGGCGGGCGCCATGTAATGGCCGTCCGTCGGCATCTCGAGACGCTCGCCGCCGCACAGCAGTTCCGCGCCCTCGTCACGGCCGATGCCCACATAGTCCAGATTCTGTTCGAGCTGGTTCGCACTGACGACGGGGCCGATCTGCGTCCCCTCCCCGAGCGCGTGCCCGACCTTCAGGGATCTGGCAGCGGCTACCAGTCTCTCGACGAACTCGTCATGCACGGCGGCATGCACGATGAGGCGGCTGGCGGCGGTGCATTTCTGCCCCGTTCCGCCAAAGGCCGAACCCGCGGCATGGGTGACGGCAAGATCCAGATCGGCATCGTCCATGACGATGAGCGGGTTCTTGGACCCCATCTCCATCTGTACCTTGGTCATGTTGCCGACTGCCGCCGCCGCGATGCCTCGGCCCACGGACACGGACCCGGTAAAGCTGATCGCGTCCACCTTCGCGCTCTCGACAAGCCGCTGTCCGACGTCGCCGCCGGGCCCGGCCACCAGATTGAACAGCCCCGCGGGAATGTCCTGGCGCGCGATGATCTCGGTCAGGGCACAGGCCGAGGCGGGGGTAAGGTTTGCGGGTTTCCAGACCACCGCGTTGCCGAAGGCCAGCGCGGGCGCGATCTTCCAGGCGGGGGTGGCGGCGGGAAAGTTCCAGGGGCTGATGATCGCGACGACGCCCACCGGTTCGCGGCGCACGTCGATCTCGGTTCCGGGACGCACGCTTTCGGCAAGATCACCGTGCTGGCGCAGCGCTTCGGCGGCGAAATAGGTAAAGAACTGGCCCGCGCGATAGACCTCTCCCTTGCCTTCGGCAAACGGCTTGCCCTCTTCACGCGACAGAAGGCGACCGATCTCGTCAGCGCGGGCCATCAGTTCGGTGCCGATGGCCATCAGCACGTCATGGCGTTTCTGGATCCCGGCGGCCCACCACCGCGGCTGGGCCGCCCGCGCGGCGTCCAGCGCGGCCTCCAGATGCTCGGCATTCGCCTGCCCGTAATGTCCGATCAGGTCCGAGACGTCGGACGGGTTGCGGTTCTCGACCTGCGAGGCGCCGGCCATCCATTTGCCGTCGATGAAGATCCCGGTCTGTTCAGTCATAGGGCACTCCTGTTGCTGAAACAGCTATAGACAGATCGGCGAACTCCAATCATTCTGGAACTTCTGAAGTTTTTTTCAGGAAACCTGAATGTCGATAAAGCTGGAGGCGTTCCGCGTCTTTCGTGCAGTCGCCGAAGCGGGCACCCTGGCCGCCGGCGCCCGCGCCGTCGGTCGCACCCCGTCGGCCGTGTCCATGACACTCGCGCAGTTGGAAACCGAGATCGGCGCGCCACTGTTCGAGACAGACCGCAAGAACCGCCTGACGCCGCTCGGCCACCGCGTTCTGGAGGAAAGCAGCCGCGCCACGGATGTCTTCGATCGCGCTGTCAGCGCCATTCGGCGCCACGCGATTTCATCGGCAGGGAGCGTGCGGATCGCCGCCGTGCCATCCGCCGCGATCGCGCTTCTGCCCGAAACGATCGAGAGATTCCGCCGCGAGCATCCGCACGTCCGTATCGAGATCGCCGACACAGATACCACGGCTGTGCGCAGACGGGTGCGGACCGATGAGGCCGATATCGGGATCGTGTCGGCCGGATCGAGCGACCCGCCGCAAGGTGCGTTGATCCGGCGGGACGATCTCGGGGTGGTCTGTACCGAAGGGGGGCCCATTCATCGCGCCCACCTCGCGGAGGCGGGATCGTCGTCCTGGCGGATCATGGAACTCGAACCGCTTATCGCGAACCCGTTATGCCAGCTCGTGGATCACCCGGCGATCCGCGACCTGCTTTCGACGAGCGCGCTGGAGGCCCGCAATACGACGGCGATCCTCACCTTTGTCCGTCAAGGCCTGGGCGCCAGTATCCTTCCGTTCGATTCGGTCAGGGGTCAGCCGGACGGTATCGAATTCTTTGTCCCGTCCGATCCCGCGACGCAGCGCGAGCTTCGCAAGATCAGGCAGGACGGGAGCCGCATGACGACTCCGGCCGAAAGATTCTGGGAAATGCTATGACACCGGAGCACGCATCGCGGAAAAACCGCGATCTAGCGTGGTGAGCCGACAGGGGCTCGAACCCTGGACCTACTGATTAAAAGTCAGTTGCTCTACCAACTGAGCTATCGGCTCACGCGAGGGGCGACGTAACCGTGTCGCTCTGGCCCGTCAAGCACAAAGCCCGGCCTTTTCTCGATCCGCTGCCATGTCTATATGCGGCGCTCTATGGCCGGGCGCATTTCAGACCTGCCGTTCATGAAGATGCATGGACTGGGCAACGACTTCGTCGTGATCGACCGCCGCGGCCGCGCGGTCGAGGTCACGCCCGCGCTTGCCCGCGCGCTGGGCGACCGGCGCCGGGGCATCGGGTTCGACCAGCTCGCCACCATCGACCCCTGCGACGGGGCGGATGCGCGCCTGACCTTCTGGAACGCGGACGGCTCGCGCTCGGGCGCCTGCGGCAACGCCACGCGCTGCATCGCGCGCTGGCTGATGGAGGATGGTGGCCGGTCGGAGGTGACGCTGCTCACGGAACGCGGGGCGCTCGCCTGCCACGACGCGGGCGGGGGGCTGACGGCGGTGAACATGGGGGCGCCGATCCTCGACTGGCGGGCGATCCCGCTGGCGCGCGAGGTCGATATCGACGCTCTCCCGCTCGACGGGGCGCCGGTCGCGACCGGCATGGGCAACCCGCATTGCACCGTTTTCGTCGAGGATGCCGAGACGGTCGACCTGGCCCGCGACGGCGCCCGGTACGAACACGACCCGCTGTTTCCCGAGCGTACCAACGTGCAGTTCTCCCACGTCGCAGGGCCGGACCGCCTGCGGGTGCGCGTCTGGGAACGGGGCGCGGGGGTGACGCTGGCCTCGGGGTCGTCCTCCTGCGCGGTGGCGGTCGCCGCGCATCGCCGGGGTCTGACCGGGCGGCGCGTGACGATCGCGCTGGACGGGGGCGAGATCGAGATCGACTGGCGCGATGACGGCGTCTGGATGACCGGCCCCACCGTGCATGTCGCGGACGGCCGGCTGACCGCGCAGTTCCTCGGGGGGCTGGGATGAGCGCGCCGGTCTTTTCCAACCACGGCTGCCGGCTGAACGCCTACGAGACCGAGGCGATGAAGCGTCTGGCGGAGGAGGCGGGCGCGCGCGATGTCGTGGTGGTGAACACCTGCGCCGTCACCGCCGAGGCCGTGCGCAAGGCCCGCCAGGACATCCGCCGCCTGCATCGCGACAATCCCGATGCGCGGATCGTCGTCACCGGCTGCGCCGCGCAGACCGACCCCGAGAGCTTTGCCGCCATGCCAGAGGTCGCGCGCGTCGTCGGCAATGCCGAAAAGATGCGCCCCGAGACATGGGCCGCGCTCGCCCCCGATTTCGTCGGCACGGCCGAGAGGGTGCAGGTCAACGACATCATGTCCGTGACGGAGACCGCCGGGCACCTGATCGACGGGTTCGGCACACGCTCGCGCGCCTATGTGCAGGTCCAGAACGGCTGCGATCACCGCTGCACCTTCTGCATCATCCCCTTTGGGCGCGGCAATTCGCGCAGCGTCGCGGCCGGTGTCGTGGTCGAGCAGATCCGCCGGCTCGTCGCCTCGGGCTTCGAAGAGGTGGTGCTGACCGGCGTGGACCTGACCTCGTGGGGGGCCGACCTGCCGGGCCATCCGCGGCTGGGCGACCTGGTGCGGCGCATCCTCAGGCTGGTGCCCGATCTCGCCCGGCTGCGCATCAGCTCGATCGACTCGATCGAGGCCGACGACGCGCTGATGCGCGCCATCGCCGAGGAAGAGCGGCTGATGCCGCATCTTCACCTGTCGCTGCAACACGGGGCCGACCTGATCCTCAAGCGGATGAAGCGGCGCCATCTGCGCGGCGACGCCATCGCCTTTTGCGACGCCGCAAGACGGCTGCGGCCCGACATGACCTTTGGCGCCGACATCATCGCCGGCTTTCCCACCGAGACCGAGGCGCATTTCGCCGACAGCCTCGCGCTGGTCGAGGCCTGCGGGCTGACCTGGCTGCATGTCTTTCCCTATTCGGCCCGTCCCGGCACCCCCGCCGCGCGGATGCCCGCGCTGGACGGCGGTCTGGTGCGCGAAAGGGCTGCGCGGCTGCGCGAGGCGGGCACGCGCGCGGTCGCGGCGCATCTGGCCGCGCAGGTCGGGCGCGATCACCGCGTCCTGATGGAGAGCCCCCGCATGGGCCGGACCGAGCAGTTCGCCGAGACGGTGTTCGAGACCGACCGCCCCGTGGGCCGGATCGTCGAGACGCGCATCGCGGGCCATGACGGCGCACGGCTCAGCGCCGCCTGATTGCGTCTGGCGCCCACGGGTGAAATGCCGCAGGGTCCGCCCATGATGGAGCTGTTCTATTCCCCCGCCTCGCCCTTTGCCCGCAAGGTCCGCATCGTGCTGCACGAAACCGGGCGGACCGGTGACGTGGCGCTTGTCCATTCGGTGCAGACCGCGTTCAGCCCCAACCCGGCGAACCAGAACCCGCTGGGCAAGATCCCCTGCCTGACGCGCGCGGACGGCCCGGCGCTTTACGACAGCCGGGTGATCTGCCGCTTTCTGGCCGAGACGGGCGACGCCGACCTCTATCCCCGCCCCCGCCTGTGGGAGGTTCTGACTCTCGAGGCCACGGCCGACGGGATCATGGATGCCGCCCTGCTGATGGTCTACGAGCATCGTCTTCGCCCCGAGGACAAGCGCCTTGCCGAGTATGTCGAGGCGCAGTGGTCCAAGGTGTCGCGCGCGCTCGACGCGCTCGAGGCGCGCTGGATGAGCCATCTCGCCGGGCCGCTCGACATCGGGCAGATCGCGGTCGGCGCGGCGCTCGGATATCTCGATTTCCGCCATCCCGAACGCGACTGGCGCGGGCCCCGCCCCGCGCTCACCGCCTGGGCGGCCCGCCTGATGGACCGCGAATCGTTCCGCGCCACCGCGCCCGAGGGCTGACCGCGACCCGCCTCGGGATCGCTGCATCGCCGCATCGCGCCCCAATCTCCGCCCCGTGCGGTCCTTTGTCCGCTGGACCCGAAGCCGCGGGACGGCTAGAGAACCGCAAACGCGCAGGATGCCGTCCGTGCGGGCCCTCCATTCCTGCCCGTGCCCCGGCCCGCTAGAAGGAGAGTGTTCCCGTGTCACATACAGACGATCAGTCCGGCACGCGCCGCGATTTTCTGTTCTACGCGACGGGCGGCGCCGGCGCCGTCGTCGCGGGGGCGGCCGTGTGGCCCCTCATCAACCAGATGAACCCTTCGGCCAGCGTCCAGGCGCTGTCGTCGATCCGCGTCGATATCGACGGGGTCGAGCCGGGAACCCAGCTTACCGTGCAATGGCTCGGCAAGCCGGTCTTCATCCGCCGCCGCACCCAGGCCGAGATCGACGAGGCAAATGAGGTCGACGTGTCGACCCTGCCCGACCCGATCGCGCGCAACGCGAATATCGACGGCACCGCACCGGCCGATGACGCGAACCGCACCGTCGCGCCCGAGGGATCGGACAGCGAGGAGTGGCTCGTCATGATGGGCGTCTGCACCCATCTCGGCTGCGTGCCGCTGGGCGACGGGGCCGGCGACTTCAACGGCTGGTTCTGCCCCTGCCACGGCTCGCATTACGACACCTCGGGCCGCATCCGCCGCGGCCCCGCCCCCGAGAACCTGCCGGTGCCCGTCGCGGCCTTCGACGGCGAAACCACCATCGTACTGGGATAAGGAGGTCCGATCATGGCCGGAATACCGCACGACCATTACGAGCCGAAGACCGGGGGCGAACGCTGGCTGCACAAGCGGCTGCCCGTGATCGGCCTGCTCTATGACACGATCATGATTCCCACACCCAAGAACCTCAACTGGATGTGGATCTGGGGGATCGTCCTGACCTTCACGCTGGTGCTGCAGATCGTCACCGGGATCGTGCTCGTCATGCACTACATCCCGTCGACCGATGCCGCCTTCGCCAGCGTCGAGCACATCATGCGCGACGTGAACGGCGGCTTCATGCTGCGTTACCTGCACTCGAACGGCGCATCGCTGTTCTTCGTCGCGGTCTATCTGCATATCTTCCGCAACCTCTATTACGGCTCCTACAAGGAACCGCGCGAGGTGACGTGGATCATCGGCATCCTGATGTACCTGCTGATGATGGGCACCGCCTTCATGGGCTACGTCCTGCCCTGGGGCCAGATGTCCTTCTGGGGGGCGACCGTCATCACCGGCCTCTTCGGCGCGATCCCCTTCATCGGGGAGCCGGTGCAGACCTGGCTGCTGGGCGGGCCCGCCGTGGGCGAATACACCCTGACGCGGTTCTTCTCGCTGCACTACCTCATGCCGATGATCCTGGCCGGCCTGACGATCGTCCATATCTGGGCCTTCCACACCACCGGCAACAACAACCCCACCGGGGTCGAGGTGCGGCGCACGTCGAAAGAGGACGCGCAGAAGGACACGCTGCCCTTCTGGCCCTATTTCGTCATCAAGGACCTGTTCGCGCTGGCGATCATCCTCGCGGTGTTCTTTGCCATCGTCGGATTCATGCCGAACTATCTCGGCCACCCCGACAACTACATCGAGGCGAACCCGCTGGTGACGCCCGCGCATATCGTGCCCGAATGGTACTTCCTGCCGTTCTACGCGATCCTGCGCGCCTTCACCGCCGAAGTGTGGGTCGTCCAGGCCGCGAGCTTCATCACGGGCGGCATCATCGACGCCAAGTTCTTCGGCGTGCTGGCGATGTTCGGGGCCATCGCGGTCATGGCGCTGGCGCCGTGGCTCGACACCTCTTCGATCCGGTCGGGCCGCTACCGCCCGATGTTCAAGTGGTGGTTCGCCCTGTTCGTCGTGAACTTCTTCGTCCTGATGTGGGCGGGGGCCATGCCGGCCGAAGAACCCTACGCCACGATCTCGCTCATCGCGTCGGCCTACTGGTTCGCCTATTTCCTGGTGATCCTGCCGCTGCTGGGCGTGTTCGAAAAGCCGCTGCCCCGTCCCGCGACGATCGAGGAAGACTACGCCAAGCACTATTCCTCCGCGACGGGTGGCACGTCGACCGTCGTGAACCCGGCCGAGTGAAAGAGAGAGAGACGATGATAAGAACCCTGACACTCTCGTTCGCCATCGCGCTCGGTCTTTCCGGCGCGGCGGCGGCCGCCGAGGGAGAGTCGAAAGTCATTGACTACGACTTTTCCTTCGAAGGTCCGTTCGGAACCTACGACCAGTTCCAGCTTCAGCGCGGCCTCCAGGTCTTTACCGAGATCTGTTCGGCGTGCCACGGCCTGAAATACGTCGCCTTCCGTACGCTCGGCGCCGAGGACGGGCCGGGCCTGCCCGAGGAGCAGGTTCGCGCCTTTGCCGCGAATTACGAGGTCTTCGACGAAACGCTGTTCGACGGCGAGGGCGATTTCCGCCCGGCCAAGCCGACCGATCACTTTCCCGAATCCTCGCTGTCAAACGCCCCCGACCTCAGCCTGATGGCCAAGGCGCGGGCGGGCTTCCACGGGCCTTACGGGCTGGGCATCAACCAGTTCATCCGCGGCATGGGCGGGGCGGAATATACCGCGTCGCTGCTGACCGGCTATACCGGCAACGACAAGGAAGAGGCGGGCGCGATCCTCTACGAGAACACCGCCTTCCCCGGTGGCTGGATCGCCATGCCGCCGCCGCTTTACGGTGACGACGTGGTCTATGCCGACGGCACCGAGGCAACGGTCGAACAGGCGTCCAAGGATGTCGCGGCCTTCATGATGTGGACGGCCGAGCCCAAGCTGGCCGCCCGCAAGCAGGCCGGTTTCGCCGGAACGCTCATGCTGACGCTGCTGGCGGTGCTTCTGTACCTCACCAACAAGCGGATCTGGGCGCCGCACAAGCGCAAGGTCAAGCACCCGGCCGAGTGATCGGCGCCGCCTGACGACAGACCAGAACCCGGCCCGTGCGGCCGGGTTCTTTCGTTTCAGCCGAGGTAATCGCGCAGCCCGGCCGGTGGATCGGCCAGCAGGGGCCCGGTCTCGAACGGCCCGGTCACGGCGCCCCCGGCCACCACCAGCGTCTGCCCGCCCAGCCTCAGCGCGTCGGCAGGCTCGTGCGTGACCATCAGCACGGTCAGCCCCCGTCGGGTGGCGATGCCGTGCAGCAGATCGATCATCTCGGCCTTCAGGGCGGGGCCCAGTGCGGCAAAGGGTTCGTCCAGCGCGAGGATGGGCCTGTCCTGCAACACCGCGCGGGCCAGCGCGACGCGGCTTTGCTGGCCGCCCGACAGCTGGCCGGGCTTGCGGTCGCCCATGCCGGGCAGGCCGACGGCGCTCAGAATCGCCTCGACCTCGACCCTGTCGCGCGCGGACATGCGCCCGTTGGGCCTGAGCCCCAGCCCGACATTTCGCGCCGCGGTGAGGTGCGGAAAGAGGTTGTTGTCCTGGAACAGCGTCGCCACCGGCCGTTCCGCCGGGGCCAACCCGTCGATCCGCGTCCCGTCCCAGACGATCCGCCCCGCCGCCGGATCGACAAAGCCCGAAAGCGCCGCGAGAAAGGTGGACTTGCCCGCGCCCGACGGCCCGATGATCGCCAGATGCGCACCGCGCGGAATCGAGACATGCGCGGTCAGGGCGAAATCGTCCTGCCGGATCTCGAGCCTGTCGAACTCAAGCATTCACGCGCCCTCCCCGGTCGAACAGCCAGAACAGCGCGAGGCTCAGCCCCAGCAAGAGCAGTGCGGCGCCCGCCGCGTCATCCATCCGATAGGCACCCATCAGCCGGAAAAGCTGTAGCGGCAGCGTCGCGCTTTGCCCGTCTGCAAAGAGCGTGACCACCCCGAGATCCCCCATCGACAGCGCGGCGGCCAATCCCCCGGCGAATCCCAGCGGGCGGCGCAGGCGGGGCAACAGGACCAGCCGCAGCCGCGCCCACCCCCCCATGCCCAGCGACTGGGCGAGGCGCGACCAGTCCCGCTCGACCTCGGCCACGGCGGGGCCGAGCGCGCGTAGCGCAAAGGGCATGGCCATCACCGCGTTGACCAGCCCCGTGACCGCCAGCGCGATCGCGCCGGGGGCGACAAAGGGAAAGGTGACGATGAACAACCCCGTGCCGATCACCAGCGGCGAGGCGGCGATGCCCAGCATCCCGGCCACCTCGAGCCCGCGCCCCGCGCGCCGCCCCGTCCGGTGGATCGCCACGGCCAGCGGCAAGGTCAGCACGAGGCACAGCGCCGCCGACGCGACCGCCACCGCCAGCGACCGCCCGGCGGCCGCCCAGACCACGGGCGGCAGCGACAAGAGCGACGGCGCACCCCGAGTGACGAGCGCGGCCAGCGGCACCAGCAGGAACGCCGCCGCCAGCGCGATGGCCAGCGCATCGGGCCATCCCGGCGCCCGGTCCCAGCGCCGCACGACCCGGTCGAGCCCGGCGCCCAGCGCGCTGGGGACCGCGACCGACAGCGCCAGCGCCCCGGCGGCCAGCGTCACCGCCAGCTGTACCACCGCCAATAGCGCCGCGCGCCCGAGGTCGAAATCGAAGCGGAATGCCTGATAGATCGCGAGTTCCACCGTGGTGGCCCTCGGCCCGCCCCCCAGCGTCAGCGCGACTGCAAAGGACGAGGTGCAGACGAGAAAGATCACCAGCGCCACGCCCGGCAGGACGGCCCGCAGCATCGGTGCCTCGATGGTGCGAAAGATCGCCCCCGCCCCCATCCCGAGCGAAGCGGCGAGCCGGAACCGTTCGGCCGGGACCGACAACCAGCCCTGCAGGATCAGCCGGACCGCGAGCGGCAGGTTGAAAAAGACATGGCCGAGGATCACCCCCTGAACGCCGTAGATCGCGACCGATGGCAACCCCACGGCGCCCAGCGCATCATTCACCCAGCCGGCGCGGCCGAACACCATGAGCAGCCCCAGCACGGCCACGATCACCGGCAGGATGAAGGGCGCGCCCAGCAGCGTGATCAGCAGCCCGCGCCCGAGGAACCGCCGCCGCGCCAGCGCCCGCGCGACCGGAATCGCCAGCGCGACCGACAGCGCCGAGGACAGCGCCGCCTGCCACAGCGTGAACCGGATGGCGGCCCAATCCGCCGGGCCGAGCGCGCCCGCGCCTTCGGCCCGCGCGAATACGGCGATCACGGTGCCAAGGACCAGCGCGGCGACGAGAGCCGCGCTGCCCAGACCCGCGACCGTCAGCGGGCGAGCGCCGCGCGCCATTCGGCCAGGGCCGTCTCGGTCATGGCGGGAACGTCCTCGGGGTCGAGCGTGAGCGCGCGGTCCGGTGTGATGAGCGTCTCGAACCCGTCGGGCAGCCCGTCACCGGGCAGGATCGCGGGATACATCCAGTTCGTCGTGACCAGCGTGGATTGCACCGTGTCCGACAGCAGGAACCTCAGGAAATCCTGCGCCAGCCGGGGCTGATCGCTGGACGCGACGGCGGCCGCGACCTCGATCTGCAGGTAATGCCCCTCGTCGAAAGGGGCGGCGGCAAAGCCCGAATCCTCTTCGGCGATCAGGTGATAGGCCGGAGAGGTGGTGTAGCTCAGCACCATGTCAGCCTCGCCCTCGAGAAACAGGCCGTAGGCTTCGGACCAACCTTGGGTCACGGTCACGATATTGTCCGACAGCCCCTCCCAGATGGCCGGGGCCTCGTCGCCATAGGCGGTCTTGACCCAGAGCAACAGACCCAGTCCGGGCGTCGAGCTTCGCGGGTCCTGGATCAGGATCGACGCATCGCTTTCGGCGAGTTCGCGGAAATTCGCGGGCGGGGTGAAGCCCTCGCGATGAACGAAGGCGAAATAACCCCAGTCGAACGGGACGAACGTGTCGTCCGTCCAGTCGAGCGGCAGATCGAACTCGGGCGATGTCAGCTCGGCCGTGGTGAACAGCCCGGCCTCACGCGCCTTGGCCATCAGGTTCGTATCGAGCCCAACCACCACGTCGGCCTCGGTCCGCGGCCCCTCGATCTGGACGCGCGACAAGAGCTCGGCCGCGTCGCCCAGCCCGGTAAAGCGCAGGTCGCAATCGCAGGTCTCCTCGAACGCAGCCTCGATCGCGGGGCCGGGGCCCCATTCGCTGGTGAAACTGTCATAGGTATAGACATCGAGAACGGGCCGATCCTGCGCGATGGCGGGCGCGGCCAATCCGACAAGGGCGAGCATGGAAACGGTGTAGCGCATCACAACCTCCTTAACGATGATCGAAGGGGTTGGGGCCAGATGCGTTCGACCTTCCCTCCGCCGGCATTGCCCGGTTCAGGTTCTACGGGTCCGCGCAAACGCGTCTCAGCCGGTCAAGGCACCCCGAGGTGAGGCCGACGCTAGGCGCCACCGCGGCGCGCCGCAAGGGGGAAACCGCTTGAGCCGACGACGACCGGCCGATAACGACATTGCGTCAGGAAAGGGCGCGCGATGAGTTTCAACACCTATGGCCACCTGTTCCGCGTCACGACGTGGGGCGAAAGCCACGGACCGGCGCTTGGCGCCACGGTCGATGGGTGCCCGCCGGGCGTGCCGCTCGATGCGGCGGCGATCCAGGTCTGGCTCGACCGGCGCAAGCCCGGCACGTCGCGATATACAACCCAACGGCGCGAGGCCGACGAGGTCGAGATCCTGTCGGGCCTCTACGAAGGACAGACCACCGGAACGCCGATCCAGCTCATGATCCGCAACACCGACCAGCGGTCCAAGGATTATTCGCAGATCGAGGACAAGTTTCGCCCCGGTCATGCCGATATCACCTATTGGCAGAAATACGGCATCCGCGATCCGCGTGGCGGCGGGCGGTCCTCGGCCCGCGAGACGGCGGCGCGCGTCGCGGCGGGCGGGGTCGCGCGCGCGGCACTGGGCGTTCTGGCGCCCGAGATGACGATCACGGGCTACATGATCCAGATGGGCGACCGGCGGATCGACCGCGACCGGTTCGACATGGACCAGATCGACCGCAACCCGTTCTGGGTGCCCGACGCCGAGGCCGCCGGGGAATGGGGCGCCTATCTCGACGGGCTGAGGAAGGACGGCCAGTCGGTCGGCGCCATGATCGAGTTGCGGATCACGGGCGCCATGCCGGGGCTCGGCGCGCCGGTCTATGCCAAGCTCGACACCGATCTCGCCGCCGCGATGATGTCGATCAATGCCGTCAAGGGGGTCGAGATCGGCGAGGGCATGAACGCCGCCGCCCTGACCGGCACCGACAATGCCGACGAGATCACGATGGGCCCCGACGGGCCGGTTTACGGCTCGAACCACGCGGGCGGCATCCTCGGCGGGATCGCCACGGGGCAGGACATCGTTCTGCGTTTCGCGGTCAAACCCACCTCGTCGATCCTCAAGCCGCGCCGGACGATCACGCGCGGCGGGCAGGAGACCGAGATCGTCACCACCGGGCGCCACGACCCCTGCGTCGGCATCCGCGCCGTGCCGGTGGCCGAGGCGATGGCGGCGGCGGTCATGCTCGACCATGTGCTGTTGCACCGCGCGCAGGTCGGACCGACCCCGCGCGGCCGGATCGGGCAGCCCTAGCGCAGCGCCTCGAGCACGCTGAGCGAGGCATATCCATCGGGCAGCAGCCCCTCGGCGCGCTGGTAGGCGCGCAGCGCGTCGATGGTGGCGGGGCCGATCTTGCCATCCACGCCGCCGGTATCGAACCCGGCCTGCGTCAGGCGAAGCTGAAGCTCGGCTTGCTCCTCGGGCGTCAGCGCCCGGTCGTCGCGGGGCCATTCCGAGGCCAGCGGCCGCGCCCCCTCGAGCCGGTCGGCCAGATGCCCCACGGCCAGCGCATAGGCATCGGCATTCGCATAGCGTTCGAGCACGTCGAAATTGCCGAACCGCAAGAAGGCCGGGCCGTTCGCCCCGGCGGGCAGAAGCAGCGTCGCCGGGCCGTAATCGGCGATAGGCGCCCCATCGGTGTCGGTCACGCCGAGCCGCGCCCATTCCGACGGCAACCGCGGGGCGGACAGTTGCAGGCCCTCGACCTCGTCGGGCAAGAGCACCTCGACCCCCCAGGGCACGCCGGCCTCCCAGCCGTGGCGGGCCAGAAACGCCGCGGTCGAGGCCAGCGCATCCGCCGCGCTGTCGGACCAGATATCGCGCCGCCCGTCGCCGTCGAAATCGACCGCGTCGACGATATAGGTGGTCGGGATGAGGCTGGTATGGCCCATGGTCCCCGACCACGCGCCGCGCAGCTTGTCGCGCGCGACCTCGCCCTCCTGCAGGATCTTGAGCGCGGCGACGAGCTGCGCCTCGAAGAAACGGGGGCGGTCGCTGTCGTAGGCCAGCGTGGCCAGCGCCGCGATCACGTCCGCGTCGCCCCGCTGCGTGCCATAGGCGCTTTCGACACCCCAGATCGCCGTCAAGATCTCGCGGTCGACCCCATAGCGCGCCTCGAGCGCGTCGAACATCCGCACGTTGTTGTCGAGCACCGCCTCGCCGCGCGCGATGCGTTCCTCGGTCACGGCCGCGTCCATGAAATCCCAGATGGGCTGGGCGAACCCGGCCCGTTCGCGGCTGCGGGCCTTGACGTCGGGGGCGTAGGCGACCCCGTCAAAGGCCGCGTCGAACACCTCGGGACGCACGCCCTGCGTCAGGGCGCGCCCGCGAAACGAGGTCAGCCAGCGCAGAAACCCGTCGGCCCGCGCGCTGAGGATCGCGTCGACGACCTCGGAGGGGGGCCGCGCCATGGGGCGCAGAACGGGCGCGGTAGCGGCCTCTCCGGCCGTCTCGTCGCCGGTCGGGTCGGGCTCGGGCGCATCGGTCTGCGCCGCGAGGGGGGCGGCGCAGATCAGCAGGACGGCCAACAGGGCAAGGCGCATGGCGGCTCTTTCGAGGATACAGGTCATGGGTCGAACCTATAGCCGATCCCGCGCCGATCCAGAACGGGCCGGGGGCGCGGCGGGCTCGATAAGGGACACCATCGCGTGAGCCCGTCAATCGAGCCGGATGCGCGCGCTCGCCTGACGGCCCAGCGCGTCGATCACCGACAGCCGCACGAAGCCCGGCGGGACGCCCTCGAACTCGGCCAGACGCTCGGGCGCGGCCGTGGCCAACGGCCGCCCGTCGGCCAGCCAGGTGAACGGCGCGGTGCCGTCCTCCACCCGCGCGGCCAACGGCGCACCCCCCGCCGCCACCCGTGCGCCATCGGGCGGAAAGGCGATGCGCGGCGGCGGGCCGCCCTCGGCGGACAGGGGCGCATCGCCGCGAAAGGTCGCGAGCGGCGCGGGCAGGGACGCGCGACCGACGATCAGCGTATCGGGCGGGGGCGGCGGAAATGCCGCGCGCTGGACCGACAGGCGGGCAAAGACCTCGTGCAGGACCGGAAGCGCCAGATCGCCGCCAAAGGCTCCGGGCACCGGCGTCCCGTCGGGCCGCCCCATCCAGACGCCGACGACATGCGCCCCGTCCCAACCGACGGCCCATGCGTCGCGATGCCCGTATGACGTGCCGGTCTTGGCCGCGATGCGGCCGTCGCCCGACAGGATATCCCCGACATGCCACGCGGCCGAGGACGCCATCACCCGCCGCGGGGGCAAAGCGGCGCCCGGCGTCACGCGCAGCGGCACCACCTGCCCGCCATGGGCGAGCCCGCCATAGAGCTGCACCAACCCCTCGAGCGTCATGCCGACGCCGCCCAGCGCCACCGCAAGCCCCGGCACACCGCCCGGCACCGTCGCCTCGACCCCCGCCCGGTCGAGCGCGGCCATCAGCGCGGCCGGCCCCAGCGCCTCGGTCAGCTTGACCGCCGGGATGTTGAGCGACAGCCGCAAAGCCTCGCGCAGCGACAGGGTGCCGCGAAAGGCGCCGTCGAAATTCTCGGGGGCGTAGCCCGCGAAATCGGTAGGGCGGTCGCGGATCAGCGTTTCGGGATGGGCGAGCCCCGCGTCGAAGGCAAGGCCGTAGACGAGCGGCTTGAGCGTCGATCCGGGCGAGCGCAGCGCGCGCGTCATGTCCACGTACCCCGCCCGCCCCTGCCCCAGCCCGGCGCTGCCCACATGGGCCAGTACCGCGCCGGTCGCGTGATCCGTCACCAACACGGCGATGGACAGGCCGCGCCCCGCCTCGTCCGCGGCACGCGAGGCCAGGGTCTCGACCCGCGCCTGCAATCCCGCATCCAGCGTGGTGACGATGCGTGTGCCGGCCGGTGCGCCCGAGCCGAGACGTTCGGCCAGATGCGCGGCCGCGATGGGCATGTCGCGCATGATCCGCGGCACCGCCCCACCCGGTGCGTGGCCCGCGCGGGCCAGCACACGGTCGCGGGCGTCGCGCGCGGCGTCGGGAAAGCGGTCGGGGCGGCGGCGTTCGGGCGCCTGCGGCAATGCGACCAGCAGCGCGGCCTCGGCCGGGGTCAGGCGGCGGGGCGGCTTGGCGAACCACGCGCGCGAGGCGGCGGCCACCCCTTCGAGATTGGCCCCCATGGGCGCGCGTTCGACATAGACCTGCAGGATCGCGCGCTTGTCCAGCCGTCGCTCGAGCGCCAGCGCCACCCGCGCCTGCCGCAGCTTGCCCGCCAGCGTTCCGGTCGGCCCGTCCTCGAGCAGCCGCGCGACCTGCATCGTCAGCGTCGAGGCGCCCGACACGATCCGCCCGTGCCACGCGGCCTGCCCCGCCGCGCGCAGCACCGCCAGCGGATCGACGCCCGAATGGGACCAGAACCGCCGATCCTCCCACGCGACGAGCATCTCGAGATAGGCGGGATCAACCGTTTCGAGCGGCGTGCGCAGCCTCCAGCGCCCGTCATCGACCTGGAATGCCCGCAAGAGCGTCCCGTCGCGATCCGTCACCTCGACCGAGGTTGCATAGGCCAGCGGCGGAAGGGCGGTGGCGTCGATCCAGTCGTCCACCGCGTCGCGGGCCAGCGCGCCCGCGAACAGCCCCGCCGCCAGCCACAGGAGCGCGGTCCGTCTCATTCGGCGACGCGCACCGCCCCCGTATCGGTCCATGCGCGATAGCGGGGGCGGTACATGTCCTCAACCAGCGCGGCCGGGTGGCGATAAAGGCCCGGCGTGATCGCGCGCACGACATAGGCCAGCCGGAACGCCTCGTCCGAGCGCCATTCGACCGCCGCGCGGAAACTGTCGTCGCGGAACTCGGTCATCGCCGTCGCATCGGTCAGGTCGAGCCAGTCGAGCGCGCCGACCTCGCCCGAGCGGAGGAGCGACGGGTTGTCGATCTCGAACCCGGCGGGCAGCGGATCGTCCACCATCAGCCGCGCCTCGACCGGCCCGAAGGGCTGCACCGTCAGCACCGTCACCAGCCGGTCGCCCGCCGCGACCTCGGTCGGGTCGGCAGGCTCTCCGTCGAGGGTGAAATAGGCCCGTTCGATGGCAAAACCCTCGCCGCCCGCCGCGCGGGGCACCAGCGGCACGCCGAATGCGGTCAGCGTCAGCGTCTCGGCGCGGTCGCCGGCCAGCCCCAGCGTGAGCGGCCCGCTCTCCAGCGCGCCGGCCTCGATCCGCAGGACCGGCTCCTCCAATGGCGCGCCATCGACGACAAGCCCCGCCGCGGGGTCGGCGATCAGCGCATTCGCTGCCAAAAGCGACCACGCGGCTTCTTGCGTGGACAGGGCGGCGTCGGTCACGAGGCTCGCGGCCAGCGCCTCGCGGTCGACGGTATCGCTGCGCGCCTCGACGGCCAGCGTCAGCAGGCCCGCGCGGTCGCGCAGCGGCGAGCCGAAATCGTCGCGCCAGCCCTCGGGGGCGGGGTCGCCCACCAGCTCGGATGCCAGCCGGAACATCTCGTCGGCGCGGGTCGTCTCGCCATAGAGCGCCAGCGCCGCGCCGATCTGGGCCCGCGCCATCGCCGTGTCGAAGGCGCGGCCCTTTTCCTCGGCGTAATAGCGCAGATCGCCGACCTGCGCCCGCCCCTCGCGGGCCAGCACCAACAGCGCATAGGCGATATCGCGCCCGCCGCTGTCGAAATCGGCGGCGTAGTTCACCGCGTTGGACAGGTTGTCGAGCGCGCGGGCAAAGGCCTCGGGCGGCACGGCGACGCCCGCATCCCGCGCCCGCGACAGGAAATCGGTGACATAGGCGTCGAGCCACAGCTCGCCGCTTTCGGCGCGCCACATGCCGAAGGCTCCGTTCGCGGCCTGCCGCGCCAGCACCGCCGCCACCGCATCGGTCAGCCGCGCGTCGATGTCGCGCGCGCCCTCGAGCCCCAGCGTCGTGGCGACCGAGGACAGGTAGAGCAGCGGCAGGGCCTGGCTCGTGACCTGTTCGGTGCAGCCATAGGGATAGCGGTCGAGCGCGGCCAATAGCCCCGGCACGTCGAACCGCCCGAAGGGGCCGGCGGCCAGCGTGGCGGTGCCATCGCGCAGCCCCTCGAACACGTCCGAGGACAGGGTCAGATCCGCGCCGGGGGCAAGCTCGAACCGCGAGCTGCGCTGGATCGCCGGGTCGAGCAGCCGCACCGGCAGCGTCCGCGTCTGGGACAGGACCGCGCCATCGGGTGCCGTCACCTCGAGCGTCACCTGCGCCTCGCCCGGACCCTGCGCGGTGATGGGCACCGACAGCGTCCGCGTCCCACCGGGCTCGAGCGTCACCCGCGCGGGCAGATCGTCGCCCGGCACCAGCCCCTCGGCGGCCAGCGTCAGGCCGATTTCGCCCGCGGGCCCGTCGGCATGGGTCAGCTCGATCCGCAGGGTCGAGCTGTCGCCCGGCGCGAGAAAGCGCGGCATCGTCACCTGCGCCACGACCGGATCGCGCACCGTCACGTCGGCCTTCGCCTGCCCGACGCCCTTGCGCGACCAGACCACCGCCATGAGCCGAAGCGTGCCGTCAAAGGCCGGCAGGTCGAAGGCCAGCCGCGCGGTGCCGTCCGGCCCGATCTCGACCGGGCCCTCGGTCATCGCCACGACGGCATCGGGCGGCGCGGCGCCGACCCGTATCCCGGCCGCGGCATCCCCGCCCGAACGCACCTGGCCCATCGCGCCCGAGCGCCCGTCGATCAACCGCCCGTAGAGATCGCGGAACGCGACGCCCAGTTCGCGCTGGCCGAAATAATGGGCCTGCGGGTCGGGCGCTTCGAACCCGGTCAGGTTCAGAACCCCCAGATCGACGGCGGCCACCGTGGCAAAGGCCGCGTCCCCATCGGCGATACCTTCGACGTTCAGCTCGATCTCGAGCGGCGCGCGGGGCCGCGCCGTCTCGGGCGCGTCGATGCCCACGCCCAGCGCCGCGTCACCCGGCGCGATCGCCGCATGGGCCAGGCCAAGCGCGCGGGCCGGCCCCTGCCCCTCGCCCGCGGGGCGGAACAGCGTAGCGGTGACATATGCCCCCGGCCCCCAGCTTTCGGTCACGGGCAGGTCGATCACCGTTTCCCCCGCGTCGACGCGGACGGTCTTCATGTCGATCAGCCGATCCGAGGCGACCGTGACCAGCACATGGCCCGCCGCCGAGGGCAGCAGTCGCAGCCGCGCCGTGTCGCCGGGGCGATAGCGTTCGGCGTCGAGCGACAGTTCGAGCAGGTCGGGCGTGTCGGTCAGCCCCTCGGGCGCATACCAGCCCGCCTCGAACCGGACCGACGACACCGCGCCCGAGCCGTCTGTCGCCTCGAGCGTCAGCGCGTAGTCGCCCCATTCGACCGGGGTCGCGATGGCGACCGGATCGGCGCCGAGCCGCAGGTCGCCGCCCGCGATACGCTCGCGCGAGGTGACGCTGTCCCAGTCCCACGAGCCATCGAGCGAATACCACTGGTAGCGCGTCGTGATCCGGTCGAGCCGCCAGCGCGCCGGAACATCGCCCCGCGCGCCCAGCGCGATCACGTCGAACGCGGCCTCGCTGTTCTCGGGCAGCGTGCCGTCAAAGGCGGGCCGGATACCCAGCACCGGCCCCTCGGGCAGCACCGTCCGCGTCACGCGCCGCTCGACCGGGCGGCCGCTGTTCTCGAGCACCGAGACATCGACGGCGATCTCGGAGGGGGCGCCCGACGGCATCCCCTCGGGCAGGGCCAGCACCGTCTCGGCCCGGCCCGCGTCATCGGTCTCGACCGGGCCGAACAGGGTCGTATCGGACCGATCCGCCGCCTCTTCGGGGCCAAAGAGATAGCCGGGCGCGATCTCGAGCGTCCGTAGCGGGGCGGCGCTGACCCGGCCCTCGACCGACAGCCCGCCCGCCGGCGCGCCGAAGAGGTAACGGGCCTCGACCGCCAGGCGCGGCATGGCATCGGGGGCAAGCGGGCCCTCGGGCAGATCGAGGTCGACGTCGATCCGCTCGGGCAGGAAATCCTCGACCAGCAGCGCGGCGGCGGCCAGCGGCGGCTCGTCCGTCTCGGCGTGGATCGCCAGGCGCCATGTCCCGCGCGCGGCCCCCGCGGTCAGCGGCAGGCGGAACACATGGCCCCCCGCGCGGCCGTCCAGCGACACCGCGCGGTCATGCTCGACCCCGTCGGGACGCGTCAGGATCGCCGTCAGCGGCACCCCCGTCACCGCCGCGGCGCGGTCGTCGCGCAAGAGCGCCGTCGCCGTCACGGTTTCGCCGGGGCGATAGATGTCGCGCTCGAGCGCGAGGAACACGTCCAGCGGCCCGGCGGGCGCGCGACCCTCGACCCCGCGATCCGACAGATCGAAGGCCGGCCCGGTCAGCGGCAGAACCGCCATATCCGCGTCGCCCTCGCGCGCGACGAGCAGCGCCGGGGCGGCCGAGCCCTCGCCACGCGCCAGCCCCGCGGGAAAGACCGCGTGGCCCGACGCGTCGGTGACGGCGGTGCCCAGCACCGCGTTGGCCCGAGACAAAAGCGTGAGCGCGATACCCTCCCGCGCCTCGGCGGTGGAGAGCGACCGCACAAACCCGTGCAACCCGTCGGCCCCGGCGATGGTCGCGAGGCCCAGATCGCTGACCATGAACCACTGGCTCGCGGCCGGGCTCTCCCACGCGTCCGCCCCCGGTATCCGGGCCTGAAGGACGTAGATGCCCGGCCCGAGCGCGCCGGTCTCGCGTTCGAGCGGCAGGCGCGTCACCGTCTCGACATTCAGGCTGCCTGAAACCGCGCCCTCGCCCTCCCAGACCTTCACCGCGATCTCGGACTCGAGCTGGTCCTGCCGCCATTGGGGCACCTGCGCGCCAAAGATATCCTCGGCCAGGGTGCGCACCACGTTGCGATCAGACACCTGCCAGAGTTGCAGATCGACCGTCTCGGCATTCACCGTGGCCACCGGCACCGCCACCTCGCCCCCCGCCGGCAGGACGTAGCCGCGGCCGGGAAACCGCACCGCCGGCGCGCGGTCGCGGACGTAGAGATCGAGCGGCACCGTCTCGGCCAGCCGATCCCCCTGCGCCGATGGCAGGCCTTCGCGCAGGGCGATGCGGTAACGCTCCCCATGGGTCACGCCCGAAATGCAGAGGTCGCGCCCTTCGGCGGCAACCGCGAGCCCCGCGGTCAGGCCCTGGACAAAGGGAGCATAGTCGCGGCCGACCTCTTCGAGATCCTGCGAAAAGGTCGCGCAGATCCGTGGCGCGGCCGCATCGCTTTCGGCGCGGGTATCGGTGACGCGGAACCCGTAGCGGCCGAGCGCCGCGTCGAGCCGCGCGGCCAAGGTGTCGCCGGGGGCCAGATCGACCGCACGACGCAGCGCCGGAATGGATGCCTCGCCCCGCCGCAGCCGTTGCAGCGCCTCGGCCATGATCGACAGCGCCTCGGCCTGCGCGGCGGGCGATCCGGCCCTGAGATAGCCGTTGATCGCCGCTGAAAGCGCCTCCCCGCGCAGATCCCCGGCCCCCGCGCCCGCATCCTCGGCGGCCAGCAGGCTCAGCGCGCCGAACCGCGTCCAGAGATCGGCGGTATCGCCCAGCACCAGCGCCTCGCCGGTGAAATCGCGGGCGGCGCCGATATTGCCCTGCGCGCGGGCCGCGCGGGACGATTGCATCAACTCGATGGCGGTCAGGCCCCGCGACGGATAGACGGCGGGCAACTCGCGCATGAGCGCGCCCGCCGCGTCGAGATCGGCGGGGCGCAGCCAGTCGAGCGTTTCGGCACGCGCCGCGGCCTCGGCGCGCAGATCGGCCGGCACATCGCGCACGACGCCCGACGTCGCCCCGGCAAAGGCCACGCGGTCGCGGATCTCGGACTTGGTGAAACAGCTTTTCGACCGCTCGTTGAAGGTAAAGGCGCGGCATTGCGCATCGGCCAGGCAGGCCGCGCGGCAGGCGTCGAAACCCGTGTCGAAATACTGGTTCAGATCGGCGCCGTAGAAATCGGTCTCGGGCTCGAGGATCACGCGCCGCTCGGGCAGCACCTCGTCCGGGGCGCCTTGGGCGGGCACGATGGCCGGGACGGCGCAGAGCAGGGCAAGCGAGACAAGCAGCATTCGCATCGGGCGGCCTTTCCGGTCACGAGGCAATCGACGCTCGCACGGAAATGCCGGACCCGGCAAGCCGCGTTAACCCGGCCTTCACGACGGCGCGGCTATGGCTCGGCCATGACCGCCATGCCAGCCCCATGACCGGCCTTTCGGACAGTATCGCCGCGGAACGCCGCGCGCGCCTTGCCGCCGAACGGATGCTCGCGCGCCGCCAGGCCGAGATGCAGCGCAGTCGCGAGGAACTGTCGGACCAGGCGCAGGCCCTGACCGAGGGGATCCGCGAAAAACGCGCCGAACTCGCCCGGCTCGAGGCCGAGGCCGCCGGCCTCAAGGCCACGACCGAGCGGTTGCGCCGCGAACGCGACCATTCGCGCCACGTCGCGGCCAAAACCGACCGCCTGCTGTGGGAGGCGCTGCAGGCCATGCGGGACGGCTTTGCGGTGTTCGACGCAGACGGGCGGATGATCGTGGCCAATACCGGCTTTACCGCCTTGTTCGAACAACTGGCCGAGGTCCGGCCGGGTCTGTCCTATGCCCGGCTGGCCGAGCTGCTGGCGGGCGAGGGGCTGGTCGATACCGGCGCCGCGGGCGCGGATTGGCCCGCCGCGCTGATCGCGCGCCACGCCCGCGACCCGATCCCCGACACGGTTCTTTCGATGTGGAACGGCCGGCAGTTGCGGCTGAGTGAACGGCGCCTGCCCGATGGCGGGCTGGTATCGCTCTGCATCGACATGACGGCCTTCATCCGGGTCGAAACGGCGATAGACGCGATGCCCGACGGGTTCTGCCTGTTCGACGCCGACGACAGGCTCGTCACCGCGAACCCGCGGTTCCGCGCCCTGCGCGGCGCCGACGACACGCCGCCCGAAACGCCCGAGACGGCGGATGCAGACTGGCTCGCGCGGCTGCGTGCGACGGCGCCGGGCGACGACCCCGAGGTGATGGCCCCCTGCGGGACATGGCTGCGGCTGCACGAAACGGCCACGCCCGATGGCGGGCGGGCCGCCATGCTGATCGACGTCACCGCGATGAAGGCCCAGCAGGCCGAACTCGTCGTTGCGCGCGAGGCCGCCGAGGCCGCCAGCCGTGCCAAATCGACCTTTCTCGCGAATATGAGCCACGAGATCCGCACCCCGATGAACGGGATCCTTGCGATGGCGGGCACGCTGTCGGCGGCCGAGCTTGCGCCGGACCTGCGCGACTGCGCCGCCGCGCTCGACGGCTCGGCCCGCGCGCTGATGGCCGTGCTCGACGATGTGCTGGACGTCTCGGCGCTCGACGCCGGGGAAATGGCGCTGAACCCCGCGCCCTTCGATCCGGCGCGGCTGCTCGACGAGGTGGCCGACATGCTTGGGCCGGTCGCCGCCGCAAAGGGGCTCGATCTCGGGATCGACCGCGACATCTTTCTGCCGCCCGCATTGGTGGGCGACGCCGGGCGCATCCGGCAGATCCTGCTCAACCTCGCCGGCAACGCGGTCAAGTTCACCGAGACGGGTCGCGTGCTGTTGCGGGCCACCGGCCGCCCCGAGGATGCCGGGCCGGACCGGTTCCGCCTTCATCTCACCGTCGAGGATACCGGCCCCGGCGTCCCCCCCGACCGCACCGACCGGCTTTTCGCGGCCTTTTCGCAGACCGACGAAAGCCATACCCGCGCCCATGACGGCAGCGGCCTCGGGCTTGCGTTGTGCAAGCGCCTGGTCGCGCTGATGGGTGGCGAGATCTGGCATCGTGCGCTCGACCCGCACGGCGCGTGTTTCGGCATCGCGATCAGCCTGCCCGCGATATGCGCCGACCGTCCGCTGCGCGTCCTCGCCGCCGAGGACAACGCCACCAACCGTTTCGTCTTGGGCAAGATGCTGGCCGATGACGATATCGAGCTCAGCTTTGCCGAGAACGGGGCCGAGGCCCTAGCGGCGGTACAGGCGACGCCGCCCGACCTGGTGCTGATGGATATCTCGATGCCGGTGATGGACGGGCTCGAAACCGCGCGTCGCATCCGCGCGTGGGAGGCCGAGACAGGTCGCCCGCCCCTGCGCATTGCCGCCCTCACCGCCCATGCCGGCTCCGAAACGGCGGCCGATTGCGCCGCCGCGGGCATCGACCGCCATATCGCCAAGCCTCTGTCGCGCGCCGCGCTCGAGGACGAACTCGCCCCGCTGCGCGCCGCGCGTCAGGCCGCGTGCGCCCTCGCGAAGGCGGGCGCGCCCGGCTCGGACAATTCGGGGTCATGCACATAGCCGCCCATGTCAAAGCCCGCGAGGTCGTCCGGGTCGGTGATCCGGTGCGTGCAGACCCAATGCGCCATCGCCCCCCGCGCGCGCTTGGCGTGAAAGCTGACCATCCGCGGCGCGCCGCGATCGGTCTCGTAGAACCGCGGCGTGATCACCGGCACCGAGAGGGTCGCCGTGTCGACCGCGCCGAAATATTCCTGGCTGGCGCAGTTGAGCAGGGCGCGCGCGCCGGTCGCGGCGGCATCCTCGTTCAGCGCCCGCGCGATCCGGTCCCCCCAGAAGGCATAGAGCGTGGCGCCCCGCCGTGTCTTCAGCCTGCTGCCCATCTCGAGCCGATAGGGCCGGATCCCGTCCGTCGGCCGCAACAGGCCGTAAAGCCCCGACAGGATGCGCAGATGCGCGCCCGCCCACCGCCATGCGTCGGGCTCCAGCGTTTCAGCGGCGAGCCCGGTATAGGTATCGCCCGCGAACGCGCGGGCCGCCGGGCGCAGATCGTCCGGATCGGCGGTCCGCATGGCCTGGAACCGGTCGCGGTTCAGCCGCGCGAGATCGTCGCTCAGCCCCATGAGCGTCTTGAGATCGCCGAGCGACAATTGACGCGCATGGCCGGCAAGGGTCTCGGCCTCGGCGGCGAAACGCGGCTCGGTCAGGCCCTTGGCGGGAACATCCCAGTTCAGCCGCTTGGCGGGGGAAAGAACGATCAGCATGGCATCTCCGGCGTGGTTCGGCCGCAATCTGGCAGATGCCCGGCGGCGGTGAAAGCTGGCAGCCCGTCGCGGGCGGTCATTCGGCCTCGGCCACGACCGACAGAAAGGCGTCGCCGAACCGGTCGAGCCTCGCCTCGTTCACCCCCGGCGCCCGCGCCAGCGCGGATTTCGAGGCCGGGCGATGCTCGGCGATCCAGCGCAGCGTCCCGGCGGCGCAGCTCATCGGCTTGCCCGTGCCGTCCTCGCCCCGTGCCAGCATCGCCTGCGTCTCGGCGAGACGGTCGTAAAGCGCGCCCGCGCTGCGCCCGGCCAGCTTGCGCCGCGCGGGGTGCAGCTCCTGGGCGGTGCCTGCAATCACCTTGAGAAAAGCCGCGCCATAGCGTTCCAGCTTGACCGCCCCCACCCCCGAGATCCGCGCCATCTCGTCCAGGGTCATCGGCCGCCGCTCCGCCATCTCGACAAGGGTGCGGTCGGGAAACACCATGTAGGCCTTGAGGTTCGCCGCCTCGGACAGGGCCCGGCGGCACGCCTTGAGCGCCGATAGCATCGGCGCGTCCTCCTCGGCCACCATCGCGCGGACGGCCGGGCGGTCGCGCAAAGGGGCCTCGTCGCGGCGCAGCCTCACCTCGGCCTCGCCCTTGAGCACCGGAACCGCCGGCTCGGTCAGGCGCAACGCGCCATGTCGTTCGGTATCGGGGCGGGCCAGGTCGCGGCCCATCATCTGGCGAAAGATCGCCTGCCATTCCCGCGCGCCGGTCTCGCGGCCGACGCCGAAGGTCGGCAGGTCGTCATGGCCATGGCCGCGCACCTTTTCGGTCGCGCGCCCGGTCAGCACGTCGATCAGATGCCCCGTGCCGAACCGCTCTCCGGTGCGCAGCATGGCCGACAGGGCCATGCGCACCTGCCGCGTGGCGTCGTAGCTCTCGGGCGGGCGGTCGCAGAGGTCGCAATTCCCGCAGGGTGCGCTCTCCTCGCCGAAATAGCCCAGCAGGACCTGCCGCCGGCAGCCAAGCGCCTCGGCCAGCCCCAAAAGCGCGTTCAGCCGCCCGTGATCGGCATCCTTGCGCTCGGGCGGCGCGAGCCCCTCGTCGATCTGGCTGCGTCTCAGCCGGATATCGTCCGGCCCGTACAGCGCAAGCGTTTCCGCCGGCGCCCCGTCCCGTCCGGCGCGGCCGATCTCCTGGTAGTAGCCCTCGATCGACTTGGGCAGGTCCGCATGGGCGACCCAGCGGATATCGGGCTTGTCGACCCCCATGCCGAAGGCCACCGTGGCACAGACGATCAACCCGTCCTCCTGGCCGAACCGGGCCTCGACGGCGCGCCGCGCCTCGGCCTCCATCCCGCCGTGATAGGCGCAGGCGGCGTGCCCCTCCTGGACCAGTGCGGCCGCAAGGCTCTCGGTCTTGGCGCGGGTGCCGCAATAGACGATTCCCGCCTGTCCGCCGCGCGCCGCGGCAAAGGTCAGGATCTGCCGGCGGGGGCCATCCTTGGACGCAAAGGCCAGGTGGATGTTCGGCCGGTCGAACCCGCGCAGGAAGGTCAGCGGCGCCGCGCCGCCGAACAGCCGGGTCGCGATCTCGGCGCGGGTCTCGGCATCGGCCGTGGCGGTAAAGGCGGCCAGCGGCACGTCGAGCGCGCGGCGCAGTTCGCCGATCCTGAGATAGTCGGGCCGGAAATCATGGCCCCATTGGCTGACGCAATGCGCCTCGTCCACGGCGATCAGCGACACGCCCGCCTGTGCCAGCGTCCTTGCGATCCCGCCCGAGGCCAGCCGCTCGGGCGCCATGTAAAGCAGCTTGAGCCGCCCCTCGGCCAACCCATCCCAGGCGGCGCGGGTCTCCTCCTCGGTATTGCCCGATGTCAGCGCCGCCGCCGCCACCCCCGCGGCCTGCAGCCCGCGCACCTGGTCGCGCATCAGCGCGATCAGCGGCGACACCACGAGCGTCACGCCCGGCCGCATCAGCGCGGGCAACTGGAAACACAGCGACTTGCCGCCGCCCGTCGGCATGATGGCCAGCGTATCGCGCCCGGCGGCGACGGCCTCGACGATCTCGGCCTGTCCGGGGCGGAACTCGGGGAAACCCCAGACTGTCTCGAGCAGGGCGCGCGCCTCGTCCATATTGCCCTCGGGGGGTGCCGTCTGCGCGGTCACGGTCTTCTCTGTTTCTGGAAATACTCGATGGCGCGTCGGGGGCCGCGGGCGGGACGGATCAGGCGAAGCCCGGCCCCGCCACGAGGTTGTTCATGATGATGATCCGCAGCGCATAGACCCCGATCAGCGCCACGAGGGGCGCGAGGTCGAGCCCCCCCATGGGCGGCAGGATACGCCGGATCGGCTGGTAGAGCGGTTCGAGCAGGCGGTTCAACCCGTCCCAGACCTGCGCCACGAAGGCCTGCCGCAGGTTCAGCACGTTGAAGTTGATGAGCCATGACATCACGATATGCGCGATCATGATGAACCACACGACATCGAGGATCAGCAGCAGGATCTGGGCAATCGAGGTCATGTCATCCGGTCCGTGTGAGGGTCCGGCCCGAGATAGCCATGCGGCGCAGGGACGGCAAGGCTTGACCCCGGCGGGCCGGTGTCGCACCGCAGGCCCATGTATCCCTATGCTCGCCTCGGGCTGGAAATCGCCCGCTTTCGCCGCGCCCCGCGCCTGGGGCTTTTCGACACGCATGTCAGCCACCACCGCTGCTGGCCGCAGGATCTCGACCCCTGGATCGAGCTGAACAACGGCCGCACGCTGACGCTCTACGATCTCGGGCGGATCGTGCTGATCCGGCGAACGGGCATCGTCGCGGCGATGCGGCGCGAGGGGTGGGGCGTCACCGTCGCGGGCAGCTCGATCCGGTATCGCAGCCGGGTGCGCCCCTTCGACCGGGTCGAGATGCGGTCGCGCGTGGTCGGGTGGGACGCGCGGTTCGTCTATATCGAACAGGGCATGTGGCGCGGGGCGACCTGCTGCTCGCATGTGCTGATCCGCAGCGCGCTGACCGACGCGAACGGGATCGTCGCCACCGAACGGGCCGAGCGCGCGCTGGGTCTCGGCCGCTCGCCCGAGTTGCCCGACTGGATCGCCGCATGGGCGCGGGCCGAGGCGCTTCGCCCATGGCCGCCGATGCAGGGCTGAGCCCGCTTTCGCGGCCGCGCGCCCTGCCCTACAAGGCCCGAGGCCCGGCGCTCGCGGGCCATCGCGGAGGGGCGAGATGGACGACGGCCGCAAGCGTATCTGGGGGTGGTTCTTTTTCGACTGGGCCAGTCAGCCCTACAACACGCTGCTTATCACCTTTGTCTTCGGCCCCTATGTCGCCTCGGTGATCGGCGACGGCGCACGCGCGCAGGCCGTCTGGGGCTACGGGATCGCGGGCGCGGGCATCGTGACCGCACTGGCCGCGCCGGTCCTCGGGGCGATCGCCGACCAGACGGGGCGGCGGCTGATCTGGATCAAGGGGTTCTCGGTGCTTTATGTGGTCGGGTCGGGGATGCTCTGGTTCGCCGCGCCGGACGATTTCGACCTGATCGCGACGCTGGCCTTCTTTGCCCTCGGCCTCGTCGGGATGGAGATGGCGACGATCTTCACCAATGCCATGCTGCCGGATCTCGCGCCAAAGGCGCGGATGGGCGCGGTTTCGGGCAATGGCTGGGCCTTCGGCTATCTCGGCGGGCTCGTCGCGCTCGTGCTGATGCTGCTCTTTTTCGCCGAGGCCGGCGATACCGGGCTGACGCTGATCGGGCGCGAGCCCGCGCTGGGCCTCGACCCCGAGGCGCGCGAAGGGACGCGTTTCGTCGGGCCGCTGACGGCGATCTGGTACGCCGTCTTCATGGTGCCGTTCTTTCTGTGGGTGCACGAGCCGCGCGATGCCGGCCCCGCGCGCCCCGCGGAGATAGGTGCGGCGCTGAGGGGCCTCGGCCGCACGATCCGCCGTCTGCCGCAAACGCCGTCGCGCGCGGCATTCCTCGCGGCGTCGCTGTTCTATCGCGACGGGCTGGCGGGGTGCTATGCGCTGGGGGCGATCTTTGCCGCGGGCGTGCTCGACTGGTCGGTGGTGCAGACCGGCACCTTCGGGCTGATCGCCGTCGTCACCGGCGCGCTCTTTGCATGGCTCGGCGGGCGGGCCGATGCGCGGTTCGGCCCGAAGCCGGTGATCGTGGCGGGCATCGTGACGCTGCTGTTGGCGGTTCTTGTGGCGATGGGCACCTCGCGCGACGCGGTGCTGGGCGTGCCGCAGCCCATCGACGCGACCCTGCCCGACCGGGTGTTCCTGCTGGTCGGCGCGGCCATCGGCGCGGCGGGCGGGGCGCTGCAATCGGCGAGCCGCACGATGATGGTGCGTCAGGGCGACCCGGCGCGGATGACCGAGTCCTTCGGGCTCTATGCGATGGTCGGCAAGACCACCGCCTTTGTCGCGCCGCTATCCATCGGCGTCGTCACCTCCCTGACCGGGTCGCAGCATCTGGGCCTCGCGCCGCTTATCCTGCTTTTCGCCGCGGGGCTGTTGCTGCTAGTCTGGGTCAGGCCCGAGGGCGACGACCCCGCCCTCCCATCACCGGAGGCAGAAGCGGAATGAGCCTGCGCAAGATCACACTGGCCCTCGCCTGCGCGACAGCGCTGGGCGCCTGCGGCCAACGCGACCGCCCCGCGGCGGCGATACCCGCGCCCAGCCTCGCCGGCGTCGAGGTCACGCGCGACGGCCTCGCCAAGGAGCTTTTCGGCGCGATCGGCGCCGGGGCCAACCTGCCCGCCGCGCCCTATGGCTTCTACAGCAAGGGTTGCGTCGCGGGCGCGGTGCAACTGCCCGAAACCGGGCCGACCTGGCAGGCCATGCGGCTCAGCCGGAACCGCAACTGGGCGCATCCCCAGACCGTCGACATGGTCATGCGCCTGTCGCAAAGGGCCGCGTCCCTGCCCGGCTCGAACGGGATCTACGTGGGCGACATGTCGCAGCCGCGCGGCGGGCCGATGCTGACCGGCCATGCCAGCCATCAGACCGGGCTCGACGCCGATATCTGGCTGATGCCCGCCACGCTGGGCCTGTCGCGCCAGGACCGCGAAGAGATCTCGGCGGTGTCGATGCGCCGCGCCAACGGGGCCTATACCAACGATCGCTGGGGGCAGTTCCAGCACGAGATCGTCAAGGCGGCGGCGCAGGACCCGCGCGTTGCGAGAATATTCATCTTTCCCGGTGCAAAGGTCCGCATGTGCAACGAAGAGACCGGCAACCGCGACTACCTCCGAAAGATCAGGCCATGGTACGGGCATCACTATCATTTCCACGTCCGGCTCGACTGCCCGGCCGATGCGCCCGGTTGCGAATCGCAGGATCCGCCGCCGCCCGGCGATGGCTGCGCCGAGGCGCAGGAATGGGTGAACAACATCCTCAACCCGCCGCCGCCCGATCCGAACTGGGTTGCACCCCCCAAGAAGGGGCCGATCATGCTCAGCGATCTGCCGCAATCCTGCCGGGCCGTGCTGGAACGCTGATCGCGGCGGCCCTGCTGGCCCTGGCCGGCGCGCCGCTCGCGGCCGCCGATTTCCTGGGCGCCTATGTCTGGCGCAGCGGGGATGCGGGCTTCGGCGGCTTTTCCGGCCTCGAGATGACCGATGACGGCACGCAGCTCATCGCCGTCTCGGACCGCGCCGGGCTGATCCAGGCGTCGGTCGGGCGCCGGCCGGACGGCACCATCGGCGGCCTGCGCGGGGGCCCCGTCCGCGCGCTGCGCAATATCGACGGCTCGGCCATGGGCCGTTCCAAGGGCGATAGCGAGGGGCTGGCGCTGGGGCCCGACGGGCGGATCTATATCTCGTTCGAGGGCGTGCGCCCCCGGATCTGGCAATATCCCGGCATCGACGGCCCCCCGGCCGAGCTTGCGCGCCATCCCGACTGGGACGCCTACCCGCGCAACGGATCGCTCGAGGCGCTGGCCATCGCGCCCGACGGCGCGTTGTGGACCCTGCCGGAACAGACGGCCACCGGGCGCGGGCCGTTTCCCGCCTGGGTCTATCGCCACGGCGCCTGGCGCAAGGGGCCGGCCATCGCGCGGCGCGGCCCCTTCGTGCCGGTGGGGATGGATTTTGACGACCGCGGGCGGCTCTACCTGCTCGAGCGGCATTTCACCGGTATCGCCTTTGCCAGCCGCGTGCGCCGCTTTACCCTGTCGGGCGACAGGATCTCGGACGCCGAGACGCTGCTGCGCACGCCCGGCGGCACGCATGACAACCTCGAGGGGATCTCGGTCTGGCGCGACGGCGCGGGCGACCTGCGGCTGACCATGATCTCGGACGACAATTTCCGGTTCTTCCAGCGCACCGAACTGGTCGAGTACCGCGTCCCCGGCTGACTTGACGGGCGATGCCGCCGGGTCTAGGCCCGGTCCGTTCCGCGACGGCGCGGGACCAAGTCTCCGACCACCTTGTGAAAACGGACCCGATATGACCCGCCTTCTGCCCGGCATCCTTGCCATGGCCGCGATCGTCGTGGCCTCGAACGTGCTCGTCCAGATCCGCCTCGGCGACTGGCTGACCTGGGGCGCGCTGACCTATCCCTTTGCGTTTCTCGTCACCGACGTAATGAACCGCGTCTATGGCGCCCCGACCGCGCGCAAGGTCGTGCTGGCGGGGTTCGCCACCGGCGTCCTCTGCTCGCTGATCGGCACGCAGATCGCGGGCGAGTTCGGCCCGCTGGTCACGCTGCGCGTCGCGCTGGGATCGGGCGCGGCCTTCCTCGCGGCGCAGCTCGTCGACGTGGCGCTGTTCGACAGGCTGCGCGGCGGGCGCTGGTGGCGGGCGCCGCTGGTCTCGACCCTGGCGGGATCGGCGCTCGACACGGCGCTGTTCTTCTCCATCGCCTTCAGCGCGGCGCTCGTCTGGCTCGAGCCGGGGGCCGACGTGGCCTGGGCCAACGCCGCCGTTCCGGTGCTGGGCATGGGGCCCGCGGCGCCGCTTTGGGTGTCGCTGGCGGTAGCCGACTGGTCGGTCAAGCTGGTGCTGGCGCTGGTCGCGCTGGTGCCGTTCCGCGCCATCACCACGGCGCTGAAACCCCGGCTCGCGTAAAAGTTTTTGACAAATGCCCGATCTGTGCCACCGTCCCCCCTATCGGCAACGCAACGAAAGGAGGTGGTCCAGTGTCTAGAATGATGGTGGAGTATGAGGTCGGAACAGTCATGGGGGCCGTCGTCCGAGGGTAACGCCCGGACAGAACACCCGTGATTGGGCTGCCGCTCTAACCGGGCCCATCTCCGAAACATTCGCTGGGGCCGTTCCGAACAGGGGCGGCCCCTTCCAGTTGTCCGCGGGCGCGGCGCCGAGAGACCGACATGCTCAAGATCACCGACAGCATCACGATCGAGGACTGGGAGATCACCGAGCAGTTCACCCAGTCCGGCGGGCCGGGCGGGCAGAACGTCAACAAGGTCGCCACCGCGGTCGAACTGCGCTTCGAGGCGGATCGCAGCCCCAACCTCCCCGGTCCGGTCAAGGCCCGCCTACGCCGCATCGCCGGTCGGCGCTGGACCAAGGACGGAGCGGTGGTGCTGCAGGTCGCGCAGACCCGCCACCAGGCCCGCAACCGCGAGATCGCCCGCGAACGCCTGGCCGAGATGATCCGCGCCGCCACCCACAAGCCCAAGCGGCGGATCCCGACCAAACCCACCGCCGGCGCGCGCCGCCGCCGGATCGAGGCAAAGAAACAGCGCGGCGCCGTGAAATCGCTGCGCGGCCCGGTCGACCCGGAATAGGCGCATCTTCTCTTTGCAAATACCCATGTCGCGCGGCCCGATCCCCGCGCATCGCTTGCCAAGATGCGGCCCGGCGGGCAAACCGATCCCCCGAGGGAGTCCGCCATGTCCGACATCGCCGCACGCGTCTGGAACCACCGCTGGAAGATCGACCCGATCGTCCGGTCGCTCATAGACGACGATTTCTACAAGCTGCTGATGTGCCAGACGGTGTGGCGGCGGTATCGCAACGTCAACGTCACCTTCAGCCTCATCAACCGCACCGCCTCGGTGCCGCTGGCCCGGCTGATCGACGAGGGCGAGCTGCGCGAACAGCTCGACCATATCCGCGGCCTGTCGCTGTCGCGGGGCGAATCCACCTGGCTGCGCGGCAATACCTTCTACGGCAAGCGCCAGATGTTCGACCCGGCCTTCATGGACTGGTTCGAGGCCCTGCGCCTGCCGCCCTATCACCTGGAACGGGCCGGCGATCAGTACGAGCTGACCTTCGAAGGGGCCTGGCCCGAGGTCATGCTGTGGGAGATCCCCGCCCTCGCCGTGCTGATGGAACTGCGCGGCCGGGCGGTGCTCGAGACCATGGGCCGGTTCGAGCTCGAGATCCTCTATGCCCGCGCGATGACCAAGCTGTGGGAAAAGATCGGACGCCTTCGGGCGCTGGAGGGTCTGCGGATCGCGGATTTCGGCACGCGCCGGCGCCATTCCTTCCTCTGGCAGGACTGGTGCGTCCAGGCCATGCAGGAGGGGCTGGGCACGGCTTTCACCGGCACGTCGAACTGCCTCATCGCCAAGAACCGCGACCTCGAGGCGATCGGGACGAACGCGCATGAATTGCCGATGATCCACGCTGCGCTCGCCCGCGACGATGCCGCGCTGGCCCGCGCGCCCTACGACGTTCTGGCCGATTGGCACGAGGAACACGACGGCAACCTGCGCATCATCCTGCCCGACACCTTCGGCACGCGGGGCTTTCTCGACCGCGCGCCGGACTGGTTGGCCGGCTGGACGGGCATCCGCGTCGATTCGGGCGATCCGGTCGCCGGCGCCGAGGCCGCGATCGCCTGGTGGCGCGACCGGGGCGAGGATCCGCGCGACAAGCTCGTGATCTTTTCGGACGGGCTCGATGTCGACCGGATCGAGGATCTGCATGCCCGGTTCGCGGGGCGGGTCCGGGTCTCTTTCGGCTGGGGCACGTTGTTGACCAACGATTTCAGGGGCCTCACCGACGGCGACGCGCTGGCCCCCTTCAGCCTCGTGTGCAAGGCGGTCCGTGCCGAGGGCCGCCCGACGGTCAAGTTGTCGGACAACCCCAACAAGGCGATGGGCCCCGCGGACGAGGTCGCGCGCTATCGCCGCGTCTTCATGACGCCCGAGACCGAACAGGACCGGCGCGAGGTCGTGGTCTGACACGCGTCAGTCCCGCTTGAGACAGCGGGCCAGGGCGCGAAAACTGTCCTCGGTGGTGCCCGGCTCGGATTGCGCGATAAACGCGTCGAGCTTGGGCCAGGCGGCGATGGCCGCGTCGAGCCCGGCATCGCTGCCGGGGGTGTAGAGCCCGGCGCGGATCATCATCTCGGATCGCTCATAGGCGCCCAGAAGGCGCCGCGCCTCGGCGATCAGGGTGTTCTCTGTATCGCTGGCGGCGCGCGGCAGCGCACGGCTGACCGAACGCAGCAGGTCCACCGCCGGGAAACGCCCGCGTTCCGCGATTTCGCGGTCAAGCACGACATGCCCGTCCAGCACGCCGCGCAGCACGTCGGCCACCGGCCCCTCCATGTCGGAGCCATGGACGAGCACCGTCAGGATCGCGGTGATATCGCCAGCCTCGCCCGTTCCCGGCCCGGCACGTTCGCATAGCGCCATGATCTCGGCCGCCATCGAGGCCGGATAGCCGCCCATGCAGGCCGGTTCGCCGCGGGCGAGCGCGACCTGACGTTGCGCATCGGCCATCCGCGTGACCGAGTCGGCCATGAACAGCACATGCCGGCCCGCGTCGCGGAAATGTTCGGCGACGGTCATCGCGGCGGCAGCGCAGCGCCCGCGCAGCGCCGCGGGGGCGTCGGCGGTGGCGGCGACGACGACGGCGCGTGCCATCCCCTCGGGGCCGAGCACGTTCTCGACGAAATCGCGAAGCTCACGCCCCCGTTCGCCGATCAGGGCAAGAACGACAACATCGGCCTCGACCCGTCTTGCCAGCCCGCCCAGCAGCGTCGATTTGCCGACGCCCGACCCGGCGAACAGGCCGAGCCGCTGCCCCCGCACCAGCGGCAGCAGCGTGTTGAACACGCGCGACCCGGTTTCGACCCGCTCGCCCAGCGCGCGGCGCGCGGCGGCATCGGGGGCGGGCGCGTCCAGCGCGCGCGGGGTGCGGCCGGGCAACAGGGGCCGCCCATCGAGAGGCCGGCCCAGCGGATCGACCACCCGGCCCATCCAGTGATCGGCGGGCGCGATGCGCGCGGGCCCCAGCAGGATTGCCGCATCGCCGGGCGCGAGGCCGACGCTTGCCCCGTCGGGCAGGGCCAGCGCGTGGGTTTCGTCGAATCCGACAATCTCGGCCTGCGCAGCGCCGCGGTCGACGCCGAGCCGCAGCCGGTCGCCCACCGCCGCCCCGCGGCCCAGGCCCACGATGCGCACCACGCCGTCGCCGACCGAGGCGATGCGCCCCGATTGCCGCATCGTGCGGCTTTGGCCCAATGCCGCCGCCACCTCCTTGAACCCGGCCTGGCTACCCATCGCGCTCCTCCTTCCGGCCCTCGCAACCTTTCTTAAACGAATCGGTCTTAGGGTCAGGATGCATTGATTGTTGCTGTTCGGCGTGATTCACGGCCCGAAAAACGGAGCGGTGACATGGACGACCTCTACTGGCTGAGCGACGAGCAGATGGCCAAGCTTTCCCCTTTC
>NZ_SNAA01000012.1 GCF_004358695.1 Palleronia sediminis
TTATGACGTGTGACGACAAAATCCGCGCGGATTGCACCTTGCGCTCAGCCTAACTCATTGATTCTTCGTCTTGGCCGATGCGCAGCAGCCGAAAATCACCCCCGGAAGTGTCGAACTTCCGACCCTGAGGATCGGCGGCTCGCTCACGCCGCGCCCCGCGCCGAGAGCCGCGCCCGCGGCGCATAGTCGAAATCGCGGTCGAAGGGAAAGGTCGGCACCGCCTTGCGGCGACGCTCCAGCCGTTCGACATATTGATCCACGACGCCGGGCGACAGCATCATCAGCGCCGGATCGGCCAGCGGCGCCAGCTCGGGCGACAGGTAGCCGGACTTGACCACGAGTATTTCCGCCGCCGCCGGGTCGAGGCCCAGCGCCGTGAAATCGGCAATGTTGTGATAGGGCCGGCGTCGAGCCGACAGAACCAGCGTCACCCCCTCGATCTGCACCACCGCCTGACGCAGCGCGGGAGACGGGTCGTCGGACAGGGTAACGACCCGGACGCTGCCCCGCCACGGGGTCGAGCCGGGATCGAGCGTCGCGCCGATCCCGAGCGACAGCTCGGCCCCCTCGCCCGCGGCAAAGCAGGCCTCGACCGCTGGCCGGTCGCAGATGCCCGCGAAAATCACGCCGCTGGCCTTCTGGCGCAGCAATTCGGCCAGAACCTCGGCCCTGTCGCCCACGCCGCCGCCGGTCGGGTTATCGCCGCTTTCGGCGAGTATCACGGGGTTGGTCGGGCTGGCGATGGCCCGCGCGATACAGGTCTCGATATCGCCCGTCTCGGTGCCGAAGGCGAAATCGTTCCGCGCGTCCCACCAGGCCTGCGCGAGGCTTTCCGCCGCCGCCTCAAGCGCGGGAATGTCGGTGCCGGTCATCACCGCCGCGGCCGTGGCGCGCGGCTCGTCCGCCCAGACATAGCCCACGTTCAGCGACGCGTCCCAGATGCCCTCGGCTGCGTCGATATCGGGAAGGCCGGCATAGAGCGAGTGCGCCGGCTCGTCCTCGGTCGAGGTCCGTTCGCCGGGCAGGACCACCGGCACCGGCGCCCAGACGATCACGGGGCGCGGGCCGGTCAATGCGCGAAACAGCATGTCGACCGCCCGCGCCTGCGTCTCGGGGATGTCGATATGGGGCGCGGTGCGATAGGTCGAGTAGATGTCGAGCGCGTCGATGATCCGCTGCGACAGGTTGCCGTGCAGGTCATAGCTTGCCGCGATCACGCAATCGGGCCCGACGGTGTCGCGGGCCGCGGCGATCCAGTCGCCCTCGGCATCCTCCATCCCCTCGACGAACACGGCCCCGTGCATCGCGAGGTAAAGCCCGTCGAGCGGCAGCGCCGCCTCGAGCGCGGCGAGAAACTCGGCCTTGAAGCCGTCATAGGTCTCGCGCGAGATCGGGCCGCCGGCGATGTTGCGGGCGTAGAAGGTCGGCCGATACTCAGCCGCGTACCGTTTGAGCACGTCGAAATAGGGCTTTTCCAGCATCTCCGCGCCGCGCCAGACGGTGAAATCGCCCTCGGTCATCAGGACGGGGTTGTAGGTCGAGCATTCGGTGTGCAGGCCGCCGACGGCAACACGTTTCATGCGGACTTCCTTTCGGTGGTATCGGGCGTGAGCAGCAGCCGATGCGCCGCGACCGACGCGGCCCCGGCGGCATGTGCGCCGTCGCGCTTGGGGCCGATGTCGATCTGCGTGCGCCGGCGCATCTGCGGCAGCACGTTGGCGTCGATGGATTGCATCATCGCCATGGCGAACAGCCCCTCGGTGGTCTCGGCCTCCATCCGCAGGACGACACGTTCGGGGTTCACGATCTGGATCAGGTGGGCCAGCGCAAGGCCCAGCGCCTCGCCCGCGCCGTGCAGGATGGCGACCGCGCGCTCGTCGCCCTGCGCCGCGGCACGTTCGAGATCGGCCGGCGTGGTGCCGTCCAGCCCGAGCCCGCGCGCGGCTGCGGCCATCGCGCGCAGGCTCGCCACTGTATCGAGGCAGCCGCGCTTGCCGCAGATGCAGGGTTCGCCGCCGGGAGCGACGGTGATATGGGCGATCTCGCCCGCGCCACCCTCGGCCCCGCGGAACAATTGCCGCCCGATCAAGAGCGCGCCGCCGATCCCGTCGGCCACGTCGACCAGCGCGAATGACCGGGCACCGAACCCGCCGAACAGCTTTTCATGGATGGCGAGCGCGTTGGCATCGTTCTCGACCAGCACCGGCAGGCCCAGCGCGGCCGAGGCCATGCGCCCGAGCGGCACGTCGCTCCACCCCATGAGGGTCGAGCGGATGCAGGTGTCCTGCTCGGCATTGACGACGCCCGAGATCGAGATGCCCATGCCATAGACTGCGGCGCGGTCGATACCCGAACCGGCCAGCAGCGCGTCGAGATCGCCGGCCATCGCCGCGCAGATCTCGTCGGGGTCCGTCCGCCCCGGAAGGTCGCGCCGCGCCGCGATCCGCCCGGTGATATCGCACAGCACCATGCGCCCCCGCCCCGGCCGCAGCGACAGCCCGGCGAACCACACCGCCCCCTCGCGCAGGGCAAGCAGGGTCGAGGGCCGCCCGGTACGGCGCACCGTCTCGACCTCGGCGATAAGGCCGAAATCCATGAGCTCGCGCGTGGCGGTGGTGACGGCCGCCTTGGACAGCCCGGCGGCGATGGCAAGCTCGGTCCGGCTGGCCTGCCCGGCCTCGGACAGCGCCCAGAGCAATCTTCGGTGATGATCGCCGGTCTGGATCACATGGAAATTTCCGCTTCGGATGAATTACGTTGACTTTAGTTCACGCCGTAAACCAAAACAAGGAATATGGAGAAGTTGGGGAATAAAGAGGTCCGGCTTCTCGTTCCGGCGACGACAAACTGTGCTGACAGGGAGATGGATATGAAGACGAACGGAAAGAGCTTGCGACGCTATGCGCAGGCCGGCGCGGCCGCGCTGGTCATGCTGACCGCCGCGCAGGCCCAGGCGCAAAGCCTGTCGGTCATGCAAAGCGAGGCGCCGCGTTCGATGGACCCCGCCGACCAGACGGCGTCCTTCACGCAGGTGGTGCTGGCCCCGATGTATGACGGCCTGATCGAGCGCAACAAGGACATGGAGATCGCCCCGCGCTCGCCACCGAATGGACGACCAGCGATGACGGGCTGGAATGGACCTTCACGCTGCGCGAGGGCGTCAGCTTTCACGACGGCACCGCGCTCGATGCCGAGGCGGTCGCGGCCTCGTTCCAGCGCCTTCTGAACCCCGATCTGGGTCTCGCCGCCGCCGGCAAGATCACCGGCCTTCTCGAAGGTGTCGAGGCGGTCGACCCGATGACCGTGCGCTTTACCCTGACCAAGCCCTATTCGGGCTTCGCCGATCTCATGTCGACCTCGGTCGGTTGGGTGGTGAGCCCCGCCGCCGAGGATCTCGGCACCCATGCCGTCGGCACCGGGCCTTTCGAGTTCGTCGAGTACAAGTCCGGCGATTACGTCAGGATGCAGGCCTTCGACGGCTATTGGGGCGACGCGCCCGCGCTCGAGGAAATCGAGTTCCGCTGGTCGCCCGAAAGCTCGGTTCTCGCCATGGCGGTGCAGGCCGACGAGGCCGATGTCGTCAATCCGCTGCCGCCGATCTTTGCCCAGACGGTCGCCGCCAATCCCGAGCTGACGCTGATCGACCAGCCCGGCGCCTTCGTGTTCTGGGTGTCGCTGAACGTCCAGCTCGAGCCGCTGGACCAGCAGAAGGTGCGCCAGGCGCTGAACTTCGCCACCGACCGCGAGGCGCTGGTCGAGGCGCTGCTGCGCGGCTATGGCACGCCGGCCAATTCCCCGCTGGCCCCGACCAACCCGGCCTGGGACGAAAGCCTGAACCCCTATCCCTACGATCCCGAAAAGGCGCGGTCCCTGCTCGAAGAGGCGGGCCTGTCCGACGGGTTCTCGATGTCCGTCGCCGTTCAGGAACCCGAGGCGCAGATCGCCGAGGCGCTTCAGGCGATGTGGTCCGAGATCGGCGTCGATCTCGAGGTGCGGCGCCTCGAAAGCGGCGTCTGGTCCGAGGCGGCCTTCAACGATCCCGAGGCCAAGGCGGCCGACAATCTCGGTGCGGTCATCGCCTCGTGGTCGAGCGGATCGAGCAATGCCGATCTCCAGTTCCGCCCGCTCTACACCACCGAAAGCTGGGCTCCCACGGGCGCCAATCTCGGCTTCTACTCGTCGGACGAGCTCGACCGGCTGGTGAGCGAGGCGGCCGCGACCATGGACGAGGACGCGCGCAACGCGCTCTATGTCGATGCGCAAAAGCTGGTGAACCAGGACGCGCCGCATGTGCTGCTCTACTCGACGCGCGATCTCGCGGCCGCCAAGGCCAATGTCGAAGGGCTGTGGATGAAGCCCGGCGGCGTCCTGATGGTCGAAGACGCCTCGATCTCGGAATAAATCCCGCGAAACCGGGGGGCGGGGCCGCGACGATGGCCCCGCCCCCGCGCGCATGGGGCCGCCCGCGATGAAACGCTATTTCCTGCGAAAGACGATGATGCTGCCGCTCGTTCTGCTGGGCGTGTCCTTCATCATCTTTCTGTCGGTCAGGATGCTGCCCGGCGATCCGGCCCGGCTGATGGCCGGCCCCGAGGCGACGCAGGCGGCCGTCGACAACATGCGCACGCGGCTGGGGCTCGACCAGCCGCTTCTGTTCCAATACGCCCGGTTCCTCGCCAATGCCGCAACGGGCGATTTCGGAACCTCGATCCGTTCGGGCCAACCCGTGGCCGAGGAACTGGCGCCCCGCTTCGTCGCGACGCTCAAGCTGGCCTCAGTCGCCTACCTCTTCGCCACGCTGATCGGCGTGCCGCTGGGGATGGCGGGCGCGGTCTGGCGGGGGCGGGCCATCGACCAGGCGGTGATGCTGATCGCCATTCTCGGGGCGTCGGTCGCCAATTTCTGGCTGGCGCTGGTAATGATGGATTATTTCGCCGTGCAAAAGGGATGGCTCCCGCTGCTCGGATCGGGTTCGGCGGCGCATTACGTCATGCCCGCCATCGCGCTTGGCCTTCTGCCGATGGCGCTGGTGGCGCGCATGACGCGCTCCTCGATGATCGAGACACTGGGCCAGGACTATATCCGCACCGCCCGCGCCAAGGGCCTGAGCGCGGCGCGGGTCTATCGCCGCCACGCCCTGCGCAACGCGCTCATCCCCATCGTGACGATCATCGGGCTGAACTTCGGCGCGGTCATCGGCTCGACCGTCGTGACCGAGACGGTGTTCAACTGGCCCGGCATCGGCCAGATGCTGGTCGATGCGGTGCGCTACCGCGATTACCCGATCATCCAGGGGGTCACGCTTCTGGCGGTGGTCAGCGTCGTGCTGGTCAATTTCATGGCCGAGCTGCTGATCTCGGCGCTCGATCCGCGCGTGAGGTTCGGATGACCTATAGCGCCGCCCTGCCCCGCCTGATGGACTGGAGCCGATGGCTCGGCCGCAGGCCCGCGCTTTTCATCGGCGGCGGCTTGATCGGGCTGATCGTGCTGGCCGCGATCTTCGCGCCGTTGATCGCACCGGTCTCGCCCTATGACCAGAGCCTTCTGAACACGCTCAGGCCGCCCTCGTCCGAGCACCTGTTCGGCACCGATTCCTTCGGCCGCGATATCTTTTCGCGGATCGTCTACGGCGCCCGGCTGTCTCTGCTCGAGGTCGTTCTGGGCGTCGGGATCGCCGTCGTCGTCGGCGTGCCGCAGGGGCTTGTCGCGGGGCTCTATGGCGGGCGGATCGACGGGGTCATCATGTGGGTGACGGATATCGTCTTTGCCTTTCCCGGCATCGTGCTCGCCATCCTGATCGTGTCGATCCTCGGGCCGGGGCTGATGAACATGCTGCTCGCCATCGCGATCTTTTCGGTCCCGGTCTATGCCCGCCTCGTGCGCAACGTCACGCTCGGCCTGCGCGAGATGGAATACGTCCAGGCCGCGCGCGCCCTCGGGGCATCGAACCTGCGGATCATGTTCGACCATATCCTGCGCAACGCCATGGGGCCGATTATCGTACAGTCGACCCTGACCGCGGGCACGGTGGTTTTGACCGCGGCCAGCCTGTCGTTCCTTGGACTGGGCGCGCAGCCACCGATCCCCGAATGGGGCGCGATGATGAGCAACGGGCGCAACTACCTGGGCGTCGCGCTATGGGTCTCGCTGTTTCCGGGGCTGGCCGTGACGGTCACGGTTCTGGGCTTCAACATCCTGGGCGACGGCCTTAACGATCTGCTCGACCCCAGGAGCCGAGGATGAAGCACGCCCCTTCCGCCGCGCAGCGGATCCTCGTCGCCGATATTGGCGGCTCCTTCGTCCGCATGGCCGCGACCGGCACCGGCCCCGGCGATATCGGCGCGGTGCAAAGCCGCCCGACCCCGACCGACGATTTCGCGGCGTTTCTCGACGCGCTTTCGGATCTCGCGCGGGGGCTGTCCGCCGGGGTCGAGCCGACCGCGCCGCTGATCCTGGCGACCGCGGGGCTGTGCGACGCCGCCGCCGGGACGATCCAGGCGGCGAACATTCCCTGTCTTGCCGGCCAGCCGGTTGCGCGGCTGTTGTCGCAGCGGCTGGGGCGGCCCGTCGGCGTGCTGAACGATGCCGACGCCTTCGCGCTGGCCGAGGCCGTGCAGGGCGCGGGGCGGGGACATCGCGTGGTGTTCGGCGCGATCATCGGCACCGGCATCGGCGGCGGGTTGGTCGTCGACGGCCGGCCCGTGCGCGGACATGGCGGGCTAGTGGGCGAATGGGGGCACGGGCCGGTGGCCAACCGGATCCCCGAGACGCTGGGCCGCCCGCTGGAACGAATCCGCTGCGGATGCGGGCAATACGGTTGCGCCGACACGTTCGGCGGCGCGCGGGGGCTCGAACGGCTGCATGCGATGACGGGCCATCCCCCGGCCACGAGCCGCGAGATCACTGTCCGGTGGCGCGACGGCGACCCCGAGGCCGCCCGCACCATCGCGCTCTGGGCCGAGATGCTGTCCGAGCCGCTGGCGCTTGCCGTCAACATCACCGGCGCCTCCATCGTGGCGACCGGCGGGGGGCTGGGCCGCGACGAGGCGTTGATGGCCACGCTCGACCGCGCGCTACGCCTGCGGATCCTGTCGCGCCACGAGGGGCCGATCCTGCATCCCGGCCGGATCGAGCAGGCGGCGCTGACCGGCGGCGCCATCCTCGGCCAGCAGATGCGGCAAAGCCTGTGACCGGGGCCGACACCCGCCCCGCCATGGGACTGATCGGAACGGGGCCATGGGCCGAAACCGTCCACGCCCCGGCCATCGCGGCCCATCCGGGCCTGCGCCTTGCCGGGGTCTGGGGGCGGGACAGGGGCAAGGCCGAAACCCTTGCAGCACAGCTTGCCGTGCCCGTTTTCGACAATGCCGAAGCACTGTTCGCGGCCTGCGACATGGTCGCCCTCGCCGTATCGCCCGCGGCGCAGGCCGTGATCGCCCCCGCCGCCGCGCGGGCGGGTTGTCACCTGCTGCTGGAAAAGCCCCTCGCCCCGACGGCGGCCGAGGGGCGGATCGTCGCCGACGCGATCCGCGAGGCGGGCGTTCGCGCGGTGTCCTTTCACACGCTGACCTTCCTCCCGGCGCTGGTCGCGCGGCTCGGCGCCCTGCGCGATGGCGGCGACGTCGTGGCGGCGCGATACGATTACCGCTCGGACGCGCTGGTAACGGGGCCCTTCGCGTCGTCGGCATGGCGGCAGACACGGGCCGGCGCGCTGTTCGATATCGGCCCGCATGCGCTGTCGATGCTCGAGCCGTTGCTGGGCCGCGTGACCGGCATCGCCTGCCGCACCCTTCGCCATGCCCGTGCCGAGCTGCGGCTGACACATGAGGGCGGCGCTCTGTCCGAGGTCGCCATCGACCTTGCCACCGCCCCCGATGGCGCGCGGCTGCGCGTCGACCGGCGGGACCGTCCGCCCGAATGGATCCGGCCCGAGGTCGATACCGCCGCGGCCTATGGGCGTGCGCTCGACGCGCTGCTGGTCCGGCACCCGGACGAGACCGGCGCCCGGATCGAGACCGCGCTGCGTTATGTCACCCTTCTGGAACGGGCCATCGACGCCGCGCCCGGTGAGGACAGCTTATGAGCGACACCATCGACCGCCTTCTCGCCCATCCCCGCGTCGCCGCCGCCCGCGTCCATCTGCGCGCGGGGCATAACCGGATGGTCGAGGAAATCGTCACCCTGACCGAGATCCCCGCCCCGCCCTTCGCCGAGGCGGCGCGCGCGGCGGCCTATCTCGACATGATGCGCGATGCCGGGCTCGCCGATTGCACGCTGGACGGGATCGGCAACGCGACGGGTCTTGTCCGCGGCGCGAAACGCGAAGCGGCGGTCGTGGTCGCCGCCCATCTCGACACCGTCTTTCCGGCAGGGACCGACGTGACCGTCCGCCGCGAGGGCACGCGGCTTTTCGCGCCCGGCGTGGGCGACGATACGCGCGGCCTTGCCGTCAATCTCGCGATCATGCGCGCGATCACGGCCGCGGGGATCGTACCCCGCCGCGACATTCTGTTCGTCGGCGATGTCGGCGAAGAGGGCGCGGGCGATCTGCGCGGCATCCGCCATCTGCTGACCGAAGGCCCTCATGCCGGGCGCGTCGGCGCTTTTTTTACCGTCGACGGGCTGGACAGCGGGAACCTCGTGACCGAGGCGGTGGGCTCGCTGCGCTACCGCGTCCGGTTCACCGGTCCGGGCGGGCATAGCTGGCTCGATTTCGGCACGGTGAACCCGGCCAATGCGCTCGGCGCCTTTGCCGCCGGGCTGGCAGAGCTGTCCCTGCCGCAGACGCCTCCGACCACCTGTTCCATGACGCGGATGGGCGGCGGCACCTCGGTCAATACCATCCCCGAAGAGGTCTGGGTCGATCTCGATCTGCGCTCGGTCTCGGCCGAGGCGCTGGACCGGCTCGACGCCGAGATGCGTGCCCTGGCCGAGACCGCGGTCGCGGCCGAGAACGCGCGCAACGGCAACGGGCAGGTCGCGGTGCATCTGGACAAGATCGGCAACCGCCCCGCCGGCCGCACGCCGCCCGACGCGTCCATCGTCGCCGACACGGTCGCGGCACTCGGCGCGCTGGGGTTCACGCCGCGGCTGGGCGCGTCCTCGACCGATGCCAACATCCCCATGAGCCTCGGCATCCCCGCGGTCGGGATCGGCTCGGGCGGGACGGGCGGTCGGGCGCATACGCTCGACGAATGGATCGACACCGCGCCCGAACTGTCGCTGCGCGGTGTCGAGGCCGTGCTGCTGGCCGTTCTCGCCGCCGCCGGGATCGACGACGCCGCCTGAGCCGCGCCGTGCGGCCCGGCGCCCGCGTCAGGCCGCGGCCCTTTTCTCGGCGCGGCGTTCGCCGGGAAACACGAGGTAATAGAACACCGGCGCGGCGATCATCGTCAGGATCGTGGCAAAGCCCAGGCCCCCCATGATGGTCACGGCCATCGACGCAAAGAACGCGTCCGACAACAACGGCACCATGCCGAGGATCGTCGTGATCGCCGCCAGCAGCACCGGCCGCAAACGCGATGTCGACGCCTCGACCACGGCGCGGGTGAAGGGCACGCCGTCGGCGCGGGTCAGGTCGATCTCTTCGACGAGGACGATCCCGTTCTTGAGCAGCATCCCCGACAGCGACAGCAGACCCAGCAGCGCGGTAAAGCTGAAGGGCAGCCCCGTGGCCAGCAACCCGATGGCCACGCCGTTCACCGCCATGGGCACCAGCAGCCACACGACAAGCGGCTGGCGCAGCTTCTGGAACAGAAGGATGGAGATCAGCACCATGATGAGCAGCGAAATGGGGAGCTGGCGACCCAGCGATTCCTGCGCATCGGACGAGCTTTCGAACTCGCCGCCCCATTCCAGCTTGTAGCCTTCGGGCAGGGCGATCTCTTCGACGGTGCCGCGTATCTCGGTAAAGACACCGGCCGCGTTGACGCCTGCGGGCACGCCCGCCTCGACCGTGATCGTCGGCAATCGGTTGCGCCGCTGGATCAGGGTGTCCTGCGCCTCGTATTCGAACCCGTCGAGCAACTGCTCCAGCGGGATCGAGGTCTGCGCCGCCTCGGAATAGACCGGCTGGCCGATCAGGTGCTCGCCCCCTTCGGTCGAGGCGCCGGGCATGCGCACGAGGATCGGGATCAGCCGGCTGTCCTCGCGATAGGTGCCCGCGCGCACGCCGTCGGTGGCGTATTGCAGCGCCTGCGCCACGTCGCTGCGCGTCACGCCGGCCGTCTTGGACCGGCCCTCGTCGTAGATCGGCAGGATCGCCAGTTCGCGCTCGCGCCAATCGGTGCGCAGATCCTGAAGCTGGTCCGACGCCGCCAGCATCCGCTCTTCGGCCTCGCGGGCGAGGCGGCGCAGAACGTCCGGGTCCGGCCCCGAGAAGCGCACGGCGATGGGCGCGCCACCCCCCGGCCCGAAGGCAAGGCGCTCGGTGCGGAACTCGCCCTGCGGCAGGGCATTGCGCCCGAAGGTCTCGAGATCGGCCCGCAGATCGGGGATCTGTTCGAGCGTATCGGTGCGGATGATGAGGTGGCCATAGGTGGGCAGGCCTTCCTCGGGGGCATAGGTCAGCATGAAGCGCGAGGCCCCGCCACCGATGAAGGTCGAGAACGCCGTGACCTCGGGGCGGTCCGACAGCCATTCCTCGACCACGGCCATGTCCGCGGCGGTCGCCTTGATGCTGCCGCCCTGCGGAAGCTTGTAATGGACGTAGAACAGCGGCGTGTTCGAGTCGGGAAAGAACTGCTGCTTGACCTGCCCGAAACCCCAGTAGCAGGCGACCGTCAGCCCCAGCAGGCCCGCGACCACGAGCCACCTGAGCCTGAGCGCCACGCGCAACGTCGCCGCATAGGCCCGGAACACCGGCCCGTCATAGGCGCCGCCATCGTCGCCCGAGCCCGTGACGAAGAAGTAATGCGCCAGCAGCGGCGAAACCGTGATCGCCAGAACCCAGGACAGCAGCAGCGAAATCCCGATCACCGCGAAAAGCGAGAACAGGAACTCGCCAGTGGCATCGGGCGACAGGCCGATCCCGGCAAAGGCCATGATCCCGATCACCGTCGCCCCCAACAGGGGGATCTGCGTCTTGCGGGCGGTGTCCTCGGCCGCCTCGCGCGAGGATTTGCCGTGCGCCATGTCGCTTTGCATCCCCTCGGCCACGACGATGGCGTTATCGACCAGCATCCCCATCGCGATGATGAGCGCCCCGAGCGAGATACGCTCCATCTCGATGCCGAAGATCGCCATGAAGAACACCGTGCCCACGACGGTCAAAAGCAGCGTCGTGCCCACCACCAGCGCCGACCGCCATCCCATGAACAGCGCCAGCACCACGATGACGATGACGACCGACATGGCGAGGTTCAGCAGAAAGGCGTTCGACGCCTCGTCGACGACGACATGCTGCTGGTAAATCGGGTTGAGATCGACCCCCACGGGAATGTCGGGCTGCAACTGCGCGATCCGTTCATCCACCCGGTTGCCCACGTCGACGATGTTCAGCCCCGCCTTGCCCGAGACGCCCAGGGTGAACGCCTCCTGCCCGTCATAGCGGATGATCATCGCGGGCTCTTCGGTGCGGCCGCGCGACACGGTGGCGAAATCGGTCAGATCGACGATCTCGCCGCCGACCCCGATCGTGAGGTTGCGGATCTGGTCGACCGAGGTCGAGCCCGAGGGCGCGTCGATGCGGATGCGTTGCCCCGCCTGCTCGACCGAGCCCGCGGGCACGACCGAGGTAGCGTCGGCTATGGCGCCCACGATCGCACCGGGCGCGACCCCGAGATTGGCCACGATGGCGGGCTCGGGCTCGACGAAGATCGCCTCTTCGGGCAGGCCCATGATCGAGACATCGGCGACCCCGTCGACCGTCAGGATCTCGCGCCGCAGGAAATCCGCGATGTCGTGGATCTCGGCATCGGAGAATCCCGGCGCGGTGATCGCGTAGAAGATCCCGTAGACGTCCCCGAACGAGTCGTTGACGATCGAGGTGCCGGCATCCGCGGGCAGCACCGATTGCGCGTCGCTCACACGGGCGCGCAGCTTGTCCCATATCTGCGGAAGCTCGGAGCCGTCATAGGTGTTCGCGATCTCGACGCTGATCCGGCTTAACCCCGGCTTGTTGGACGAGGTGATGACATCCAGCTCGCGCATCTGCTGGATCGCGGTCTCGAGCGGTTCCGAAACCTCGCGCGCGACCTCTTCGGCCGTGGCGCCGGGATAGGAGGTGAGGACGATGGCGTTCTTGATGGTGAATGCCGGATCCTCGAGCCGGCCGATCGTGGCGAATCCCCAGACCCCGCCCAGAAGACAGATCAGCATGAGCAGCCAGGTCAGAAGCGACCTGTCGATGGCGGCGCGCGCGATGGACATGGGCCTATTCCCCGATTGCCGTGAAGCGGCGGACCTTTTGCCCGTCGCGCAGTTGCGATCCGCCGCTCACGACGATCTTGGTTCCGGCGGGCGGCCCCTCGACCAGCCCGATCCGGGCGTCGTCGCGCATGTCGATCTCGACCGGGCGCCACTCGACCGATCCGACGTCCCCGCCGTCGCCGGGAAGGAACACCATCACGCCGGGTTGCCGGTCGGCGTCGAAGACCAGCGCCGTTTCGGGCAGCAGGATCGTCTCGCCCTCGGGGCGTTCGGCGCGGGCCGTGACCGTCACCGACGCCCCCGGAAGCACCCATGACGGCACCTCGCCGGTAAAGCCGAGCGTCATGGAATAGGTCTGCGCGATCTCGGCGGTCTCGGCCTCGTATTCGCGCAGCTCGAGCGGGTAGGCCTGGGGATCGCCGGGGAAGGTGGCGTCGAACGTCACCTCGCGCCCGCCCGACGCGCTGCGGAACAGGACCTCGGGCACCTCGATATCGACGCGCAGCTCGGACATGTCGTGCAGCCGCACCACCGGCGTTCCCGCAGCGACCGTGCTGTAATTGGCAAGCTCGCGCCGGGCGACCAGCGCGTCGAACGCGGTCTTCAGCGTCGCGTCCTCGAGCCGGTCGCGCGCCTCTTCGGCGGCGATGCGCGCCAGGTCGACCGTTGTCTGGGCGTCGCGCACCTGCACCGCCGAGATGGCCGACCCCTGGAGTTCCTGAAGCCGGGCGAGATCGCGTTCGGCCTTGGCCAGATCGACCTCGGCGCGGTCGACGGCGCGCTGGAACGGCGTCAGGTCAAGCTGCGCGACCAGATCGCCGCTGGTCAGGCGCGTGCCCTCGGTCACGGGAAACTCGGTGATCTGTCCGGCGACCTGGAACGCCAGGTCGACCGTCTCGCGGGCGCGGACCCGGCCGAAGAACTCGCGCTCGAGCGCGCCGCCCCCCGGCTCGAGCGTCTCGAGCTTGACCGGCCGCGGCTTTGGCTCGGGCGCCGCGTCGTCCTGCGCGAGGGCGGGAAAGGCGAGGCAGGCCAGCAGGGCGACGACAAGGGGCTTGAGGGTCATGGCGATCTCGATCTCTGCTCGGAGAGGGTCGAGATAGGCGGAACGCCGCCAGACCGCCAGCCCCGGCGGATCAAGCCATCGTGCAGGCGCGGCATGCGCCCGGCCCGATCAGCCTTCGGCCTTGTCGGCCCCGTCGGCGATGTCGATCAGCCGGTCGATATGGCGGGCGAACGGGCGCGTCGCGCTCCACCCCAGGGCGGCGCCGCCCACGACGGCCCATGCCGGCGGGATCACCGGCAACCCCAGCCACGACCCGATCAGCGTGGCAAAGAACAGGTTGACCGCCACCGCCCCGGCCCCGAAGGGCCAGAGCATCAGCGTTATGCGCGTGACGCGGGTCATTTGCGCTGCACGAGCCGGTGGACGAGCCAGAGCGCGACGAGAAAGCTCAGCGTCGCCAGCGCATAGGAAATCTCGGCCGTGGCGCTTTGCGCGGCGGGCACGGGGCGCTCGAACCCCTCGGCCAGCGCAAGGCCGGGCACGGTCGTCGCGGCGAGGAAAACAAGGTTCGGCAATGCGGAAAGTCGCATGGGGATCACTCCGTCGTCAGGGTTCTGTAGATGTCGGGCAGGGCCTGGGCCAGCCGTTCGGGATGGGGGATGAGGTGAAAGCCGCCGCGTCCGAAGATGCGGGCGAACCAGTCCTGCCCGTCCTCGTCGACGATGACGCCGTGGACATGCTGGCCGGTGCGCCGCGCCTCGAGCACGGCCATGCGGCTGTCCTCGATCCCGTGGCGGCCCTCGTAATGGTCGAGATCGTTGGGCTTGCCGTCGGTGAGCACCAGCAAGAGCCGCCGCGACGCGCCCTCTTTCGCAAGCTGCGCGGAGCTGTGGCGGATCGCGGCGCCCAGCCGGGTATAATGGCCGGGCTTCATCGCGCCGATGGCGTCGATGACGGGCGGGCCGAACGGATCGTCGAAGGACTTGCAGCGGGTCAGGAACACCCGGTCGCGTTTCAGCGACGAGAACCCCCAGATGCCCAACCGGTCGCCCGCGGCGTCGATGCCGCCGGCCAGCGCGGCCAGCGTGTCGCGCGCCACGTCGATCACGCAGGTCTCGCCTACCGCGGCCTCGGTCGAGCGCGAGCAATCCATCAGGATCGCCACCGACAGATCCCGTTCGACCTTGCGCGCCGATTGCCAGATGCGGTCGCTGCCGCGGCCCGTGGCGGCGAGCTCGGCCCGCGCGGTCACGACCGCGTTGAGATCGAGTTCGGCGCCGTCGATCTGGCGCGGCCGCAGGACGCGCCGCGGCAAGAGCGTCTCGAACTGGCGGCGCACGGCACGCGCGCGGGCCGGGTCCGGCGTGAACGGCCGGTCGGGATCGGGCACCGCGGGCGCGTCCAGCACCCGGCAATGGTCGGGCATGTAGGTGCGGGTGCGGCAATTCCATTCGGGATAGGTATGCGTCCCGGCGAGCTTTTCGTGATCGGCATCGGCGGGTGACAGGTCGAGATGCAGGCGCAGCCGCGTCGCGGCCCGCTTTTCGTTGCGGGTCAGGGTGATCTCGTCCTGGTCCTCGGCGGCCTTCTGCGCGTTCTCGTCGTCGTCGTCATCCACCGACCGGTTGAGGTTCATCGACTCGACCCACGACAGGATCGACTCGAACCGGTGCACGATGAGGCTGTCCTTGCGGTCGGCCTGGTCGAGATCCTTGCGAAGGCCCAGCTTACGGGTCTTGGTCGCGATCGCGCCGGGGGGCGGCGTCGTCTCGGAGGGGGTGTCGCCCGCCGCGCGGCCCGTGCCGAGCCGCGTCAGGTGCAACCAGATCGGCACAGGCGCAAAGGGCATGTCGCCCGAGGGGAGCGCATCGGGATCGGGCGCCGTGCCGGCCGTCAGGGCCGCGCGCAGCGCCCGTTCGACCGCGGCCTCGCGACCCGGCAGCGCGACCGAGGGCCGCGCGTCGAGCACCAGCGCACACATCGCGGCATAGGCCGGGCGCAGGCCGGGGCATTCGTCAAAGGCGCGTTCGGCCAGTACCATGTTGGCGGCGATCTGGGCCGCGTCGCCTTCGGTCTCGGGCAGATCGTCCTCGGTGCAGAAGGCTGCCAGCGCGGTCAGCCACAGATAGGCGGCACGGTTCAGCCCGGTTTCGGGAAAGACCTCGAGCCGCGGGGGCAGCGCGAGCGCGGTGCCGTCGAAGCCCGCGCGCAGGATCGTTTCGCGCCCCGTGCCGAAACGGCGCCGCAGCGTGCGGCGGTGCAGCGCGGGGACGGGAACCGCCTCGCGCAGGTCCACCCCCTCGGCCCCGCCCAGCGCGCGGTAGAGCACGGCAAGCGACGGGCGCACCGAGGCCAGCGTCACCGCCGCCTCGGGATAGACCGCCGCGGCGCCCAGCCCTTCGGCCAGGCCGTGCCAGATCTTGCCGACGGTTTCCTCGGGCTCCATCAGGTCGAGAGGGTGCAGTGCCATGGTTCAGCCCCAGGTCGTGGCGACGAGGTCGCGCAGCGCGATGCGCACGTCGTCATCGTCGGTGAGCGGTTCGACCACGGCCGCGTCGAGCGCCCGCTCGACCGCCATTCCGCCCGCGATCAGCGTGGCCGCATAGATCAGCAGGCGGGTCGAGACGCCCTCTTCGAGATCCATTCCCGACAGCGCCCGGATGCGCCCCGCGAGCCGGATCAACGGCTTGACCCGCTCGGGGTCGAGGCCGCTTTCATGCGCGACCACGGCCGTTTCCGTGACGGGATCGGGGAAGTCGAATGAGATCGACAGGAAACGCTGCCGCGTCGACGGCTTGAGCCGCTTGAGCACGTTCTGGTAGCCGGGGTTGTAGCTGGCCACCAGCATGAAGCCCGGCGGCGCCTTGAGCTCTTCGCCGGTGCGGTCGATCATCAGCGTGCGGCGGTCGTCGGTCAGCGGGTGCAGCACGACCGTCACGTCCTTGCGCGCCTCGACCACCTCGTCGAGATAGCAGATCGCGCCTTCGCGCACGGCGCGGGTCAGCGGCCCGTCGACCCATTCGGTGCCGCCGCCGCGCAGCAGGTAACGCCCGATCAGGTCGGCGGCGGACAGGTCGTCATGGCAGGCGACGGTATAGAGCTTGCGGCCCGTCGCGGCGGCCATGTGCTCGACAAAGCGCGTCTTGCCGCAGCCGGTCGGCCCCTTCAGAAGAAGGGGCAAACCGTTTTTGTGGGCCGTCTCGAACAGCGTGCACTCGTCGCCCGTGGGCTGATAGTGCGGCAGTCCGCGGGGTGGTGTCATGGCGGTCATGGTCATTCTCCCGCGATCGCGTCGGAGGTGGCGGGCGCGGGGTTGGCGCGACCCGGTTCGATCACTTCCTCGCGGCGCACGACGAGCGTGGCGTAGATGAAGAGAAGCGCCCCGAGAACCACCGCGACACCCGAGCCCCAGCGCATGATGTAGAACAGCACGAGGTCGTCCTGAACCGTCATGTAGTACTCGCCCAGCACGCGCTGCATATGCGTCTGGATCGTGCCCGCAAAGGTCAGCACGAAGGTCATGAACGCCATGCCGCCCGTCATCAGCCAGAACGACACCATGTTCAGCACCTGGTTATAGGGCTGGCGATTGCGCAGGATCGGCATCGCGTAGGTGAACATCGCGAGGTTCAGGGCCACATAGGCGCCGTAGAAGGACAGGTGCCCGTGGGCGGCGGTGATCTGCGTGCCGTGGCTGTAGTAGTTCACCCCGTGCAGCGTGTGCAGGAACCCCCACACCCCGGCGCCGAAGAAGGCGACGGTGCTGGCCCCCAGCGACCACAGGAGCGCGGCCTTGTTGGGGTGATTGCGCCGGCCCTTCCAGACCATGATGAAGGCAAAGGACATCATGAGGAAGAACGGCACGACCTCGAAGGTCGAGAAGATGCTGCCCAGCCACTGCCAGTAGGGCGGCGTGCCGATCCAGTAGAAGTGGTGCCCGGTCCCCAGAATCCCCGAGAACAGCGCCGTGGCGACGATGACATAGAGCCATTTCTCGACGATCTCGCGGTCGACCCCGGTCAGCTTGAGCAGGATGAAGGCGAGGATCGAGGCCATCACGAGCTCCCAGGTCGCCTCGACCCAGAGGTGCACGACGAACCACCAGTACATCTTGTCGAGCGACAGGTTGCCCGGATTGATGAAGGAAAAGATCCACAGCAGCGACAGAAGCCACAGCCCCATCAGCAGGACGTTGGTGATCGCGGTCTTGCGGCCCTTGAGCACCGTCATCGAGATGTTGACGAGGAAGATCACCGCGGCGACGAGAATGCCGAGGCGCACCCAGAGCGGCTGCTCGAGGAACTCGCGCCCGCCATGGACCTTGAAGCCGTAGCCGATTACCGCGCCCAGCGTCCCCACCATGAGGATCACGAGTTGCAGGTAGGCCAGCTTGGACGACCAGATCTCGCGCTCGGACTCCTCGGGGATGAGGAAATAGGCGGCCCCGAAAAAGCCCAGCAGGAGCCAGACGATCAGCGCGTTGGTGTGGATCATGCGGATGATGTGGAAGGGAAAGACCTCGGCCAGGAAGTTGGGCTGGACATAGACCCAGCCCGCGGTCAGGCCGCCCAGCACCTGCACGGCGAACAATGCCATCGCGCATACGAAATACGCGTAGGCGATCTTTTGCGTTTGATATTTCATTCTCTCAGCTCCTCAGCCGGCGTCGTTCGGGGGCCAGTTCTGGGTGTCGGTCTGGTCTGCCCAGCGAAGGAACTCGGCCAGGCCGCGCTTGTCCTCCTCGGTCAGGTCGAAATGCGGCATCTGACGGCGGCCCTCGATGCCCGAGGGCTGGGCCTCGATCCAGCCGTCCATGATCTCGAAGGCGGCCTCGGGATCGTCCTGCACCCCCCATCGGGTCATCACGTTGCCGAGCTCGGGGGCGAAATAGGCGCCCTCGCCGTGCAACGTGTGGCAGTTGATGCAGCTGTTTCGTTCCCAGACATGCTTGCCATGCAGAACGGCATCGCTCAGCGGCATTCCGGCGGTTGATTTTGTCACGATGTAGTTGTGACTCTGGACGGTAAGCGCAACGAAGATCAGGACGAAGAAGATCGACCCTCCGTAAAAAATGTTGCGCGCCCGTGCCTTGGTCAGGATCTCGGCCATGCTCGGGCCCCCTTCGACAGTTGACGACTGGGGCCGTTCTAATGGCGAATGTGGAATGCGTATTTGCGACAGCGCAAGTTTTCGGATTTCCTGCCGGCCGACGGCGCGTCAGTCGAGCGTGGGGAAATACTCCGCCGGCGCCAGTCGCCGCGGGCCCCGGCCGGCATCGCCCGCCTCGAGCAGAACGATACCGGGGCCGGGCTCGCCGTCCTTGCCCAGCGCGCGGCGCATCGCCACGACGCCCTGCCGGATCGGGTCGTCGAACGGGGCGGCAAGCACGCGCCCGTTGCCCAGCCCGCGCAGCACCGCGTGGCTGATATAGGTGGCGAGCAGGCCGGGGCGGTCATCCTCGGGCCGGGCGGCGAAGAGGCCCATCGCGGCCTCGATCGCGGGGGCGCTGCCGATCAGGTAATCGGCCTCGGGATGACGTGCCAGCGCATCCTCGACCGCGCCGAGCTGCTGGCGCAGCCCGGTATCCGCGCCGAAGCTGTCGGCGATCGCCACCGCGCTTTCGGCCAGCCCCTCGCGCAGCCCCGCCTCGAGAAGCACGCTCCACGCCGCCTCGGGCGGGCCTGAGACGACGACGGCCGTCCGGGGCGGCGTGCCGGCGGGGTGGCGCGCGGCGAGGTATCGCCCGACGGCCCGCCCCATGTCGCGCCAGTCCACGCCGATCCGCGCGCTCAGCGCGTCGGAGTCCAGCGCGTTCACGAGGCCGAAGACCGGCGTTTCGCGCGCGGCCCGCGCGATGGCGTCGGTCATGGCGGGGTAATCGGAATCGACGGCGCCGATCAGGATGGCATCCGCGCCGCGGGCCTCGCATTCCGCGACCTGCGCCACCTGCCGGTCGAGCGCGCGATAGCCGCCCGCCTCGTGAAACACCACCTGCGCATCGGCGCGCGCGGCCTCGCGCTCGATCCCGTAGCCCACGCTCAGCCAGTATTCGTCCTTGAAATGGGGCACCAGCACGCAGACCAGCGGCCTGTCCGCGGCCGTGGCCAGCCCGGCCGCCAGCACCGCGCAGAGCCACAGGGCGGCGATTGAACCGGCACGGGCCGCCCCGTAATGTCCGGTCATGCGACGGTCGGGATTTGACACGCGATTAATCCAGATACTCTCGGCCATGGCGGGTCTGGCGGTGATCGTGGGAGTCGTCGGTATAGGCGTCAACCGCTATCTGGTGCGCAACCACACCGAAACGATCCGGGCCAGCCTGCCGGCCATCGAGCTTGCCAGCGGGATCGGCGCCTCGGCCGAGGTGATCGGCAGCCTCGCGCAGGCCTTTGCGCAGGCCGATACGCCCGAGGATCTCGACGCCATCGCCGCCGCGCTCGACCGGGCGGTGACGCGGATCGAGCGGGGGGCCGCCACGCTGGGCGACCTGGCGCCGCAACAGACCCTGCCGCCCCCCGCCCCCGCGCCGCTGTCGCTGGTCGAGCGGATGACGGAGAACGCCCGCGCCGCGTTGCGCCTCGGCCAGACCATCGCGACCGAAAGCGACCGGCTGGACCGCGCGGGCGCGTCGCTGACGGCGCTGGTCGCCGGGCAGACCGACCTTGCCCGGCTGCGCATCACCGCGGGCATCGCCGGCCTCGGGGCGGGCGACGCCCCGGATCGCGGCGCGGCGCTGGACCGCCTCGCCGACGATTACCTCTTTGCCTTTGAACGGGTGGCCGAGCTCGCCCGAACGGTCGAGACGCTGCGCCTTGCGGCCGAACGGGTTCCCGGCCTGACCGACCCCGAGGCGGTGGCCACGGCCCGCGCCGACATGGCCGACCGTATCGCGCTTGCCGAACGGCGCGCCGGGTTCCTGCCCTCGGCCCGCGCGCGCGACGAGACGGCGGTGCTGCTGTCCCCTTTCCGCGAGGCGGTGGCACCGGGCGGGCTGGCCGACCTGCGCCGCGACGAACTGGCCCGGCGGGCGGCGGTCGCGGCCGACAGCGCCCTGTTGCAGGAGGCGATCCGTGGGCTTTCGGACCGCGCCCGCGACATTCGCGACACGGTGCAGGCCGCGGGGCTCGGCCGCATCGCCGCGGCGCAGGACCGCGCGCGCCTTTTGTCGACGGCGCTGCTGGTCGCGGTTGCACTTTCCGTGATGGCGGGGGCGTTGCTCTGGCTCTATGCGCGGCGGCGGCTGGTCGCGCGGCTCGCCGATGTGTCCGAGCGCATCGTCGCCGTAGCGGGCGGCACCTATGACGCCCCCATGCCCATCAGCGGCCATGACGAGATCGGGCGCATGGAAAAGGCGCTCAACATCCTGCGCCGCCGCGCGCGCGACGCCGACCGGCTGCGCGCCAACCTCGAAGAGGCCGTGCGCGCGCGAACCGGCGACGTGGTGGCCGAGATGCGCGCCTCGGACGTCGCCCGCGCCGAGGCCGAGGCCGCCGATCGCAGCAAAACCGAGTTCCTCGCCCGGATGAGCCACGAGATCCGCACGCCGCTGAACGGGATCATCGGGATGCTGGGCCTTCTGCGCGACGAGATGCAGGACGACGACCGGCTGGAACGGGTGCGCACGGCGCATCGCTCGGCGCGGGATCTGCTCGAGATCACGAACGACATCCTCGATTACGCGGGCGCGCAGGACCGCGCCAATTCCGGCACGCCCGTGCATTTCCTGCTGCGCAACTTTGTCGGTCAGCTCGGCCACCAGTTGCAATCGCTGGCCGCGCCCAAGGGGCTCGAGACGGTGATCGACCTGTCGGAAACCGCGCCGCCCGTCCTGTTCGGCGACGTGGTCAAGCTGCGCCAGATCGTCGGGAACCTGATCTCCAACGCCGTGAAATACACGCCGCGGGGCACGGTGTCGCTGTTGGTCGACCACTCCACCCTGCCCGAGACGGGCCAGCCCGTTCTGGGGTTCACCGTCGCCGATACCGGGATCGGCATGACCCGCGCCGCGGTGGGCCGTGCCTTCGACGCCTATGCGCGCGCCAGCGGGGCACGGCGCGACGGGATCGAGGGGCTGGGGCTGGGGCTCGCCATTTCGCGCAGCCTCACCGAGGCGCTGGGTGGCGCGCTGACGGTCGAAAGCGAGCCGGGCGTGGGCAGCCGGTTCACGCTGACCGTGCCGCTCGAGTTCGGCGATGCCGCGCTTGTTCCCGGCGAGGATGACGCGACCCCCGCGCCCGGCCCCGAACGCCGGGTGCTGGTCATCGACGATCACGCCGTCAACCGCATGGTGGCGCGCGGCTATCTCGAGCGGATGGGATGCCGCGTCGCCGAGGCCGCCAGCGGAACGGCGGGGCTGGTGGCGGCAAGGGACGGGGCGTTCGACCTCGCGCTGATCGACCTCGACCTGCCCGACATGCCCGGCGCGACGGTCGCCGCGCGCATCGCCGAGATGCCGCAAGGGCCTTTGCCGGTCGCGCTGACCGCCGCGCTGATCGAGGATACCGACGACAACCGGGCGCGGCTGGGCGTGGCGCGCATCCTCGGCAAGCCGATATCGCCGCGCGCGCTGCGCGAGGTGCTGGACCTGCCGGGGCCGGACACCGGCACCGATATGGCCGCCGGGGCGGACCCCGTGCTCGAGATGCTGCGCGGCGACCTTGCCGATCTCGGCCCCGAAGCCAGCGCCGCGATCCTGTACGAGTTCCTGGCCGACCTGCCCCGCGCGGTCGAGACGATCCGCACCGCCCCGCCCGAGCAGCGGCGCAAGGCCGCGCACCGGCTCAAGGGGGCGGCATCGAATTTCGGGCTCGACGCGCTTTGCGCGGAACTCGCCGCGATCGAAAGGGGCGAGGCAGGCGCGTCGCCCGACCGCGTGGCCGGGCTCGCGCAGCAGGCCACCCAGCGGCTCGAACGGGCGGCGGCCGAGATCGGGATTCAGCCCTCGCCGGGATCGACGAAGCGATAGCCGAGACCGTGTTCCGTCAGGATCCATTCGGGCGACGTCGGGTCGCGCTCGACCTTCTTGCGGAGCCGTCCCACCACCACGTCGATCATCCGGTTATTGGGGCGCAGCGTTCCGCGGCCGATCATCTCGGCGATCCGCGCCCGGCTCAGCGTCTGGCCCGGATGGTCGGCCAGCGCCGACAGCACGTCGAACTCCTGCCGGGTAAGGGTCTCGATCCGCGCGGCCGACACCAACCGGTGACGTATCCGGTCGAAACGCCACGGCCCGAAGGTGTCGACCGCCGGCGCGCCCTGCGGGGCCTGGCCGATATCCGCGATCCGGGCGAGCAGGTTCTTGACCCGCGCGGCCAGTTCGCGCTTGTCGAAGGGTTTGGTGACGTAGTCGTCGGCCCCCATCTCGAGCCCGACGATCCGGTCGATCTGGTCGTCGCGCGCGGTCAGCAGGATGATGCCCACGCGCGACGCGGCGCGCTGTTCGCGGGTGATGGTCAGACCGTCCTTGCCGTCGAGATTGATGTCGACCAGCAAAAGCTCGGGCGGGTCCGCGTCGATCACGGCCTGCATGTCCTCGGCATCCTCGGTCTCGGTCACGCGGTAGCCCTGTTCGCGCAGGTAGGCGGCAAGCCGCATCCGCGTGGTGCGGTCATCCTCGACGATGACGATATGATGACGGGCCATTCCGTCTTTTACATCCCGTTACATCATCGAACAAGCCGAGTTGCGGCAGATCAAACCTCGCGGGGGGCCGTTTCCCTATGTTTCGGGCAACGACGTCATACCCGGAGGTTGATATGTCCTTTCAGAACCCTTCCCGCCGCGCCTTCCTGCAGGGCGGAGCCGCCGCTTTCGGCGCCACGAGCCTGATGGGCAGCACCGCGCTTGCCGCGCTCGATCCCAACTCGTTCAGCGAGGGGCGCATCTTTCACGCGACGCATTTCGGCCCGTTCGAGGCAGTGGTCCGCGACGGCGAGCTGGTGAACATCAACGCGATCCCCGAGCTCGACGCCAAGCCGACCGAGATGCTGATGTATGGCGTCAAGGACCGGACCTATGACAAGTCGCGCATCAACTATCCGATGGTGCGCAAGTCCTATCTCGAGAACTGGGAATCGGGCGATATCAAGCCCGAGCTGCGCGGCAAGGAGCCTTATGTCCGCGTCGACTGGGACACGGCCTTCGGTCTGACGGCCAAGGCGCTGCTCGACACCGCGTCGAACCATGGCAACGAGGCGATCTTTTCCTCGTCCTATGGCGGCTGGGCCAATGCCGGCAACTTCCGCCCCAACGTGATGCAGGGCCGTCTGATGAACCTCATCGGCGGCTGCACCAACACGCAGGGCGACTGGTCGGCGGGTGCGAGCCAGATCTGCCTGCCGCGCGTCATCGGCGACATGGAAGTCTATTCCGCCCAGACCGCCTGGGAGGTCATCCGCGACAACACCGAGCTGTTCGTGCTGGTGGGCTGCGACCCGGTCAAGAACAACCGCATCGAATATACCGTCGCCGACCACCAGATGACCGGCCCCTGGGCGCAGATCCGCGACAACGGCACCAGGTTCATCTCGATCAACCCGCAGCGGACGGCGTCGGATGAATACCTCGATGCCGACTGGATCCAGATCGTCCCGAACACCGACGTCGCCCTGTTCACGGCGATGGCGTGGCACGTCCTCGATAAGGGGATGGAGGATCGCGAATACCTCGCGAAATACACCGTCGGTTCCGACAAGTGGATCGAATACGTCCAGGGCGCGCGCGACGACACGCCCAAGACCCCCGAATGGGCCGAAAAGATCACCGGCATCCCCGCCGACAAGATCCGCGAACTGGCCGAGATGATGGCCACCAAGCGCACCGAGATCGCGGGCGCATGGTCGCTGCAACGCGCCCAGCACGGCGAGATGACCCATTGGGCCATCGTCAACTTCTCGGCGCTGTGCGGCCATATCGGCAAGCCCGGCCAGGGCGTCGGGTTCTCGTGGCACTACGGCTCGGGCGGGATGCCGCAATCGGGCAAGTCCACGCCCACGGGCCTGTCGCAGGGGCGCAACTGGGTCAAGGGCATCTGCCCCGCGAGCCGCATCACCGAGATGCTCGAGCAGCCCGGCCAGGATTTCATCTATAACGGCATGACGGGCACCTACCCGGACGTGAAGATGATCTTCAACGCCGGCAATAACTTCATGAGCCACCAACAGGACACCAACCGCCTGATCCGGGCGCTGGAAAAGGTCGAGACCATCGTCAGCGTCGACGTCTGGTGGACGGCCGCGACCCGCTGGGCAGACATCGTGCTGCCCGCCTGCTCGACGCTCGAGCGTGACGACATCAGCGTCGGCGGCACCTATTCCAACGACAAGATCTACGCGATGAAGAAGGTGATCGAGCCCGTCGGCGAAAGCATGTCGGACTATCACATCTTTGAAGGGCTGGCCGACAAGATGGGCCTGTGGACGCAGTTCACCGACGCGCTGGATCTCATGGACCATATCCGGGCGGCCTACGAGCGTTCGGCCGCGGCCGAGCATACCCCCTTCGAGGAGTTCTGGGAAAAGGGCTATGCCCGCCAGGACGTCCCCGAGGAGGCCCGGAGCTGGGTGCGCCACGGCGATTTCTACACCGATCCCGAGGCCAATCCGCTGCACACGACCTCGGGCAAGATCGAGATGTTCTGCGAGGAAATCGAGCTGATGGGGATCGACGACTGCCCCGGCATGCCGCAATGGATGGAAAAGCACGAATATCTCGGCAATGCGCGCGAAGGCCAGCTTCACGTCGTCAGCCCGCACCCGTGGTACCGTCTGCACAGCCAGATGGACCAGTCCGAGACCTTGCGCAGCCTCTACAAGATCCAGGGCCGGGAACCGGCGCGGATCAACCGCCAGGATGCCGAGGCGCGCGGGATCGCGGATGGCGACCTGATCGAGCTCTATAACGAGCGCGGCACGATCATCGTCGGCGCGATCCTGTCCGACGACATCATGCCGGGCGTGGTCTCGGTCTACGAGGGCGGCTGGCCGTCGCTCGACAGCAAGGGGCGCTGCAACTCGGGTCTGGTCAACTTCCTGACCTCGACGCAGCGGTCCTCGGGGCTGAGCCAGGCCACCACGGCCAACACGGTGCTGTGCGAGATGCGCAAATGCGAGGATCCCGAGGGGCCGAACATGGCCTACGAGCCGCCCGCGATCATCGAGGATTTCGAGCTGGCCGCGATCGACGAGGACAAGCTGGGGCTCGACCGGGTCTATGACATCACCGAGTCGCTGCTCGCGGATGCGACCGAGGGTGAAAAGATCTTCTACGAGCGCTGCACCGTCTGCCACGGCCCGCGCGAAGTCTCGCACTTCACCCAGAACCAGTGGAAGGGCATCACCCCCTCGATGTTCCCCCGTGCCGGTCTCGACGAGAACGAGGCCGCGCTGGTCATGGACTTCCTGATGGAGAACGCATCGGACGCCCCGATGTGAGCCCGCAGGGGGGCGGCCGGACGATCCGGCCGCCCCTTTCCTCTTTCCCAGACCCCTGTTTGACCGGAGGCGACCATGGACGGCGCGAGTTTTCGGCCCGGATGCGATTGCGACGACCTCGCCCTGCATCACGCCCTGTTGAGCCATGAGGACGCGCGCAACCTCGCGCTCGGCCTGGTCCGACCGATGCGCGATATCGAGACGGTGCCGCTGCACGCGGCGCTCGGGCGCCATTGCACGACCGATATCCGCGCCCCCCATGCCATGCCGGCCTTCGACAATTCCGCGATGGACGGCTTTGCGCTGCGGCTGGCCGATCTCGACGGGCGGTGCTGCCTGCCCGTCGCGGGCTGCGTGGCCGCGGGCGATGCGCCCGGCACCCTTCCCCCGGACGCGGCGATGCGCATCTATACCGGCGCGCCGATCCCCGACGGGGCGGATTGCGTCGTGATGGTCGAGGCCTGCATCGACAAGGGCGACCGCGTCCATATCGACGCGGCCCCGACGCCCGGCGCGAATATCCGCCGCGCGGGCAGCGACCAGTCCAGCGGCGAGGTGCTGATCGCGGCGCATACGCGCATCCGACCCCATCACGTCGGCCTTTTGGCGGCGAACGGGCTGAACGCGATCGCCGTCACGCGCCGCCCCCGCGTGGCGGTATATTCGACCGGCGACGAACTGTCCGAGGGCGTCTGCCGCCCCGGCCATATTCCCGACGCCAACCGCCCCATGCTCTGCGCGCTGCTGGCCGAGGCCGGCGCCGAGGTCGAGGATCGCGGCATCCTGCCCGACGATCTCGACGCCACCGCCGCCGCATTCGCGGCCCTGGACGACCGGTTCGACCTCATCGTGACCAGCGGTGCCGTGTCGATGGGCGGCAAGGATCACGTCCGCGCGGCGCTGAGGGCGGCGGGCGGCGATCTCGACGGGTGGCGCGTCGCGCTGAAGCCCGGCAAGCCCGTGATGTTCGGCAGGCTCGGCACCGCCGCCTTTACGGGGCTGCCCGGCAATCCCTTTGCCGTTCACGTCGGCTTTCACCTCTTTGTCGCGGCGCAGCTTGCCCGCCTCGTTGGTGCGACGCCCGCCGATTTCGCGACCGATCCGGCCGTCGCCGGGTTCGACTGGACGCGCAAGCCCGGCCGGGCCGAGGTGTTTCCGGTACGCCGCACGGGCCACGACACCGCCGGCCGCCCCGTTCTGGAGCGTCTCGGCAAAAGCGTCTCGGCGACCTTGGCGCCTCTGGCCGCGGCCGACGGGCTGGCGATGGTGCCCGCCGCCACGCACCACGTCGCGCAGGGCGACACGATACATTGGCAACCCTTCTGCACCGCCGGAGTCGCATCATGACCGAACACGCCCCCCTTGCCGCGATCCGGTTCGAGACCGGCGATATCGACGGGCTTCTGGCCGGAATCGCGGCCACGCTGACGGGACACGGGCTCAGGGTCCGCGGCGTGCTGCAAAGCCGGGGCGCGGTGGGCGGCGAATGCCATTGCGCCGACATGGACCTCACGACGCTCGGCTCGGGCCGGTGTTTCCGCATCTCGCAACCGCTGGGCAACGGGTCGCGCGGCTGCCGCCTGCATCCCGGTGCGCTGGCCGAATGTTCGTCCTTTCTCGAGACCGAACTGCGCGCGGGCGCCGATCTGCTGATCCTCAACCGGTTCGGGCGCGGCGAAAGCGAGGGGCGCGGGTTCCGCGACCTGATCGGGACGGCGATCGGCCTCGGCGTGCCGGTCCTGACCTCGGTGCGGCCCACCTATGCCGAGGCATGGGCCGCGTTCGGCTGCGGCATTGCCTGCGATCTGCCGATGCGGCGCGACGCGGTGCTGGACTGGGCGCAGGCCACGTCGGGACTGCGCGACGCCGCCTGACCGCACCCCCGCGGGCGGTTGCCCAACCCGTCAAAGCGTTCCACAACCGGGCCGGACGACAAGCCCCTCCAAGCTGAAAGGCACGAAGATGAGCAAGGACCTTCCCGGCGCCGCCGGCGACCTGGCGCAACGCCACCCGACCCTCTGGGCCGCCTATTCCGATCTGGGCAAGGCCGCGGCCGAGGCGGGCGGGCTGACCGCGCGCGAGCGGCGGCTGGTCAAGCTGGCGCTGGCCATCGGCGCCGCCTCCGAAGGGGCGGTGCATTCGCACAGCCGCCGTGGCCTGTCCGAAGGCATCGACGCGGCCGATCTGCACCAGGTCGCGCTGCTGGCCATCGGGCCGCTTGGCCTGCCCAGCGCGGTCGCGGCCGGAACCTGGATCTCGGACGTCACCGACAAGGAATAACCGATCCGCCGCCCGCGCAGGACGCCCGCACGACCCGCCGCGCCTCGAGCTCGACCGTGCGGGGCCCGGCGGTCTCTTGGTCCAGCCATGCGACGCAGGCATCGACGATCCCCTCTATCGGCTGGCCGAAGGTGGTCAGCCGGTAGGCATCCCACCCGGCCTGCGGGATATCGTCGAACCCGATCACCCTCAGATCCTGTGGGATACGCAGCCCCCCCCGGTCGCGCGCCGCGTCGATGACGCCGCAGGCGATCAGATCGGTGGTGCAGAATATGCCGTCGGGCGGGGCCTGCCCGCCCAGCAGACGATCCCCGATCTCGCGCCCCGCGGCATAGGACGTGGCGCCCAGCGCCACCGCATCGGACGCGACCCCGGCGCGCCGGGCGGCGTCGCGAAACCCCTCGGCACGCAGGCGCAGGCTTGCCGTGGCCGAGCGCGAGGTCGCAACCGCCACCCGCCGGCACCCCGCATCCCGCAGCATGGCAAAAGCCCTTTCGCCGCAGTCGGTGTCGTTCAGCCGGATATGCAGCGCGTCGGGGAAATCGTCGTCGCGGTTGATGAGCACCAGCCGCAGCCCGTTTCGCGCGCAAAGCGTGGCGAGCGCGGGATCGGGGCGCCCCGAGAGCAGGATCGCCGCGTCGGTCCGGTACGAGATCGCCTGCCTCAGCGCGCGCTCGACCCCGTCGCCCGGCCCGTCGGTGTTGATGACCATGGCCACCTTTCCCGCGGCCTGGAGACCTTCGGTCAGGGCGGCGACCACGCCGGCGCGGAACGGGGTCTCGAGTTCGGACACGATCAGCGCGACGATTCCCGTCGATGTCCCGGTCAGGCCGCGCGCGAGGTGATTGACGTGATAGCCCAGCCGCTCGGCCGCCGCGAGGACGCGGGCGCGGGTCGCGGGCGCGACGCTGGCGCCGGGGGTAAAGGTCCGCGACACCGCGCTGCGCGAGACGCCGGCCTCTTCGGCGACATGCCGGGCGCTGACCGCCGGGCGGGGCGGATCGGTGTCGTGTCTGGTCGTCATTCCGTCCCCGTGGATAGCCAGCCCGAGATTGGGCACATCCTTTATCTTGACAGGTCGCGCGAGTTTGGGAACCCTGTTGCACATGTGTGCAACGTTGCGATTGCGCCACCAGGGAGGATACCATGAACAGAACGCTCGTCTTGCTGCTGGGCAGCTCGGCCTTGGCCGCCACCGCCGGCGCCGCCGCCGCGCAGGAGCTGAACCTGATCTGCTCGGCCGACCAGGCCATCTGCGAACGGCTCGTGTCCGAGTTCGAGGCCGATCACGATATCGACGTGAACATGGTGCGCCTGTCCTCGGGCGAGGCCTATGCCAAGGTCCGCGCCGAGGCCCGCAACCCGCAGACCGACCTGTGGTGGGGCGGCACCGGCGATCCGCACCTTCAGGCGGCCGCCGACGACCTGACGATGGAATACCGCTCGCCCATGATGGAAGAGCTTCAGCCCTGGGCGCTGGAGCAGGCCGAGACCTCGGGCTATCGCACCATCGGCGTCTATTCCGGCGCGCTGGGATGGGGCTACAACACCGAGATCCTGTCGGAAAAGGGCATCGAGCCGCCGAAATGCTGGGCCGACCTGCTCGACCCCGCGCTCGAGGGCGAGATCCAGATCGCCGATCCGAACTCGTCGGGCACGGCCTATACCGCGCTCGCCACGCTGGTTCAGCTCATGGGCGAGGACGAGGCCTTCGACTTCCAGAAGAAACTCGACGCCAATGTGAGCCAGTACACAAAGTCGGGCTCGGCCCCTGTCAAGGCGGCGGCGCGCGGCGAGACGGGCGTCGGCATCGTGTTCATGCACGACGCGGTGGCCCAGGCCGAAGAGGGCTTTCCGGTCGAGGTCGTCGCCCCCTGCGAGGGGACCGGCTACGAGATCGGATCGATGTCGATGATCGCGGGCGCCCAGAACGAAGAGGCGGCCAAGACGTTCTATGACTGGGTGCTCGGGGCCGAGATCCAGTCGATGATGCCCGAGGCCGGATCCTACCAGATCCCGTCCAACAAGAACGCCAAGGCCCCCGAGGCCGCGCCCGACCTGAGCGAGGTCAAGCTGATCGACTACGACTTTGCCGAGTACGGCAGCACCGAGCGCCGTTCGGAGCTCTTGTCGCGCTGGGATGCCGAGGTCGGCGGCGTCGGCAACTGAGCGCGTGCGCGGTCCGGCCGTCGTGCCGGGCCGCGCCTGCCGCGGCGGCGCGTTCCGCCGCGTCTTTTCCGAAAGGCCCTGACACATGACCCGTGACAACAGGCGGCTCGACCTACTTCTGGTCGCGGCCCTCGTCTTTTTCGCCCTGCTCCCGTGGTATCACATCCGCAGCGGGTTCTACGGCTTCGACTGGGTCGCGGACTGGGCCGGGGATGCGCGGCTGTGGCCGGGCATCGCGCAGATCACGCGCTGGTGGCTCTTGCCGGTGCCGCTACTGTTGCTGGGCGCGCTGGCGCTGCGTCTCCTGCGGCCCGCGGGGCGCGAACGCGGCGGGTTGCTGGCCCTGATCGGCGCGCTGGGCCTGGCGTGGATGACGCTCGAGGGGCTGTCGATCGGGTTGCGGGGCTGGAACTGGTCGGGCTGGCTGGTGCTGTTCTCGCCGGTCGAGGGGCAACCGGCCTTCGGCGCCGGGGCGGTGGGCGTCGGGCTCTGCTTTGCGGGGCTGATCGCCTTCGGACTGGCCGAGCGGGGCGCGCTCAAGGGCGATGCCTTCGTTCTGGGCGCGATCACGCTGCTGGTGCTGCTGGTCACGGTGTTCGTCCTCTATCCGCTGGCCTCAATGTTCGCCGGCGCGTTCCAAGACTTTCGCGGCGCCTTCACCACCGAGGGCGTGCGCAACAACATCGCCGATCCGCAGATCTGGAGCCTGCGCTGCCTCAACGGCACGGGGGGCTGCGGGGTCGCGTGGCGGACGCTGCTGCTGGCACTCTGCACCGCGACGGGCACCACCGCGCTGGGCCTTGCCTTTGCGCTGGTGGCCACGCGAACGGCGATGCCCTTCAAGAAGGGGCTGCGGCTGCTGACCGTCCTGCCCATCATCACGCCGCCCTTCGTCATCGGGCTGTCGCTGATCCTGATGTTCGGGCGTGCCGGCTTTGTCACCGAGTTCATCCAGGACGTGACCGGGATCGAGCTGGGGCGCTGGCTCTACGGGCTGACGGGAATCTGGATCGCCCAGATGCTGAGCTTCACGCCCATCGCGTTCCTGATCCTGATCGGGGTCGTCGAAGGCGTCAGCCCCTCGATGGAGGAGGCGAGCCAGACCATGCGCGCCGGACGCTGGCGGACCTTTCGCGAGGTGTCGCTGCCGCTGATGGCGCCGGGGCTGGCGAACGCGTTTCTCATCGGCTTCATCGAATCCATGGCCGATTTCGGCAATCCGCTCGTGCTGGGCGGATCGGGGGGCGTGCTCTCGACCGAGATCTTCTTTGCCGTCGTCGGCGCCCAGCACGATCCGGCGCGGGCCGCGGTGCTGGCCACGGTTCTGCTGGGCTTTACCCTGTCGGCGTTTCTCGCGCAGCGGCTCTGGCTGGGGCGGCGCAACTTCGCCACCCTGTCAGGCAAGGGCGATGGCGGGCGGCATGCGAAACTGCCGACGCGGGTCGCGGTGCCGGTGATCGCCATCGTCGCGGCATGGTCGGTCTTCACGATCTTCGTCTATGGCATGATCATGTTCGGCGGCTTCGTGCAGACCTGGGGGCTCGACCATTCGCTGACATTCGACCACTACGCCCGCGCCTTTTCGGTGTCTTTCGCGGGCGGGCTGGCCTGGACCGGCGTGGCCTGGAACAGCTTCTGGACGACGATGCAGATCGCGCTGCTCGCCGCGCCGCTGACCGCCGCCGTCGGGCTGCTGACCGCGTGGCTCATCGTGCGCCAGAACTTCCCCGGCCGCACGGTGTTCGAGTTCGCCCTGATGCTGAGTTTCGCGATCCCCGGAACGGTCATCGGCATCAGCTATATCGCGGCATTCAACCTGCCGCCGATCCAGATGACCGGCACGGCGCTGATCCTGATCTTCTGCTTTGTCTTCCGCAACATGCCGGTCGGCGTGCGCGGCGGGGTGGCCGCGATGTCGCAGCTCGACAAGTCGCTCGACGAGGCGTCGCTGACGCTGGGCGCATCCAGCCCGCGGACGCTGTTCCGCGTGATCCTGCCGCTGCTGCGGCCCGCGATCCTCGCCGCGCTGGTCTATTCCTTCGTGCGTGCGATCACGTCGATCTCGGCGGTGATCTTTCTGGTCAGCGCGAAATACAACATGGCCACCGCCTATATCGTGGGGCTGGTCGAGAACGGCGAATACGGCGTCGCCATCGCCTATTCGTCGGTGCTCATCGTGGTGATGCTCGGGGTGATCGGGGTCTTTCAGCTTCTCGTGGGCGAGCGCCGCCTGCGCCGGGGCGAGACCGGCGGCGCCGGAACGCGGGGCGCGCGCCGGGCGGCGACGCGCAGAACACAGGAGGTGCCGGCATGACCGACGCCAGACGCGGCGCGGTGTCCTTTCGGGGCGTCGTCAAGACATTCGGATCGTTCACGGCCATTCCGGGCCTCGATCTCGAGATCGAGCCGGGCGAGCTGGTCACGCTGCTCGGCCCCTCGGGCTGCGGCAAGACCACGACGCTCAGGATGCTGGCGGGGCTGGAAACCCCGACCTCGGGTGAGATCGCCATCGGCGGCACCGAGGTCACGCGCCTGCCCGCCAACCGGCGCGACGTGTCGATGGTGTTCCAGTCCTACGCGCTGTTTCCGCATATGAGCGTCGCGCGCAACGTGGCCTACGGTCTGGAATCGGGCGGCATGAAACCCCGCGAGGCGCGGGCCGCCGCCATCGAGGGGCTCAACCTTGTCGGCCTGACCGGGATGGCCGACCGCCTGCCCTCGGAACTGTCGGGTGGCCAGCAGCAGCGTGTCGCCGTCGCGCGCGCGCTCGTCCTCGAGCCGCAGGTTCTGCTGCTGGACGAGCCGTTGTCGAACCTCGACGCGCGGTTGCGCCGCCGCGTCCGCACCGAAATCCGCGACCTGCAACAGCGGCTGGGCTTTACCGCCGTCTACGTGACCCACGACCAGGAAGAGGCGCTGGCCGTGTCCGACCGCATCGTGGTCATGCGCGAGGGGCGCATCGCCCAGCAGGGCAGCCCGCGCGAGCTTTACGAGGCACCCGCCTCCGAGTTCATCGCGGATTTCATCGGCGAGGCGAACGTCCTGCCCTGCGAGGTACTGTCGATCGAGGGCGGCGATGCCTCGGTCCGGGTGGGCGGCGCCACGCTGACCCTGCCCGCCCGCGATGCGGCCCCCGGCCCGGCCAAGCTGGCCGCGCGGGCCAATGCCATTCGCCTGACCCCCGGACCGGGGCCCCTTACCGGCCGGATCCTGTCCGCTGCCTATCTCGGAGATCACATGGAATACGAGGTCGAAACCGATCTGGGGACATTGTTCGTCGTCGCCCCCGAGGACGACAACGCCTTTGGGCAGGGCAGCGATGTCGCGCTTGCGTTCCGGGCCCGCGGATTGGCGTTGATCGCATGAGCGGGGAACTGGATATCGCGGCCCGCGCGGCCTTGGCCGAGGACGTGGCGCTGCGCGCCGGGGCCCTGGCCCACGACTATTTCAACCGGCGCGACACGCTGCACATCACGGCCAAACGCACGCTTCAGGACATGGTCAGCGAGGCCGATCAGGAGGTCGAGACCCTGATCCGCGAGGCGCTGACGCTGGGTTTCCCCGACGATGCCCAACTGGGCGAGGAACACGGGCTCGCCTCCGGCACCACGGGGCTGACCTGGGTGATCGACCCCATCGACGGCACCGCGCCGTTCCTGGCCGGTCTGCCCGGATGGTGCGTGTCGATCGGGGCCTGCGACGCGCAGGGGCCGGTAATCGGCGTGATCCATGCCCCCGTTCTGGGCGAGACCTTTGTTGCCGCGCGGGGACAGGGCGCCCGGCTGAACGGGGCGCCGATCCGCGTGACCGACCGGCTCGACCTGACCACCGGGCTGCTTGGCGTGGGCGCGAATGACCGCGTGTCGTCCGAGCGCGTGGGCGAGATGCTGGCCGCCCTCATGGCGGCGGGATCGAGCTGGACCCGCTACGGTTCGGGCGCGCTGATGCTGGCCTGGGTCGCGGCCGGGCGGCTCGTCGGTTATGTCGAGCCGCGGATGAGCGCATGGGACTGCATGGCAGCCTATTGCCTGATCCAGGAGGCGGGCGGCCGCGTCCTGTCCTTTCCGCAGGGCGAGGCGATGCTGCGCCCCGCCCCGGTGCTGGGCGCCGCGCCGCAAAGCTACGAGCAGGTTCGCGACCTGACCCGCCTGACCGACAGCGAAACATGGGGGCCGTGGTAGCGGCCTAACCCGCGAGCAGCCGCGCGGCCTCGTCCGGGGTGGGCATGGCCGCGACCGTGCCCACCCGCGACACCGTCACCGCCGCGGCCCGCGCCGCACAGGCGAGGTCCGCGGGGGACAACCGGCGGGCGCCCGCATGGGCCAGCGCGATGGCCTGGAACGTGTCGCCCGCGCCGGTCGGGTCGACCAGCTCTGCGCGGGTGGCGGGCACCGGCACGATCCCCGCGGCATCGCCCAAGAGCGCCCCGGCCGCGCCGAGCGTCAGCACCACCTGCCCGGTCCCGCGCGCCAGCAAGTCCCGCACGGCGGCCACCCCGCGCATCGCGGTGAAATACTCGGCCTCGCCATCGTTGAGAAACACCAGGTCGACGCGCCCCAGCAAACCGCCCTGCGCGGGATCGGCGGGCGACGGGTTCAGCACCGACCGCATCCCCCGCGCCCATGCGAGGTCGATCAGCGCGCCGGTCAGCCCGGCGGTCAGGTTGCCCTGAAGCACCAGCATGTCGCCTTTTGTCGCCGGGGCAAGCGCGCGGCCCAGATGGTCGAGTGTCAGGCTCCGGCTGCAATCCACGGTGGTCAGGATCGTGTTCCCGCCCGCGGCATCGGTGACGACAATGGACAGGTCCGAGGCGACGCCGGGCAGGGTGACGAGCTCGGCCCGCAACGGCTCGGCCGTCAGGCGGCGGCGCATCCGGTCGGCCGCAAGGTCGTCGCCGATCCCCGCGACAAACGTGACGTCCATGCCCGCCCGCGCCATCATGATGGCCTGGTTCGCGCCCTTGCCGCCCAGATCGCTCGACCGTCGCGAGCCCAGAACCGATTCGCCCTCGACCGGCAGACGGTCGACCGCAAAGGTCTCGTCCATGGCGACGTTGCCAATCACGAAAACGCGCATCCGTCCGGCCCCCGTCCCGTGCCATTCTTCGGACCGGCGCGACGGAAAAATCCCGCAGCGCGCCAGCTTGCGACAGATTATTGTTGACAGATGGCCGCCCGACAAGCGTAAAACGGTTTACTAAAGCAGTTTATCGGTTCGGGGAGGGAACAGGTTGGCGAAGGCACGGCACAGCCTCAAGGATGTGGCCCGACGCGCCGAGGTATCGGCTGCGACGGTGTCGCGATTCCTCAACGGCTCGCTCGACCTGCCAGAAACGACCCGCACCCGGATCGAACGCGCCGTCCGCGATCTCGACTATCATCCCAACCCCCATGCCCGGCGGCTGAGCCTCGGGCGTTCCGACACCATCGCGCTGGTCATTCCCGATATCGCCAACCCGTTCTTCGCCCGGCTGGCCGCCGCGATGGAGTCGCATGCCGCGCAGCACGGCAAGATGATGACGCTGCAGGCGACGATGAACCGCTCGGATCGCGAGCTTGCCGCGCTCGAGATCGCGGCGACGAACCTCGTCGACGGTCTGGTCTTCATGACCAACCACATGCCCCCGCCCGAGGTCGCCCAGCGCATCAACCGTTTCTCGCGCGCGGTGCTCGTGGACGAGGACGTGCGCGGCGCGCGTATGCCCCGCCTGCTCTGCGACAACGAGATGGGCGGGTTCCTCGCCGGGGATCTTCTTTATCGCAACGGGCATCGCCGCATCGCCTATATCGGCGGGCGTGCCGATCTGCTGAGCACCGGCGCGCGCCTGAACGGGCTCAGCCGCGGCATGATGGGCATCGCGCCGGTCCGCAGCTATGGCGACGACCACGCCACAGCCTCGGGGCGCGACCTTGCGCGGCGGTTCCTGGATGAACGGCAGGACGAAACCGCGATCTTCGTCGGCTCGGACGAGCTGACCATCGGCGTGCTCGAAGTGTTTCGCGCGCGCGACATCCGCATCCCCGACGAGATCTCGATCGTCAGCTTCGACGACGTGCGGTCGCTGCACCTGATGACGCCCGCGATCACCGCGGTCGCCCAGCCGGTCGAGACCATCGGCCGGCGCGCGGTCGAGATCCTGCTCAAAGGCGACTGGGACGACAGCGCCTTCGGCACGACGACGGAACTCCTGCCGGTGACTCTGACCGAGCGCGGCTCGGTCCGGTTCATCGGCCAATAACAAGAGCAACAGACCCTCAACATGGAGAGAAAGAGAATGAAAACGACCCTTGGAAAGACCCTTCTGGCCGCAACCGCGATGGCCGGGCTGACCGGCACCGCCGCGCTGGCCGAGACCTTTGCGCTGGTGCAGATCAACCAGCAGGCGCTGTTCTTCAACCAGATGAACGAAGGCGCGCAGGCCGCGGCCGACGAGCTGGGCGACGAGCTGGTGATCTTCAACGCCAACAACGACCCCGCCGAGCAGAACAGCGCGGTCGAAACCTATATCCAGCAGGGCGTTGACGGCATCGCCGTTGTCGCCATCGACGTGAACGGGATCATGCCCGCGGTCCAGCAGGCCGTCGAGGCCGGCATCCCCGTCGTCGCCATCGACGCGGTCCTGCCCGATGGTCCGCACTCCTCGCAGGTCGGCGTCGACAATGCCGAGGCAGGCGCGATGATGGGCGAGTTCTTTCTCGACTACATGGCGTCCAACATGGATGGCGAGGCCAAGATCGGCGTCGTCGGCGCGCTGAACTCGGCGATCCAGAACGTGCGCCAGGCGGGTTTCGTCGACACGGTTTCGGGCGCCGATGGCGTCGAAATGGCAACCGTGGTCGACGGGCAGAACGTGCAGGATACCGCCCTTTCGGCGGCCGAGAACCTCATCACCGCGAACCCCGATCTCGACGCGATCTATGCCACCGGCGAGCCGGCGCTGCTGGGAGCGGTCGCGGCCGTCGAAAGCCAGGGCAAGCAGGACAGCATCAAGGTGTTCGGCTGGGATCTGACCGCGCAGGCCATCGCCGGGATCGACGCGGGCTTTGTCGCCGCGGTGATCCAGCAGGATCCGTCCCAGATGGGGGCCGAGGCCATCCGCGCGCTCAACACGCTGGCCGAGGGCGGCGAGATCGACGCGCAGATCGCCGTTCCCGTCACCATCGTCACGAGCGAGAACGTGGACGAGTTCCGGGGCATGTTCGAGTAATGGCTGCACCCGATCTCAGGACCGGGTCGGCGCCGGAGGGCCTTGCGCCCTCCGGCAACGCCGTGCCGCCGCGGATCTCGCTGCGCGGTATCCGCAAGAATTTCGGCTCGATCGAGGCGCTGCGCGGGGTCGATCTCGACGTGGCCCCCGGCGAATGCGTGGGCCTGATCGGCGACAATGCCGCCGGCAAGTCGACGCTGACCAAGATCATATCGGGCACCTACATTCCCGATGGCGGCACCATCGCGATCGACGGTGAACAGGTGCGGTTCACCAACCCCTCGGATGCCCGCGCCCGCCATATCGAGATGGTGTTCCAGGATCTCAGCCTGTGCGACCACATCGACGTCATGGGCAACCTGTTCCTCGGCCGCGAGGAAACGCGGTGGAGCTTTCTCAACAACGGCAAGATGCGCGAGCGCGCCCGCGAGATGCTGGACGATCTCGATATCCGCATCCCCAAGCTCGGCGCCAAGGTCGCGCAGCTTTCGGGCGGACAGCGGCAGGCCATCGCCATCGCCCGCGCAGCCTCGTTCGAGCCGCGCGTCCTCATCATGGACGAGCCCACATCGGCGCTGGCCGTCGCCGAGGTCGAGGCGGTGCTGCGGCTCATCAATCGGGTCAAGGCGCGCGGCGTTTCGGTCATCCTCATCACGCACCGCCTGCAGGACCTGTTCGAGGTCTGCGACAAGATCGCCGTGATGTACGAGGGCACCAAGGTGGCGGAACGCGATATCGGCACCACCAGCCTCGAGGATCTCGTCAAGCTGATCGTCGGCAAGGGAGAAGAGATTTGAGCGTCGCATATACCGAACGCGGGCAAGGCTCGCCCATCGCCGATTTCCTGACCGAGCATGCGCAGACCCTGTCCATCGCGGCCTTTTTCGCGCTGTGCGTGATCTTTTTCTCGCTCAGCACCGAGGTTTTCCTGACCTCGGGCAACCTGCTCAACATCCTGCGCCAGGCCGCGCCCATCCTGATCGTGGCCACCGCCATGACATTCGTCATCCTGACCGCCGGGATCGACCTGTCGGTGGGCAGCCAGGTCGCGCTGATCAACGCGGCCGCGGCGCTGACGCTGGCGATGGGGATTCCGTGGCCGCTGGTGGTGCTGGCCATGCTCGCGCTCGGCGCGATGATCGGGCTCGCCCAGGGCTGGTTCGTCGCCTACCAGGGCATCCCGGCCTTCATCGTGACGCTGGCGGGGCTGTCGATCCTGCGCGGAACGGCGCTTTACATGACCAAGGGCTATTCGATCCCGATCGTGGACGTGCCCGGATTCTTCTACCTCGGTCGCGGCACCATCGTCGGGATCCCGGTGCCGGCCATCGTCGCGCTGGTGATCGCGGGGATCGGCGGGTTCGTCCTGTCGCGCCAGATCTACGGCCGCCGCGTCATCGCCGTCGGCTCGAACCCCGAGGCGGCGCGGCGCGTCGGCATGCCCGCGCGCGGCACCATCGCGTCGGTCTACATGCTGACCGGCATCGCCTCGGCCATCGCGGGGCTGCTGATCGCCGCGCGGCTGGGATCGGGGTCGTCGAACGCCGCCGTCGGCTTCGAGCTTCAGGTGATCGCAGCCGTGGTGCTGGGCGGCACATCGCTTTTCGGCGGGCGCGGGTCGCTTCTGGGCACGGTGCTGGGCGCGCTGACCATCGCCGTGATCGGCAACGGGCTGATCCTGATGCATATCTCGCCATTCTTCACGCAGATCGTCACCGGCGCGATCATCCTCATCGCGATCTGGCTCAACACCCGGATCTTCACCGCAAACTTCTCGTTCCGCCGCAAGAGCTGAGCCGAGCGGCCAAAGGCAAGACAATGCAACCCATCTCAAGCAAGGACGCCTCGGCGATCCGCTCGATCTTTCATCGGCCCAAGGCGCTGATCGGCATGATCCACTGCCCGCCCTTTCCGGGCGCGCCCCGCTATCGCGGCGACAGCATGGCGATGATCCTCGATGCCTGCCTGCGCGATGCCGAGGCGCTGCTGACCAATGGAATCCACGGGCTCGTCGTCGAGAACCACGGCGACATCCCGTTCTCCAAGCCCGAGGATATCGGCCCCGAAACGACCGGATTTCTCGCCGTGGTGGCCGACCGCATCAAGCAACGCTTCGACGTGCCGCTGGGCATCAACGTGCTGGCCAACGCCCCGATCCCGGCGCTGGCCGCTGCCCGAGCGGCGGGGGCCGAGTTCATCCGCGTCAACCAATGGGCCAACGCCTATGTCGCGAACGAAGGCTTCATGGAGGGCCGCGCGGCCGAGGCGATGCGCTATCGCGCGGCCCTGCGCGCCGAGGATATCCGCATATTCGCGGACGCCCATGTGAAACACGGCAGCCACGCGATCACCGCCGACCGCTCGGTGACGGAACTCACGCGCGACCTGGCCTTTTTCGACGCCGACGCCGTCATCGCCACCGGCCAGCGCACGGGCGATTCGGCCACGCTGGACGAGATCGGCGAGGTCGCGCGGGCGACCGACCTGCCCGTTCTGGTCGGCTCGGGGGTGACGGCCGCGAACGTGGTCGACATCCTCGGGATCGCGGATGCGGTCATCGTCGCGTCCTCGCTGAAAGAGGGCGGCGTCTGGTGGAACCCGGTCGATCCGGCGCGGGTGCGCGCGTTCACCGAGGCCGCCCGCCCCGCCACCGAGGGTTGAGCGATGGCGATTTCGGACGACATACTCGCGCGCGCCGCCCCCGTGCTCGACCGGATGCTCGCCCACCGTTTTGTCGAGGATATCTGCGCCGACCGGCTGCCGCGCGACGTGTTCCACCGCTATCTCGCCTATGAGGGCGCGTTCGTGGAAACGGCCATCTCGATATTCGCCTATGCCACGGCCCGCGCCCCCGACATGGCCGCGCGGCGCTGGCTGATCGGGGTGCAATCGGCGCTGGCCGAAAGCCAGATCCCCTATTTTGAGGACCGGTTCGCCCAACTGGGAATCGCGCCCGACACCCCCCTGCCCCCGCAGGCGCGCGCCTTTGACAAACGGATGCTCGAGATCGCCGAACGGGGCAGCTTTGTCGATATCGTGACCGCGATGTTCGCCGCCGAATGGATGTACCTGGCCTGGAGCCGGCGCGCCCATGCCGGCCCGATAAGCGACCCGGACCTGCGCGCCTGGGTCGGGCTGCATGTCGACGATACCTTCGTCGCGCAGGCCGAATGGCTCAAATCCGCCATCGACACCCATGCCGACCCGGCCGACACGGCGCGCCTTGCCGCGATCTTTGTCGAAGTGACCGAGCTCGAGATCGCGTTCCACCACGCGCCCTATGCACCCTGCGACGAGGTTTCCGCATGACGACCTGGTTCCATGACGACGTGATGACCGTGCGCGGCCCGGTTCCGCTGGACGACCTGGGCCAGGTGCTGATGCACGAGCATATCCTCAACGATTGCCGCTGCTGGTGGCGCGGGCACGAGCCGGGATTCACCTCGCCCATCCGCGACGTGCCGGTGTCGCCCGACATGCTGTGGATGCTGCGGCAGGATCCTTTCGCCAATCTCGACAACTGCGCGCTGAGCGACGAGGCGGCCGCCGTGGCCGAGCTTGGGCTCTTTGCGGCCGAAGGCGGGCGCACGGTGGTCGACCCGACCTGTCGCGGGATCGGGCGCAACCCCGAGGCGCTGCGCCGGATCGCCGAGCAGACCGGCCTGCATATCGTCATGGGGGCGGGCTATTACCTCGAGGCGTCGCACCCCGCCCCCCTGGCGGGCATGGACGAGGACGCCATCGCCGCCGAGATCGAGACCGAGGCGCATGAGGGCGTCGATGGCACCGGGATCCGCATTGGCCTGATCGGCGAGATCGGCGTCTCGGCCGATTTCACCCCGGCCGAGCGCAAGGTGCTGCGCGGCGCCGCCCGCGCCGCCCGGCGCACCGGCCTGCCGCTGATGGTGCACCTGCCGGGGTGGGAGCGTCTGGCCCACGAGGTGCTCGACACGATCGAGGCCGAGGGCCAGCCGGCCGACCGCGTCATCCTGTGCCACATGAACCCCAGCTTCGACGATCCGCTCTACCAGAGAACGCTGGCGCGGCGCGGTGCGTTTCTCGAATACGACATGATGGGAATGGATTTCTGGTATGCCGACCAGCAGGTGCAATGCCCCTCGGACGCACAGACCTGCGCGGCCATCGCGGCGCTTGTCGCCGACGGGTTCGGCGACCGTATCCTGCTGTCGCAGGATGTGTTCATCAAGATGATGCTCACCCGGCATGGCGGCAACGGCTACGCCCACGTCTCGCGCCACGTCCTTCCCCGCCTCGCAAGGCTCGGCCTCGGCCCCGCCGACCTCAGGATGCTGATGCAGGACAACCCACGCCGCGCCCTGTCCCGCCGCGTGGTGGGCTGAGAAAGCGCCCGTGAGAAGGGACGCCCTGACCCGGGAGGGCGCGGGGCGGTTTGCGCAGGTCGGGACAATCGTGAATAGAGACGCGGCACGCAATCTACCTCAAGGAAACTCGCCCTCTTGTCTATTTTCGGATCCCATGGACGCGCAGCCGTGCATCTTGCCGCCCTCGCATACCGCCTTTCCGGGCATCTGCCGTCGCTTCGCGGCCTTGCCGCGTCGCTCGTCGGCGTTTTGATCGCGCCGGTCGCCCAGGCCCAACCGCTTCCCGATCTCGCTGGGCTTGCCGGGCACACCGTTTTCGGCGCGACCGTCGAAAGCCATGCGGTCTGGTCGGTTTACCTCGGACCCGACGGGCGCGCGCAGTTCACATATGCTAGCGGCGGTACGGCCGAGGCGACCTGGCGCGCAGCGGACCGGAACGTTCTGTGTTTTGCTTTCGATGACAGCGGCGAAGAGACCTGCAAGCGCGGCAGCGCCTATGGCATCGGGAGTGGCTGGTCCACCGTTTATCCGCAGTCTGACGGGCAATGGCACCCCTACCAGGAGGATCCGCACGGCTCTTCGCGCATCTTCGCGGCCTGGCCGGGCCGATACAGCCACGATCCCGCGTCTTTCACGGGCGATCTGCGCGAATCGTTTCCGGGGCGGGCCTACATAGACCTGCCGGGGCAAGGCATCTACGGGGTCGAGATACGCCCGGACGGGACCGGTGCAATATTGAACGACACCGGCCCGCGCAACACTGAGAGCGCCGAATACGGCGCGCGGCATATGTGTATCCATGGGGAATGCCTTGATCTGCAAATCTCGGACGGAAGATTGCAGTTGCTAAAGCGCGATGGCGACCGGTTCGAGGGGCATGTCCTCTATCTCGCTAAGGGGCGCTTCAGCCCGCCCGCGATACCGGACGAGCCCGCCGGCCACGCCAGCGCGTACGACGACGGCCCCGCGGTGATCTATCCTCGTGACGGGTCCACGCAGATCATACAACCGGTCGACTTCGACGCATGGGAACGCCCAGACGCGGTTCGTGTCGATTTCAAAGACGGATCTCCGCGGATCGGCGGGCGTGTTCTCGTCCCTGTCTTCCGGCCCGATCACGCAACGATCGTCGCCGTGACAAAAGGCTATGCGCTGATCCGGTTCGGCGGGCCGGATTTGCCGGAGAACTGCGTCGAGGCTTATCGCTGGCTCTGGGTAACGGGGCCGGATCATGGGCAGATGACTCCACCGTTCGGCACCTGTGCCGAAACCGCAAAGGTCGACGTGACCTGGCAAGGCGGGATCATTCTCGCAACGATCACGCCGGACTCGGGCGCGCCGGGCACGTTCCGTTATTTCCCCGGATCGAAAGACATGGGCGAGCCGCTGGACGTATCGCTCGTGTCCGGTGACGCGGCGGATATTCCGTGGATGGCCGAGGACGACTGGAAGGCGATCGAAGCGCGCGAAGCGGCCGAGCGTCGAGCCGCCGAAGAGGCCCGCGATGCCCTTGCGCGTAAGGAAGCCAAGGCTCGAGAGGAACGGCAGCGGGCCGCAAGGCTGGATGCTGCCCGTCGGACGGCCGAACCATTCGGTCGCATCGCCGGCGGCAACCTGTTCGACATACTCGCGGCAGACTCGGTTCGCGTAGCAATCGGAGAGAGTTCCGAAGGTGTTCTCTTGACCGAGTTCCTGCAGGAACAGTTCACTGAAGCCACGTTCTTGCCGGAAAACCGGCAAGCGGGGAGCACGTATATCGGTGCGGCCTGCGGGTCGGCCGGCTGTAAGGAATTGCGGCTGATTGCGATTTACGACGCCGAAACCGACGCGGTTTTCGGTATTTTGACGAGTGGAGCGACCAATCTCGCCATGTTCGGAGCGTTGGACTGGATCGACGGAAAGACGGTCGCGACCGGCCTCGACGCCGTTTCGAACGAGATACAGCGGGAAATGGCTTGGCAGAGCCGGGGTGAAAGATAGATCATGCACCGGACGGAATGCGCTGGCTCGGCCTGTAGCCCCGGTGCGGGGCACCGGGCGCCAAGCGGCGGCCCGCTTCAATCGGGCAGGCTGTCGACGGTGAGGTTTCCGTTGGTGTAGACGCAGATGCCGGCGGCGATCTCCATCGCGCGGCGGGCGATGGCCTCGGCGTCCATGTCGCTGTCGATCAGCGCGCGGCCGGCGGCGAGTGCATAGTTCCCGCCCGATCCGATGGCGGCGATGCCGTGTTCGGGTTCCAGCACGTCGCCCGCGCCGGTGACGACGTAAAGATCAACGCCGTCGCTCACGATCAGCATCGCCTCGAGCTTTTGCAGGTACTTGTCCGTCCGCCAGTCCTTGGCCAGCTCGACCGCGGCGCGCTGCAACTGGCCCGGCGACGCCTCGAGCTTGGCCTCGAGCCGTTCCAGCAGCGCAAAGGCATCGGCGGTCGATCCGGCAAAGCCCGCGATCACGTCCTGCCCGCCGGGCGACAGGCGGCGCACCTTGCGGGCGGTGCCCTTCATCACGGTCTGGCCCTGGCTCACCTGCCCGTCGCCTGCGATGACCACGCGGCCGCCCTTCCTGACGCCGATGATCGTGGTGCCGTGCCAGCCGGGGAAATCTCGTTCGGGCATGGTGCGTCTCCTGCTTAGCTCTCGCGCCATATGGAGGGCCGGGCGGGTCTTGCCAACCGCGCGGCGGGCCGATCCGCCCGGACCGGACACGAAAAAGGGCGCCCGAAGGCGCCCGTTTCCGGTCGATCGGCCGGGATCAGATCGAGTCCTTGATCCAGCTGTCGAGCGAGGCCTTGGGCGCGGCGCCGGTGCGGTTCGACACGACCTCGCCGTCCTTGAACAGGAACAGCGCGGGGATGCCGCGGATGCCCATCTGCGTCACCGCGTCGGGGTTCTCGTCGACGTTGAGCTTGGCGATCTTCACCTTGCCCGCATATTCCTCGGACAGTTCCTCGAGCGCGGGGCCGATCTGCTTGCACGGCCCGCACCATTCGGCCCAGAAATCCACCACGACGGGGATATCGGACTGCTTCACTTCCTGGTCGAACGTAGCATCTGTTACGGCGACGGTTGCCATGATCGTCTCCTTCTGGCGTCAGGCGGCGAACCTATGGACGCCCCCCCAACCCGTCAAGGCACCATGGCCCCGGCGAACCGCGCCCGCACCAGTGCCGGAGGCAACGTCATCAGGCGCGGCGCGCCCGTCCATAGCAACGCGGTCTCGATGACGTGATCGGGCCAGATCGCCGACAGCGCCGCGTCATAGGCCCCCATCTGGCGCAAGAGCCCCTCGGGCACGGCATCGGGCGTGCCGGGGATCGTTCGGTTCGACTTGAAATCGACCGCCAGCACCTGCCCGGCCTCGACCCGCAACAGATCGACAGTGCCGAGGATCGGCCGGCCGGCGCCGCCGGGGGCGACCAGCGACACCTCGCGCAGCGCGGGCGGCTCGAAAAGCGCGGCCAGCGCGGGGTCGGTCAGCACGGCGCGGGCCTCGGCCAGAAGGGGCGCGCGCGCCTCGGTGTCGAGCGCCGGCAAGAGCCGTTCGGCCAGCGCGGGCCAATCGGCCTCGGGGCGGTTGGGCAGATGTTCGAGCAGCAGGTGAACCCCCGTGCCACGAGAAAGGGCGATCTCGTCCTCGTCGCCCGCGGCCCCCGGCAGGGCCTTGGCACCGCCGAGATCGGAGGGGCGGATCGGCTCGACCGGTTCGGGCGCGGGGGGCGGCTGGCTGTCGAACCAGGGCGCGATCTCGACCGAGGAGCCGCGCGCCTGTGCGGCGATCCTGAGATGCCCGGTCGACCACCTATGCTGGGCCAGCCGCAGCCCCGGACCGAACGGGGTCTCGAGCGCCTTGGTCTTGCAGGCCGCCAACCCGTCGGCGACCTGCCCGTACCAGGCGCCGCCGGTCTTTTCCGGGTCGCCCGCGCCGGCCACGATCAGCCAATGCGCGGCCCGCGTCATCGCGACATAGAGCAGGCGGTCGCCCTCGGCGCGGGTGCGGGCCTCGGCGGCCTCTCTCGCGGCCAGAACGGGCGGCGGCAGGTCCGGCTTGCGCGGCGCCCACCAGACATGGCCCTCTGTGTCGACGGTCAGGGCCGGGCCGTTCGGGGTGCGGGTGCTCATCGTGTCGGGCAGGATCACCACCGGCGCCTCGAGCCCCTTGGCCCCGTGCACCGTCATGACGCGCAGCCGCTGCCCCGCGCCTTCGACCTGCCGCTTGATCTCGGCATCATCGGCGTCGAACCAGGCGAGGAACCCGGTCAGCGACGGCACCTCGACCCGTTCGTAGGTCAACGCGAGGTCGAGCAGCGCGTCGATCCCCTCGGCCGCCTCGAGCCCCAGCCGCCCGATCAGCCGCGCCCGCCCCCCGTGCCGCAGGAGCAGCCGGTCGATCAGCTCGAACGGGCGCAGGAAATCGGCCTGCCCGCGCAGGTCGTCCAGAACGCGTAGTGTGTCCGGGTGATCGTCACGCCGGCGGCGCAAAGCCTGCCATAGAAAGGCCCTGCCGCGCGGCTGGGCAAGGTCGTAGAGCGCAGCCTCGGACCAGCCGAACAGCGGCGAACGCAGCACCGTGGCAAGGGACAGGTCGTCCTCGGGCGTGGCGAGAAACCGCAGGACGGCGAGAATGTCTTTGACGGCCAGTTCGTCGGAAAGCCGGATGCGGTCGGCACCCGCGATCTTGAGCCCGGCGGCCTTGCAGGCGGTGACGGTCTGGTGAAAGAGCTGCCCGCGCTTGCGGAACAGGATGAGGATATCGCCCTCGTGCATCGGGCGCCGCGTCAGCGTGCCGTTCTCGAGGCGGGGCAGCGTCTCGCCCGCGTCGATCCGGGCGCGGATCCAGCCCGCGATGCCGCGCGCCAGCCGCACGGTCGCGTCCTCGGGGCGGGGCGTGTCGACCGGCTCGTGCCAGGGCCGGTCGGGCGGCATTTCGGCGGTCTCGGTCACGGGCCACAGATCGACGCGGCCCGGAATGTTGTCGTGAAAGGCAAGGTGCCGGATGCCCGCGCCAAGCCGGTCGTCGGTGCCGAACACCGCGTCGACGGCGGTGAGCACGGCGGGCGAGGACCGGAACGAATGCTGCAACTCGGCCTCGGCCAGCGCATCCGTCCCCATGCGCTCGGCGAAATGGTCGCGCATCCGGGCGAACCCGTCGGGGTCGGCGCCCTGGAACGAATAGATCGACTGCTTGCGATCCCCGACCACGAAGACGGTGCGCGCCCCCGCGGGCCGCGCGCCGTCGCCCGCCGCGATCTCGGCGGCCAGCGCGGCGATCACGTCCCATTGCCGGGGCGAGGTGTCCTGCGCCTCGTCGACGAGGATATGGGCGATCCCCCCGTCGAGACGGTAGAGCACCCATTCGGCGACCTCCTTGCGGGTCAGCAGGTCGCGCGTGCGCAGGATCAGGTCGTCGAAATCGAGCCAGCCGCGTCCTTCTTTCGCGCGGGCGTAAAGCGGCAGCAGCACCCCCGCGAATGCGTTGAGTAGCCGCGTCCGCTCGAGCGTGGCGAGCGCCTTGCGCTGCGGCGCGGCCGCGGCCACCCTCTCGGCCAGCGCATCGAGTTCGTCCTGCCGCGCCAGCACGACACCGCCCGATTTCGTCGGCACGCCCTTGGGCTGTCCGGCCCGTGCCCCGCCTGCGAAAAGCAGGCAGGATTCGAGCGTGGCGAGCCCCGCCTCGTCCAGCGGCAGCGTCACCGTTTCCAGCATCGCGCCGATCTTGATGTCGGTCTTGGCCCCGCCGGCCAGCGCCGCGGCCGCCTCGATGAACAGGGTGGCGTCGCAATCGCCCTGCGCCGCGGCGCAGATATCCGCCATCGTGGTGCCGGGGCGCAGGTCCAGCGCGGCGAAAAGCGCGGCCTCGTCGGGCGCCTCGAGCCGGTCGCGCCGCGCGACGATTTCCGACACGAGCCCATGAAGGCGCTCGGCCGGGACGTGATCGACCAGCGCGGCAAAGATATCGGGCGCGGTCTCGGCGGCGCGGTCGATGCAGTCGGCAAGGATCTGCGCCGCGGCGCGGTCGTCCATCTCGGCAAAGCCGGGGCTGACCCCGGCCTCGAGCGGAAAGCGCCGCAGGACCGAGGCGCAGAACGAATGGATCGTCTGGATCCGCAGCCCGCCGGGTGTCTCGATGGCCTGCGCGAACAGCCGGCGCGCGCGGGGCAGGGACTCGGGGTCTGTAGCCGGCTCGCCCAACCCTTTGAGCGCCACGGCCAGCGCGGCATCGGGCATCATCGCCCATGTGCCCAGCGTGCGGAACAGCCGGTTCTGCATCTCGGAGGCGGCGGCCTTGGTATAGGTCAGGCACAGCACCGATTGCGGCGAGACCCCGCTGAGCAGCAGCCGCGCCACGCGGTCGGTCAGCACGCGGGTCTTGCCCGACCCGGCATTGGCGGAAAGCCAGGTCGACACATCGGGACGGGCGGCACTCAACTGGCGGCGAGTGGCCTCGTTCATCCGACACGCTCCGGCTGCGGCAGATCGCTTTCGCTCCATTCGCCATAGCGCGCGAGATGGTCGTAATCGCTGCCATACTCGACCATGTAAAGCGCGCGCCGCGCGGTGTAGCCGCTATCGGGCGCCTCGAACGCCTCGATCAGCGCCTCGAGCTGGGCGCGCGCCTCGTCGGGGTCGAGCGGCGGATCGGCCGACGCATCGCGCAGGTCGTGCCGCTTTTCGCCGGGCGATGCACCCACGGCGATATGGGCCACCGCCGCCACCGGCGCGGGGGCCAGGTCCCGGAACGCCCCGGCCTCGGCCATCACGGCCTCGAGCATGAGCTGAGGGTCAAAGGTCGTCATCTGCGCCGCACTCGGCGGCCTGCCGGTCTTGTAGTCGAAAACGACCAGCGCGCCGCCGTCGGTCAGCCGGTCGATGCGGTCGGCCTTGCCCACCAGCCGGAAATCGCGGCCCGCCAGCATGTAATCGCCCCACCGCTCCAGCGCGACCGCCGACCCGACCGCACGGCGCGACACCTCGTCGGCGAGAAAGGCGGGCGCCATGCGCGCGATCTGCGCCCGCCAGCCAAGACGGGCCGCGGGCCAGGGCACCGCGCGGGCCAGCACATCGTCGGCGATCGCCATCATCGCCCCGAGCGCCTCGGGATCGGCGGGATCGGTGCCGGCGGACACGAAATCATGCAGGATCTCGTGGATCACCGTGCCCTTGAGCGGCGCATCCGCATCGACCCTGAGCCCTCCCAGTGGCCGCAGCCCGAGGATGTGGCGCGCATAGATCGCGTAGGGATCGCGCACGAGCGTCTGGATCTGCGTCACCGACAGCCTGCGGGGCCGGACCCCGAGCGGGGGCACGGGCGAGGGCCGTGCGGCGCGCGGCACCTCGATCACGCGGGCCTCGGCGGCGCGGGCAAGCTCGACCCAGACCGTGCCGCGCGCACGCATCTCGGCCAGCGCCTCGGGGCCGGCGGTGCCCGGCAGCCCGCCCAGGAGGTTCGTCAGCCTGTTCAGCCAGCGCGACATCACCGTTTCGGCGTCGGAATCGCGCGCCGACCGGCTCAGCACCACCTCGCGCGCGGCGATGGCCTGCTGGAAATCATGCGCCGACAGGCCGACCCGACGCTCGGGCAGGAGAAGCCCCGCCGCCGCCCGCATCCGGCGGTTCAGCCAGGGATCGGGCGGGGGCGGCGCGGGCCAGATGCCTTCGGAAAGGCCCGCGGCGATGACCAGGTCGACGCCGAGCGCCCGCGCCTCCTGCGGGCCGCGGATGGCGATATCGGGGCGCGAGGTGACGATGTCGCGCTGTTCGATGGCGCCAAGGATCGCCGCGACGAGATCGGCATGGTCGCGCGGGGTCATCGCCCCGCCGGCCTCGGCCTCGGCCAGCAGGTCGTCCATGGCGGCACGCGCCGCCTCGCCCGCGGGCGCGTCCCAAAGCGCGCCGCTGCCCTCGGCCCCCGCGCCTGCGGCCAATGCCTCGGTCAGGCGCAGGTGGCGCGCGGCGAGGTCGGTCAGGGGGGTCAGCCCGCCGGGCTGGGGGGCGAGCGCCGTGCGGCCGAGCCACTTGGCCCAGCCGGTGGCGTCACCCCCCGCGCCCTCGGCCCAGCCCGAGACGAGCGCCGGCGTGATCTCGGGCGCACCCTCGCCGCGCAGGAAAAGCTCGAGATCGCGGGTTAGGCGCAGGTGATCGCCCCGGCCGCCGCCGCTATGGGTCAGCGGGTGTTTCAGCACGGCGAGGAACGCCTCGGGCCCCATGCCATCCGCCATCGCGTCGGCGACCTGCCGCAGCAGCCGGCCCGGCGCCGTCTGCGACAGCGGCCGCCCGGCGCTGTCGTCGGGCACGATCCCCCAACGGTCGAGCGCGGCGGCAACGCGTCGGCCCAGAACCCGGTCGGGCGTGACGAGCGCGGCCGTCTTGCCCTCCTGCACGGCGGCGCGAAGCCTCGCGGCGATGGCCAGCGCCTCGGTCCGAGGGTCGGGCGCCTCGATCAGGCTCAGCCCGGCGGTGGCCTCGCGCAGATCGCCCAGGGCCGGGCCATCCTCGAGCCATTGATCCGTGACCGGCGCGGGCCGCAGCGCTAGCGACACGAGCCGGTTGCGCGCGGGCACCGGGTCGTCGCCCGACCACGGGCGCACCGCCTCGGGGCCGATCCCGATCCGGCGGAACAGGCGCGCATATCGGTATTGCGGGTGATCCTCGCCAGTCAGGTCGTCGCAAAGCGTGTCCCAGACCGGCGGGGGCATATGCGCGTCGAAGCCAGGCAGCACCAGCGCGCCTTGGGGCAGGCGGGCCACGGCCTCCATCAGGATGGCGGTCGCCCCGCGCGATCCGGTCGATCCGGCGACGATGACGGGGTGATCGGGCGGATCGTCGGTCCAGCGCGCGGCACAGGCAAGCGCGGCATGACGCTGCCGCCCCTCGACCGAGTTCGCCGAAGCCCCGCCGACATGGGTGGCCACGATATCGACAAAGCCCAGCGCCCGCGCCCAGTGGCCCGACAGGTCGCTCACGTCGAGATCGCGCAACCGCTCGAGCGGCACCCCTTCGCCATGCATCTCGTCCAGCAGAGCCGCGAGGCTGTCGGCCAAGTCGAAGGCAGCCGAGCGCGGGGCGAGAGTCGGATCGGCCTCGACCATGCGGCGGATGAGTTGCATGAGCTCGAGCCGCCGGCGCAAGGGTGCCATGGGCGGCACCGGCGCGTCCTCGGCGCCGATCTCGGTCACGAGCCGCAGACGCGGCAGCAGCCGCGCGGGACCGGCGGCGAGGATCTCGACCACCCGGCGCTCCATCAGGCGCGAGTTCACGAGGATCTCGATCCGCGCCCAGTCCTCCGGCGGCGCATCGCGCAGCCGCGCGGTCAGGCCGTCGACGAGCGCGCGGGGAAACTCGGCGCCGGGGGGAATGCCGTAGATATGGGGGCCGTCGCCCTCAAACATGCGCCACCATGGCATTCGCCACGGCGAGGCCCTCGGGGTGGCCCACATCGACCCAGTCGCCGGGATAGGGTGCGCCGAAAAGCCGGCCCTCTCGGGCGAGGCGGAACCAGACCGGCGCCAGCGAAAACGCGTCGCCCGGCTCGGCGTCCAGAACGGCGGGGTCGATGATCTCGGCGCCGGAATAGACCCAGTCGCCGCCCTGCGTCAGCCGCCCGTCGCCGCCCTGCGTCAGCCGCCCGTCGGCGCCGAGCGAGAAATCGCCGCCGCCCCGCCTTTCGCGCGCGCGCGACAGCGGCACGACCGACAGCAGCACCCCCATGCCGTCGCGCCACGCCCGGTCCAGCGCGATCAGCGGGTTGGCCCCGACAAAGACCGTGTCGGCATTCAGCGTGAACACCGCCGCACCGTCGCCCAGCAGCGGCCGGGCCCGGCGCAGCCCCCCGCCGGTATCGAGCAGCCTGTCGGTTTCATGTGAAACGCTCACGCCCCGCGCCCGCAGATGGGGGGCGATCCGGTCGGCGCGGTAATGGACATTGGCGACGATGGGCGCGGCCCCGGCCTCGGCCGCAAGGTCGATGGCGTGATCGACCAGCGCCTTGCCGCCCACATGCAGCATGGGCTTGGGCGTCTCGGCGGTGAGCGCGCCCATCCGGGTGCCGAAACCCGCCGCGAAAATCATGGCGGGCCGGCTCATGCCGCGGCCCGGACCGGCGGCGCGGGCAGCACCGACAGGATGTCGGTGCGCAGCAGGTGCAGCCCCGGCTCGTCGAGGCGGCGCAGCAGGTTGCCCCACACCCGCGGCAGCAGCGACAGGTAGCGCGGCTTGCCACGGCTGGCGGCGAGCCCCGCGAACACCCCGAGGATGCGCAGGTTGCGTTGCACCGATTGCACCGCCAACGCGGTGCGCAGCGCGGCCTCGCCCGATCCGGTAAGGTCGCAATAGGTGCGGATCACCCGCGCCTCAGCGCGGGGCGACACGTCGCGGCGCACATCGTCGACGAGGGAGGCGAGGTCATAGGCCGGGTGGCCCGCCAGCGCGTCCTGGAAATCCAGCATGCCGACGCGGGCGATGCCGGTGCGTTCGGGCAGCCAGATCAGGTTTTCCGCGTGATAGTCGCGATGGATCAGAACCGTCCGCTCGGCCGCGTGCCGTTCCAGCAGGTCGTGAAGCCGCTCTTCGAGGGCGTTCCACGCGGGCGAGGGCGGCGCGGTCCGGCCGAGGTAGTCGGTCCATGCGGGCCGGACAAAGGCCGTCATGCGCGCGGGTCCGTAGGGCTCGGTCCATGCGGGCGGGGGTGCCGCTTGCAAATGAACCAGCGCCTCGGTCGCGGCGGCGTAGAGATCGCCCTCGGTCGCGGGGTCGGCGATGGTCCGGGCGAATACCGCGTCGCCCAGATCCTCCATCAGGCACCAGCCCTCGGCGGCGTCATGGCCGAGGATCGCGGGCGCGCTGAACCCCTGCGCGCGCAGGTGGTGGGCCACGCGCAAGAACGGCGCGATCCGTTCACCTGCCTCGGGCGGAGCGTCCATCAGCACGGCCGTATCCCCGCCTTTCGACAGGCGTTCGTAACGGCGCGACGAGGCGTCGCCGGCCATCGTCCGGTGCCGCGCGCCCTCCCACCCGAGGCGGGCGAGGAACGGTTGCGGGTCGCGTTCAGGCATGGGTCCGGTCACAGAGCGCGCCCAGTTTCGCGCCCATCGCCGCGGGGCCGGAGAGGGTGGCCATGCGCCCCTCGCCCAGCATCCGCAGCGTCAGGCGCAGGGCGTCCGGGGGGGTGAGATCGCCCAGCCGGTCGGGCCACTCGATCAGGCAGAGGTCGCGGCCCAGCGCCTCGTCCAGGCCCAGCTCGATCAGCTCGCCCGGATCGCCCAGCCGGTAGAGATCGGCATGCAGGATCGCCAGATCGCCCGCCCGGTAGGTCTGCACCAGCGTATAGGTCGGCGAGGGCACGTCCTCGGGGGGGCCGTGCGGGGCCTGTAGCTGTTGCACGATCACCCGAGCGATATGGCTTTTCCCGGCGCCCAGATCCCCCTCGAGCAAGAGCGTGTCGCCCGCCCCCAGCACGCGCGCCAAGGCGCCGGCAAGGCGGTCTGTCGCGTCGGGCGAGGGCAGGTTGAGGACGGCGAGTTCGGACATGCGCGCCAGAATGAAGCCCGAGGCGATCCGCCGCAAGCCGATTGGCCACCGCACACCCGTCGACCGGGGCGCGAGTGTTGCGCCGCTACGCCTTGAGCCGATCCTCGATCCGCTCGGCGGCGCCCATCGGCAGGGCCGGCCCGACGCTTCGGCGCAGGGCCGGGGCCTGGGCGAAACGCACGAGGCTGGCGCGGTTGGGCAAGGTGGCGACCGAAACCGTCATCACGCGGCCGTCGCGCAGGTGAATGCTGTCGCTCCACCCGTCGCGCGGGCCGGTCTGGGCCACGAAGGATTCGATATCGGGCCAGACAGGCGCGGGCAGGCAGGCGTCGGACCAGGCGCGGCTGGCATCGCGGATCGTCAGGTGGGTCGGGCCGTCGGTGCCCGACAGCCGCCATTGCGCGTCATATGCCTCGTTCGCGAGGATCAGCACGCCGGCGCGGTCGAACACGGCGATGGCGTCCGATATCCGGTCGAGCACGGCGCGGGTCGTGTCGATCTGGGCGCGGAACCGTCGCGTCGTGTCGATCTCGGTCGAGACGTTCTCGAGCATCAGCGCCAGCGCCCCGTCGGGCTGAAGCCGCCCGCCCACGCGCCACGTGCGCCCGCCGGGCAGGTGCCACAGGTCCGACACCCCGCGATCGGTCCCCGTCTTCATCATCTCGTCCAGCCCGTTGCGGAACGTCTCGAAGGCCGCGGCATCGGGCGCCGCGCCGCGCATCCGCATCGCGTCGAGCACCGTGGCGAGCGTCGGCCGCGCCGAGAGGTCGGTAAAGGGGACGCCCGTCATCTCGGCAAGCGCGGGATTGAAGGTCGCGAGCGTGCCGTGCCGGTCAAAGATGGCGAGCCCGACCGACAGGGTGGCAAAGACCTGCGACACGGTGCGGCGAAAACTGCGCAGCTCGGCCTGCGCGGCGGCGGGAATCGCGGTAAAGACATGGCCGTCGGCGGCGGCGCGGCGGGCCACGGTCCATGCGCTGCCGTCACGCGCCTCGGCCGGTCCGTCGCGGTCGGGCAATTCGTCGAAGATCGGCCGGGGCGGCCAGGACTGCACCCGGTCCTCGCGCCCCGCCTGGTCGAGATAGGCACGGTTGACCCAGGCGATCCGTCCGTCGGCGCCAGTGCGCCAGACCGGGTGGGGAATCGCCTGAGCCAGATCGCGAAGCTGCGCAAGTTCGCAGGTCATCGCGGCATGGGCCCCGCCATCGAGCGCGACGGCCGCGGCCTCGCTATCGTCGAGGACGAGCCGCACCCGCTCTCCCTCGGCCCGGAGGTCGAGCGCCAGCGCAACATCGGGCCCCGCCAGCCGGGCCGAGCGGCGTTCGGGCAGGTCGTCGAGTGCGGCGCCGACCCCCGGCACCATCCGTTCGAGCGCGCCGAGCAGCCCGTCGCGCGACCAGCCCGCCCCCTGTTCGTCGAGCATCGCGCGCCCCGCGGGCGTCGCGTCCAGCAGCCCCCGCCCGTCCAGCAGGAATGCCGCGCGGGTCTCGTGAGCGGGCGGGGCGCCCGGACCCGCGCGCCGTGCGAGCCAAGCGGCCGCGCCGATGCCGGCCATGGCCGACAGCGCGGCATTGAGGACGACCGGGGCAAGCCATGCCTCGGGCGTCGCGATGAACGTGGTCAGACTCATGCGCTTGCGTCCTTTGTCCCGTAGCCCCGCGCCGATCATGGCCGTTACAGGGTTAAGGAGCGTTTAAGCGCGGGCGGGAAAGGGCTGGTTATCGCCCAGCGGGCTGCGATCCCCCCCGGACGGGGCAAGCCGCGCCATCGGCCAGACCAGCGTGACGGTCGCGCCGCTGTCGGGCCGGGTGCCGCCATTGGCAAAGGTGACTTCGGCACCGCTGCGCTCGAGCAATGTCTTGGCGATGAAGAGCCCCAGCCCCATCCCGTCATATTGCGGCACCCGCCGCGTCGCGGTTTCGGACGTGCGCACCCGCAGGAACGGATCGCCGATCACCGGCAGCAGGTCGGGCGGAAAGCCCGGACCGTCATCGGTGATGCGCAGGACAAGGTCCTCTTCGCCCCAGCGCACGTCGATCCAGACCTGCGACCGGGCGAAATCGACTGCGTTCTGCACGAGGTTGCGGATGCCGTGAATCAGTTCGGGGCGGCGGGCGACGATGGGTTGCCCGGCCCCCGACCCGTCGGCATGGCCGAGGTCATAGAGGATCTCGACCCCCCGGTCGGCATGCGGCTCGGCCGCGTCCTCGATCACCGACGAGATCGGTACGTGGCGGATATGGCGGTCCTCCTTGCCGGCGCGCCCCATCGACCGCAGGATCATGCGGCAACGTTCGGCCTGCTCGCGGATCAGGCGCGCATCCTCGCGCACCTCGGGCTCGGCCGCGTCCTGCGCAAGCTCGCTCGCGACGACGGCGATGGTGGCCAGGGGCGTGCCCAGCTCGTGCGCGGCGGCGGCGACGACACCGCCCAGATCGGTCAGCGATTGCTCGCGGGCTAGCGCCATCTGCGTCGCGGCCAGCGCATCGGCCATGGTCGTCGCCTCGGCGGCGACCTTTTGCGCATAGGCCGCCTGGAACACGATGCCGACCGAGATCGCACACCAGAACCCCAGTACGAAGACCGACGGCAAGGCCATGACGGCCCCGGTCGTCGTGACGAGCGGGGTAAAGACGAACAATAGCCCCGTCACGAGGATCAGCGCGCAGCCGCAGACGAAGATCGTCGCCCAGCGCCGCAGCGCCGTGGCCGCGATGGCGACCTGCGCGAGGATCAGCAGCGCAAAGGGATTGTGCAGACCGCCCGTCAGGCTGAGCAGGAACGAAAGCTGCACCATGTCGAAGACCAGCGCGGCGACAAGCTCGAACTCGCGCAGGCGCTTGGTCTCGGGATAGACCAGCGCGGCCATCACGTTGGTCAGCACGGCCGCCCCGATCACGGCATAGATCGCCCCCATCGCCAGATCGAGCGAAAAGGCCCGCCGCGCGATCTCGACCCCGGCGATCTGGCCGGTGATGGCGATCCAGCGCAGCAGCATCAGCGTGCGCAGCCGCACCCAGTCGGTCCGCCGGTCAAAGGGCCAGATCGGGTCGGTGTGGTGGCCGGGCAGGGGCAGATCGGGGTTGGGCATCGACGGCTCCTCATGGGCGAGACCGGGTTTGGGGCAGCGGTGGCGGCCGGTCCATGCGACCTATTTGCGCTCAGGTGTCGCAGGTGCAATTGAATCCGGCCGGGGCATGGCTAAGTCATTTCATGACCGACAACAGCCGTGGACGCGTAATTTCCTGTGCCAGACCAAGATAGCAGACAACTCGGCCCCGATCCCTCGCTTTTGCTGGTGGATGACGACGAGCCGTTTCTCAAGCGGCTTGCCCGCGCCATGGAAAAGCGCGGTTTTGCCGTGACCACAGCCGAAACCGTCGCCGAAGGGCAGGCCAGCGTCCGTCGCGCCCCGCCGGCCTATGCCGTGGTCGACCTGCGGCTGGGCGACGGGAACGGCCTCGACGTGGTCGAGACGATTCGCGAGCGGCGCGAGGACAGCAAGGTGGTCGTGCTGACCGGCTACGGCGCCATCGCGACGGCGGTGGCCGCGGTCAAGATCGGCGCGGTCGACTATCTCGCCAAGCCGGCCGATGCGAACCAGATCACCGCGGCCCTCCTGTCGAGCGGCGAGGACCTGCCGCCGCCGCCCGAGAACCCGATGTCGGCCGACCGCGTCCGATGGGAACATATCCAGCGGATTTTCGAGCAATGCGACCGCAATGTTTCGGAAACCGCGCGCCGGCTGAACATGCACCGCCGCACGCTGCAACGCATCCTGGCAAAGCGGTCCCCGCGCTGAGGGGGCCGCCGTTCAGGCGCCGACGGTCAGCCAGCGCGCGATGCCGTAGACATAGAGCCCCGCGAACAGGACGTTCAGCCATTTGAGCTGGCGTTCGGTATGCAGCCAGCCGCAATAGATCCAGATGAGGCAGAAGGGCAGGCCGAGGATCATGGGCCATGGGTCCCAATCCTGCACGATGGCGACGGTCGACATGATCCCCAGGACCAGGGCGAGCCATTTCAGTTCCTGTTCATAGGCCGACAGCCGAAATCCGCGCATGGCGCGTCGTTCCTTTACTGATCGTGTGTGCGGGTTGCAGGACGGCCCGACCGGCCATCTGGCGCGACCCTACCCCATCGGGGGCCGTCCGAGCAAGCTTGGCCGCGCCTGCTGGCGCAGCCAGCCGCGAAAGGTGCGGAGCGCGGGCGACTCGCTGCCCTCGCGGCGGACCATGTGATAGGCGACCGAGGGACTCGATTCCTCGAACAGAACCTCGAGCGTGCCGCGCGCGATCTCGCCCTCGGCGATGATCCGCGGCACCATGCCGATCCCGTGGCGCGCGCGGACCGCCTCGATCACCATGCTGAGCGAGTCGAACCCGATGACGCGCACCCGGTCCATCCGCAGCCCGTGCAGCTCGGCCCAGTGCAGTTCCTCGACATTGTTGCGTTCGGTGAGCAGGACATGACGGTGCAGCCCCGACAGGTCGTCGACCGGCCCGGCAACGAGCCCCGGCGCCGCGATCACGGCATGGGCGGCGTCGATCAGCCGTTCGGCGCGCAGGCCGGGCCAGGGACCGCGCCCATAGCGCACCGCCATGTCGAACCCGCCCGTCCTGAGATCGGCCACGTCGGGCGACGGGGTCAGGTCGAGCTCGATGCCCGGATGACGTGTCCAGAAATCGCCGATCCGCGGCATGAGCCAGTTCGCCGCAAAGGACGGCGTCAGCGAAATCCTGAGCGGGCGCGCGGTTTCGCGCGCGTCAAGATCGCGGCAGGCCTCGGCGATGGCGGAAAAGCCGTCGCGCAGCCCCGCCGACAGCGCGGCGCCCGCATCGGTCGCGGTCATGCCCCCGCCGCGGCGCTCCAACAGCACGCAGCCGAACCGGTCCTCGAGCTTGCGGACATGCTGCGCGATGGCGGCATGGGTGACGTTTAGTTCCCTCGCAGCCGCAGAATGGGACCCGAGACGGGCGGCGGCCTCGAAGGCGCGCAGGCTGGCGAGTGAGGGGACGGCGCTCCAATCCATGGTGTCGATGTAAGCCCTGCTTACAGTGACGCAACCGCATTGAGTGGCATTGCCTTGCCACCGGGGGCTAGACGGCCCTCAGCTTGCAAGGAGATCTGTCATGCTGGGTATATTCGCGAACGTCATCCGCACCGCCACCTCGATGGACAAGACCGCCGCCCCCAAGGCGGCAGAGCCGGTTTTCCAGCGCCGTTACGCCGCGCCGCAGCAGAAGCCGGCCAATGACAGCGCCGCGCCGTCGCGGGCCGCGCCCGAACGCACGGCCGCCCGCGGCTGAACCGGCGTCGCGCCCCGGCCCGGTGCCGGGGCGCGGTATCCTCAAGACGACAGCGTTTCGGCCTCTTGCCGCGCGGCGGCGGCACGGGCGCGCTGCTCGACGAGGAAGTTCCAGTTCGGCTCGCCCTCGGTCGCCTCGATGGCGTCGTCATAGGCTTCGACCAGGTAGCCGTCGCCCCGCGCACATTCCGCCAACACGTTCGCATCGCCCGAGGCGATGGCATCGCGGAGCTTGAACACTTGCCGGTGCAGCGCGGCGGCGGTGGAGCCGTCATCGTCCACGGAGATCCCGGCCTCGGACAGCTTGGAATGGACGCTTCGATGCATCGCGCGCCGTTCTTCTAACACGCGGTCGACGAAATGCCCGTGATCGCCGTCGAGTTGCGACCGGGCCTGTTCGTACCCGTCGACGCTGTCGACGAGGCGGGTGTGCAGTTTCGTCAGCGTGTCGTCATGGCTGGACATGGGTGTCTCCGTTCTGTGGGTCGTGCGATCAACGGCAGACCGGGGCGGGGCGGTTCCATGGCCGGCCGCACCATGCGCATGCTATTGAAACCCGCGCCGTAAACCGCTTTTCTGCCGTCTCGGGCGGGCATCCGCGCGACAACCGGGGGGATCGCGATGCGACATGGCAAGACAGCGTTGGGCGGTGTATCAGGCGGGGTGGCGCGATGACGGACCGTATCGCCGTTATCGGCTCGAACATGATCGACCTCGTGACCTATGTGGACCGGATGCCCAATCGCGGCGAAACGCTCGAAGCGCCGGATTTCATGCAGGGCTTCGGGGGCAAGGGCGCCAACCAGGCGGTCGCCGCCGCGCGGCTCGGCGCGCGGGTCGCAATGGTCAGCTGCGTGGGCGACGATACCTTTGGTGAGGCCACGCTCAAGAACCTCGCGGATCACGGGGTCGACGTGCGCCATGTCCGCCGGGTCGAGGGGGTCGCATCGGGCGTCGCACCCATCTTTGTCGAGCCCGACGGCGAGAACTCGATCCTCATCGTGAAAGGCGCCAACGCGCATCTTTCACCCGATGATATCGACGCGGCGGCCGAGACGCTGAAAGGGTGCGACGCGATCCTGCTGCAGCTCGAGGTGCCGCTCGAGACGGTGTATCACGCCGTGGCCTTCGGCGCGCGGCACGGGATCCAGACCATCCTCAACCCCGCGCCGGCCGACCGCGAACTCGACCTTTCGCGGCTCGACGGTCTCGACTGGTTCTGCCCCAACGAGACCGAGCTTGCGCTGTTGTCCGACATGCCCACCGATACCGACGATGCGGTTCTCGAGGCGGCGCGGTCTCTGATCGGGCGCGGCATCCGCAACGTGATCGTGACGCTGGGCGGGCGTGGCGCGCGGTTGGTCACGGCCGAGGATGTGCACCAGATCGCCCCGGTCGCGGTCGATCCCGTGGACACGACCGGCGCCGGCGACGCCTTTATCGGCAGTTTCGCGCGGTTCCTGTCGGGCGGCGCGAGCCCGCGGGACGCCTTGGCGCGGGCCGCGGTCTATGCGGCCGATTCCATCACCCGGCGCGGCACGCAGGCCGCCTATGCCAATGCCGAGGCGTTCGACGCGTTCTGCAAGGCGCGCGGGCTGGGCTGACCGCGCTCAGGCCGGGGAACCCGCCTGCGCGCGACGCAGCAGGTCGATCCGGCGGCGATAGGCGGGTGACATGGCCGCATCGCCCTGCGCGGCCTCGGGTCCAAGCGGCGGCAGCTCCGCGACATGCCAGCAGGCGGCGCGGTGATCCTCCGCCTGAAAGGTGTCGAGCGGCGGCTCCTCGGTCCGGCAGCGATCCGACGCAAAGGCGCAGCGCGACGCAAAGGCGCATCCCGTCACCGCGTCGAACGGGCTTGGCGGCGCCCCCGCGATATCCTGCGCGGGCGCGCGGCTACGCCCCGCGAGGCTGGGCGTCGCGGCCAGCAGCATCCGCGTATAGGGATGCGAGGGGCGGTCGAACACGGCACCCACCGGCCCGGTCTCGACCAGACGCCCGGCATAAAGCACGCCCACCCGATCGGCGATGTGCCGCACGACGGACATGTCGTGCGAGATGAACAGGTAGGACACGCCCAGATCGTCGCGCAGCCGCGCCAGCAGGTTCAGCACCTGCGCCTGGATCGACACGTCGAGCGCCGACACCGCCTCGTCGCACACGATCAGGTCCGGCTCGACGGCCAGCGCGCGCGCGATGGCGATGCGCTGCCGCTGCCCACCCGAGAACTCGTGCGGCCAGCGCGTCTTGTGATGCGGTGCCAGCCCCACGGTCTCGAGCAACTCGTCGACCCGCGCCTCGATCGCCGCGCCCTCGCGCAGGCCGTGCAGGCGGATGGGCTCGGCCAGCACCTCGCCCACGCGCACGCGCGGATCGAGCGAGCTGAACGGATCCTGAAAGACGATCTGCATGCGGCGCCGCAGACGCCGCAGATCGCCGCGCGATAGTCCGGCGATATCCTGCCCGTCGAACAGGATCTCGCCCGAATCCGGTTCGAGCAGGCGCAGGATCGTGCGCCCGATGGTCGATTTGCCCGACCCGCTTTCCCCGACCAGCCCGAAGGTCTCGCCCCGTCCTATGGTAAAGCCGACATCGTTGACGACCCGCGCCCGGCGCCCCGCGCGAAACAGCCCGTCGCGCCCGCCGAAACTCTTGAACAGGTGAGAGACCTCGAGCAGGGGGCGCGTCATCGAACCGACTCCTCGAGCGGTGCGCGCCAGCAGGCCACGCGGTGCGCGCGCCCCGGCATGTCGAGCAGCGGCGGGCGTTCGGCGCGGCATTTTTCGATGGCAAAGGGGCAGCGCGGGGCGAAACGACATCCGCCCGGCATGGCGTCGGGGCCGGGAACCTGCCCCCGGATCGAGGCGAGATCGCGCCCCTTGTCCTCGGGGCGGGGCAGGGCCGCGAACAGCGCCAGGGTATAGGGGTGCTGCGGATCGTCGAATATGTCGTCGCGGGTGCCCTCTTCGACGATGCGCCCGGCATAGATGACGGCGATCCGGTCGGCGATCTCGGACACCACGGCAAGGTCGTGGGTGATGAACAGGATCGAGGTTCCCATTTCATGGCGCAGCTCGTCCACCAGCCGCAGGATCTGCGCCTGGATCGTGACGTCGAGCGCGGTGGTCGGCTCGTCCGCGATCAGCAGCCTGGGGCGGCAGACCAGCGCCATGGCGATCATCACCCGCTGCCGCAGGCCTCCCGAAAGCTGGTGGGGATACTGGTCGAACCGTGCCTCGGGCGCGGGCACCTGAACGCGCGACAGCATGGCCAGCGCGGTCTCGCGCGCCTGTCGGGCGCCCATACGGCGATGCTGGCGCAGCGGTTCCATGATCTGTTCGCCGACGGTCATCACGGGATTGAGCGAGGTCATCGGCTCTTGAAAGATCATCGCCATCTCGTTGCCGCGCAGCGTCTGCCGCTCGCGCTCGGTCAGGGGCAGCAGGTCGCGCCCGGTGAAACGCAGGCAATCGGCCGCGATGCGTGCGCCCGGCGGGGCAAGCCCCATGGTCGCGAGCGCGGTCAGGCTCTTGCCCGATCCGCTTTCGCCGACGATGCAGACCAGTTCGCCCGCCCGCACGGTCAGGTCGATCCCGTCCAGCACGGTGAATCCCGCGAAGCCGACCGAAAGCCCGCGGATCGACAGCACGTCATCCGCCGGGACCGGCCCGTCGCGCGGATCGGTCGGACCGGGGCGCGTCATTGGCTGCACGACAGGATTCTCCGTTGACAAGAGATGGTAGAATCGACTCATAAAGTTACAATCGTAACGGTGCAACGGTTTAGTAAACCGGTTTCGTTTCACGAGGGCGCATGTTCTGCGCATGGGGGGGTAACTTGGCGCGTCAGCTTGTCGGACGACTGGTCAGTCTGATCCCGATCCTGTTCGGGGTGTCGGTCGTCGTGTTCCTGCTCGTGCGGCTGATACCCGGCGACCCGGTCGTGGCGCTTCTGGGGATGGAGGCGACGCCCGAGGCCGTCGCGGCGCTCAGGGCGCGCTATGCGCTCGATGACCCCTGGGCGGTCCAGTACCTCGCTTGGATGAAGAACCTGCTGACCGGCGATTTCGGCCGCTCGGTGCAAAGCGGCCGCGAGGTTCTGCCCCTGTTGATGGGGGCCTTGCTGCCGACGCTGTGGCTGGCGCTGGCGGCCACGCTGGTCTCGCTGCTCATCGCCATTCCGACGGGCGTCATCGCGGCCACGCGCCGCGACACCGCCGCCGACGCCTTCGCGTCGCTGCTGTCGCTGTTCGGGCTGTCGATGCCGAGCTTCTGGATCGGCGTGCTGCTGATCCTGCTGTTCTCGATCCACCTGCCGCTCTTGCCGGCCTCGGGCTATGTCGCCCCCGGCGAGGATCTGGGCCGCTTTCTCACCCATCTCGTACTGCCTGCGATCACGCTGGGCACCGCGCTGGCCGCGGCGATCATGCGCATGACGCGCTCGACCATGCTCGAGGTGTTGCAGGCCGATTACGTCCGCACGGCCCGCGCCAAGGGGCTGCCGCATCGCACCGTGATCTGGAAACACGCCTATCGCAACGCCCAGATCCCGATCATCACGCTGATCGGCATCCAGTTCGGGCAGGTGCTGGGCGGCGTCGTCATCACCGAGACGATCTTTTCCTGGCCGGGCATCGGCAAACTGACGGTCGATGCGATCTTTGCCCGCGACTATCCCGTGGTGCAGGGGGCGGTTCTGCTGACCGCGGGGCTGTTCGTGTTCATCAACCTCGTGACCGATATCGTCTATACCATCGTCGACCCGAGGCTGCGCCTGTCATGAGCGCCGCGGCCTCCGCCCCCGCCTCGGCGCGTCTGCCGCGCCTCTTGTCCAGCCCCCGCGCGCTGCTGGGCGGCGGGCTGGTCGCATTGGCGATCCTCGCCGCGATCCTTGCGCCGGTCCTGACGCCCTACGGGCCGAACGACACCGATTTCCTCGCCATCCTCCAGCCGCCGAGCCTTGCCCATCCCTTCGGCACCGACGATCTGGGGCGCGATATCCTGACCCGCGTGATCTACGGCGCGCGCGTTTCCCTGGTCGTCGGGCTGGTCAGCGTGCTGGCCTCGCTGGTCGTGGGCGGCATCATCGGCAGCATCGCGGGCTACGTGTCGGGCTGGACCGACACGATCATCATGCGGCTGATGGACGTGATCTTTGCCTTTCCGGGGGTGCTGCTGGCGCTGGCCATCACCGCCGTTCTGGGGCCGAGCCTCGGCAACGCGATCCTCGCCATCGCGGTCGTGAACCTGCCCGTGTTCGCCCGTATCGCGCGGGCGCAGACGATGGTGGTGCGCTCGCTCGATTTCGTCGAGGCCAAGCGCGCGCTGGGCTTCGGCCCGGTCAATATCCTCGCCCGTTCCATCCTGCCCAACATCGCCGCGCCGATGATGGTGCAGGGATCGCTGCTGTTCGCGGCCGCGATCATCACCGAGTCCTACCTGTCTTTCCTTGGGCTCGGGGCGCAGCCGCCCACCGCGACCTGGGGCAACATGCTGCGCGACGCGATCGGCTTTCTCGAGCTTGCGCCCTGGATGGCGTGGTTCTCGGGGTTGGCGATCTTTCTCACCGTCCTGGGGTTCAACGTCGTCGGCGATGCGCTGCGCGACCTGTTCGACCCGCGGACGGGCTGACCGACGACAAGCAACAGGGAAAACGATAATGATCAGAAGAACATTCCTCGCCGCCACCGCGATCGCGGGACTGGCCACCGGCATGATGCCGGTGCTGGCCCATGCGCAGGACGGCCAGACGCTCGACGTGGCCATCGTATCGGACCCGGTGACGCTCGACCCGGCGCTGATGGCGTCGTTTTTCGAGCTGGCGGTGCAATACAACATCTTCGAGCCGCTTCTGCACACGACGCCCGAACTCGAGATCGAGCCGGGCCTCGCCTCCTACGAGATGCCGGACGAAACGACCTATGTGCTGACAATCAAGGACGGGCTGACCTTTCACGACGGCACGACCCTCGACGCCGAGGCGGTCAAGGCCAATCTCGACCGCTACATGGATGCCGAGACCGGCAGCCCCCGCGGCAGCGAACTCGGGCCGCTCGACAGCGTCGAAGTGACCGGCCCGCTCGAGGTGACGCTGAAGCTGAGCGAGCCCTACGCCCCCTTTCTGCAGGTGCTGGCCAACCGCGCGGGCATGATGGTTTCGCCCACCGCGCTCGAAGAGCTCGGCGACGATTTCGCCACGCAGGCGGTCGGCGCGGGCCCCTACAAGGTGGCGAGCTGGACCAAGAACTCGGAACTCAGGCTCGAGGCGTTCGAGGATTACTGGCGCGGAGAGCCCGCCATCGACGAGGTCGTGTTCCGCCCGATCCCCGACGAAACGGTGCGGATCAACAACCTCCGTTCGGGCACGGTGCAGCTTGTCGACGGGGTGCCGCCGCAGCTCGTTCCCCAGGTCGAAAGCGACGAGTCGCTGACGCTCAAGGAAACGCCGGGGCTGGGGTTCAACGCCTTCTCGTTCAACACCACCGCCGCGCCGTTTGACGATGCGCGCGTCCGGCGTGCCTTTTCGATGGCCGTCGATCCCGAGGTCATCCTGCAAGCCGCCTATTTCGGCGCCGCGACCCCGGCCAAGGGCGCGATCCCGCCCTCGATCGGCTGGGCCTATGACGACAGCCTCGAAGCCCCGCGCAACGATCCCGAGGGCGCGCGGCAACTGCTCGAGGAGGCCGGCGTCGAGATGCCGGTGAGCGTCGAGATCACGGTCACGAACTCGCCCATCTACGTGCGGATCGCCCAGATCCTGCAGGCGCAGGCCAACGAGGTCGGGTTCGACGTGTCGATCAACCAGATCGACTCGACCAGCCTCATCACCGTGCTGCGCGAACGCACGTCCGACCTGACCATGTCGCCATGGTCGGGCCGGTCGGACCCCGATGGCAACATCTTCAACTATTTCACCATCGACGGGCCGAACAATTTTCCCGGCTGGGAAAACGAAGAGGTCGACCGCCTGCTGAACGAGGCACGGGTCGAGACCGATCAGGCCGCCCGCGCCGAACTCTACGGCCAGGCGCAGCAGATCATCGCCGACGAAGCGCCGTTGCTGTTCTTGGTGTTCCCGCAGATGCTGCAGGCCTCGGTGGCCGATCTTGACTGGACGCAATGGCCCGACGGCGCGTTCCGGTTGCAATTCGCCACGATGGAGTGAACCCGCGGGCCACGGCCCGCATCCACGGACCCGCCCCCGGACGCATCGCGTGTCCGGGGGTTTTATCGACAGAGCCCGAAAGAGACTGAACCATGACGAAGAAAGTGCTGCTGGTCGGCGAAAGCTGGATCACCAACGAAACCCATTTCAAAGGGTTCGACCATTTCTCGAGCGCCCATTACCACACCGGCGCCGAGCCGTTTCTCGAGGCCGTACGGGACGAGTTCGACGTGACCTACATGCCCTCGCACGAGGCGGCGGGCGGCCTGCCCTTCGACCGCGACGGGCTGGACGCCTGGGATGTCATCATGCTGTCCGATATCGGGGCGAACACGCTGCTGCTGCCGCCCGAGGTCTTTCTCAAGAGCGAACGCCGCCCCAACCGGCTCAAGCTGCTGCGCGACTGGACACAGGACGGCGGCGGGCTGATGATGGTCGGCGGCTACCTGACCTTTCAGGGGATCGACGGCAGCGGGCGTTGGCACCGCACCCCGGTCGAGCAGGCCCTGCCCGTCACCTGCCTGCCCTATGACGATCGGCTCGAGATTCCCGACGGCTTCAAGGCCGAGATCACGGGCGACGCAGATCACCCGATCCTGAAGGGCGTGCCGGGCGACTGGCCCTACATCATCGGTGCGAACGAGATCGTCCCCCGCGACGGCGCAGAGATCCTGGCCCGCCTGCCCCAGGACGAAGGCGGCCACCCGCTGCTTGTGGCCGGAGAATACGGCAAGGGACGCTCCATCGCCTGGGCCTCGGACATGGCCCCCCACTGGCTCCCGCCCGAGTTCCTCGCCTGGGAAGGCTACCCGACCCTCTGGCGCAACATGCTGCGCTGGCTCGCGAAGGGTTGAGCGGGGCGGGCCGGGGGAGCGTCCCCACGGGGGTAACAGCAAATCGCCCCCCTCTTTCGGGGGGGCGACCTGCCGTCTCGAACCTAGTCGGCCGGTTACTTCGCCGAGTTGGCCGAGGCCGTGGCGTTCTGGCCGAAGAGCTTGCCGAAAACCACGTAGCTGGCCGAGGCGATCAACAGGCTGTCGAGCGACGGGATCAAGGTCAGGGTGAACAGGCCGTTTACCGTGGCAAGCCCGGTCGCCGATCCCAGCAGCCACGCGACAAAGGCGATCGGCTTGAGATCCGCCTCGTTATCGAGGGCAGTTTCCCGGTATCCGCCTTTGCGGTGGGTGAAATAGTCGGCGATGTAGATGCCGGCCACCGGTGGAGTTGCAATACCCAGAAACAGCAGGAACGGAACGAGGTAGGACAGGATCGGGAAGAAGGCGATGATCGCCGTCGCCACGCCGAGGCCGACCGTGATCTTCCATTTCTGCTCGATGCCGGGAAACAGCGCGCTGTAGGCAAGGGTGCCCTGGAACATGTTGCCCGCGTTGCTGGTAAAGCAAGCAAATGCCAGCAGCAGCGACGCGGCGAGCGCACCGCCCAGAAGCGCCGTCGACCCGAGCAGGGAACCTTCGCCGGTCAGGGCGCTGGGATAAGCCACCGCCGCGAACAGGAGCACATAGGCCACGCCGAACGTCAGCAGGGCCGCCAGCCTGGCGTGATTGCCGTTGCGCGCAAAACTGCCCATGTCGGGCGATAGCGTCACGAGAACCATCACCGTACCGACAAAGGACGATACCGCAACGCCGAAGGGCATCGTCGCATCCACGGCGGCAAGCTCGGCATCGGACCCGATCACCTGGAAAATGATGTAGGCTAGGATGACGACAGCGACCGGGATCGCGAACCGGGCGATCTTGCCCAGCGCCTCGAATCCGAAGGCCGTCGCCGCGACAAAGATCGCGGTTCCGATCACGACCCAGACCGGCGCGGGCAAGTCCAGCACCGTGCCGTCGGTCAGCCCGGCAAGCGATTGCGCAAAGCTCGACGAGGTAACGACGATCCAACCGCTGAGCGAGATCGCCATGACCCAGTTGATGACGACGGATCCCTTACGGCCAAAGGGAAACTTGACGAGTTCGTAGGTCGTCCTGCGCGAGACCGCGCCGATCGTAAGCGTGATCATCGACAGGACGGCAAGAATGACACCGCCGGTCAGCACGACGGGAACGATATCGCCGGGCGCCAAGCTCGATCCGACGCCGGCGGCAGCCAGCAATGCAGGGGTCAGAACGATCCCCAGCATGATCAGCGCGACACTGATACCCGAGGCGGTGTTGGCATTGTCTTCGCTTTCGGAAGCCATGGTTCCGTGCTCCATAAAGATGAATCGACAAGGACGCGCCTCGGCATCGCGGCATCACCGCCGCGCGCCCGCGCCGCGTCCCCTAGAGACTGGCGATGTATTTGCGCCAGGATCCGAAGGACGTGATTTCAATTTTGCCCTCGACAAGCCAAGGTTCGCCCAGCACGCCGAGAACCTCGCTGCCATCCTCGAGCTTGACCTTGCCGATCGAAAGGCCGGCGGGTTCGCTTTGCAGGATGGAGGCAAGACCGCCGTTCGGCACATCCCAGAGTTCGAGTTCGACCGAATTGTTTTCCTCGGCCGTGCGGATCATCGCGGGATGCACATCGTCTATGGACCACAGCCGATAATGCCTGTCGGTGCGCGCCTCGACCCTGAACTCGGCACCTACCTTGAGCAGGTTGGGGTTCAGTTCCAGGCCGCGCATCAACGTGCCGTTGACGGCGAGGGTCGTTGTATCGCTCATATCAAGGTCTCTCTCTCTCGCATCGTCGCGTAAGGTGAGGGGGAACGCGGCCGTGGTGCGAACGCACGCGGCCGCGAGGCAGATCAGTCGAGCGCCGCGATGATCTTGTCCGAATTGCTAACCCACCCGACAATGGCCCCCTGCGCCTTAATCATGTCGAGCGTGGCCGTCTTGAATTCGGGGAAATAGCTGTCGGTGCAATCCTCGGGCACGATAATCTCGTAGCCGCGGTCATTGGCTTCGCGGGCGGTAGTGTTCACGCATACTTCGGTGGTGACGCCGCAGATGATTAGCGATTTGATATTCCTGTTGCGCAGGATCAAATCGAGATCGGTATCCCAGAACGCGCCCTTGCCCGGCTTGTCGATGACCGGCTCACCCTCGACCGGATAGACCTCGGGGATGATGTCATGCCCCTTTTCGCCCCGCACCAGGATGCGGCCTTTGGGCCCCTGCGTGCCGATGAAGGTCTGGCCGCCGCGTGTCAGCTTGGCGGGGGGACAATCGGCTAGGTCGGCGCGGTGCCCTTCGCGGGTGTGAACGATGAACATGCCCGCCTCGCGGCAGGCTTCGAGCAGTTTCTTCGTCGGCTCGATCGAGTTGCGAACGAGAGATACGTCATTGCCGAGAGCCTCGCCGAACCCGCCGGGTTCAACGAAATCGGCTTGCATGTCGATAACGACGAGTGCCGTCGTTTCCGGGTCGAACTCATAATTGAAGGGTTCTGCGGCGATTTCGCGTTTGGCCATATTCCGCGCTCCTTGCTATTGGAAACAGGCGCCGCATGTCCGCGGCTGGCGTCAGAATTACCAAAATTGCGGCTTCGTGGCTAATGCAACGATTTGCACCGGCGTATCACAAATTTTCGCTGGGCAGTCTTGGTGGCAAAAAAAGCGCGACGTAACCGCGCAATCACCCGGTAACGCCATCTCCCTGGAAAATGATTTCAACCCAACGGCGGTTGTCGATCAAAAGATTTGCGCGCGTGCCGCCGTCTGTGGGACGGCGATGGCCCGTTCAGGCCGGTTCGTTCGAGGACGAGATCCAGCTCTGACGGATCGACGGATCGCCAAGATATTCGACGACCCATTGCAGCACGACGCTTTGCGGGTTGGTGCGCCACGCATAGGACACGCGCGTTCCCACCTTGTGTTCGACCACGGCCTTCTTGATGAGATCGCCGTGATCGAGTTCATATGCGACCTTGTGATGCGGGACGAAAGCCACCCCGGCGCCCTGTTTGACCAGCCGGATCAGGATGTGCAGATCCGGCGCATAGATCGCGTTCTGCCCGTCCAAAAGCCAGGCAAGGCTCGGCGACAGCCCGACCGACGTATCCTGCACGACGATGGCGGTATGCTCGCGCAGCTCGTCATTGCTTAGCGGATGGGTCACGCCGGCAAGCGGATGGTCGCGGCCGGTGACGAAATCCCAGTTCACCGTCCCGATCTCGTCGATCATCAGCCCCTCCGGATCGGGCGCGGCATGTGGAGCGCCGATGACGAAATCGGCCTCGCGCCTGTCCAGAACGTCCCAGCACCCGTTATAGACATCCGTTTGCATGCGCAGTTCGGTCGTTGGAAAGCGCGCACAGAAGGAACGGGCAAAATCCGAGACGCATTCGCGTTTCATGATGTTGTTGATCGACACGCGAAAAACGGTATCGACCCCGGATCCGACCATCTGCGTCTTGCGGCGTAGCTCCTCGATATCACGCAGGATGAAATGGCTTTTCTGGACGAAAAACTCGCCGGCGGGGGTCAGAACGACCTCGCGATGGCGTCGCTCGAACAGTTTGACGCCAAGCTGCTCTTCGATCTTGCGAACCGAATAGCTGACGGCCGACGGCACCTTGTTAAGCCGCGCGGCCGCCAGTGAGAAGCTTCCGAACTCCGCGACCAAATGGACGGTCAGCATCGCCTCGTTTGAAACAACGTACAAGATTCTGCCTCCTCACGGGCCGTTATGCGGGCTCGGGACGTGCCGCGCCACCGACCAGTTGCAAGTTTCGCATATATGGCCAGTGATACACGCTTGCCATGCGCCGATGGCCGAACGGAAAAAGGCCCCACATGGGCAATGCGGGGCCTCGCGGTCCTGTCGGCGTAGGATCACGCGTTCTGTTCGGCCTCGGCGGACTGCGCCGCGCTCGTCTCGGCACCGTCGGGACCGAGCAGCACGGTTTTCGTGACCCGGCTGCTGACCGTGGTTCCCGCGGTGCCTTCGAGCATCTCGAGCGCCTGATCGAGCTTTCCAATGCATGCGATATTACCGGTCGCACGTGCGAAGTTGGACGCTGCCTCGACCTTGGGGCCCATCGAGCCGTCGGGAAAGTCGAACTCGGCGAACTGGTTGGGCGAAACCTTGCGGATGAGCTTCTGCCGAGGCGTACCCCAATCCAGGTAAACGCTGTCGACGTCGGTGAGAAGGAGCAGCGCATCTGCGTCGATCTGCCGGGCCAACAACTCGGCCGAGCGGTCTTTGTCGATGACCGCCTCCACGCCATAAAGTGCGCCGTCCGCACCATAGGCCGTGGGCAAGCCGCCTCCGCCGGCACAGATCACGACAGTGTTATTCTCGACCAGAAAGCGTATGACCTTTTCGGCCAGAATGCGATGCGGCCGCGGCGATGCGACGACGCGGCGATAGTGTTCGCCGTCTCGCTTGAAGGTAAAGCCCTTGGTAATCGCAAGGCGATCGACCTCTTCCTTGGTAAAGACGGGGCCGATGAACTTGGTCGGATCGTCGAAGGCCGGGTCCTTGGGATCGACCTCGATCTGGGTGAGCAGTGTTGCAACCTGCTGATCGGGCGGCAGGACGTTCTTCATCTGCTGTTCAAGGAGATACCCGATCTGGCCAACGGATTCCGCGCCTAGAACATCGAGAGGGTAAGGGTCGACCTCGCTGTAGGAGCTTGCTTGCAATGCGAGCAAGCCGACCTGCGGCCCATTGCCATGCGTGATGATGATCTGGTGTTTTTCCGCCAGGGCGGCCAGCGATTTGGCCGCCTTCTTCATATTGGCGATCTGGTTTTCGGCGGACATCTTCTCGCCGCGCTTGAGAAGGGCGTTGCCGCCCAATGCTACTACAACGCGCATCGGTGTTTCCTTTCGTCAGGGAAAAGCAAGTTTTGGATGGCTGAAGGCGGGTATCAGTCGCGGGTCCGGGCAAACGCGCCGAGTGCGTCGGCAAAGCACTTCAGCGGCGCGGTGGTGATCCCGGCGCCGATCTGCCCGACACCCGCCTCGCGGTGCGCGATCCCGGTATTGATGACCGGCAGGATCCCACGATCCACGACTTTGATGGCATCGATTCCGGTGGCGGTCGGTGCGAAGTTCAGCGCCGGCAGCGTAAAGGCCGAGTTGGTTCCGACAGTGATCTCCTGCATGTTGCGACTGTTCTGCGTCGCGTCGGACGGGGTGCCGCCGACGAACTTCACGATCGCCGGCGCCGATGCCATGGCAAAGCCTCCGACCCCGGCGGTCTCGGTGATCGCGCTGTCGCCCAGGTCCGCGGCCGCATCCTCGGCGCTGAAGCCGGGGAAATACAAACCATCGACCGGGTTCGCGGGCGCCCGGAACCATTGTTTTCCGGTTCCCGACATCTGGATGCCGAAATCGACGCCATTGCGCGCCATGACGGTCACGAAGGTCGAGCCGTCGATGCCGCTCGCCGCGTCCAGCATGTTCTTGCAGGCCGCCATCGAGAGGTTGAGAAAGAAATGATCGTTCCCGTAGATGAACTCGAGTACGCGCGATTTCAGACCTGCGTCGATCTCGGCGCGCATCAGCGACGGAACGAGGCGCTTCATGAGTAAACCGGTCGCGGCCGTGTTGCGATTGTGCACCTCGTCGCCCATGTGCAGGGCTTGTGCCATCAAGGGCTTGAGTTCGATCCCGCCCGACACCTCGATCGCGGCACGCATGGCGGGCGCGACCTCGTCCGCCATCCAGCGCAGGCGTTCGAGCACCTCTTCGCTGTTGGCCCCGAAGCGCAGGACCTTACCGAGACCTTCGTTGAAGTTCGAGTAAGTCCGGTGGCGGTCGGGCGACCCGGCATCCTCGACGATCCAGACCGGCATCGACGGACTGATGATCCCGGCCATAGGGGCCACGGCGTCGAAATGATGGCAAGGCTCGCAGAGGATTTCACCATCGGCCACCAGCTTCATCGCCGCGTCGATCGTTTCGGCCCATCCTTCGAGCACCGCGGCACCGGCCAATCCGCCCTGCATGGGGCCGCACATATCCGCCCAAAGGATGGGCGGACCGGCATGCAGAAGTCGCCGGCGGTCGGTAAAGCCTGGCAGGGCCTTGCCAGCGGTGGACACGTCGACAACGACCGGTTTCGCCGAAAGAAACCGCTCGAGCGCCCTTTGGTTGGCATCGGCGATCCCGGCATCACCGACGAGACGCGCAAGGGTCAAGGCGGCATCGGCATCACCGCCAGCGGGCGGTTGCCAGGTCAGGGAACTGACCTTGGCGCCTTCGGCGGCGATGTTGTCGGCAAAGGACTGCACGCCGACGTTGATCGCGGAAAGCTCGGAATCAAACAGGGTATTCATACGGATCTCTCCTTGTCAGGCCGAGGCCATGGCAGTCTGGCACTGGACGGCGATTGCCGATGCCCAGACAGATGCCTGTGCGTTCGATGTCGCAGCGATCACGCCCTCGGCCTGGAGCTGGGCGGTGATTTCATGGCGCGATTGCGGGTCCAGATCGGTCCCGCAAACATGGGCCACGAAAACGGGGGGGGCCGACCGGGCCTCCTTGACGCGGCGCAGTGCCTCCAGCAGGCCCTCGATGGGTTCCATCGAGGCGCCATAGCCCAGCACCACGTCGAACTGAATCACGCCCGTGAGGGGATCGGTGCCGTCGCTCACGATGCGTTCGTCGCGCAAGGTAGGATCGATCATGGGGTGCGCCCTGCCACGGGTGAAATCGTCATCGCCGAGATCGACGATGGAATGACCCTCGCTGATCCAGATGTCGTTCAGAGCCTCGGCCCCCCTGACGGGAACGTTGGAATGAACCTTGAGCCCCGCGCGCAACGCGAAGAGCTGACTCTCGGCGCAGAAAGTTCCGCCACAGAACACACCACGCAGATATTGCGCTTGCGGAACGAGCCGTTCGGCCGCGCGCATGGCAGCTTGCGGCAGATCGTCGAGACAAAGTGGTTCGGGCGCATCGCCCCGCAAGACGGCCACGGCCTTTTCACCGGCCTCGGCGAGACTTTCGGCCACGATCACGTTATGCCCTTTGAGTTCGGCGGCATCGGCCCCCAGGAAATGCACGACGACAGGTTTACCGCCCGCACAGGCGGCACCCAGTATGCCCTTTGCGACCTCGGCCGAAGGCGGCTTCGATACCAGGACGATGACTTCGGTCTGCGGGTCCGCGATCAGCATTTCGATCCCGGTGAGCATCGACAGCCCGCCGATCTCGGCGGCCAGGTCGTGACCGCCCGTCCCGATGGCCTGGCTGATGCCGGCGCCCGCGTTGGAGATCCGGCACGACACTTCCTGCAACCCGGTCCCCGACGCGGCCACGATGCCGATCTTTCCGCGATTGACGACATTTGCAAAGCCGAGCGGCACCCCGTTGATGATCGCCGTGCCGCAATCCGGCCCCATGACCAGCAGACCGCGCTCACGGGCCAGCTTTTTGACCTCGAGTTCCTGCGCCGGCGGCACGTTGTCGGAAAACAGCATGACGTTCAGCCCGAGCCGCAGCGCCTTTATCGCTTCGGCGGCGGCGAAGGGTCCGGGAACCGAAACGACCGCCATGTTCGCATCGGGCTGACCCTCAATAGCCATCTCGAAGGACGATGGCGGGAGCGGTTGCGGGCCATCGCCGCCATTCGCCGCCGGACGCGCCTTCAACGCGGAATCCGCCTGTTCGAAGAGATCGTCGATCACCGTATCATCGGCAATCAGCGCGACGATGAGATCGTTCGGCGTCGCTCCATCGACCGGGTCGAACCCCGCATCCTCGAGTTGGCGCAGGTTCGTCTCGGTCGCCATGACGATCGAGGCGCGCTCGACCCCATCGCGCTGCGCGAAACCTGCAGAAAGCTGCATGAGGGAAACCGAATCCTTATAGAGATCACGGTAGATTTTCATGCGTGTCGTCATCACGATACTCCTGCATAAGCATGGACTGTAAACGCCGCGAAACGGCGGAAAGCGGCAGCGACGCCCGCCAGGGTGTCACGTCCCGAACTGGCGCCGATGGCGGCCAAGTCCGACGCGGCAAGACGAATGGAGCCGTAGTTCGCCGCTGGCTGAAACATGGCACTGCGCAAATCGCAGAGCGCCGAATTGAAATGCCCGTCGAGCGCCAGCCGCAAATGATGCTCCGAGATATCCCCGGTTCGGCACAGGCGCCGGCGCAGCGAACCGGCGAGCCGGTTCAATTCGACGCGCGGCCTGTCGCCCATGGCGGCGAAGACCCGTCCCAGGCAAAGATAGCCGACGAGAAAATCATCACCCGCCGGCGTCAAGCCCTGCCCCATCCCGACAAGCGCCGATAGCGCATCCGTATTATCCGGCATTTCTGCTTCGGCGGATGTCATCAGCCAGGCTTGTTGCTGGCCCAGCAGCCCCGTGAGGCTTTCGAGGCGGCAACCCGCATCCTCGATGACACGGCCGCATGGCAGGTCCGGCCGGCTCCAGATCCGCGCGCCACGCATGCCGATGGCCGCGTCACGAACGCCTTCGGCACATAGAACGCCGTTGCGCAGTGCGATCGTCTGTCCGCGCTGAAAGCACCGCCCCCATCCGACCGGGGCGGCGATGCGAACCGCGCTTGGACCGTCCGGATACCGCTCAGATACCAGCGCCAGCATTTGCCTATCACCCGCACGGCAAAGGTTCACCGCGTTGTCGAAGGAGCTATGCACCGACCAGCCGGGCAAGGCCGGCTGTGCAAGATATCCGATGGAAACCGCAAAATGCATCCGCGTCATACCCGAAAGGCCCGGAGATCAAGACTTGCCGACATCGCGATAGCCGGTCTTGCGAGCTTGAATTTAGGAACGGGGTGCGGGGACAGGAAACGAAGAGTTTTGCTGGCATCAAATCAGATTCGTTGATCTCACCACGATCGGCCGTCAGATCACGCGTAAATCGGGCCGATGTCGAAGAGGGCGCGCCGGGTGCGAGATTTTTTCATCCAAACAGGCATGGTGAGCCGACAAGTTTTACAGGCCGTCGATTTGGCACGGGATGGAAACGACGCGGCTGCGACTGCGATCCCGCGCCGGGCCGATTTTGGGGCCCGGCGCGCGCGGCAGTAATCGGCCTTGCCCCCGATTTGCCGCTTATTTCTGCGGCGCGGTGTCCTCGGCAAGGGCGTGGAGGCCGCGGAGGGGGATGTCGAGCCAGTCGGGGCGCATCGACAGTTCGTAGGCCACCTCATAGGCCGCCTTCTGCACGAGGAAGAGGTCGAGAAGCGCGGTTTCCAGCGCCCGGTCGGCCGGGTGCAGGGATGCGCCCTCCATCGCCTCGCGATAGGCGGCGAGGAACGCGCCATGCGTCGCCTCGCGCCAGCGGCTGATTCCGGCGAGACTGCGCGCGGGATCGGCGCCCAGTTCGACCCGGCGGCGGAGCGTCGACCACAGCGCATAGTCGAAGCTGCGCAGCATCCCCGCCACGTCGCGCAGGGGCGAGGTCCGGGCCATGCGTTCGTCGAGGCTGCGCGAGGGTTCGCCCTCGAAATCGATGATCATCACGTCGGTCTGCACGACGAGAACCTGCCCGAGGTGATAGTCGCCATGTATGCGGCAGCGCCCGCCCGAGGCGGGCAGATCGACCACGCGCCGCAGCTTGTCCATCAGCCTTTCGCGGCGGTCGAGCACCTCGCGCGCCAGATCCCGGCTGGCCTCGGGCAGGGAGGGCGCGGCGCGGGAGAGATCGTCGAGCGTGGCGGAAAGCTCGGCCTCGACCTCGCGCGCGAGCGCCTGCAAGTCCTGCGACCCCATCGGCTCCTGCGCAAAGGCGGTGCCTTCCTTGCCGCTGGCCAGGGCCAGGTGCAGCTCGGCGGTGCGCCGGCCGAGAACCCGGCCGAGGTCGAGCGGCCCGCCCATCGCGGCGCCGTTTTCCTCGTCGGCATTCGCATCGGGCCCGGCGAGGTCCAGACGCTCCATGTCGCGCTCGAGCGCCTCGGTGACATAGGTCCACGCATCGCCCTGGTTGCGCACGAACTCGGTCGCGGCGGCCAGCGTGGTCACGGTGCCGTCCTCGGCCTCCCATTCCATCGTGCCCAGAAGCGCGGGGCTGGCGTCGAAATCGGTCTCGTCGGTCAGGAAGCGCGCGATCTCGATATCGGGCTGCACGCCCGCCCGCAGGCGGCGGTAGAGCTTGACGATCAGCTTGTCGTCGAAGGCGATCGAGGCGTTGGACTGTTCGGCCGACAGGAGCCGCGGCTCGAGCGGCGGCTCGAGCTCGGACAGGCGGTCCGAGCCGCGACAGACGATGCGCCCGCCATCGCCCTCGAGCGTCTCGCCCGCGGCCAGTGCCGCCAGCAGGCTGCGCGCGAAATCCTCGTCCATGGCGGCGTCGCGCAGCGCCCCGATGGTGTTGGCCCGGCGCAGCTTGGCGAGCGTCGCGGGCAGACGCGGCCCCATCATCAGCGCGTCCTCGCCCCAGGCGGCCGAGAGCGGCAGGAAATAGCGCTGCGCGGCGCCGTCGCTCAGCGTGACATCGACGACCGACAGGATATGCCGGCCCTCGGACATCTCGACCAGGCGGTCGAGCGCGACCCGCTCGATCCGGGCATCCTTGGCGCCGAACCAGCGTTGCAGCGGCAGGTACTCGGCCAGGGTTCCGGTCGCGAACTGGCGCGCCGTGGCATCGTCGAGCGCGGTGGACACGCGCCCGTCCCGCGTCGTGAGGGTGACGAAATCGGGCAGCATGGCCGCGATGGGCTGGTGCCATGACGGGGCATCCTCGGCCGCGAGCTGGAACCAGTAGAACCCGTATCCCGGCAGCGTCAGCAGGTAGGGCAGCTCGCCCACCGGCGGAAAGGCCGAGGCGCCCGTCAACTCGATGGGTACCATCCCGGCATAGGCTGGAAGGTCGATCTCGGCCGCTTGGGCCTGCCGCGACAGGTTGGCGACACAGAGCACGGTTTCCTCGCCGTCATGCCGCAGATAGGCGAATATCTTGCGGTTGCGGGGATAGAGCAGCTCGATCTCGCCCCGCCCGAACAGCGGATGGCGCTGGCGGACGGCGATCATCCGCTTCATCCAGTTCAGCAGCGACGCGGGGGCGTGATGCTGCGCCTCGACGTTGATCGCCTGGAACCCGTGAACCGGGTCCTGGATCGTGGGCAGGTAAAGCTGCTGGGGCGTCGCGCGGCTGAAGCCCGCATTGCGGTCGGCCGACCATTGCATCGGCGTGCGCACGCCGTCCCGGTCGCCGAGATAGTAGTTGTCGCCCATCCCGATCTCGTCGCCGTAATAGACCACCGGCGTTCCCGGCAGCGACAACAGCAGCGAGTTCAAAAGCTCGATCTTGCGGCGGTCGTTCTGCAACAGCGGCGCGAGACGGCGGCGGATGCCCATGTTGATCCGCGCCCGCTTGTCCGAGGCGTAGAAATCCCAGAGGTAATCGCGCTCTCGATCCGTCACCATCTCGAGCGTCAGCTCGTCGTGGTTGCGCAGGAAAATGCTCCACTGGCAGCCTTCGGGGATCGGCGGCGTCTGGCGGAGGATATCGGTGATCGGATAGCGGTCTTCCTGGGCGACGGCCATGTACATCCGCGGCATGAGCGGAAAGTGAAAGCCCATGTGGCATTCGTCGCCATCGCCGAAATAGGGGCGCGTGTCCTCGGGCCACTGGTTCGCCTCGGCCAGCAACATCCGGCCGGTGTAATGCTTGTCGAGATCGGCCCGGATCGCCTTGAGGACGGCATGGGTCTCGGGCAGGTTCTCGTTATTGGTGCCGTCGCGCTCGACCAGATAGGGGATCGCATCCAGCCGCAGCCCGTCGACTCCCTTGTCGAGCCAGAAATGCATCACGTCGAGCACGCTGGCCAGAACCTCGGGGTTGTCGAAATTGAGGTCGGGCTGGTGGTCGAAGAACCGGTGCCAGTAGAACTGTTCGGCCACCGGGTCCCAGGACCAGTTGCTGTCATGGGTGTCGTTGAAGATCACCCGCGTCTTGTCCATCCACTTGGTCGGATCGTCGGACCAGACGTAGAAATCCCGCTCGGGGCTGCCCTTGGGCGCGCGGCGGGCGCGCTGGAACCACGGGTGCTGATCCGAGGTATGGTTGATGACGAGCTCGGTGATGACCTTGAGCCCGCGCCGGTGCGCCTCGGCGACGAACGCCTCGAAATCCTCCATCGTGCCGTAGGAGGGGTTGACCGCCTTGAACTCGGAAATGTCGTAGCCGTCGTCGCGCAGCGGCGAAGGGTAGAACGGCAGGATCCAGATCGCCGTCGCACCGAGATCCTGCACATGGTCGAGCCGCCGCATCAGACCGGCGAAATCGCCGATGCCGTCATCGTTGGAATCCATGAACGCCTTGACGTGAAGCTGGTAGATCACGGCGTCGCGATACCAGTCCTCGACATCGCCCACGGGCGTATCGCGGATCGCGGTCTTGTCGAGCAGGGTCAATGGGCGTCTCCCGATGGGTGCAGTTTCCAGATCGCATAGGGCCGCTCATGCGGATCCAGACGCAGGGTATGGCTCTTGCCCTGCCAGGTGAAGCGGTTGCCGTGGATCGCGTCCTCGGCCTCGATCGCGGCGTCGTCGGGCAGGCCGAACTCCCAAAGGGGCAGCTCGAACCCGAACTCGGCGCCCGCATGGGGGTCGATCAGCACGTGAAACAGCAGGTAGTTGCGGTGCGCCTCGTCGAACCGGCCGTAATAGAGCACGCGGTCGTCGAAGGCCGGAAAGAAACGCAGGTTGGTGAAATCGCGCATCGCGGGGTTTTCGGACCTGATCCGGTTCACGAGCCGGATATCGTCCTTGATATGCCCCTCGGCGTCCCAGTCGCGATGGCGGAGCTGGTATTTCTCGGAATCGAGATATTCCTCGCGGCCGGGCAGCGGCGCGGCCTCGCAAAGCTCGAAGCCCGAATAGAGCCCCCAGTTCCCGCTTAGCGTACCGGCCATCAGCGCGCGCGTCCTGAACCCCGGCCGCCCCGAGGTCTGGAGGAAGATCGGGTTGATGTCGGGCGTGTTGGTGAAAAAGTTCGGCCGCATGTAATGGCGGCACGGCTCGGTGGTGAGCTCGGTCAGGTATTCGGTCAGCTCGGCCTTGGTGTCGCGCCAGGTGTAGTAGGTATAGCTCTGGTTGAAGCCGATCTTGGCGAGGTGGCGCATCACCTTGGGCCGGGTGAAGGCTTCGCTGAGAAAGATCGCCTCGGGGCAGCGGCGGCGAACCTCGGCGATGATCCACTCCCAGAACGGGAACGGCTTGGTGTGGGGGTTGTCCACGCGAAAGATCGTCACCCCGTGCCCGATCCAGAACAGGAACAGGTCGCGGATGGCACGCCAGAACGGGGTGTTGGGCTCGTCCCCGTCATAGTAGCGAAAATTGACGATATCCTCGTATTTCTTGGGCGGGTTCTCCGCGAACTTGATCGACCCGTCGGGGCGGCGCTCGAACCAGTCGGGATGCTCTTCGATCCAGGGGTGATCGGGCGAGGCGTTCAGCGCGATATCCAGCGCGATCCCGAGCCCCTTTTCCGCCGCCGCCGCGACGAGCGCGTCGAAATCGTCGAAATCGCCGAGATTGGGGTGCAGCGCGTCCATCCCGCCGGCGGGCGATCCGATGGCATAGGGCGACCCGACATCGCCCGGCACCGCCTTGAGCGCGTTGTTGCGCCCCTTGCGGTTGGTCGCGCCGATGGGATGGATGGGCGGGAAGTACAGCACGTCGAAGCCCAGATCCTTGACGTAGTCGAGCCGCCCGATCACGTCGCGGAACGTGCCGTGCTGGCCCGGCGCCCCGGTCGAGCGCGGGAAAAGCTCGTACCACGCCGAGAACGCCGCGCGTTCGCGGTCGACCCAGATCGGAAAGGTATCCGTCCGTGTCAGGTTCGCCCGCGGCCCGATCCGGGCCATCAGCTCGGTCGTCTCGTCGGACAGCAGAACCTCGACCTCGCCCGCCTTTGCGGCCTTGCGAAGCCGTTGCACCGCCGACGCGTTGCCCCGTCCGGCCCGCGTGGCGTCGAGGATCTCGCGCGCCTCCTGAAGTTCGACCGCGATATCCTGCCCCGCGGCGCGCTTCTTGCCGGTGTCGCGCGCCCAGGTGCCCCAGGCGTCGCGCCAGGCGGCGAGCATGAAACCGGCCGGTCCGGGGCCGTCGAACACGATCTCGCCCGACCACCGGTCGTTGACCTCGTGGGTCATGGGAACCGTCCTGCCGCCCGGCCCGACGATCTCGGCGCCGATGACCTCGTGGCCGTCGCCGAACACATCCGCCGAGACGGTCACGGGCCAACCCGCGACCGCCTTTGCGGCAAAGCGCCCGCCGTCGATGCAGGGATCGACCGCCGTGATGGCGAGGCGGTGCTGCGCCAGCTCGGCGAGCTTGGGGGTCGAGGCCTTGGCGGGCCGTTCCGATTTCATGTCCAGTCCCTCCCCGTTTCCGGTCGGTGCGATAGCCTTGCTGTGAACTCTAGAACACCCGTGGCACGCCGACAGGTTCCCCTTGTCCCCGAATAACGCGGGGCGGCACCGGGGGAACCGAAGCGGCATCCGGGCCATTGATCCCCTGTAGGTCAAATTGTCCCAGTCTGCGGAACCGGGTATCGAGATGAATTTTTATGAGTTGATCGGATTTTCCGAAGAAATGCCCGAACCGGATCCGGGGAAGCCGCGACTTCCCCCGCCCGGCGATGCCTGCGTGTTCCTCGATATGGACGGCACGCTGGTCGATATCGCCGACCGCCCCGACGGCATCGCGATCTCGCCCGACCTCGGCGCGCTTCTCGACGATCTGCTCGACCGGACCGACGGGCGTACGGCCATCGTGTCGGGGCGAGATACCGCAACATTAAAGGGGTTCCTGCCGGGGTTTCGCGGCGTCATGGTCGGCTCGCACGGGGCCGAGCGGCGCGGCGGCGGCCTGCCCGATGTCACCTCGGAGCTGCCGTCGGATTTCGGGTGCATCCGCAAGGTGCTGCGCACTTATGCCGATCATCGCGACGGCGTGCTCTACGAGGAAAAGCCCTATTCCGCCGCATTGCATTTCCGCCAGGCGCCCGATGCGATGCCCGGAGTCGAGCGGTTTCTCGAGGCTTTCGTCGCCGATTGGGAGGGGCTGACCCTGCACCGCGCCAAGATGGCGCTCGAGATCATGTTGTCGGACGTGTCCAAGGGCCGCGCGGTCGCCGATCTGCACAGTCTCTGGGGGGACGGGACGACGCCCATCGCCATCGGCGACGACCGGACCGACGAAGGCATGTTGCGCTATGCCGTCGAGCGGGGCGGCATCGGCGTGAAGGTCGGCGACGGCCCCACCGCCGCCTCTTGCCGGCTTTCGACCCCCCGCGAGGTGCGCGCGCTTCTGCGCGATTGGCTGGACGATGGCGGACACCGCCCATGAGCCAGGATCTTATCGTCGTCTCGAACCGGCTGCCGGCCGGCGATACCCCGTCCGGCGGGCTGGTCGTGGCGCTCGACGCCACGCTGAAACGCGAGGGCGGGCTGTGGCTCGGGGCCGCCGCCGAACCCGAGGAATACGAAACCGACGATCTCATGTCCCTGCCTGCGGAGGGCTACGAGAAAAAGGCGTTCCGCCTCAACCAGCAAGAATATGACCGCTACTACCTGGGCTACGCGAACTCGGTGCTCTGGCCGCTTTGCCACCGCCGCACGGACCTGCTGGCGATCGACCGGGCCTTTGCGGAAACCTATGTCGCCGTGAACCGCCGGATCGCGCGCCATATCGCGCAGGCGGCAGGGCCCGACAGCCTGATCTGGGTGCAGGACTATCACTTCCTTCCGCTGGCCTACGAGCTGCGCAAGCTCGGCGTGCAGGCGCGGATCGGGTTCTTCCTCCACATCCCCTTTCCCTCGCTGAGCCTGCTCGAGGCCCTGCCCGAGCGCGAGATCTTTCACGACTGGATCGCGGCCTTCGATCTGGTGGGGCTTCAGACCCGCGCCGACGTCGCCCGCTGTCTCGAGTTGTTCCGCCACCACCCGAGGGGCGAGATCCTGCTCGACGGGCGGGTGAAACACGGCGACAGCGTGTTCAGCCTGCGGGCCTTTCCCATCGGGATCGACACGCAGGGCTTTGCCGATGCCGCCGCACGTTCGGACGGCCCCTCCGAAACGCGGTTCGGGCCGGGCGACACCTACCTGATCGGGGTCGACCGGCTGGACTATTCCAAGGGCTTGCCGAACCGCTTTACCGCCTTCGGGCGCTATCTCGATACGCGCGAGGACAAGACCAAGCGGCCGAGCTTTCTCCAGATCGCGCCGCCGAGCCGACAGGAGGTGCCCGCCTATCGCGAGACGCGGTTGCAACTCGAAGCCATCGCCGGTCGGGTGAACGGCGAGAACGCGCGGCTCGACTGGACGCCGATCACCTATATCCACCGCGCCTTTCGACGGGCCGACCTGCCCGCGCTCTATCGCATGGCCGATGTGGGTCTTGTCACGCCGCTGGTCGACGGGATGAACCTGGTCGCCAAGGAATATGTCGCGGCCCAGGATCCCGACGATCCGGGCGTGCTGATCTTGTCGCGGATGGCGGGCGCGGCCGAGGACATGACCGAGGCGCTGCTCGTCAACCCCTTCGATATCGACGAGATGGCCGAGGCCATTGCCACCGCGCTGAACATGCCGCTGGCCGAACGCAGGCGCCGCCATGCCGCGCTTCTCGAGGTGGTGCGCGACAGCGACGTGGCGACCTGGACCGAGCGGTTCATGGACTGCCTGCGCCGCGCCTGAGCCCATTGCCGCGCCGCGCGGGGGCGAAATCCACGCCCGCGGCGAAAGACGGTGTTTGCAATGCAGGACCGTGCAAGGGCAGGATCGGGGCGAACGGGGACGTCGGGGGGAACGCCGTGGAATGCCTGACATGGGGTGCAGAGACGGCCATCGCCGCCGCTTTCGCCGCATCGCGCGAGCGCATGGCGTGATGCAGGTCGTCGTCACCGAGTTCATGGACGAAACCGCGCTGGCCGGGTTCGGCCCCGGCATCGGGGTCGTCTATGCCCCCGACCTGGTCGAGGATCGCGCCCGGCTGCTCGACGCGTTGCGCAGCGCCGATGCGGTGATCGTGCGCAACCGGACGCAGGTCGATGCCGAACTGCTCGCCGCCGCGCCGCGGCTGCGCGCGGTGGGCCGGTTGGGTGTAGGGCTCGACAATATCGACCTCGCCGCCTGCGAGGCGCGCGGGATCGACGTTCTTCCGGCGACGGGCGCCAATGCGCTTTCGGTAGCCGAATACGTCATAGCGGCCGCGCTGGTGCTGGTCCGGGGCGCCTACATGGCCACGGACGAACTGCGCGCGGGCGCGTGGCCGCGCAATCGTCTGATCGGGGGCGAGATCTCGGGGCGGACGATGGGCCTGCTGGGGCTCGGTGGCATCGCGCGCATGGTGGCGGATCGGGCGCGGGCGCTGGGCATGACCGTCGCCGCCCACGATCCGCATCTTGCCGCGGACGATCCGGCGTGGACCGGGGTGCATCGCTGCGCCCGGCCCGAGGACCTGTTCGGCCTTTCGGACGTGCTGTCGATCCACGTTCCGCTGACCGACACCACCCGTGGGCTGGTCGGGACGGAGGCTCTGGCGCGGTTGCCGCGGGGGGCCATCGTCATCAACACCGCGCGCGGGGGCGTCGTGGACGAACACGCCCTGGCCCAAGCGCTGCGCGCGGGCCGCATCGGCGGCGCCGCGCTCGATGTTTTCGCGCAGGAGCCGCTGGACGCATCGGCCGGGGCGGTGTTCGATGGTCTCGCGAACCTGATCCTGACGCCGCATGTCGCCGGCGTCACCCACGAAGGCAATGCCCGCGTGTCGCAGGTCACGGTGGCCAACGTCGCGCGGGCGCTCGGCACGGGCGGGGAGGACGGCCGCAACGCGCATCGGACCGACGCGGACACGACGCCCTGACCGCCCGGACCGGGTCCACCGGCGGTCATTCGGACCGGAACGGGCCCGCAACCATGAACGATCTGGGAGGATTACCATGTTCAGACGCACACTCGCCGCCATCGCGCTCGCACTGGCCGCCGCGCCGGCCACGGCGCAGGATTTCCCCTCGGGGGCGGTCAGCTATGTCATCCCCTTCGGCCCCGGAGGCGAATCCGACATCACCGCGCGGTTCCAGCAGCCCCATTTCAAGGAGCTTTTTGGCGAAGACCTCGTCATCAGCTACAAGCCCGGCGGCGGCGGGGCGGTGGGCTGGTCGCAGCTCAACACCATGCCCGCCGACGGCACGGCGATCATGGGGATCAACCTGCCCCATATCATCGTCAAACCCATGCAGGGTAATGTCGGTTTCCAGACCGACGATATCGTGCCGGTCCACATGTTCCACTACACCCCCGACGCCATCGTCGTGCGCGCAGACAGCGATTACCAGACGCTCGACGACCTGATCTCGGACGCGAAAGAGAACCCGCGGCAGGTCACGTTCTCGGGGTCGGGCAAGGGAACGGCGAACCATATCGCCCAGCTTCGTTTCGACGAGATGGCCGGGATCGACACCACCTATGTCTCGTTCGACGGGACCGGGTCCTCGACCACCGCCAATCTCGGCGGGCAGGTCAAGGCGCAGTGGGGCTATACCACCGTCGGCGCGGCGCAGGGCGACGAGGTGCGGCTGCTCGCCGTGGCGATGGACGAACGCCACCCCGCCTTTCCCGATGTGCCGACCTTCAAGGAACTGGGCTACGACCTCGTCTCGGGGGCCTATCGCGGGATCGCGGTGCCCAAGGACACGTCCGAGGACATGCGCGCCGAGGTCGCCGACGCGATCCAGCAGATCAACGACCAGGAGGCGTTCCGACAGACCATGCTCGATAACGGGTTCGCCCTGACCGACATCTCTTATGGCGAGGAGATGGACGCTTTCATGGCGCAAAAGGCCGACGAGTATCTCGAGGCGGCCCGCGCAGGCGGCGTGATCGAGTGAACCGCCGGCCGGCCGGCGGCATGCCCCCGGCCGGTTCCCGTTTCTTCAGCCCGCGATGCGGGGGGTGCCCATGCTGGACTATCTTGCGCAGGCGCTGACGCCGCTGAACGTGCTGTTCGCCCTGGGCGGCGTGGCGGCGGGCACGGTGATCGGCTCGATACCCGGCCTGACCGCGACCATGGCAGTCGCAGTGCTGGTGCCGATCACATTCGCCATGGACCCCGCCAGCGCGCTGATCCTGCTGGGCGCGATCTATACCGGCGCGATCTATGGCGGCGCCTATGCCGCGATCCTGCTCAACACCCCCGGCACGCCGTCGGCCATCGCGACGACCTTTGACGGCTACCCGATGGCCAAGCGGGGCGACGGGGATCTGGCCGTGTCGATCGCCTGCCTGTCCTCGCTGATCGGCGGGCTGGTAGGCGCCGCCGCCCTGTTGCTGCTGGCGCCGCCGCTGGCCCGCGCGGCGCTGGCCTTTGGCCCGGTGGAATATTTCTGGCTGGCCGTGTTCGGGCTGTCGCTGATCTCGGCCCTGTCGACCGGAAACGTCATCAAGGGGCTGATCGGGGCGAGTTTCGGATTGCTGCTGGCGACCATCGGCATTTCCGAGACGAGCGCGCAGGTGCGGTTCACCTTTGGCTCGAACACCCTCCTGGGCGGGATCGAGATCGTCTCGGCGCTGATCGGGCTTTACTGCATACCGGTGCTGATGGACCTCGTCGCGACCTCGGACCGGCACCTGTCGAAACCCGAGGCGACCCGCGGCTTTCGCCTGCCCGAGGCCGTCTCCGCACTGATGCGCAACAAGGTCAACGTGATCCGGTCCTCGGTGATCGGCACGCTTGTCGGGGCGCTGCCCGGCGCCGGCGGCTCGATCGCGGGACTCGTCGCCTATTCCGAGGCGCGGCGTTCCGGCAAGGGCGCCGAACGCTATGGCGAGGGCAATCCGGGCGGCATCGTCGCCACGGAATCCGCCAACAACGCGACCGTGGGCGGCGGCTTCATCCCGACGCTGGTGCTGGGGATTCCGGGCACGCCGCCCGATGCCGTGATCCTCGGCGCGCTGCTGGTGCAGGGCGTGCGGACGGGGCCCGCTCTTTTCGCCGATGGCTCGAGCATCGTCTATACATTCGTCTTCGGCCTGTTCCTCGCCACCCTGCTGATGCTGCCCGTGGGGCTCCTGATCGGCCGCTTTGCCTATGGGGCCATCGTGCAGGCGCCCAAGATGGCCCTGGTGCCGGTGGTGGCCTTCATGACGGTGATCGGTGCATTCGCGATCCGGAACTCGCTGTCGGACGTGGGCATCATGATCGTGCTGGGCGTGATCGGCTGGACGGTCCAGCGGCGCGGGTTCGACGTCTCGCCCATCGTGCTGGGGCTGATCCTCGGGTCCATCGCCGAAAAGGGGTTCGTGCAGGGCTGGACCATCGGAGACGCGATGGGCAACGTCTGGGGCCAGTTCTTCGGCCGGCCGCTGGCGCAGGTCATCATCGTCCTGGCGATCCTGAGTGCCGCTTACCCCGCCTTTCCATGGGCGCGACGGTTGATCGCACAGCGTCGCGACCCCGGGCCCGCCACGGCCCCGCCCCCCCGCGCGGGCGAAACCGCACCGCCGCGCGCGCGGCTTGCCGATGCGCTGGCGCTATCGGTTTTCGGCGCGGTCGCGATCGTGGTGATTGTGCAGGCGCGGGGGCTGAACGCCGATGCGGCCGTGTTCCCGCGCACCGTCGCCTGGGCCATGCTGGCTTTCGTCGCGCTGGCCGCGATCCGGCTGGTGGTGCTGAAACGGGCGGCGCGGCCCGCCCCGGCGCGGGGGCGCGCGCGAACCGCCATCGTGCCGGTGGCGATGCTGGGGGCGGTCGCCCTGATCCCGGCGGTGGGTTTCCTCGTCGGCGGCGTCGCGTTGGCGCTGGTCCTCATGGCCGCCGCCTATCACCGCGACGGCGAAGGCGGCCGGGCCATCGTGAGCGTGGCGGGCGTCGTCGCGGTCGTGATCGGCGTCACGCTGGCCTTCCGCGAGCTTCTGGCCGTGCCCCTGCCGGGCGGGACGCTGTTCTAGCCGCCCCGCGCCCCGGCGCGACACGGGAATGTCACGCCGGGGCGGATGCCTTGGCCGCCGCGCGGCCCCGGCCCAGCATCAGCATGGCCGGGGTGACGACCAGCGTCAGAACGGTCGCGACAACGAGCCCCCCGGCGATGGCCGAGGAAAGCTCGGTCCAGTACTGGGTCGAGGGCGCGCCGAACGCGATCTCGCGTGTCGCGAAATTGAGGTTCATGCCCAGCACCATGGGCATGAGGCCCAGCGCGGTCGTCACCGAGGTCAAAAGGACCGGCCGCAGGCGTTGCGCGCCGGTGCGGATCGCCGCCTCGCGCGGGGCCATGCCGCCGCGCCTGAGATCGTTGAACGTGTCGATCAGGACGATGTTGTTGTTCACCACGATCCCGGCCAGCGCGATCACGCCGACCCCGCCCATCACGATCCCGAAGGGACGGTCCGTGACCACCAGCCCCAGCAACACACCCGCGACGGAAAAGACGATGGCACTCATCACGATGAAGGCCTGCCGGAAGCTGTTGAACTGCAACACCAGGATGAGGAGCATCCCCACCACCGCCGCCGCGAAGGCCCCGATAAGGAAGCTCGCGGCCTCCTGCTGGTCTTCGGCCTCGCCACCAAAGGTCCATTCGACCCCGTCGGGCAGATCCGCCTCTGTCAGCGCCGCGTCGAGCGCGGCGATCCGTTCGCTGACCAGCGCACCGGGCGCGACGTCGGATTCGATCGTGACCACGCGGCGTTCGTCGATGCGGCGGATGGCGCCGACGCGGTCGGTCGGCGCAAAGGTGACGAAGTTCGAGATCGGCACCAGCCCCGCCGAGGTCGGAACGCGCAGGTCGGCAAGCTCGGCCAGCGACCGCGCGTCGCGGGGAAAGCGCACCCGGATATCGAGCGCGCCATCCGCGTCCGAGGGGCGGTAATCCGCCACCGCGATGCCCTGGGTCAAAAGTTGCACCGCCTGCCCCAAAAGCGATACATCGGCCCCGTAACGCGCGGCCTCGGCCCGGTCGACGAGGATCGACACCTCGACACCCGGCAGGGACCGGTTGTCCGATATATCGGTGAACCCGCCAAGCTCCTCCATCAGCGACAGGGCGCGGTCGACGGCCCGGTCCTGCGCGGCCGGATCCTGCGCCCGGATCTGGAGGTTCACGGGCTTTCCGACGGATGGCCCGCCGCTGACGGTGCGCACCTGCACGTCGATCCCGGCGATATCGGCGGCGGCCTCGCGTACGTCCTCGCCGATCTCGGCGGCGGTGCGGCGCGTATCCCAGTCGATCAGGTCGAGCTGGACGGTGCCGATCACCTCTTCGTCGCCGCCCTGCCCGCCCTGCCCGGTGCGGGCATAGACCGTCGCCACCTCGTCGAAACCGAGAAGACGCCGTTCGACCGCGCGCACCAGCGTGTCACGCTCCCAGATCGAGAGGTTGTCGCGCGCCCGCACCTCGACGGACATGAACTCGGGCTCTACCGACGGAAAGAACGTCACGCCGCGGCCGAACTCCCCATAGGCGGCGAAGGCCCCCAAAAGCAGCGCGACGGCCATCAACACGGTCGTCAGCGGCCGAAGCACGGCCCATTCGAGCACGCGGACATAGGCCCCTGTCAGGCCGCCGATCTCGCGCGGATCGCCCTGCTCGGCCGCGAAAAGCGCCCTCTTGGCCGCGGCCGATTGCGCCTGCCGCCGCCCGATCAGCCCACCCATCACGGGAATGAAGATCAGCGCCATGAAAAGCGATGCCGTCAGCGTCAAAAGGACCGTCACGGGCAGGAATTTCATGAACTCGCCCGTCACGCCCCCCCAGAACAGCAGCGGGAAGAACACGCTGAGCGTCGTCGCGGTCGAGGCAATGATAGGCCATGCCATGCGCTTGGCGGCGGCGGCATAGGCTTCGGGCGCGTCGGCCCCCTCCTGCATTCGCCGGTCGGCAAGCTCGACCGTGACGATGGCCCCGTCGACCAGCATCCCCACGACGAGGATCAGCGAGAACAGCACGACGATGTTCATCGTGTAGCCCATGAACCAGAGCGCGGCGACACCCGCGAGGAACGCACCCGGAATGGCGAGCCCCACCAGCAGCGCCGAGCGTGGACCGAGGGCCAGCACCACCACCAGCATGACGAGGATCACCGCGGCAATCACGTTCGCCTCGAGATCGGAGAGCAGCGTTTCGACCTGTTCGGACTGGTCCTGGAGATAGGTGATCTCGATGGTGTCGGGCCAATCCTGTGCCAAATCCTCGATCACGGCGCGGGCCTGCGCGACCGTGTCGATGATATTCGCGCCCGAGCGTTTGACGATCTCGAGAGACAGCGCCGGCTGGCCGTCGATCCGGGCGAAACCGTCCGGCTCTTCGAAGGTGCGGCGCACCTGCGCCACGTCGGCAAAGGTCACAACCGCATCGTCGCTGACCTTGACCGGCAGATCCATCACGTCCGAGGCATCCTCGATCAGCCCCGGTACCTTGAGCACGATGCGCCCGCCCCCGGTCTCGATGGCGCCGGCGGCGATCAGGCGGTTGTTGCGCTGAAGCTGGCTGATCAGCTCGTCGAAGCTGAGATTGTAGGTCTGGAACACGGTCGGATCGATCAGGACCTCCAGAAACTCGTCGCGCTGGCCGCCGATATCGACCTCGAGCACGCCGGGCAGCCCTTCGAGCGCCTCGGACGCCTCATCGGCCAGATCGTTCAGCGTGCGTTCGGGAACGGGGCCGGACAGAACGACCGTGACGATGGGAAACAGGGCGGTGTTGATCTCGGTCACGCGCAGGTCGGTGGCATCGTCGGGCAATTCGCCCTGCACCCGGTCCGTCGCCTCGCGCACGCGGCGCAGCGCCTCGTCGACATCGCCGCCCGCGGCGAATTCGAGCTGGACGGAGGCGAACCCCTCGGCCGCCTCTGACCGCATTTCCTGCAGATCCTCGATGGCGCCGAACTCGGTCTCCATTGGACGCAGGAGCAGACGCTCGGCATCGCTGGGGCTGATCCCCTCGATCGCGGTCGAGACATAGACCAGCGGCAGCGGCACCTCGGGCGTCGATTCCTTGGGGATGGCGACATAGGCGATGCCCCCGATGACCAGAAGGAAGGCGAGAAAGATCGCCACGACACGCGAGCGGGAAAAGGCCGCGTCGATGATGGCGTTCATCGTTGCGCCTCCGCCGAGGCGGACGCGGTTTCGGGGCGGGCGCGAACCTCTTCGCCGCCGCGCACGAAACCCTGACCCACGGTGATGAGATCCGCCTGATCGGGCAGCCCCGTGACCCAGATCCCGCCAATCTCGGCGCGGGCCACCTCGATGGGGTAAAAGACAACCCGGCCGTCCTCGACCGTCTTGACGCCCGTCTCGCCCTCTTCGTTCAGCGACACGATGGAGGACGGCACGAAATGCGCGCGCGCCTCGCCGGTTGGGATCACGACGCGCGCGGATATGCCTGCGGGGATATCGCCATCCTCGTTCGGCACCTCGATTTCCGCCAGAAAGGTCCGGGTCTGCGTGGCGGCGGCGGTTCCGACAAAGGTCACGCGCCCCTCGCGGGTCTCGCCGGTGATGAAGCGGACCTCGGCCGGTTGGCCGTCGCGGATCGCGCCGAGCGACTGCTGGGGCACCTGCACCGCCACCGTCAGCGGGCGGTTGTCGACGAGCCGCGCGACCTCGGCGCCGGCGGAAACGAACTCGCCCTTGTCGAGCGTCATCGTCTCGAGCCTCCCACCGAAAGGTGCAACGATTTCAGTGCTTTCCAATCCGGTTTCCGCGGCGACGACCTGTGCCTCGGCAGCCGCCAGGGCGGCGCGGGCCTGTGCGACGCGATCCTCGGTCGACACACCTCGGTCGAGCAGTTGCTGCGCGTTCTCGAGCTCGCGGCGGGCGCGCGCGGCCTCCTCGCGAGCACCGGCAAGATCGGCGTCGAGCCGGTCGGCTGAAAGGCGCGCGATCACCTCGCCCTCCTCGACGCGGGCGCCCTTGGGGACGAGCACCTCGGCCACGTCGCCCGACGTCTCGGCGCGGACCATGGTATCGCGGTCGGGCTGGGCCTGACCCTCGGCCCGGAAATAGAGCGTGACCGTCTCGGCCGTCGAGGGCCGGACCGCCACCGATACGGGCGCAGTTTCCACCGGTCCCTCGGCCGGTGCGTCGTCGTCGGAGGGGAACAGATAGCCGCTGCCCATCCAGGCGATGATGGCGACGGCGAGGATGCCCGCGATCCAGGCCGAACGTTTCGCGCCCGGATCGTCCTCGAAACGCATCGGCCGGGGGCCTTGTTCGCTATCCGTCATGCCGCCGGTCCTTTGTGCAACACGGGCGACAGGGGGCGCACCGTTCCGGCTTGGTATAGCGCAAGCCACGCGGGGAGGTAGCCTTGCCGCCAGAAAGGCCGGCGCCACCATGTCGGCGGGCCGGCCATTCGCGCAAACCTTCTAGTTCGCGTCGCGGTCGGAGTTCTGGCGATCCTGCCGGGTCTTGCCCTTTTTCTCGCCATCCTTGCGGGGCTTGGGCATCATGCGATCGTCATGCCCCATGAAGGCGCGCAGTTCTTTTGCATTGATACGGCCGTTATCGTCCGCATCCGCAACGGCGAACATCCGGCCCAGAACGGCCTCGAGTTCGTCGAGCGACAGCGCCCCGTCGCCGTTCGCGTCCAGCATGGCGATCATCATGGCCGGCATCATCGAATTGCCCATACGGCCGCGCATTCCCGAGCCGTCGCCATACATCCGGCCGTGATGCGACATGCCCTGCATACCGTCCATCCCGTGCATACCCTGCATGCCGGTCATGCCCTGCATCTCCTGCCGGTCGGCCGGTCCGGCCATGTTGCCCTGGCGATGCTGATCGGCCAACGCCCCGGTTCCCATCAGCGCGAGCGCAACGGCGCCCATTCCCAAAGTCGTTTTCATCGGAGTGATCCTTTGTCAGGTGGTCCGCCCCATCAACGGCCTCGAACGTGGACAGTTTCCTCGGGTCGCATTTCATCCATCCGCGCAATAAATGCCATAAAGCGCCCCGATCATGCGGTGCACGCGCGGGTCAGCGATGCTGTAATAGATCGTTTGCCTGTCGCGCCGCGTCTCGACCATGCCGGCGGCGCGCAATCGCGCCAGATGCTGGCTCAGCGCGGACTGGCTGAGATCGAGCTGGGCGCGCAGATCGCCCACAGACCTTTCTCCGTCGAGCAGGTGGCAGAGCACCATCAGCCTGTTCGCATTCGACAGAAGCGCGAGATGACCGGCAACCTCGCCCGCACGCCGATAAAGCACATCGAGCGGGGGACGGCCCGCATCCATATCAGGTTTGACTAATTTAGACATGGCTTACCTATGGGCCATGATGCAGAACGACGCAATGAAGCCATCGGAAAGATGCCGCATCGTCGCAGCCCCCCTGCCCCGCCCCGAAGGTTCAGGGTCGCGGTCGACGTTTACGGTCTTCGATCCCGTCTCGATTTCGCCGACCTCCATGCCAGACGGAGCACGACCATGTCCAAACTGAACGAGCCCATCATCCGACACTCCGCATCGCGCGGCGCCGACAGCCCCGATGTCTGGGGCATCTATGAGCCCGATACCGGGTCGATCCAGTATGTCTGTGCCGATCCCGCGACGAAAAAGGCCGCGCTGATCGACGTCGTGTTGAACTTTGACCCTGCCAGTTTCGCGTTGGATACGCGCAGCATGGATCAGGTTCTGGATCTCGTGGATAAGCAAGGGCTTGAGGTCGAATGGATCCTCGATACGCACCCCCATGCGGACCATGTCATGGCCTCGTCCCGGCTGAAATCGCGCACCGGGGCGCCGAACGGAATTGGCGAAAGGACACGCGATATCGCGGAGCTTTGGCGGGGATATTACAACACGCCTGACGCGTTCGACCCGGACCGCGACTTTGATCGGCTGTTCGCCGATGGCGACCGCTTTGCGCTCGGCGATCTCGAGATGCGGGTCATGCTGTCGCCGGGCCATACGCTGGGCTCGATCACCTTCGTCTGCGGCGATGCCGCATTCGTCCATGACACGCTGATGCAACCCGATAGCGGGACGTCACGGGCCGATTTTCCCGGCGGCAGCGCCGAGGATCTGTGGAATTCGCTGCAAGCGATCCTTTCCCTGCCCGACGAGACCCGCCTGTTCATCGGCCATGACTACGGTGCCGAGGGACGGGATGAACCCGAATGGGAGGCAAGCGTTGCGACCCACAAGGCCGAGAACATCCATCTGAAGGGCGGTGGTACGAAATGGGAGTACATCGAGCGGCGGAACAAGCGCGACGCGACCCTGGCGCTGCCCGACCGGATGCTGGCCGCGTTGCAGATGAACCTGCGCGCCGGGCAGTTGCCCGAAGCCGAGGACGACGGCGCGCATTACCTCAAGATGCCGGTGAACAAGTTCTGAAAGAAGCAAGAAGCATGGCTAAATCCATGAATGACCTGCTGGAAGAGGCGCGATCCCGCGTCGATACGGTCGATCCCGCTGACGTCTATGAGGCGACCGGCGGCGAGGACATCGTGCTCGACGTGCGCGAACCGAGCGAGTTGGAAAGCGACGGTGCCATCGACGGCGCCGTTCACGTGCCCCGCGGAATGCTCGAGATGCAGGCCGATCCGGATACCGGAAAGAGCAACGCGCGGCTGACCGGCCTGCGGGGTAGCGAGGGACGGGTGCATGTCCTCTGCGCCTCGGGCGCGCGCGCCGCGATGGCGGCGGATACGCTGCGGGTCATGGGATACCGGGCGACCGTCATCGAGGGTGGGCTCGAGGGGTGGAAAAAGGCGGGTCTTCCGGTTGCAGGCTAGGCTCGAACGGTCAGAAAACATCCCGCGACAGAAGTCGGCATAGATCGTCCAACTGGGCGAGATGCTTGTAGGAAATCGTCATCGTTCCCGATTCTCCACCGGGCTTGTGGTCGATGGTGATCCTGAGCCCAAGGGCTGTGGACAGGTCACGCTCCAACGCGCGGGTATCTGCATCCTTGTCCCCGTTCGCGCGGCCGCGTTCCTGCCGAGGCGATTGACCGGCCTTGGCCTTGCGCACGCGATCTTCGGTCTGGCGAACGGTCAGGTTGGCCGCGATGACCTCATCGGCGAGGCTCGCCGGGTCCGCGGCGGTCACGAGCGCACGGGCATGACCGGCCGACAGGCGCCCGGCATCGAGATGGTCCTGAACGGCGGGCGGCAATGTCAGCAGCCGCAGCATGTTCGCGATATGGCTGCGGCTTTTCCCCAGCGCATCTGCCATCTGTTCCTGCGTGCGCCCGAACCGATCCATGAGTTGCCGATACCCGCGCGCCTCGTCGACCGCGGTCAGGTCCGCGCGCTGGATATTCTCGATAATCGCGATTTCGAGAACCTCCGTATCGTCGAAATCCCGGACCAGCGCCGGCAGCTCGTGCAGCTTGGCCATCTGCGCGGCACGCCAGCGCCGTTCGCCTGCAACGATCTGGTAATGCCCGGCTTTCTCAGGATGGCGGCGAACGACGAGCGGTTGGATCACGCCTTTGGCCGAGATCGAATCGGCAAGTTCCTGTAGCGCCTCGGGCGCGAAACTGCGCCGTGGCTGATCGGGGTTCGGGGCGATCCGCTCGATCGGAATGGTGGTTTCGGCCTGCCGTCGTTCGGCACCGGGGATTTCATCGACCGAAACATCGGCCATCAGGGCGGTCAGACCACGTCCGAGGCCGCGGGGACGGTTTTGGGTCACGAGATCGGCTCCTTCCAGTCCGCGCGGGCCATGAATTCCTGCGCCAATGCGCGATAGGCGATGCTGCCCTTTGACAGGGGGTCGTATTCGAGCACCGGTTGGGCATAGGACGGCGCCTCGCTCAGGCGGACGTTGCGCGGGATGATCGTGTCATACACGAGATCGCCAAGGGCGTCCTTCGCATCCGCCAGAACTTGCTGCGCAAGCCGGTTGCGCCCGTCATACATCGTCAGGACCACCCCTTCGATCCGCAAATCGGGGTTCGCCGAGGCGCGCACCTCGCGGATCGTGAGCATGAGCTGCGACAGCCCTTCGAGGGCAAAAAACTCGGATTGCAGCGGCACGAGAACCGAATCGGCGGCAACCATCGCGTTCAGCGTCAAAAGCGACAGCGATGGAGGGCAATCGATCAGCACCACCTCGAGCCCCGTCCCCCTCAGCCGATCCGCCGCAAGGGCGTCACGCAACAGGAAACTGCGCCGGGCGGTGGTGGAAATCTCGATATCGGCAGAGCTGAGATCCCCGGTCGCGGGGCAGATCAGGAGATCGGGGACGTGGGTCGGTGCCAGAACCGCGTGAAAATCGGCATCGCCCGTAAGCAGGTCATAAGAGGTCTTTTCGCGCTCGGCTTTGCCGATCCCGAGCCCGGTCGATGCGTTTCCCTGCGGATCGAGGTCGATCAGCGCGGTTCTGCACCCGATCTCGGCAAGCGCCGCGCCAAGATTGATCGCCGTGGTCGTCTTGCCGACGCCGCCCTTCTGATTGACGACCGCCACGATCCTTGGGGCACGGGGAGTTTCATCCAACACGTCTGACATTCCTCAGGACCAGGATCGTTCCGCTGGGGTCAGATCTACTCGGGACATGCTCGATTGAGAAGTCCCAAGCACGGCGCGCATCCTCGATCTCGGCCTCGGCGCGTGCGCCCTTGGGGTAAACCTGGACCGTATCGGGGCGTGCATGACGTTCCGCCAGGCTCAAAAGGGATGTCAGCGGAGCCAGGGCCCGTGCACTGATGACGTCGGGATATTGCGGAGCTGCCGCCTCGATCCGCTCGTTGAGAACCTGTGCCTGCAGACCGAGGTCGCGAATCACGGTTCTCAGGAACACGGATTTCCGCGTATCGCTCTCGATCAGAGTGGTTTGCGCCGATGGAGGCGCATAAATAGCTACAAGAACGCCCGGAAATCCGCCGCCGGAGCCGAGGTCGCACCATGTCGACCAATTCGGAAGGAGCGTCGCGACCTGCCTCGAATCGGCGAAATGACGGTCGAAAAGCTCCGTTTCATCGCCGCGCGCAACAAGGTTGATCGTCCGGTTCCATTGTTTCACCAAGGCCGCAAACCGGTGTTCCCGGTCCGTGGCAGTAACCTGTGCCTTGGTCATGCGGATCGGGCGGGCCTGCGCCCTGCCCGGATCGCCAGGAGGATCACGTTCAGCGCCGCCGGCGTCATCCCCTCGATACGAGCGGCCGCCGCGATCGTATCGGGACGCGTTGCGGTCAGTTTCTCGGACAGCTCGTGCGAAAGCCCCCGCAACATCGCGTAATCGAGATCGGCCGGGATCACGGTCGCCTCATCGCGACGGAGATGCGCGGCCTCGGTTTCCTGCCGGTCGAGATAATTCGCATAGATTGCCTCGCGGCCGACCTGCGCGCGGGTCTCGTCGTCGAACCCGCAAAGTTCAGGGACAAGTGCATCCAGATCGTCGATCCCGACATTCGCCACGGCAAGGAGATCCATCGCGCTGCGCGCCGGTCCGCTCTCCGAAACCGGAAGCCCCGCCTCGTGCGCTTTGGCGGCTCCGATCCGGGCTCCGTGCAGGACGGACCGGATGGCCTCCAGTCGCCGGCATTTTTCGTCGAACGCCTCGGCGCGGTGCTGCCCCACAAGTCCTATCCGGCAGCCTTTCGGCGTCAATCGCTGGTCCGCGTTATCCGCGCGCAGAGATAGGCGAAATTCGGCCCGCGACGTGAACATGCGATAGGGTTCGGTAACGCCCCGGGTAATGAGATCGTCTATCATCACGCCGATATAGGATTCGGTTCTCGAAAGATGGAACGGATCGTCCCACCGCACGGCATTCACGGCGTTCACCGCCGCATAAAGACCCTGTGCAGCGGCTTCTTCGTAGCCCGTCGTTCCGTTGATCTGGCCGGCAAGCCACAATCCCGGCAGAGCACGAACCTGCAGGCCCCGATCGAGCGCCCGCGGATCGACATAATCATACTCGATGGCATAGCCAGGCTGAACGATCCGCGCGGCCTCAAGCCCCTCAATCGAATGAACATATTCAAGCTGAACGGCCTCGGGAAGAGATGTCGAGATCCCGTTCGGATAGACCGTTCCGCAGTTCAGCCCCTCGGGTTCGAGGAAAATCTGGTGCGAGGTCTTGTCGGCAAAGCGCGCGATCTTGTCCTCGATCGACGGGCAATATCTCGGACCCTTACCGTCGATCTGCCCGCCATACATGGCGGATTCGTGCAGATGCCGCCGCACGATATCGTGGGTTCCCTCGTTCGTATGGGTTATGGCGCAAGATACCTGGCGTGCGACAGGTTCGCGGGACAGGAAGGACAGCATCACCGGAACGTCGTCCCCCGGCTGTTCCTCCAATCGCGACCAGTCGATCGAATCCGAGGCCAAACGCGGCGGCGTACCCGTTTTGAGACGCCCCATAGGGAGATCGAGGTCATAGAGCCGCTGCGCGAGCGCCACGCTCGCCCGCGACCCCATCCGCCCCCCGGCCTTTCGTTCCAACCCGATATGGATGACCCCGTTCAGGAATGTACCTGTTGTCAAAATGACGGCATCCGCCGGGATCTCCGAGCCATCTGCGAGGATGACACCCCGCGCAGCGCCATTCCCGACGAGCAGATCAGCGACCTCGCCCTCGATCACGTCGATACCGGCCATCCCGCGAACCGCATTCTGAACGGCGGTGCGGTAGAGCTGCCGATCCATCTGGGCACGCGGTCCTTGGACCGCGGGGCCTTTTCGGCGGTTCAGAAGGCGATACTGGATGCCCGCTCCGTCAGCGGCGATTCCCATGATGCCGTCGAGGGCGTCGACTTCGCGGACAAGATGGCCCTTTCCCAGCCCTCCGATGGCCGGATTGCAGGACATCGCCCCGATCCCATCGATATCCAACGTAACAAGGGATACCTGCACACCCATCCGCGCGGCGGCAGCGGCCGCTTCGACGCCGCCATGCCCTCCGCCGACAACGATGATGTGGGATTGTTTCACGTGAAACACCGCTACTTGCCGATACAGAAACTAGAGAAAATCGTATCTAACAGATCCTCGACATCGACGCGACCCATCAGTTCATCGAGCGCCCGGCATGCCAACGAGATATGGTGAGACACAAGTTCCGTATGGTCAGCGCTATCTATCGCATTCAGGGCCATATGCAGTTCCGTCGCCGCACCCGCCATAGCGTCACGATGCCGCTCTCTGATCGCAAGTCCGACACCGGGCAGGAGGGATACCAGCCGGGCACGTATGGTTTCCAACAGTTCTTCGATCCCCTCGCCGGTCGTTGCAGATATACCACGCGCGCCATGCAAGTCGCTTTTGCTGCGCAACAAGAGATCATCTTCCCCGGCTTCACTTGGGAATATCCCGTCATCCGAGAGGAACACCCGCAGGTCCGCAGATCTCGCCCGCGCCCGCGCCAATTCGATCCCGGCCCGTTCGATCCGATCCTCCGTCTCGCGCAGCCCTGCCGTATCCAGGAGCGTCACCGGTAGCCCACCCAGATCGACGCGCACCTCGATCACGTCGCGCGTCGTCCCCGCGATTTCCGAGGTCAGCGCGACCTGCCGCCGGGCTATCGCGTTCAACAAAGACGACTTTCCCGCATTCGGCGCCCCGAGGATCGCAACTTCGTATCCCCCGCGCAACCGTTCGACCGCGCCGAACCCGTCGATCTCGGCCTTCAGATCCCGAAGGACGCCCGTCAGCAGATCCCGAACCTGCGGGGATACATCGACCGGAACTTCCTCATCGGCAAAGTCTATCGTCACCGCAACCAAGGCGCCCGCTTCGACTAAGGCGGACCGCCAACGCAGGGCCGCCGACTCCAATGCGCCGCCCATGACATGCTGGGCTTGGCGACGCTGCAATTCAGTCTCGGAATCGATCAGATCGGCAAGCGCTTCGACCTCGGGGAGGGTCATTCGGTCGTTGTCAAGCGCGCGGCGCGTGAATTCGCCCGGCAGGGCCGGTCGCGTCCCCTCCATCGCCGCAAGCCGCGCGTTCACCGCATTGACGACTGCGATGCTCCCATGCAATTGAAATTCCACGACATCTTCGCCGGTAAAACTCCGCCCGGCGGGAAAGTAGACCACCACCCCCCGGTCCAGAACAGACCCGTCCACATCGCGCAGCGTCCGCAGGCTCGCGAGATGCGACTGGGGAAGATCGCCGCACAGATCCCGACAGGCCCGCGTTGCCTCGGGGCCGGACACGCGGATGACCGCAACGCCCGCCCTACCCGGTGCCGTGGCCTGGGCAAAGATCGTGTCCATGGCCTCAGGTGTTCATGGAGTCGAAAAAGTCGGCGTTGCTCTTGGTCTGTTTCAGCTTCGAGATCAGGAACTCGATGGCATCGGTCGTGCCCATCGGGTTCAAAATACGCCGCAGCACATAGGTTTTCTGCAGATCGACCTTGTCGGTCAGCAGTTCTTCCTTCCGCGTGCCGGACTTCAGGATATCCATGGCCGGATAAACCCGCTTGTCGGACACCTTGCGGTCGAGCACGATCTCGCTGTTGCCCGTTCCCTTGAACTCTTCGAAAATCACCTCGTCCATGCGGCTGCCGGTGTCGATCAGCGCGGTGGCGATGATGGTGAGCGACCCGCCCTCCTCGATATTCCGCGCGGCACCGAAGAACCGCTTGGGCCGTTGCAGCGCATTGGCATCCACACCGCCGGTCAACACCTTGCCCGAGCTCGGCACGGTGGTGTTATAGGCCCGGCCCAGACGCGTGATCGAGTCGAGCAGGATCACGACGTCGCGCTTGTGCTCGACCAGTCGTTTCGCCTTTTCGATGACCATCTCGGCCACCGCGACATGCCGCGTCGCCGGTTCGTCGAAGGTCGAGCTGACGACCTCGCCCTTGACCGAACGCTGCATGTCCGTGACCTCTTCGGGCCGCTCGTCGATGAGCAGGACGATCAGGTAGCATTCGGGGTGATTAGCCTCGATCGAATGGGCGATGTTCTGCAACAGCACCGTCTTGCCGGTGCGCGGCGGCGCCACGATCAGCGATCGCTGGCCCTTGCCCGTCGGCGCGACGAGGTCGATGATGCGGGCCGAACGGTCCTTCACCGTCGGATCCTCGATCTCCATCTTGAGCCGCTCGTTCGGGTATAGCGGCGTGAGGTTGTCGAAGGCCACTTTGTGCCGGGCCTTCTGCGGATCCTCGAAATTGATCGATTCCACGCCGGTCAGCGCGAAGTACCGCTCGCTGTCATCGGGGCCCCGGATCACGCCCGATACCGTATCGCCCGTGCGCAGTGCGAAACGGCGGATCATCTCGGGGCTGACATAGATATCGTCCGGGCCGGGCAGATAGTTCGCCTCGGGAGAGCGAAGGAACCCGAACCCGTCCTGCAACACCTCGAGCACGCCATCGCCGCCGATGATCCAGTCCTCGTCCGCGCGTTCCTTGAGGATCGAGAACATCATCTCGCCCTTGCGCATGGTCGAGGCGTTCTCGATCTCGAGCTCCTCGGCCAAGGCCAGAAGATCTTTGGGGCTCTGCGCCTTGAGGTCGGACAGGTTTACGCGATCTTGATCCATGACACCTCGGCCGCTTCGGCAGGATCCGAAGCTGAATATCGAAAAGGGGAAAACGGGCATTCGGACGAATGCTTGGTCGTTCACTTAGGCGCAGGACGCGCGCGCGTCAACCTGCCGCCCTAGAACGGGCGGGCGATCACCGACACGACGATGACGATCAGCAGGATCGTGGGCACCTCGTTCATGATGCGGTAATGCCGCCCCGCGCGATGCGCCGGATCGGCCGCCAGCGCCTTTCGCTGCGCGCCGCACCACATGTGGAATGCCGTCATCCCGATCACGGCCGCCGCCTTGGTCCAAGGCCAGACGGCCCCCCAAACGACGATGCCCGGCGTCGCCACCAGCACCAGTCCGAAGATCCATGTCGCGATCATTGCCGGGTTCATGATGAGCTTGAGCAGCTTGCGTTCCATGGTCTCGAACAGCCCCTGCTTGCCCGCGTCCCCGGCCGCATCCTCGACATGGTAGACGAAGAGGCGCGGCAGGTAGAACAGGCCTGCCATCCACGCGACCATCGAGATCACGTGCAGGGACAGCGTCCACGGATAGGCAAGAGAAAGAAGTCCCGACATCGCCCCCTTCTAATAAGGAAAGATTCTTAAAGGGAAGTTGTTTGTTGTCGTGGGGATCATGGGGACGGATCCCCGATCCCCCCAATTATCCACATCCGCGTCCCAAGCCGGGATGCAGGTGTCCCGACCCTCGAACGGGCCATTCAACCCACTGATTGCATTTGAAAATCCAAATACCTGCCGCGAACGGTGAAAAGACATATCATGAACACCCGACGCGCAAGCGGATACACCCCAACCCTTGCCCTTCATACTTTTCCACGGGGATGGAATGCGTATGCTTGCCCCCGTCATGCACCGTCCCGGCCCCGACCCGGTTCCGCCCGCCGAGTCGCGCCATTCCATCCACAGGGTTATGCCATGCGTCTCATCCTCGCCTCGGGCTCCGCGACGCGGGCGGCCCTGCTGACTGCCGCCCGTGTTCCCTTCGAGACCGTTGTCCCGCGCGTTGATGAAGAAACGGTAAAGGCTGCCCTGCTGGCCGAGAATGCCGCGCCACGCGACATCGCCGATGCGCTGGCCGAGGCAAAGGCGCGAAAGGTTTCCACCCGCCATCCCGGCGCGGTCGCTCTGGGCTGCGACCAGGTGCTCGAGCATCGCGGGCGGCTTATGTCCAAACCCGCCGACCCCGAGGCCGCCTGCGCCCAGATCGCACGGCTCGCCGGCGACAGGCACCGCCTGCTGTCGGCCTGCGTGGCCTATGAGGACGGCGCTCCCGTCTGGCGCCATGTGGGCGAGGTCCGCATGACCATGCGCGCTCTTTCGCCGGGCTGGATCGAGGGCTACGTCGCGCGCAACTGGCCCGCCATCGGCGAATGCGTAGGCGCCTACAGGCTCGAGGACGAGGGCGCGCGGCTCTTTACGGCGGTCGAGGGCGATTACTTCACCGTCCTGGGAATGCCGCTTCTGCCGCTCTTGTCGTGGCTGACGCTCCGTGGCTATCTCGATACATGACCCAAGCCCCCATTCCGCTCGCCGGGGTTCTCGGCAAGCCGGTGAACCATTCCCTGTCGCCGCGCCTTCATGCGCATTGGCTCAGGACATACGGCCTGCCCGGCCATTATGTCCCCCTCGACGTGAGCGCGCGCGACCTCGCCCCGGCCATCGGGATGCTGCCCCGGCTGGGATTCGTCGGCTGCAACGTGACGATCCCCCATAAGGAGGCGATCCTGTCCATCGCCGATGTCATCACCGACCGCGCGGCCCTGATCGGGGCGGCCAACACGCTGATCTTCCGCGAGGATGGCAAGATCCATGCCGACAATACCGACGGCGTGGGCTTTCTCGAGAATCTCAGGGCCAACGCGCCCGACTGGCAGGCGAGCGCCGGGCCCGCGGCGGTGTTCGGGGCTGGCGGGGCTGCGCGGGCGGTGATCGTGGCGCTGCTGGATGCGGGGGTGCCGCAGATCCTGCTGACCAACCGCACCCGCGCCCGCGCCGAAGGGTTGCGGACCGAGTTCGGGCACCGGATCACCGTCGTGGATTGGGTCAAGGCCGGCAATATCGTCGAGGATGCCGCCACGGTCGTGAACACCACCTCGCTCGGTATGACCGGCAAGCCGCCGTTCCGGGTGCCGCTTGACGGGCTCGATCGCCGTTCGGTCGTGACCGATATCGTCTACTCCCCGCTCGAAACGACGCTCCTCGCCGGGGCGCGGGCGGCCGGCTGCACCGTGGTCGACGGGCTCGGCATGTTGCTGCACCAGGCCGTTCCGGGGTTCGAGCGGTGGTTCGGCACCCGCCCCGAGGTCGACGCGGCCACCCGTGCCGCGGTTCTCGACGGCTGATGCGCCGGGTTGTCATCGGGCTGACCGGCTCCATCGGGATGGGGAAATCGACCACCGCCGCGCTTTTTGCCGAACATGGCCTGCCGGTCTGGGATGCCGATGCCGCGGTGCACCGTCTCTATGCCACAGGGGGCGCGGGGGTCGAGCCGATCCGCGCGCTCTGCCCCGAGGCCATCGTCGACGGGGCGGTGTCGCGACCCCGGCTCGCGGCGTGGATCGCCGCCGATCCCGAGGCGCTCGCCCGGATCGAGGCGGTCGTGCATCCGCTCGTCGCGGCCGACCGGGCCGCGTTCATCGCCACGGCGCCGCCCGGCCCGGTCGTTCTGGATATCCCGCTTCTGTTCGAGACGGGGGCCGATGCCCGCGTCGATATCGTTGCCGTCGTGTCGACCGATCCCGCCCGGCAACGCGAACGTGTCCTGTCGCGACCCGGCATGACGGCCGAAAGGTTCGATGCGATCCTTGCGCGCCAGCTTCCCGACGCGCAGAAACGGGCACGCGCCGACGTGGTCATCCCGACCGACGACATGGCGACCGCCCGCGCGGCGGTGGCAGAGGTGGTGGCGCGCGCGAGGAAAGAGGCCGGCGATGCGTGAAATCGTGCTGGATACCGAAACTACGGGGTTCGAGCCCGCGACGGGCGACCGCATCGTCGAGATCGGCGCGGTCGAGCTGATGGGCCATGTGCCGACCGGCCGCACTTTCCACGAATATCTCGATCCCGAACGCTCCATGCCCGAAAGCGCCTTTGCGGTGCACGGGCTCGGCGACGATTTCCTGCGCGGAAAGCCGCTGTTCAAGGATGTCGCGCGCGCCTTCCTCGATTTCGTGGGCGACGCCAAGCTGGTGATCCACAATGCCAGCTTCGACATGAAATTCCTCAATGCCGAACTGAAATGGGCCGGTTTCCGCCAGCTTCCCTGGGAGCAGGCGATAGACACGCTGGCCATTGCAAAGGGGCGGTTTCCCGGCGCGCCGGTCTCGCTCGACGCGCTGTGCCGCCGCTTCGGGATCGACAACACCTCGCGCACGCTGCACGGTGCGCTTCTCGACAGCGAGATCCTGGCCGAGGTCTATCTCGAGCTCGTCGGCGGCCGTCAGCCCGATTTCGGGCTTGGCGGACCGGCCAAGGCGGCGGTCTCGGGCCCCGATCCCGCCTGGCGCCCGCAGCCCCGCCCTGCCCCGCTGCCTTCGCGCCTTACCGAGGACGAGAAAAAGGCCCACGACGCCTTTGTCGCGGGCCTTGGAGAAAACGCGGTCTGGAGGCGATATCAGGCCTGACCGGCGCCCTCGGCCGCCTCGGCCTGCGCCTGCTGGCGCTTGGCGATGCCCTGGCGATAGATCTGGACGAAATCGATCGGCTCGAGATTGAGCGCTGGGAACCCGCCATCCGAGGTGATGTCGCTTACGATCCGCCGGATGTAGGGGAACATCAACCGCGGCCCCTCGATCAGCAAAAACGGGTGAAGCTGGTTCTCGGGCACGTTCGACACCTCGAAGATGCCGCCATATTCGAGCTCGAGCAGGAACAGCGTGTCCTGCGATTCCTTGTTCCTGGACGTGATGGTGAATTTTCCGATCACCTCGAAACGGTTCTCTTCGGCCCGCTTTTTCGCGTCGAGCGACACCTGCACCGATACGTCGGGCGTCACCTGCCCCTGAACGCCCTTGCGCGACACGATATTCTCGAACGACATGTCGCGGACATACTGGCCCAGCGGGCGCATCTGCGGCGAGGCCGGGGCGCTTCCGTTCTGGGCGGCGGGCTGCGGCGTCTCTGTCGGGGTCTGATCGTCTTCGGCCATGGGGCTCTCCGTGCTGTGTCTGTCGTCTCGACTGCCGCCCGGACGTATCAGAGCGGCGGCGGCGCCTCAATCGTTCCGCGTCTCCCAGCCGGATCGGGGCGCGCGGGGGTCGCGGGGGCCGGTCTCGACCTCTTCGGCCTCGCCCTCGATCACATCGCCCCGCGCCCCCGGCCGGGGCCGCGGCCCGCGCGGGTCGATGGTGCCCGCGCCGTGCGTGGCGGTGCCATAGGTAAAGGTCTGCACGCGGATACGCTTGCGCGCCTCTCGAAAGATGTAGCGGCGCACGCCGGGTATGAGCAGCGACAGACCGACGGCATCGGTGAAAAAGCCGGGCGTAAGCAGCAGCAGCCCCGCGGCAAGGATCATCGCCCCGTTGGCCAGCGGCTCGCTGGGATCGCGTAGCTCGTTCATGGACCGGCGCAGGTCGGACATCGCCGCGGCGCCTTGCGAGCGCACGAGCGAGGTGCCGACGATGGCGGTCAGCACCACGATCAGCAACGTGGGCCAGAGGCCGATGGCCCCGCCGACCTGGATGAACAGGCCGATCTCGATCAGCGGGATCAATATGAATGCGGCGAGCAGCCACATGGGCATTCCCTCCATAGGTGGGCTGAACAGTGGACTTGGCCCCTGATGGTTCCTAGATAGGGACGAACCGAGCCCGATACCATTTCCAGTCCCGCGAGGCGCCATGAGTTCCGCTGCCATTCAGCTTCTTGTCCTGGCGGGCATTGCCGTCTTCCTGATCTTGCGCCTGCGCAGCGTGCTCGGCACGCGCGAAGGGTTCGAAAAGGCGCCCGACAAGGTCAATGCCCCCGCCCGCCCCGGCCGTCCCGAACTCGAAGTGATCGAGGGCGGGCCGGATCATGACATAACCGACCATGTTCCCGACGGCTCGGAAAGCGCCAAGGCGCTTGCCGCGATGAAACTGGCCGAGCCGGGCTTCAACGTGAGCGAGTTCCTTACCGGCGCGCGCCAGGCCTACGAAATGATCCTCATGGCCTTCGAGCGGGGCGATATCTCGGGTGTGCGCGATTTCCTCGACCCCGAGGTGGCGCAGGCCTTCGATGCCGTGATCGCCGAGCGCGCGGAAAAGGGCCTGACCATCGAAAGCTCCATCGTCGGCGTGCGCGATGTCGTGCTGCGCAGCGCGAGCTTTGACCGCGACAGCCGCGAGGGCGAACTGACGGTCCGTTTCGAGGCCGAGCTGACCACGGTCGTCAAGGATGCCGAGAACCGCATCGTCGAGGGCGATCCGAACGAGATCAAGCGGCAACGCGACACCTGGTCCTTTGCGCGCGAGATGGGCGCGCAGGATCCGAACTGGCTGCTTGTCGCCACGGGCGAGTGATGCGTTACCTGGTTGCGGTCCTCGCGCTGCTGGCCGCGACCGCCGGCCCGCTCAGGGCCGGGACCGTGCATGACGTTCTGGACTGGTCCGAGATCGACGGGTGGTCCCAGGACGATCTCGACGAGGCGATGCGCGTCTTTCTCGAGACCTGCGGCGATCTGCGCGATCCCGACTGGCGGGCCGTTTGCCGCGTGGGCAAGACCGGCGCGGCTGAGGGGCTGGACGGCGACACCTATTTCCGCGCCTTTTTCCGCCCGGTCCTCATCGAGGACGGGGCCGAGATGCTGTTCACCGGCTATTACGAGCCCGAACTGCGCGGTTCGCGGGTCCAGACGCCGTTCTATCGCTACCCTCTCTATCGTCTGCCGCCCGAGGCCGCCGAGGGATCGTTCGCCAGCCGGGCCGAGATCGAGGAGCTGGGCCTGCTCGACGGGCGCGGGCTCGAGATCGCGTGGCTCTCGGACCCGGTCGATGTCTATTTCCTCCAGGTTCAGGGCTCGGGGCGCATCCGCCTGACCGACGGGACCGCGCTGCGCGTCGGCTATGCCGGCAAGAACGGCCATTCTTACCGCTCGGTCGGCAAGGAGCTGATCCGCCGCGGCGACATGGAGCCGCACAAGGTGTCGGCCAGCGCCATCCGCCAATGGGTCCGCGAGCGCGGCGACGAAGGCCGCCGCGCGCTGCATCACAACCCCTCCTACGTCTTCTTTCGCGAGGTGAACGAGGTTCCGTGGTCGCGCGGGCCGCTCGGGGCGATGAACCGTTCCCTGACGGCGATGCGATCCGTTGCCATCGACCCCGATATCGTCAAGCTCGGGGCGCCGGTCTGGATCGAAAAGGACGGCGCCGAGCCGATGCGCCGCCTCATGGTCGCCCAGGATACCGGCGCCGCGATCAAGGGCGCGCAGCGGGCGGATATCTTTTTCGGCACGGGCGAAAGCGCCGGGCGCAAGGCCGGGACGATCCGCGACGGCGGGCGCATGGTCGTCCTCCTCCCGATCCAGAGGGCCTATTCGCTCGCCACGGGGTTGTGATGGCGGGGGGTGGACGACGGACCCGCGGGCTCAGCCGCGACGATGTCGAGGAATGGCACCGCTATACCCGGCACGTCACCAGCGCGCCGGGCCGCCCCGCCCCCGCGGCGCCGAAACCGGCGCCGCGCCCGTCGCGCCCCGCGCCCCCCGCCGCAGCCCGCGCCGGCACCGCCATTCCCACCGATTTCGGCATCGGCGTGCGCGCCGGGGCGCCGGTGACGCAGTTCACGGCACCGTCCGCGGATGCGGGCCAGCCGCGGCCGGGGTCCAAGAAGCCGCCGCGCCTTGGGCGGGGAAAGCACCGGATCGAGGCACGGCTCGACCTGCACGGCTATACGCTGGCCGAGGCGCGCCCCGAATTGACGAGCTTCGTCCTCGGCTCGCAGCAACGGGGGCTGACGCGGATTCTCGTCATCACCGGCAAAGGCCGCTCGGGACCGCCGCGGGGCGAGGGACCGGCGGGCATCCTGCGCCGGTTCACCCCGGTCTGGCTGGCGCAGCCGCCGCTGGCGCAGGCCGTGCGGGATTGGCATATCGCGCCTGCCAATCTCGGCGGCGACGGTGCGTTGGTCCTACGCCTCGGACGGCCGCGGTAGCGTGGGCTTGGCCCGCGCGATGCCGATTCCCGTGCAGATCGCCGCGAGGACGAAATAGACCGCGATCCCGGTCAACTGGTCCTCGAACGGAACGCCCATGTCGATCAGCACCCCGGTCAGGGCCGGCCCGATGGCGGTTCCCATCACCATGACGGCCTGCGCCAGAGCCCGGATCGCGCCCATGTGCCGCGTGCCGTAGAACTCGGCCCAGAAGGCGTTGGGCACGGTCGAGTTCATCCCCTGCGACAGCCCCATGAGCCCCAGCGCCACCGCCGCCCCGCCCAGCGTATCGGTCAGGCCGAAGACGACGAACCCCGCTGCCATGGGAAGCTGGTAGAGCGGCATCATCCGCGCGGTGCCGATCCGGTCGATCACGAAACCCGAGGTAAAGACCGACACGATGGCCGCGGCGGTAAAGACCGGGAACAGGGTGACGAGGTTCAGATGCTCCCACCCCTTTGTCTCGGCCAGGTGGACCTGGTGAAAGAACAGCGCCGTGCCGAAAGCCGCCGGACCCAGCAGCGCCGGGATCAGGAGCCAGTAAAGGTAATGCCGCAGCATGTCGGGGCGGCGCCACTCGCGCCCCCCCATCCCCATGCCCTGCGGCCCGGCGGCGATGGATTGCGGCGTCCGTTCAAGCCTCAGAAGCGGCCAGAGCAGCGGCAGGATCGCTGCGACGATCAGCGCGCAGACAAGCCACAGGCTGCGCCAGGACAGGGCCCCCATGGCAGCGACGAAGATCATCGGCAGGAACGCCTGCCCCATCTCGATGCCGACCATCGACACCGACAGCGCCTTGCCGCGCGACCTGACGAACCACCGTGCCATCGCCACGGTCGAGATCAGGATCGACATACCCTGGCCAAAAAACCGCAACCCGAACACCGCGACCGTCAAGAGCGCGACATTGGGGGTCAGCGCCATGCCGACGCAGGCCAGCACGAGGCACCCCAGAACGGCCGGCCCGACGCTGCGGACGCGGAACCGGTCGGTAAGCCCCCCGGCCCAGACCATCACCGCCGCCGAGGCCAGCGTTCCGATGGAATAGACCGCGCCCCAGTCGCCATGCGACAGGCCGAACTCGGCGCGGATCTCGCCGGCAAAGACCGAGATGAAGAACGTCTGCCCGAAGGACGAACAAAAGGTCAGCAGCACGCCGACAAGCAGAAAGGGCGCATTGGCGCGGAGGAAGGCGAAGAAACTCATCCGCCTTCATTTGCGCCAAGCCGCGCCGATGGAAAGGGGCAATCGGCGCCCCACGCGCGTCAGAGCACGTAGCGGCTCATGTCGACCGAGCGGCTGAGTTCGCCCAGGTGGGTTTCGACAAAGGCATCGTCCACCGTGACCGTCTGTCCCCCGCGATCGGGCGCGGCAAAGGACAGCTCTTCGAACACGCGCTCCATCACCGTGTAGAGCCGGCGCGCGCCGATATTCTCTACCGACCGGTTCACCTCGGCGGCGATCCGGGCCAGCGCCGCGATGCCGTTCTCGGTGAACTCGACGGTGACGTTCTCGGTGCCCAGAAGCGCGCTGTATTGCCGTGTCAGCGCGTTGTCGGTCTCGGTCAGGATACGCACGAAATCGTCCTCGGTCAGATCCCGCAGTTCGACCCGGATCGGCAGACGCCCCTGAAGCTCGGGCAGCAGATCGCTGGGCTTGGCGACGTGGAACGCCCCGCTGGCGATGAACAGGATATGATCGGTGCGGACCGAACCGTGCTTGGTGGCGACGGTCGTACCCTCGATCAGGGGCAGCAGGTCGCGCTGCACGCCCTCGCGGCTGACCTCGCCCCCGCGCGAATCCTGCCGCGCGCAGACCTTGTCGATCTCGTCCAGGAACACGATGCCGTTTTCCTCGACCGCCTCGATGGCGGCCTTGGTCACGGTCTCGTCGTCGAGCAGCTTGTCGGCCTCTTCGCTGACGAGGATGTCGTAGCTTTCAGCGACGGTCAGCGTCTTGCGCACCTTGCGCCCGCCCATCGCCTTTCCGAACAGGTCGCCCAGGTTCATCATGCCGCCCTGGCCGGGCGGCATCCCCGGAATGTCCATCATCCCGCCCATGGGGTTCGACGTGTCGGCGATGTCCAGCGTCACCTTGGTCTCGTTCAACTCGCCCGCGCGCAGCTTGTGGCGGAACATGTCGCGCGTGCCCTCGCGCGCGTTCTCGCCGGCGATGGCCTCGATCACGCGCTCTTCTGCATTGGCCTCGGCCTTGGCCTTGACGGTTTTGCGCATGTGGTCGCGCGTCATGGTGATCGACTGCTCGACCAGGTCGCGCACGATCTGCTCGACATCGCGGCCGACATAGCCGACCTCGGTGAACTTGGTCGCCTCGACCTTGAGAAAGGGCGCGCGCGCCAGTCGGGCCAGCCTGCGGCTGATCTCGGTCTTGCCGACGCCGGTGGGGCCGATCATCAGGATGTTCTTGGGATACACCTCCTCCTGAAGCTCGGGAGGAAGCTGCCTGCGGCGCCAACGGTTGCGCAGGGCGACGGCCACGGCCCGCTTGGCGTCCTTCTGGCCGATGATGAAACGGTCGAGTTCCGAGACGATCTCGCGGGGGGTCAGGTCTGTCATGCGAGCGCATGTAAGACCCCCGCGCGGATTCGCAATCCCGATTGCCGGTGTCGCGCCGCTTGACGCAAGGGCGGCCGGGGATCTACAGACGTTCCCCGGCCAGACAGGACCCACCATGCTCGCCCGATTGAAAGCCATCTTCCGCCCCGCATCCGCCCGCGAAAGCGGCGCGCTGATCGGTCGACGCGAGTTGGTGCGGCTGGCCGGGGCAGGGGTCTTGCTGCCGGTCGCGGCACGGGCCGCGCCGCCCCCCGCGCCGATGACGCCCGTCGATCTCTCGGCCGCGATCCGCGGGTTGGCGGCCCTGTCGCGCGGGGCCGACCCCGCCTTTGCCGCGACGATCGAGGCCGCGCTCGACCGGCTCGAGGCCGAGACGCCGCTGGCGCGCAAGCTCTGCGCCCTGCATCGCGACTATCCGCGCAACATGTCCGATCGCGGCTTTCGCCCCGAATTGGCGGTCGATGCGGCGCTGATCCACGGCGCGGCCCACCGCTCGCGCCCGATCTCCTTCGCCTATCGTGACCTCGCCGGGCGCGAGACCCGCCGCCGCGTCCTGCCCATCGAGGTCGTCCACCCGCCCTCGGGCATCCTGCTGCTGGCATGGTGCGACCTGCGCCACGCGCATCGCAAGTTCTTCCTCCACGCGATGAGCGACCTTGCGATCCACGACGACAGTTTCGCCCACCGCCGCGAGGCGTTGATCGACGAGCTGCTCGAGGGTGGGGCCGGGGTCTGACATGGCCGTGTTTTCGGCCGACCCGTCAGATCCTTGCCAGGCGCATCACCGTCTCGCAGTTGGCGAGGCTGGTGGCCAGAACGTCGATCACGCCGGTCCTGAGCGCGCCCAGAATGGCGCGCGCCTTGCTTTCCTCCGATGCGATCGCGATCGTCGTGCTGATCCGCTTGAGATCCTCGCGACAGAGGCCGACCACCCGGCCTGAGAGGTTGCCGCCGGTGGGCTGACCGGCATCGTCGTAGAAGTCGTATCCCAAAAGGTCGCCGGTCGCGCCCGCGGCCTGCACCGCCTGCAATTCGTCCACCGAGAACCAGCCCATTCGCGCCATATGACTATCGGCCCCGAGATCGCCGACGCCGACAAGGGCCAGATCCGCGCTGCGTGCGAGGTTGAGGGTTCGGCGAACGGTGTCATGGCTCATCAAACGTTCGCGCAGTTCGGCATCGGGGACGAAGGCCGGGGCATAGAGCGTTTCGGCCCGTCCTCCGAATCGCTCGGCAAGAGCGCGGCATATATGGTCCGCATTGCCGAGTGCGCCAGCCTCGGTCGCACCGCCGGAGCCTGCAACGAAAACCAGGTTGTCGAACCGCACCTGCGTCTGGACGCGGGCGATCTCGGCCACGTTGCGCCCCATACCCACCGCCAAGACGAGCCCCTCCCTGAGGTTGGTTTCAAGATAGGCGCTGACGACCGTCGCGACGGCTCGACGCTGTCGTTCAGGCGCGCCAACGGTCGGCGCGACCAGAAGATGGCGCAACCCGAAAGCCTCGCGGAACGCTTCCTCGATCTCGCGGGTCCGCGACGAGTGATACCTCACCCGAACCTCGACTACGCCTTCCGAGAGAGCCTGACGCAGAAGCCTGTTCACCTTCATGCGTGACATGGAAAGCGACCGGGCGATCGCATCCTGGGTTTCGCCCTCGATGTGATAGCGGCGCGCGACCTCGGACAACAGACCGCCATCGGGTCGCGCCGCGGGATCGAATACACGCTCTGACATGAGGCGCCCTCCTCAATGACCGTCGAACGGGTCTCGACGATCAGAAGATCGCCCGAATGCACGGGTCATCGCTAGCACGAAACGGACGGGCGGGCGAAAGATATCGTTCCGGCGCCATTAAAGCAGACATTTGTTTCGCATGCGCAGCGAAAACTTTCCATTGACGACTCTGTGCAGATGAACAACGGTCGGATCAATCGAAAGGGGGTTTCGTGTCGTCACCGTTGCTTGAAGTCGAAGGGTTACGAAAGTCGTTCGGCGGTGTGTCTGCCCTGCGCGACGGACGATTCCGCCTCGAACGCGGGTCGGTTCATGCCTTTTGCGGGGGCAACGGTGCGGGAAAGTCCACCTTCCTCAAGATCGTCATGGGTATTCTGCCACGAGACGGCGGCACTATCCGACTGAACGGGCGCGCGGTTTCCTTTACTTCGCCCCGCGACGCGCTTGCAGCGGGTATCTCGATCATCGAGCAGGAGTTGAGCCCCGTCCCCGCCATGACCGTGGCCGAGAACGTCTTTCTCGGGCGCGAACCGGTGGGCCTGTTCGGGCGGATCGATTTCGCGAAGATGAATGCCGCGACAAGCGACCTGATGGATCGGCTCGGCTTTTCCATAGCACCGACCGCGCTGATGATGGACCTGACTGTGGCACAGGTGCAGCTCGTCGAGATCGCCAAGGCTATTTCCTACGATGCCGAGGTCATCATCATGGATGAACCGACCTCGGCGCTGGGTGAGGCCGAGGCCGATCACCTTTTCGAGGCGATCAAGGTCATGAAGAACGAGGGCAAGGGCGTGATCTACGTCTCGCACCGTCTGACCGAGATCTTCGGCGTGGCCGACACCTATACCGTGCTGCGCGACGGGGCATTCGTCGAGGAGGGACGGATCGAGGATATCGACAAGACCCGCCTCGTCGAGCTGATCGTCGGCCGTCCCCTGACCGAAGAGTTCGCCAAGGGAAACAAGCCACAAAACGAAATCGTGCTCAAGGTCGAGGGCATCGACGCCGCGCATGGCGTGCGCGACGTTTCCTTCGAATTGCGACGCGGCGAGATCCTTGGGTTCTACGGTCTGATGGGCTCGGGCCGAACCGAGATTCTGGAACGTATTTTTGGCCTTTCCCCCGATTCCGTAGCCGGGCGGATCACCATCGAGGGGCGCAATCTTGCCGCGCGAGCGCCTCGCGATGCCATCCGTGCCGGGCTTGCCCTCGTGACCGAGGATCGCAAGGGCTCGGGGCTGGTCATGACGCAGGACGTGCGGGCCAATGCCTGCCTCGCGCGACTGGAAAAGCTGCAGGCCTCGCCCCTGATGATGTCGACCTCGGCCGAGCGTGATGCCGCCCGCCGTGTCATCGACCTTTTCGGCATCAAAACGGCATCCGACCGCCTCGGCGTGTCGAACCTTTCGGGCGGTAATCAACAAAAGGTGGTCTTGGGCAAATGGTACCTGACCGAGCCCCGGATCCTTTTGCTCGACGAGCCGACGCGCGGTGTCGATGTCGGCGCCAAACGCGAGATCTATCAGATCGTCTCGGATTTCGCTTCGGAGGGCGGGGCGGTCATCCTCGTCTCGTCCGAGATCGAAGAGGTGCTTGGCATGGCCGACAGGACATTGGTCATGCGCGACGGACGAGTGGCCGGCATCCTCGACGGGGCGGAGATGACCGCGCCCGCGCTATTGCATTTAGCCGCATGACGGAGATCATCGAATGACGGACCGGACCGATCCCGCCCGCACAGATCCGCAGCCTTCGCCGGCGGCGGCTCATGGGCCTACGTCGGCACGCGCCCGCGCGGTGGAACGTCTGCAGCGATACGGGATCTTCCTCGCCCTCGTGGTGGTCTGTCTGGCCCTTACCGCGTTGAACGAGTTTTTCCTGACCCCTCGAAACATCGTCAACGTACTGCGCCAGACCTCGATCAACGGGATCCTCGCCATCGGTCTGACCTTTGTAATCCTCGCGCGCGGCATCGATCTGTCGGTGGGTTCGGTGGTGGCGCTGGCAGGTGTGATCGCAGCGTCGCTTGCCACGACATCGAGTGGCGCGGCGGTTGCCGGCGGCCCCTATCCCGTTGCCGTGGCCCTTGCCGCGGGCATTGCGGTGGGCGCGGCTTGCGGTGCTGCCTCGGGTGCGGTGGTCGCGCGGTTCAACGTTCCGGCTTTCGTCGCCACGTTGGGGATGCTCTCGGCGGCGCGGGGGCTGACGCTCCTGTATTCCGAGGGTCGCCCCGTTCCGGCCCTTACCGACGAATTCAGGTGGATCGGCACCGGCGATCTGTTCGGCGTGCCGATGCCCGTCGTCCTGTTCATCGCGGTGTTCCTGGCCTCGTGGTGGGTTCTGGGGCAAACCCGGTTCGGGCGCCACGTCTATGCCGCGGGCGGAAACCCCCATGCGGCCACGGTATCGGGCATCAACGTCCGGCGGATCCGCTTTGCCGTCTTTGTCATTTCAGGCGCCCTTGCCGGGCTCGCAGGCATGATCCTTGCCGCGCGCACCGGCTCGGCGCTGCCGCAGGCGGGCGTTGCTTACGAGCTCGACGCCATCGCGGCGGTGGTGATCGGCGGCACCAGCCTTGCGGGCGGTGTCGGGCGTGTCACCGGCACGGTGATCGGTGCGCTGCTGATCGGTGTGGTGAACAACGGGCTCGATCTGATGGGCGTAGAGTCGTATTATCAACTAGTTATCAAGGGGTTGCTGATCGTCGCGGCGGTGATGCTCGATCAGACCCGTAACCAGAGAGATTGAGACCGGGGCGTTTTCCCGGCTCGACAGTCGACCCGGCTACCGGGCGGCATAAAGGGAGGAGAGATCCATGAAGAAGCTACTTTCCAGCGTGGCGGTTCTGGCCACGTTCGCAGGACCGGCCGCGGCGCAGGACGATCCGCTCAAGATCGGCGCGGCGCTTTATGGCCTTCAGGCCGAGTTCATGCAGATCTGGGCGGAAGCCGCCGAACAGCATCCGGCCGTTCAGTCCGGCATGGTCGATCTGACGATCTTCGACGGCCGCTATGACGCTCTCGTTCAGCAGGAACAGTTCGAGACGATGGCGACCCAAGGGTTCGACGCCGCCATCTTCGCCCCCATCGACGTCGAGGCTGGCGCCGAGGCGGTCCGCATCGCGCACGAAGCCGGCATCCCGGTGATCGGATCGAACACGCAGGTCAACTCGGAATTGCTGACTTCCTACGTGGGATCGGATGACACCCGGTCGGGCTACATGGAGGCGCAGATGGTCCTCGAGGCCATCGGCTGCGAGGATGGCGGGAACGTCGTCATCATCGAAGGCCCGATCGGGCAATCCGCTCAGGTCCAGCGGCTCGAGGGCAACCAGCGCGCGCTGGCAGAATGCCCGAACGTCAAGGTTCTAGAGCAGCAGACCGCGAACTGGAGCCGTGCCGAAGCGCAAACCCTCATGGAAAACTGGCTGACCGCGCATCCGGGCGAGATCGACGGCGTCATCGGACAGAACGACGAGATGGCGCTCGGCGCGATCGAGGCGATCAAGGCCGCAGGGCTCAATGTCGAGGATTTCGCAATTGCCGGCATCGACGGCGTCACCGACGCGCTGACGGCCGTGAAGGCCGGCGAGATGCAGTCGATCCTGCAAGACGCGCGTGCTCAGGCCCAAGGCGCCATCGACGTGGCAATCGCGGCGGCGACTGACGGCGATTACGAGCCGCAATCCGACATCTGGACCCAGTATCCCGAAATGAGCTGGGAAGGTGGCGAGGCCAGCTATTACGATGTTCCCTGGACCCCGGTAACGGCCGATAACGTCGACGACCTTCTGGCCACGCGCCAATAGGTTCGACCGACACTCACGCGAACCGGCCTGCCCCTGGGCGGGCCGGAACAGGAGAGCAGGAATGACTGACAGGCTCGATCTCGACCGCAGCATCAAGGGAAAACGCGTTCTCGTGACAGGCGGGGCGTCCGGCATCGGGGCGGCCGTCTGCGATGCCTTCGCCGCCAAGGGGGCGGTTGTGGCTGTCGTGGACCGTGACGCGCAGGCCGCCAAGGCCAAGGTGGAAACGCTCGGTGACGGGCGGGCTTTTGGATGCGATGTCGCGGATGCCGATGCCGTGGCGCAAACCGTGGCCGCCGTGGTCGAGGCCATGGGCGGCATTGACGTTCTGGTGAACTGCGCGGGTATCGTCGATCTCGCCCCGATCGAAGAGATCGCGCAGGATGCTTGGCAACGCACCATCGACATCAACCTCACAGGCTCGTTCAACGTCGCGCAGGCGGTGGGGCGCCAGATGATCGCGCAGGGGCAGGGCGGGCGTATCGTCAACATGGCCAGCCAGGCCGGCACCGTCGCCATCGACGGGCACGTGGCCTATTGCGCCTCGAAATTCGCGGTGATCGGAATGACGAAGTGCATGGCCCTGGAATGGGGAAAACACGGCATCACCGCCAACACGATCTCGCCTACGGTCGTGCTGACCGAACTGGGACGCAAGGCATGGGCCGGCGAAAAGGGTGACGCGATGATCCGCGAGATCCCGACAGGCCGCTTTGCCGAGCCCGACGAGATCGCGGCGGCGACGCTTTTCCTGGCGTCCGACATGGCGCAGATGATCAACGGCGCGGACCTCGTCGTCGATGGCGGCTTCACGATCAAATAGGACTATTCATGCAACGATTCCTCAACGACCCCGACGATATCGTGGATGAAACCGTGCGCGGCTTTGTCCGCGCCCATGCCGACCGCGTGCGGCTTTGCGACGGCAATGCGCGGGTCGTCGTGGCTAGGGACGCGCCCGTAAGCGGCAAGGTCGGGATCGTGACGGGCGGCGGTTCGGGGCATGAGCCGGCTTTTGTCGGCTATACTGGCGCGGGCATGGTCGACGCCACCGCCATCGGCGAGCTGTTCTCGTCGCCCACCGCCAAGAGCTTTCACGACGCGATCAAGGCCGCCGATGGGGGGGCCGGTGTGGTCGTGCTCTACGGCAATTACGCCGGCGACAACATGAACGTGAAGATGGCTTCGAGGATGGCCGCCAAGGACGGCGTCGAGGTTCTGACGGTCGTCGCCAATGACGACGTGTCGTCGGCCCCGCCCGAAGAACGCGAGAAACGGCGCGGTGTGGCGGGCGAAATCTTCATGTGGAAGATCGGCGGGGCGAAGGCAGCCGAGGGGGCCGATGCCGCTGCCGTTCGCGATGCGGCTCAGGGCGCCATCGACGCCTGCCGCTCGGTCGGCGTCGGTCTGGCGCCCTGCACCCTGCCGGCCGTGGGGCATCCGAACTTTTCGATCGAGGCGGGCACCATGGAGATGGGCATCGGCCATCACGGCGAGCCGGGAACCTCGGTCACGAAGCTCGGCACCGCGGACGAGATCGCGTCCGAGATGACGCGCATCGTTCTGGACGATCACGATCTGCCGTCCGGCACCGAGGTCGCGGTGCTGGTCTCGGGCCTCGGCGCGACGCCGCGCGGCGAACTCTATGTCCTGTATGACCGGATGGCCCGCGATATCGAGGATCGCGGGCTCAAGATCCACAAGGCCTATGTCGGCGATTACTTCACCTCGCTCGAGATGGTGGGCGCGACGCTGACGGTCATGGCGCTGGACGACGAACGCAAGAGGCTGCTGGCGGCCTCTACCGATTGCCCGGCCTTCGGGGCAGCATGATGGCATCCTTTCCAAACGCAGGCTCCGGCGGGATCGTTCGGGACATCGCCGCCGTCATCGTCGAGAACCGCGCTTACCTGTCCGAGATCGACGGCAAGATCGGCGACGGCGATCATGGCGTGAACATGGCCAAGGGGTTCGGCCGGGCCGCCGAGCGTATCGCGCCTGACGCATCCCTTTCGGACGCGCTGTCCACCCTGTCCGACGTGCTGATGAGCGAGATCGGCGGGTCCATGGGGCCGCTTTACGGCATGTTCTTTGCCGAGATGTCCGAAACCGTCGCTCAGGACACGCATATCGACGGCGCGCGTTTCGCGGCAATGCTGCGCGCCGGGCTCGAGGGGATCGAGGCGGTCGGGGCGGCCAAGGTCGGCGACAAGACCATGATCGACGCGCTCGTGCCGGCCGTCGAGGCGGCCGAGGCCAACCGCTCGGACATAACCGCGCAACTCCGAGAGGTCGCAAGCGCGGCCGAGGCGGGGCGCGACTCGACCACCGACATGGTTGCGAAACTCGGCCGCGCGGCGCGGCTGGGCGAGCGATCGCGCGGGGTGCCGGACGCGGGCGCCACGTCCTGCGCCCTGATCCTGCGCAACCTGTGCGACGGTGCGGCGCGGCGTCTCGAACAGGGCTGACCGCGATGCGCTGAAAACCGCACCCTTTTCCACGTCTTGGAACCGGGGGGCGATGCCGGCGCGTTCCGATCCCGCATGATGCCGGGCCGGCGCCGACCCATACGGGGCAGATGCCAGCAGCCCGGCGGGATAAACGCTGGAGAGGATCGCATGGCGGAGAAATTTTGGCGCATGGGGCGTCTGGTCGTGGCGCTGTCGACCACGGGGCTCGTCCCTGTCGCGGGTTTGGCGCAGGAGAACCTGGCGACGGATTCCCGCCTTTCGACCTTTAACGAGGCGATGCGGGCAGCAGGTCTCGAGGATCGGCTCAGGCAGACGCCCCTGACGATCTTTGCACCTACGGACGAGGCGTTCGAGCGCCTGCCCCAAGCCGTGTCCGAGGGGTTCACCGACCCCGACAACGCCGATGCTCTCCGCGAGGTTCTGGACCTGCATCTCGTGCCGGGCGGCCCGCACGAGGCTGACGATATCCCCGTCGACATGCAGACCGTTTCGGGGGCGCGGCTGGTCGTGACCTATACCGACGGCGCGCTGACGATGCGGGTCGCGCCGCCGGACAACGCGGACGAGCTCGACACGCTCGAGGCGGCGCGCGGCACCAACGAGGCGCGGATCGTCTTTGGCGACGTGTCGGGCGGGCCCGGTGTCCTGGCCCATGGGATCGACCGGGTGCTGTTGCCGCCCGATTTTGCGCTCGACGACGGGGCGGCGTCCGACGCCGATCCGCAGACCGCCGAGGCGGTTGCCGGGGCCGCGCCGCAACCAACCGGAAACGGCGAGCCAGCCGATACGGATGAGACGTCGCCCGAGACCGAAGGGCAGGATGCGGTTGCCGCGACGCTCAAGCCTGTGGACGACATGCCGGATGGAGTGGAGCCGGAACCCGGCGATTCCGATACCGGGTCGATGGGCGATGCGGGCACCGAAACCGCGGATACGCCCCGATCCGATACGCCCGAGCCCGACATGTCCGGGCAGGAGGGCGTGATCGTCGCCACGGACCCGGCGCCCGTTGCCGAGAACACGGTCGGCGATACGGCGCCCGCGGGTGCCGAAAGCGGGGCAGGGGAGCCTACGCCCGCCAGTGACACCGAGGTGATCGGCGCGGATGCCGAGCGGTCCGAGCCGCACGACACGGCCGGCGAAAGCGGCGATCGGGCGTCCGATGTGAACCTGACAAGCGAACTGGTCTCGGCCGACGAATTGCTGGGCAAGCCGGTGCGCGGTGCGGATGGCGACGATATCGGCATCGTGGGCGATCTGCTGTTCTCGCTGGACGGGGCGCGGATCGTGAGCCTCGTGGTCGAGCTCGACGGCGGCTTTTTTGAACTGGGCGCGCCGGACACGCGGCGGGTAGATATCGGGGAAATCTCGGTCGATCCGCTCGACGGGGCGGTCATCCTGAGCGAAGGCGCAGAGTAGCGCCCTGCGACAAGCCCCGCCCGACGTTTCCGCCGGGCGGGGCCGGTGCCCTATTTGGTGCGGCGGAGGGCTTCGCGGACGGCGGCCTCGCGGATCCGCAACTGGCAGGCCCGGATTTCCGCCGGTTCCGCCGTGCGGAAAGCACGGGCCAGCGCCTGTTCCGCGATCCGCATGTAGGCGCGGCGGCGGGCGGCCCGGTCCAGGGCCGCGTTCTGTTTCGGGGGCATGTCGATACTCCATGGCACGCGCGGGCCGATGATCGACCCGCGTTCCATGGAATACGTGTGTCTGTATCCCTCCAGCCTACGGCCCTGGAATGGCGCCTGTCAAGCGTCGCGGGGGGGGGGGGGTCAGCGGCCCACGGCCGTGCGGTCGACCCAGGCGTAGAACATCCCGGCCAGCAGGATGAACGCCCCGACCACCGCCGTCCGCCATGTCGAGGGGATGCCGACCTGGATCAGCACGTTGTCCACCAGCGTGATGAGCAGGACGCCGGCGATGGTTCCGCCCACGGTGCCCTTGCCGCCGGTCACGCGCGCGCCGCCCAGAACGACGGCCGCGATCACGGCCAGTTCGGTTCCGGCCAGATCGAAAGGGTTGGCCAGCCGGTTCGAGGTGACGTGCAGGATGCCCGCCAGTCCCGCCAGCATTCCCGCCCAGGCAAAGACAAAGACCCGAACCCGCGCGATGTTGAACCCCAGCCGCGCGGCGATCTCGGGCTTGCCGCCGCAGGCATAGACGGCGCGCCCCAGAAGCGTGTGGTTGAGCAACGCCCATGTGACGATGGCGGCCAGCACGAAGATCAGGAAATAGGCCGGAAACTGCACCCGCAAGCCATCGGCGCTGACCTGCGAGAACAGCGCGATCTGCCCGAAGGCGGTCATCGAGGCGGGGATGTTCATGAACAGCGCCGTGCCCACGAAGGTCAGCAGGAACCCGCGAAAGGCATATTGCGTCGCGATGGTCACGATCAGCGCCGGAGCCTTGAGCAGGTTGATGAGCACCCCGTTCAGAGCGCCGAGCAAGGCCCCACCGGCAAGGCCGGCCAGAAGGATCGGCAGGATCCCGAGGCCGGGGACCAGGGTCGAGACGATCAGCGTCACCGTGTACATCACCAGCGCGGCGATGGCCGAGAACGACACGTCGAGCCCGCCGGCCGCCAGCACCACCAACACGCCCAGCGCGAACAGGCCCTCGACCACCGAGGCGCGCAGAACGTCGAACAGGTTGGCGAGCTGCCAGAAATCGGGGTTGATCGCACCGACGACGAGGCAGGTCAGCGCCAGCAGCGCCAGCGGAAACCCGGCCGGATTGGCGAGGATCCAGTCTGCGATGCGCTTGCCGGGCGAAAGGGACGGCCGGTCGGCGATGGCCGGCTGCAGGTCGGTGTCGCTCATGGGGCGGTCTCCGCGGTTTCCAGGATCCCGCCGATCGCGGCATAGAGCTGTCCCGCATCGACGCGGGCGCCGTCGAAGGTCTCGACGATCCGCCCGTCGCGCATGACGGCGATCCGGTCGCAATTCTGTATGAGTTCGGGAATGTCGTCGCTGACGATGATGACGCCCATGCCGGCCTCGGCCTGTCGCTGGATGATGCGAAAGATCGTGTCCTTGGACCCGACATCGACCCCGACCGTGGGTCCGTGCAGGATCAGGACCCTGGGCTTCGTGGCGAGCCAGCGCCCGATCAGAACGCGCTGCTGGTTGCCCCCCGAGAGCGATCCGACCGGCGCATCCACATCCTCGGCCACGATCTTGAGATCGTCGGCCACCTCGCGGGCGAGGATGCGCGCGCGGTCCATGCTGACGATGCCGAGGGCGCCGCGCAGGCGGTCGAACACCGTCATCGCGATGTTGTCGGTGATGGACTTGTCGAGGAACAGCCCTTCCTCCAGCCGGTCCTCGGGGACATAGGCGATGCCGCGATCCATTCCGGTCGACGGGTCGGACAGGTCGACCGTGCGCCCGTCGAGCCGCACCTGCCCGGCATCCGGCGGCGCCAGCCCGGCAAGCCCCAGCGCAAGCGGGTTGCGACCCGAATCCAGCAGCCCGGTGATGCCGAGGATCTCGCCGGGGGCGAGGTCGAACGAGATGTCGCGATACGAGCCGGCGCGCGACAGACCGTCGACCGACAGCCGCGCGACCTCGGCCGCGGCGGGGCTGGCCGCGCGATAGCGGGCCTGGTCGATCCGGCGGTTCGTCATCAGCTCGCCCACTTCGGCCAGGTCGGCGGTCTCGATATCCAGCTCGGCCACGAATTGCCCGTCGCGCATGACGATGCCGGTGCCGCCGATCTCCTTGGCCTCGTCGAGCTTGTGGGTGACGAAAAGCAGCGCCGTGCCGCGGGCCTGCAGCTTGCGGATCACGCCGATCAGATGCGCGATCTCGCGGCGAGTGAGGGCGGTGGTCGGCTCGTCCATGATGACAAGCCCCGCCTCGGCCGCCACGGCGCGCGCGATCGAGATCAGTTGCCGCGTGGCGATGGGCAGGCGGTCGACATGGGTGCGCAGGAAGGCCGGGTCCGACGGAAGCCCGACCTCGGCCGCGGCGCGGGCGGCCAGCGCCCGCATCTCGCCCCGGCGCAGCCGCACGGCCAGACGCCCGCCCGAGGCGACGAGCTGGCTGGTCAGGCCGATATTCTCTTCGACCGAGAGGTTCGGCAAAAGCGACAGGTCCTGGTAGACCGTCTCGATCCCGGCGGCGAGCGCGGCGATAGGGTCTGGCGTCGCGGGCTGTTCCACGCCCTCGATCTGCACGCGGCCTTCGCTGGGCGATTGCGCGCCCGAGATGATCTTGATGAGTGTGCTCTTGCCGCAGCCGTTTTCGCCCAGAAGGTGATAGAACCGCCCCCGGCGGATCGTCAGATCGACGCCGCGCAGGGCATGGACCCCGCCATAGCGCTTGTGCAGGGCGCGCGTCTCGAGAAAGGGCGCGTCGGTGTCGGTCTGTGTCATCGGGTCGGTCAACCTCGGGTCCGGGCGGGCAGGAGACGCGGCAGCGGCGCGCGAATGGCGCCGCTGCCCGTGTCGTTCGGGTCGGATCAGAAGGGGAAGTCCTGCCAGTTCGACGCGTCGACATCGACCCAGGCCTGTCCGCGCACGATGATCCCGTCGCCCGCACCCGGCGTGACCGACACCGATTCATAGCCCGGAACGCCCAGGTCCATGCCGTCGTTGACTTCTTCGCCGTTCATCGCCATTTCGGCGAGCTTGTTCATGACATAGCCCGCGTCCTTGGGGTCCCAGAAGGCGATGCCGTCGATGGCCCCGGTGTCGAGATACTGGCCCGAATCCTGCGGCAGGCCGATGCCGACCACGCAGGTCGAGTCCTGCAGGTCCGCCTCTTCGACGGCGCGGCCGATGCCGATCACGTCGATGGCCGATCCCCCCTGAAAGCCCTTGATGTCGGGATAGGTGCGCAGCAATTCGCGCGCGACCTCGTAGGCCTTGTTGGGGTCGTTGAAGGACTCGTTGCTCTCCGATACGAGTTCCATCCCCGGATGGTTCTCCTTGGCATTGGCGATGCCGCCGGCGGCCCACTGCATGTGGGTCAGGCTGCCGACCGAGCCGACGAAGGTGGTCCACTTGCCCTCGCCGCCCATGCACTCGACCAGCTTCTTGTTGAGATGCTCGCCGAAGGCGGTGTTGTCGAAGGCCTCGAGGTCGATATCGGTGTTCACCATCGTCTCGGCTTCGTGCGTGATGACGGTGATGCCCTGCCCCTTGGCGCGGCGCAGCGCGCCCTCGAGGGTCGAGGGGTCCATCGGCACGATGGCCAGCGCGTCTACGCCCTGCGCCACGAGATCCTGCACGATGGCGGTCTGCTGGGCGGCATCGGCCTGCGCCGGGCCGACCTGGCGGGCATTCACGCCCTCGTTCTCGGCGTCGAAGGCATCGACGCCTTCTTCCATCCGGGTGAACCAGTTTTCGCCGGTGATCTTGACGACGGTCACGACGTCCTTCGCGTCCTGCGCCTGCACGGCAAGGGGCGCCGCAAGGGCCAATGCCGCGATCGCGGTTCCGCGGGTCAGTTTCTGGGTGAGCTTGGTCATGTGTCCTCCACTGTGGTCTCGGTTTCGTCAGGGGCTTTTGCCGAGAGACCTTGCGGCAAGCCGTCGAGGCGACCGGGGGCGACGGCCCCCGGCCGGGTCACGCTTTGCTGCGGGGCCGGATCGCGGTCGACCAATAGGCCGACAGATCCGCCCGCGAGAATGCCAGGAACACCAGGAGCAACACGCCCCACGCCAGGTCCCGCACGAAGTTCGACAGGGCCAGGAAGTTGAAATAGCTCGACAGAAGTTGCAGGGCCGTCGCCGACAGCACGACGCAGATGACGCGGCCGTACCCGCCTTCGGGGCGGACCCCGGCCATCACTGCGATCAGGATGGCCACCAGCACATAGGACGAGCCGTAATCCCATTTCATCGACGAGGTGCGCGCGGCGATCACCACGCCGGCCAGCCCTGCAAAGGCGCCCGAGAGCATGTAGACCTGCACCAGCAGCCAGCGGGTGCGCACCCCGGCGAACCGCGCGGCGGTGTGGTTGCTGCCCATCAGGAACAGCAGCCGCCCCGATTTCGTCGCCCGCAGCCAAAGCGCGAGCCCCGCGGCGACGGCGAGGAACATCCAGACCGACGGCGACAGACCCAGGACCGGCGAATTGGCGAAATCGTCCAGCGCGGGCACATAGCCCAGCGTCTGCGCCGAGCCGCCGGTGAGGATGACCGCGATCCCGGTGAACAAAAGCTGCGTCCCGAGTGTCGCGATGATCGAGGTGACGCCGACGAACCCGATGATGAGACCGTTCACCACCCCGCCCAGCAGCCCGACCCCCAGCGACAGCAGCCCGAACGCCAGCAGATAGACCTGCCCGCTCATCCCGCTGTCGGCGATGGGCCCGAGAATCAGAAAGGCGCAGATCCCCGCGAGGTTGGCCAGCGCGATGCCCGACAGGTCGATCCCCCCGCGCCCCGCGATCATGGCAAGCATGACACCCATCGCCAGGAGCCCGATCTCGGGCACCTGCGAGGCCATGGATTGCAGGTTGAAGGGCGACAGGAACCGCTCGCCCACGGTGAGGCCCGCGGCCGCGAGGATGGCGAGGTTGACCGCGATCAACCCCACCATCTGGATATCGAGCGACCGGCCCCGCATGGCTCAGCGCACCATCGCGGCGGTGTTGCCGCCGTCGACCGTGACGATGGCGCCGGTGGTCCGGTCCGCCGCGGCGAGATAGGCGAATGCATCGGCCACGTCCGAGGCGCGCACCTCGCGGTGCAGCAGGTTGCCCCGCATGTAGGTGTCTGCATCGACGCCGCGGGCGGCCGCCCGCTCGGCGATCATCGCGTCGTTCAAAAGGCCCGTGCGGATGCGGTCGGCATTGACCGCGTTGGCGGTGATGCCGTCGGGCCCGTGTTCGACGGCCAGTTGCCGCACCAGCGCCAGCAACGCGGATTTCGAGATGCCGTAGGGTCCGAAACCCTGCCCCGGATTCAGCGCCTGTTTCGAGACGTTGAAAAGCAGCGCGCCGCCCGTTCCCTGCGCGCGCATGATCGCGACGGCGGCCCGCGCGGAATGAAGCGCGCCCATCAGGTTCACGTCGAGCGAGCGGTCGACCGTTTCGAGATCGACCTCGGCCATGGCGCCCTGCAAGGCGACGCCGGCGTTCGAGACGAGGATATCGAGCCCGCCATAGGTCTCGGCGATCCGGGCAAAGGCCGCATCGACCGAGGCGGGGTCGGTCACGTCGCACCCTACGGCCAGCGCGCCCATTCCCTCTGCCGCGCTGGCCGCGCCGTCCGCATCGCGGTCGAGGATCGCCACCTCGGCCCCGCGCGCCCTGAACCCGCGCGCGATCTCGAGCCCCAGCCCCGAGGCCGCGCCCGTCACCGCGACGATGCGGCGCGAGAACGGCGCCTCTTTCACGCCGGCGAGCTTGGCCTGCTCGAGCGACCAGTATTCGACGTCAAAGATATCCTCTTCGGGCAGGGGTGCCCATGTGCCGACGCGCTCGGCATTGGTGATGGCGTTCACGGTCGCTTCGGCGATATCGGCGCAGATCGCCGCCTCCTTGGCCGAGCGCCCGATGCCGAACAGGCCCACCCCCGGAACGTAGGCCACGCGCGGCACCGGATCGAGCATCGTCAGCGTGCCGCCGTGGCGGGGGTTGTTCCGCTCGAAATAGGCGGCGTAATCCGCGGCGAACCCTGCCACGGCCTTGTCGGTTTCCGCCTTGAACCCGGCCAGGTCGACGGCCGAGGGCGCGGGCAGCGGGACGCCGAACCGCTTGATCCGGATGGAGTGGTCGGGCGTCGCGTTGCCGCGGCAGGCATAATCGGCCAGCTCCGCGCCGTTGCAAAAGGCCATGACCTCGTCCGTGGCGCGATGATCGAGGATCCAGGTGGGCGCGCCTTCGCCACGGGCCAGCGCGCCGCGCAGGATCGGGGCGACCTCGGATACGGGGGCGACATCGCCGGGCAGCGTGGCGGCCCCGAACGGGCGGGCGGGGCCGTTCTCGATCCGCGCCATGCAGCGGTCGATCATCGCGATATGCGCCTCGTAGCTGTCGCGCGCGTCGTCGGCGGCGGTGAACAGCCCGTGCTTGAGAAGGATCATCCCGTGCTCGATCCGCCGCCCCTGCAGGATGTCCTGGCAGTCGCGGGCAAGCGCAAAGCCCGGCATGACATAGGGCACGATCACCGCGTCGGGAAAGAGATCGCGCACGATCGCCTCGCCATCCGGCTGGTTGGTGAGCGAGATCAGCGCGTTGGCATGGGAATGGTCGACGAATTTCTCGGGAACGATGGCGTGGAGCACCGCCTCGATCGAGGGGTTGGGCGCACCCGGATCCATCAGCGCGCGCCGCTGGAGCATCACGAGATCCTCGTCGGTCAGCGACGGCATCGCCGCGATCTTGAGCAGCGCGTCGATCCGCACGGCGGGCAGGCCGGGCGGCTCGATGCTGGCCATGTCCCAGCCCGATCCCTTTACGCAGAGCACGTCGACCGGCTGGCCGTCGAAATCGGCCACCTGCGTCTTGACCGAGGTATTGCCGCCGCCATGCAGCACCAGCGACGGGTCCTGTCCCAGCAGGCGGGTCGAATAGACCCTGAGCGCCACGTCGACTCCGCCGGGCGCCTGGCCGAATTGCGCGATTGCCGCCTCGGCCCCGGACTGCGTCCAGGCGCTGCTCTTGAAGGCCATGCGTGCCCCTTTCCCGTCATCACTTCGCGGTCATGATTGCCGGGCGGTGCATGGCTTGTCAAATTCCATTTTGTAGTGACATCGGTCAGCAAGAGGTGAATAGTCCTGAGGATATTCACCGACCGCGCCGGTTCCGGCGCGGCACGAACCCGGTCCCGGTCAGGCGGGGCCATTGCGAGGAGAGGACGATATGGGTGCCAGGGTTGCCTGTGTGGGGTTGACGATACTCGATATTCTGGGCCGGCCGGTCGAGCGTATCCCCGAGGGCGGGGGGCTCGCCTTCATCGACGAGATCCGCCTGACCGTGGCGGGCACGGCCGCGGGCACCGTCATCGACATGGCCAAGCTCGGCGTGCCCAGTATGCTGGTCGGCGCGGTGGGCGACGACGAAAAGGGCCGGTTCGTGCTGAACACGCTCGAAGGGTTCGGCGTCGACATCTCGGCCATGCAGACCGTCGCGGGGGTGCCGACCTCGGCCACAATCCTCAACGTGCGCCCCAATGGCGACCGGCCCGCGCTGCACCAGCGCGGCGCCTCGGACAGGTTCACCATGACCGACAGCGTCGCCTTGCAGATCGCCGGCTGCGAGATCGTGCATGTCGGCGGCAACGGGCTGTTGCGCGATTTCGACGGGCCGCCGACCGCGAACCTGCTGAAAGCCGCCAAGCAGAACGGCGCGACGACCACCTATGACCTGCTGGCCCCCGGCGCCGACGTTCTGACCGACCTGGAAAGCTACCTGCCCAATATCGACTATTTCATGCCCGCGATGGAGGAAGCCGCCGAGATCTGCGGCGAGGACGACCCCGACCGGATCGCCGATTTCTTTCTCGAACGCGGCGCGGGGGCCTGCATCTTTAAATGGGGCGCGCGGGGGTCGTTCTATGCCACGCGGTCCGAACGCCACCGCATCCCCGCGCTCAAGGTCAACGTGGTCGACACGACCGGCTGCGGCGACGCCTATTGCGCGGGGTTCGTCTCGGGGCTGATCGACGGGCTTTCGCCGCTCGAGGCCTGTTCGCGCGGCACGGCCGCCGCGGCGCTGGTGGCGACGGGGCTTGGATCGGACGCGGGAATCGTCGATCTTGCCCATCTCGAAGCGTTCCGCGCCTCGGCCACCGTTCTCGACGGCTGAGCGCACCGCCACCATCCGGGGATTGCCGCCACATGGCCCAGCGTAACCGCGTGAACCGCACCGACGGGCAGGACGACCTGTCGCATTACAACCCGACCGTCATGGCCGCGTGGCTCTATTTCCGCGACGGGCTCGCGCAGCACCAGATTGCCGAGCGGATGGGCGTGTCGCGCGCCACGGTCTCGAACCTGCTGGCGGCGGCGAAACATGCCGGGGTCTATCGCATCACCTTCGACACCGACGTGTTCGCGCAGATGCAGGTGGCCGAAGCGCTCAAGGAACGGTTCGGCCTCAAGGACGTGCTCGTCGTGCCGAGCGCGGGCGCCCCGGCCGAGGTCCGCGCCCGCGTGGCCAGCGCAGGCGCCTTTCACCTGGCCGGCGCGCTGGGCGAATGCCGGACGCTGGGCATATCCTGGGGGCAGACGGTGCTCGAGCTGGGCGATCTGCTCGAGCCGACAGACACCAGGATAGAACGCGTTTGCCAGATGGTCGGGATCGCCCGGACCCAGCTCTGGAAGCTGGCCGATGCCTGCAACAGCCACATCGCGCACAAGCTGGGCGCGGATGTGATGCAGTTTCCCGCGCCCGGCGTCGTCTCGTCGAAAGAGCTGTTCGACCAGCTCGTGAAAGAGCCCATCGTCGCCGAGCAGTTCGACGCGCTGCTCAATCTCGACGCGGCGCTGTTCGGGATCTGCTCGACCAGCCCCGACAGCCCGTTCTTTGCCAGCGGCCTGGCGCGGGGGATCACCTCGGAAACCCTGACCGAGCGCAGGGTCGCGGGCATCATCGGCGGGCGCATGTACGACATCGAGGGGCAGGCGATCACGGTCGAGGGCTATGACGACCGGCTGCTGGCGATCACGCTGGACGATCTGCGCAGGATTCCCCACCGTTTCGGCGTCGCGGCGGGGCTGGACAAGGCGAAACCGATCCAGGGCGCGCTGGTCGGGGGGCTTCTGACGGCGCTCGCCACCGATTTCGACACCGCGACGCTGATCCTCGACCGGACCCGCTGAGGCCCCGCGCCATGGCGGATCACCCCGCCAGCGGCCTGTGCGTCACCGATTGGAAACTGGCCGCATAGGCCCGGTAGGTGGGGGGCGTCGCGCTCAGGATGCGGCGCTTGCGCTCGTCCATCTCGGCTATCGGCCGCGCGGGCCGTCCGGCCCAGACCTGCTCGGCCGTGATCCGCTGGCCCGGCTCGGTATGCGCCCCGGCCGCGAGCAGCACGTCGCTTTCCACGACCGTTCCGGGCGCGAGGATCGACCCGATGCCGATCAGGCTTTTGGCCTCGATCCGGCATTCCGACATGGTCACGTTATGGCCGACCGTGACCTCGGGGCCGATGACGATATCGCCCGTGCCGCAGGACAGGATGCTGTTGTCCTGAATGTTCGTGCCCGCGCCGATCTCGATGCGATGCGCGCCCGCATCGAGGATACACCCATACCAGATGCCAACCCCGTCGCCGGTGACGACATCGCCCGTGACCCGCGCGGTCGGTGCAACGAAACCGTCAAGGGTGGTCGCGCTCCTGCGGGTCGCGTGGCCCGTGGGCCGCTCGGCGCGGACGCGGTCGCGGTGGCTGTCGCGCTCGGCCGCCGAAACCGGGGCGACCGGCCTCGCCGGGACGCCCGCGTAAATCCAGCCACCCTCGAGCACCTTGCGGGGAAACACGACCGAACCGGCCGTGATGACCGCCCCCGATCCGATCTTCGCCCCGTCGAGGATCACCGCCCCCCGTTCGATCACGCAATCGTCGCCCACGTCGCAGGCATGGATCACGGCGAAAGCCCCGGCGGTGACGCGATGGCCGATATGGGTTGGATAGATCTCGTGCTCGATATGGACCGTGCCGTGTTCGCCGAGGTGGAACCCCTCTCCGATCTCGACGTAATGCCCGTCGGCGCGGATCACCGAGAACGGCCCGAGCCGCGCCCCGGCCCCGAGGGTCGCCCGCCCCAGAACCGCGGCACCCTCACCGGCCGCGACGGAACCGCCCGCAAGGGACGGCGAAATCCCGTCATACTCGGCAGACAGGGCGGGGATGGGGACGGCCATTCGTGATACTCCGGGTCTGCTGACATGCAGGAACCAGCATCGCCAGGTTCGCGGAGGTGTTCAACGGCATGGACGCATGAAATAGGGATTGACCGTTCGCGCAGACGCCGCAAACCCTTTTCCGGCGTTGTCGCATCGGAATTGTTCATGGCGGGACGAGAATACATGACGTCGATCGAGGATCTCTTCGACTGGCCCGGTAAAAGTGCCGACGGTGTGCGGCCCGAGCATCCGGCGTTGTTGCATATGCTCGAGGTGGGTGCACGGAAGTTCGACACTTCCGGGGGTGATTTTCGGCTGCTGCGCATCGGCCAAGACGAAGAATCAATGAGTTAGGCTGAGCGCAAGGTGCAATCCGCGCGGATTTTGTCGTCACACGTCATAA
>NZ_SNAA01000013.1 GCF_004358695.1 Palleronia sediminis
AAGGGGAAAGCTTGGCCATCTGCTCGTCGCTCAGCCAGTAGAGGTCGTCCATGTCACCGCTCCGTTTTTCGGGCCGTGAATCACGCCGAACAGCAACAATCAATGCATCCTGACCCTAAGATAAACGATCCGAGAGATCGCTGGCCGATGAAGGTTATCATGACCTTCCCCGAGTAGCCAATGTGAAACAGCGCAGCTCTGAGCGCTGTGTCGGGGCAGCCGAGCGGGGTGCCGTGGGCGGAAAGTCGGTCATCGGATCAGCGTCCGCTGTGAGACGTGAAAATGGGGTGAACGCGGTGTGCTCTATCGCCCGCTTTGCGAGCTTGCGCCGCGGCCCCGATTGTCGGTGAACGATCAGACAATCCGTCTGTATCTTTGATTGGTAGGTGTGGCGCTGTCGTAATGGGGTGCCTAATAGATACTAGGTGAAAAACTACGGCGTTCTCCACGGTAAGGCCACGCCCGGCAACCGTCTCTCGCCCCAGCTCGGCCCTACCCCCCCTCCTCGCGGCGATCCGCCCAATGCCGTCGCGGCTCGGTCGGGTCAGCGGGGCCGGCCGGTTTCCTTCGCCCATGCGGCAGCGATGGGGTCGAATTCTTTCAGCACGCGGTGAACGCTCTCTCCGATGGGCGTCAGGCCATAGGTCACCTGTGGCGGAATGGTGTTGACCTGTTCGCGCCACGCGAGGCCGTCGGATTCCAGTTCGCGCAGGCGCTGTGTCAGGACCTTGGGTGAAATGGTCGGGATCGCCCGGCGCAGGACGCCGAAACGCGACGGCCCATGCGCGCCCAGCGTGTAGATCACATGCAATTTCCACTGACCCCAGAGCGCGCGCAGCAACGCGTCAGAGGGGCAGGACGGTGCGGGGGGCGTCTCCGGCGGATCGAGCGGATCGCGTAAATCGGTGGTAGTTTCCATTCGGTAACGACTTTCACTTGGGAATTCACGCTCTAGCTAGGCAGGCAACGGCAAAACGCAACATGGCGCGCAGGGCGCGCCGCATGAACGGAGGGCAGCGATGCCGACAGGTACACCCCCGGCCATTCCCGGCCTGCATCACGTCACGGCGATCTCGGGTCCGCCGCAGTCCAACCTCGATTTCTGGGTCGGCACGCTTGACCAGCGCTTTGTCAAGCGAACGGTAAATTTCGACGATCCGGGCACCTACCATCTGTATTACGGCGATGCCGAGGCGGCGCCGGGGTCGATCATGACGTTCTTTCCCTTTGCCGATGCGGGCCCCGGTCGCGCGGGCAGCGGCATGGCGTCGGCCGTGGCTTATGCCGTGCCGGATCTCGACGCGCGCATGATGACCCTGGCCGAAGCCGCGGTGGATTTCGAAGGCCCGTTCGAGCGACTGGGCGAAAGAGCCATCGCGTTGACGGATCCCGACGGGCTCCGCGTCGAGCTGATCGAGGGCGGCGCGAAGGACGAGGGGTTCCACTCGGTCACGCTCTGGCTCGACGATATCGCCCCGACGGCCCGTGTCCTCGAGGCGATGGGCTATGCCCGCGAGGCGGACGAGGATGCCGCGACCGGCGGCACCGGCGGGACCGGCGGGACCGAGACGCGGGTGCGCTACCGCTCGACCGATCCCGAGCGGGGCTCGGCGGTGGACCTGATGACCTCGGATGCGGCTTCCATCGGGCGGCCGGGCGCGGGCACCATTCACCACGTCGCCTTTCGCGCGCGCGACGGGGCCGAACAGGTCGAATGGCAGGAACGCCTGTCCGCAGCCGGGATGCAGGTCACTCCCGTGATCGACCGTCAGTATTTCGACGCGATCTATTTCCGCACGCCGGGCGGTGTGCTGTTCGAGATCGCCACCGATCCGCCGGGCTTTGCCGTCGACGAGGATCCCGCGCATCTTGGCGAGGCGCTGAAGCTGCCCGAGAAATACGAGGCGCATCGCGCCCGGATCGAGCAGCTCCTGCCCCCGATCAGGGTGCCGGCATGACGGGCGGGATCGCACCGCGCACACGCGGAAATGGGCCGCATGGCGGTCAGCGGCTGGTCATGGCGGGCGCATCGCTCGACCGGGCGCGGCTGGCGATGGTCATGGTTCATGGCCGCGGCGGCAGCCCCGAGGACATGGTCGGGCTGGCCGATCACCTGGGTCTGCCGGATGTCGCGGTCCTCGCCCCCGAGGCGGCGGGCCGATCCTGGTGGCCGGCCTCGTTCCTCGCACCCATCGACGCGAACGAACCGGGCCTCGGCAGTGGGATCGGCGTCGTGACGGCCCTGCTCGACGATCTCGCGGCCGAGGGTTTCGGCCCCGAACGGATCTTGCTGACCGGCTTCAGCCAGGGCGCCTGCCTCGCCGTCGAGGCGGCGGCGCGGCTGGGCCGCCCCCTGCGCGCGGTGGCGGGCCTGTCGGGCGCGCTGGTCGGCACCGGCGACGCGGGCAAAGGGGCGTCCGAAGAGCTCTACGGGTACAGCGACAAGACATTTGCCTATGACGGGCGGCTGGACGGCGTGCCCGTCCTGCTGGGGTGCCACGAACGCGACCCGCATATCCCGCTCGCGCGGGTGCGGCGCAGCGCCGAAGTGCTGTCAGGCATGGGCGCGAACGTCGAGACCCACGTCATTCCCGGCGCCGGGCACGGCATCGTCGCAGACGAGGCCGCCTGGCTGCGCCGCCATCTCAACGACGCCTGACCCACGAAAGGAAGACCCATGAGCTGGAGCCCTTGCCCCGATCCCGTTCCCGGCGACGTCGACAGCGTCGACGCCGTCGAGACGCTGATCGTCCCCCGTGCCGTCGATCTGGGCGAGATGGAGGTGCGCCGCGCGCTGCCGTCCATCAAGCGCCAGATGGCCGGGCCGTTCATCTTCTTCGACCAGATGGGCCCCGCCGAGTTCCTGACCGACCAGGGCATCGACGTGCGCCCGCACCCCCATATCAACCTCGCGACGCTGACCTACCTGTTCGAGGGGCAGATCCATCATCGCGACAGCCTCGGCACTGATCTGGCGATCGAGCCGGGCGCGGTGAACTGGATGAAGGCCGGGCGCGGCATCGTCCATTCCGAGCGTACCGCCCCCGAACGCAGGGCGACCGGGCAGCGGCTGTTCGGCATCCAGACCTGGATGGCGCTGCCCGAGCGCGACGAGGAATCCGACCCCGCCTTCATGCATCACGGCCGCGCCGACCTGCCGGTGGTCGAGGCCGAGGGGCTGCGCGCGCGGCTGATTGCGGGGTCGGCCTTCGGGGCGGCCTCGCCGCTCGAGACGTCGTCGGACACGCTCTATGCGGACGTGACGCTCGCGCCTGGCGCCCGTGCGCCCATCGCCGCGAATACCGAGGAGCGGGCGCTTTATACCATCCATGGCGAGATCGAGATTTCGGGCGACACGTTCGGCCCCGGCCAGCTTCTCGTGCTGCGGCCGGGCGACGAGATTACCGTCACGGCGCGCGGGAACGGGACGGGCGATCACGCGCGCTTCATGCTGTTCGGCGGCGCGCCGATGGAGGGGCCCCGCTGGATCTGGTGGAACTTCGTCTCGTCGCGCCCCGAACGGATCGAGCAGGCCAAGGAGGAATGGCTCCGCGGCAGGTTCGAAACCGTGCCGGGCGACGAAGAAGAGTTCATCCCCCTGCCCGAAGGACCGGGAAAGGCCCGCCGCGCCATCGGCGGCGTGCATTACCCCTAAGCCGTCACCGGGCGTCGCCCGAATGCCATGAAGACGATCCCGACGTCATCCAGTCGAAAGGAACATGACATGACTAATCGCAGAGCCTTCCTCGGCAGTGCCGCGACGGCCCTTGGCGCGATGCCCTTTGCGGGGTCCGCGCTGGCACAGACCGCCGCGACCGACGACGCCGCGCCTTCGGAGGCCGCGACCGAGGCGCCGGTGCCGGCGTCGTCGGATTACGGCGCCTCGACGGCCAATGCCGAGCTTGACGTCATCAGCCTGCCGCGGCTGGAGGCGCCTTTCCGCGAGGCGGTGCCCGAGGCGGGCTACGTTTTTGTCACGGGCGCCAAGGGCGACGAGTGGACGTTGCAGGAAAACCTGCGCGCGATGCACGATTTCCGCATCATGACCCACCGCCTGACCGGCGTGAGCCCGGACAATCTCGACCTGTCGGTCGAGATACTGGGCGAGCGGATGCCCTTCCCCTTTTTCGTGGCGCCGATGGGCGCGCATCGCATGGTCCACGAAGAGGGCGAGGTCGCCACCGCGCGGGGCGCGGGCATGGCCGGCGCGCTCTATTGCTCGTCGGGCGCGTCCAACCGCACGCTCGAGGAGATCGCGCAGGCCACCACGGGGCCCAAGTGGTTCCAGATCTACTTCAACGCCGACGAGGACGTGACCCGCTCGGTGCTGCGCCGCGCGCGCGACGCGGGCTATACCGCCATCGTGCTGACGGCTGACGCGCTCGGGCCGGGCACGCCCGACGCGTTCCGCGCCATGGGCATGCCGTTCCGCCCCGACATGGCGTTTGGCAACCACGACCCCGCGCAGGGCGGCACCGGCAACTTCCTCGACCAGAAGGCCGCGCTGACCCCCGACGACATCCGCCTCGTCAAGGAGGAGACGGGCGGCCTGCCGGTGATCGTCAAAGGCATCCTGCGGCCCGAGGACGTGGACCCGATCATCGCCGCCGGTGCCGACGCGATCCAGGTGTCGAACCATGGCGGGCGCCAGATCGACGGCGTTCCCGCCGCGATCAGCGCCTTGCCGCTCGTGGCGCGGGCCGTGAACGGGCGGGTGCCGATCATCATGGACAGCGGCATCCGGCGTGGCGGCGACGTGATCCGCGCGCTGGCGATGGGCGCCACATGCGTCGCCGTCGGCCGGCCGGTGATGTACGGGCTGGGCGTGGGCGGCGCGCCGGGGGTGGCCTCGGTGCTGAACGCGCTGGCGGCGGAGCTGCGTTCGGACCTGCTGCTGGCGGGCGCACAGTCGGTGTCGGACCTCGATGCGTCCTACATGTCCGTGACCGGCCCAAGCGCCACCATGATGGAGGGCTGAGCGCCCGCCGAAACGACGGGGCGGCGCCGATCTGCGCCGCCCCTGCCGATTACCGGCCCAGGCGGCGCTTGCGGGCGGCCAGCAGTTTGAGCCGCAGGGCGTTGAGCTGGATGAAGCCCGCTGCGTCCTTCTGGTCATAGGCCCCGGCATCGTCCTCGAAGGTCACATGCGCCTCGGAATAGAGCGAGTGATCCGACCAGCGGCCGACCGTGCTGGCCTGGCCCTTGAACAGCTTGAGCCTGACGGTGCCGGTCACATGCTGCTGGCTGTGATCGATGGCGGCCTGCAGCATCTCGCGTTCGGGCGAGAACCAGAAGCCGTTGTAGATCAATTCGGCATAGCGCGGCATCAGCTCGTCCTTGAGATGCGCCTGCCCGCGGTCGAGCGTGATCTGTTCGATCCCGCGATGCGCCTCGAGCAGGATGGTGCCGCCGGGGGTCTCGTAGATGCCGCGCGATTTCATGCCGACGAACCGGCCCTCGACCAGGTCGAGCCGCCCGATCCCGTGCGCGCCGCCAAGCTCGTTCAGCCGACCCAGCAGCGCGGCGGGCGACATCGCGGTGCCGTCGATGCTGACCGCGTCGCCACGCTCGAACCCGATCTCGACGAATTGCGGCGTGTCGGGGGCGTCTTCGGGGTTCACGGTGCGCTGATAGACGTAATCGGGCGCCTCCTGCGCCGGATCCTCGAGCACCTTGCCCTCGGACGAGGTGTGCAGGAGGTTCGCGTCGACGCTGAACGGCGCCTCACCGCGCTTGTCCTTGGCGATGGGGATCTGGTTCTTTTCGGCGAAGTCGAGCAGCTTGGTCCGGCTCGTCAGATCCCATTCGCGCCAGGGCGCGATCACCTTGATGTCGGGGTTAAGCGCATAGGCGGCCAGTTCGAACCGCACCTGGTCGTTGCCCTTGCCGGTGGCGCCGTGGGCCACGGCATCGGCACCCTCGGCCTCGGCGATCTCGACCAGCCGTTTCGAGATCAGCGGCCGCGCGATCGACGTGCCCAGCAGGTAGAGCCCTTCATAGACCGCGTTGGCGCGGAACATCGGAAAGACGAAATCGCGCACGAATTCCTCGCGCAGATCCTCGATATAGATGGCGGTGGCGCCCATCTGCTCGGCCTTGCGGCGGGCGGGCTCGAGTTCTTCGCCCTGGCCCAGGTCGGCGGTGAAGGTCACGACCTCGCAGCCATACTCGGTCTGCAGCCATTTCAGGATGATCGAGGTATCGAGGCCGCCGGAATAGGCGAGAACGACTTTCTTCGGCGCGGTCATGGGGGGCCTCCTTGCGGGCAGATGGCGGACGAGGGCGGGCTTATCCAGTTCGGCGCGGTGCGACAAGCGCGTGCGGGGGGCGGGGCGCGCGCTTGCGCCGGCGCGGACAAGCCGTCATGTCGATGCCATGACCGCCTTTGCCGATACCGCCCGTGCCGTCACGGATCGCCTGCGCGCGCTGTTCCCGCCGACGCCGCTGCAACGCAACGCCTACCTGTCGGCGAAATACGGCGCCGATATCTGGCTCAAGCGCGAAGACCTGTCGCCGGTGCGCTCGTACAAGATCCGCGGCGCGTTCAACGCGATGCAGACCGCGCGCGCCGCCGACCCGGACCAGCGGCTTTTCGTCTGCGCAAGCGCGGGCAACCATGCGCAGGGGGTGGCGTTCAACTGCGCACATTTCGGCGTGCAGGGCGTGGTGTTCATGCCCGTCACGACGCCCGCGCAAAAGATCGACAAGACCCGTGCCTTTGGCGGCGAGCATGTCGAGATCGAGCTTGTTGGCGACTATTTCGACGAGACGCTCAAGGTCGCGCAGGCGTTCTGCGCCGAGAGGGGCGGGCATTTCCTCGCCCCGTTCGACGATGCGCAGGTGATCGAGGGGCAGGCCTCTGTCGGGATCGAGATCCTCGATCAGATCGAGACCCCGCCCGACCGCGTGATCCTGCCCGTGGGCGGCGGTGGCTTGTCGGCGGGGATGGTGCGCCTGTTCGGCGCGCTGTCGCCCGAGACGCGTTTCACCCTGGTCGAGCCGACGGGCGGGCCATCCCTGACCGAAGCGTTGCGGCAGGGCGCGCCCGCCACGGTCCACCCGGTCGATTCCTTCGTCGACGGGGCATCGGTCGCGCGGATCGGGGCGCGCAATTTCGAGATCCTGCGCACCGTCGACGCGGGCGACGTCCTGCTCGCCCCCGAGGACCGGATCTGCACCACCATGCTCGACATGCTCAACGTCGAGGGAATCGTGCTCGAGCCCGCGGGGGCGCTGTCGCTCGACGTGCTGCCCGAGCTTGCGCCGCAGATCGCCGGGCAAACCGTCGTCTGCGTCACCTCGGGGGGCAATTTCGATTTCGAGCGGCTGCCCGAGGTCAAGGAACGCGCCCAGCGCCATGCCGGGCTGAAGAAGTATTTCGTGCTGCGCCTGCCGCAGCGACCCGGCGCGCTCAAGGATTTCCTGGGGATGCTGGGGCCGCATGACGATATCGCGCGGTTCGAGTATCTCAAGAAAAGCGCCCGCAACTTCGGATCGGTGCTGATCGGGATCGAGACCGACCGCGCCGGCAATTTCGACGCGCTTTTCGCGCGCATGTCGCAGGCCGGGCTGGTCTGGCGCGACATCACCGACGACCGCACCCTGGCCGAGTTCCTGGTCTAGTCGCAGCGCGCCCTGAGCGCCGCGAACGAGGCGTGAAAGCAGTCGCGCACCCGCGCGGCATCGGGGATCACGCCCCGCGCGGCATCGTGTTCGGCCTGCCGACACAGCGCGGCAAGCTCGGCCAGCCCGAGGTTCTGCGCGCTGCCCTTGACGAAGTGATAGGCCGCCGACAGCCGTTCGGGCGGGCAGGCGGCAAGCGACGCGATCTTCTGCCCCGTTTCGCGTTCGAAGATATCGAGCAGCTCACCCAGGGAATCGGCCCCCACATCCGAGATGAGGGTGGAAAGTCGCGATTCGTCTATGAGCATCGTCGTCGGTCCCGTTCTGCCCTCCGACCAAACCATGCTGCGCTTAACGTTACGTTCACGCGGGCGTGAAAATCTCGCCGAAATGACGAGGGGAGAGGTATGGAGGACAGACCCGCCGCCATGGCGTGCGGCGATACCGGCCCGGCGATCCTGCTGGTCGACGACAGCGCGGCGCAGCGCAAGCTGTTGCGCGCGGCCGTCGCGCGGCTGGGTCGCGATATCCGCGAGGCCGACAGCGCCGAGGCGGCGCTTGCGCTGTGCCGCAACCGCGCGCCCGATATCGTCATCAGCGACTGGATGATGCCCGGCGCGAGCGGGCTCGACCTTTGCGACGCGATCCGGGCCGAGTTCGGGGCGGGCTACGTCTATTTCATCGTGCTGACCTCCAAGGTCGAGACGCAGGACGCGGCCGAGGCGCTCAATCGCGGGGCCGACGATTTCCTGTCCAAGCCGGTCTCGTTCGACGAGCTGCGTGCGCGGCTCGGCGCGGGCATAAGGCTGCTGGGGGTGGAGCGCGAGCTTGCCGCCAAGAACCGCCTCGTCAACGAAACGCTGGCCTCGATGCGCGCGCTGCACGCCGCGCTCGACCGCGACCTGTGCGAGGCGCGGCGCCTTCAGATGTCGCTGATCCCGCAGGGGCCACGGTTCTGCGGGGGGCTGCGCGCCGATTTCATGCTGCAATCGGCCGGCCATGTCGGCGGCGATCTCGTGGGGGCGCTGGCGCTGGGCGATGCCGAGATCTGTGTCTATGGCATCGACGTCTCGGGCCACGGGATCGCCTCGGCGCTGGTCACGGCGCGGCTCGCCACGTGGTTCGGCGGCGCGCAATCGGATCGCACCGTCGCCGTCTGCCGACTGGGCGACGACCCCCGCCTGCGCGCGCCCGATGCCGTCGCGGCCGACCTGAACGCGCTGATCCTGACCGAGATCGCGAGCGACCATTACGCGACGCTTGCGCTGGCTCGGATCGACGCCGCGACGGGGCGGGGGGCGATCTGTCTGGCCGGGCATCCGCGCCCTTTCGTGCTGCGCAGGAACGGCGGGATCGAGCCGGTAGGCGATGGCGGTCTGCCGGTGGGGCTGCTCGAGGGCGCCGGTTACGAGGCGGTGCCGCTGACGCTCGGCCCCGGCGACCGTCTCTTGATCCATTCGGACGGGTTCACCGAGTTGATGGGCCAGGACGGGGCCATGCTGGGCGAGGACGGGTTCGCCGCGATCCTCGAGCGGCACCGCCATGCCGACGGGCCGAGCCTGCTCGAGGCCCTGAAATGGGAGGTGAGCGCCCGGATCGACGATGCCGAGATGCCCGACGACATCTCGGCCGTTCTGCTCACCCGCGACGGCTGAGCTGCTGCGCGACGCGCGCCACCATCGCCGCGTCGCCTTCGTTGCCCAGCCGCGGCGCGGCCTCGGCCAGCGGCAGCCACACGGCCTCGTGCGCGGGCTCGGTCGGCGGGCCGAGCCGCCGGACCGGGTGGGCAAGGTAGACATGGCAGATCTTTTCGGCCCAGCGGTCGTAATCGGGCATGAAGACGAACCGCCGAAAGGCCCCGAGGCGGCGGCGCGGCGCGATCCGCCAGCCGGTCTCTTCGTACACTTCGCGGTGAAGCGCGGTCAAAACCCCTTCGCCCGCGTCGATCCCCCCGCCGGGAAGCTGCAGCTCGGGCGCCGGGCTGCGCGTGAAGGTCAGCAGGATGGAGCCGCCACGCACCACCACGCCATAGGCGCCGGGGCGCGCCGGATAGCGGATATCGCGCAGCGGAGGGGGGCCGTAACGACGGATCACGGGCGGCCGAGGCGGGGGTTCAAGGCAGGACTTCTCCGACTATATAGGACGCTCATGTCAATCTCCGACACCCAAGGTAGCCCATGACCCTAGGTCCGACCATCGCCTGGGACGATACCGTCCTGCCGTTTCAGCTCGACCGATCCGATATCCGCGGCCGCGTCGCGCGACTCGACGGGGTGCTGCGCGCGGTTCTGTCCCAGCACGACTACCCCGCCGAGATCGAGGCGCTGGTCGCCGAGACGGTTCTTTTGACCGCGCTGATCGGGCAGACCATCAAGCTCCGCTGGAAGCTGTCGCTGCAGGTGCGCGGCGACGGCCCGGTGCGGCTGATCGCGACCGATTATTTCGCACCCGGCAAGGATGGCAGCCCGGCACAGATCCGCGCCTATGCCAGCTTTGATGGTGACACGCTGCGCCGGGGCGAGGATGCGTTCGGCCAGATCGGCAAGGGATATTTCGCGCTCTTGCTCGATCAGGGCGACGGGATGACGCCCTATTCGGGGATCACGCCGCTGGCGGGCGGATCGCTCGCTTCTTGTGCCGAGACCTATTTCGCCCAGTCCGAACAGTTGCCGACCCGGTTCGCCCTGACCTTCGGGCAGTCGCACGAGCCGGGCGCCGAGCCGGGCTGGCGGGGCGGCGGCGTGATGCTGCAGCACATGCCCAAGGCATCGCCGCTGCGGGCGGATGCGGGCGCATCGGGGGCCGAGGGGCTGCTCGAGGCCGACGACATGCTGTCGGGCGACGAGGCCGAGGACTGGGCCCGCGCGAATCTGCTGCTCGATACGGTCGAGGAAACCGAGCTTGCCGGCCCCCATGTCCAACCCACCGACCTGCTGGTGCGTCTGTTCCACGAGGAACGGCCCCGCGTCTTCGACGCCCAGCCGGTCAGTTTCGGCTGCACCTGCTCGGCCGACCGGGTGCGCACCTCGCTGTCGATCTATTCGCAAAAGGACATCGCCCACATGACGACCGAGGACGGCAAGGTGACGGCCGATTGCCAGTTCTGCGGCGCGCATTACGAGTTCGATCCCCGCACCCTGGGGTTCGAGGCCGAAGCCGAGGCCGGGGCCGCGTCGGGCAATGACGGCTGACCTGCGCGACAGGCTGCTCGGGGCCATCGCGGCGCCGGGTACGGGGACGTCGGATTCCGATCTGAACGACGATAGGCGTCCGGCGGGCGGGGTGCTGCGACAGGCCGGTGTGCTCGCCGCCTTCGACGCCGAAACCGGCGCGCTCTGGCTGACCAAGCGGGCGTCGCACCTGTCGCAGCATCCCGGCCAGATCGCCTTTCCGGGCGGGCGGATGGATGCGGGCGATGCCGACATCACCGCCACGGCGCTGCGCGAGGCACACGAAGAGATCGCGCTGCCGCCCGACGCGCTCGAGGTGCTGGGCACGCTGCCCGCGCATGTGACCGTGACGGGATACGTGATGACGCCGGTCATCGCGCTCGTCACGGCGCCGTTCCGCCCGGTGCCCGAACCGGGCGAGGTGGCCGAGGTGTTCCGCGTGCCTTTTGCGCGCGTCGCCGATCCGGCGGGCTTCGACATACAGGCGCGGCAGTGGCGTGGGGTCGAGCGGCGGTATTACACCGTTCCGGTCGGGCCCCACTATGTCTGGGGCGCCACCGCCCGCGTCCTGCGGGGCCTGGCCGAACGGTTGGCGCGATGAGGGTGGGCGGTGCGTGGCTCGACGCGCCCGGCCCGCGGGCGCTGCTGGCCGCGCTGCGCGCCGAGGGCTATCGCGGGCTCTATGTCGGGGGATGCGTGCGCGACGCCGCGCTGGGTCGACCCGTCGCCGATATCGACGCCTCGACCGACGCGCTGCCGCCCGAGGTGATGCGCATCGCCGCCGCCGCCGGGTTCCGCACCGTGCCAACGGGGATCGACCACGGCACCGTCACCGTTCTGGCCGGCGATACCCCGGTCGAGGTCACGACCTTTCGTCGCGACGTCGAAACCGACGGGCGGCGGGCCGTCGTGGCCTTTTCGACCCGGATCGAGGACGACGCGATGCGACGCGACCTCACGATGAACGCGCTCTACGCCGAGGCCGACGGCACCGTGGTCGATCCGCTGGGCGGGTGGGACGATCTCGTTGCGCGGCGGGTGCGGTTCGTCGGCGACCCGCATGAGCGGATCGTCGAGGATTACCTGCGCATCCTACGCTTTTTCCGGTTTCACGCCTGGTTCGGCGCGCCCGGCGGGGGGATCGACCCCGAGGGGCTGGCGGCGTCGGCCGAGCTGGCCGAGGGGCTCGAGCGGATCGCGCGCGAGCGTATCGGTGCCGAGATGCTCAAGCTGCTGTCCGCGCCCGATCCGGCGCCGGCGGTTGCAACCATGGGCCAGGCGGGCATCCTGATGCGCTGTCTGCCCGGTGCCGGCTGGACCGCGCTTGCGCCGCTCGTGCATCTCGAGGGCGAGGCCGGGGTCGCGCCCGATGCGCTGCGCCGTCTTGCCGCGATCGGCGGGCAGAACGTCAGATCCGCCCTGCGCCTGTCGCGGGCCGATGCGCGTCGGTTGAATGTCTTGCGCGCCGGGGTCGAAGGCAGCGCCGGCCCGGCCGAGATCGCCTGGCGCCACTGCGCCGGCACGGCGTGGGACGTCGCCCTGCTGCGCGCGGCGGTCATGGGCCAGCCGCTCGACGCGGATCTGGGCGCGCGGATCGCGCGGGGGGCGGCGGCGGAGTTTCCGATCGGCGGGGGCGATCTGGCCGCATATCAGGGTGCCGACGTGGGCAAGCGCCTGCGCGCGCTCCAGTCCGAATGGATCGCGTCGGATTTCACGCTCGACCGCAAAGCGCTGCTCGCGCGGGCCTGATCGGGGCGGTCGGTTCCATTCCCGGCGCAAACGACTAGATCAGGGGTTCAGCCGGAAGGGCCCCGATGTTTCGCTTCTTTGAACGCCTGGTAGATCCTTATACGCCGTATGAGGCCGATGACGCACCGCCCCGGCGGCTGTGGCCCTTTCTGATGAGCTATACCGTTCCGTTCCGGCGCCTCTTTGCCTGGGCGGCCCTGTCCTCGGTCGCCGTCGCGGTGATCGAACTGGCGTTGATCGCCTATACCGGCCGCGTGGTCGATCTGCTGACCGAGGCGGGGCGCGCCGCGCTCTGGTCGCGCCACGGGCTTGAACTGTTCCTCGCCGCCGCGGCCATTCTGCTGCTGCGCCCGGCGGTGCAGGCGGTGAACGTGATGCTGCTCAACAACGCGCTGTTGCCCAACCTCGGGACGATATTCCGCTGGCGGGCGCATTCGCATGTCCTGCGCCAGTCCGTCGGCTGGTTCGAGAACGATTTCGCCGGGCGCATCGCCAACCGCATCATGCAGACCCCGCCCGCCGCGGGCGAGGCGGCGTTCCAGGTCTTCGACGCGATCACCTATTCGGTGGCCTATATCGCGGGCGCGCTGATCCTGCTGGGGCAGGCCGACCCGCGGCTCGCGATTCCCATGGCGCTCTGGCTGGTGCTGTATGGCGGGCTCGTGCGCTGGGTCGTGCGCGTGATCGGCCCGGCCTCCAAGGCGTCTTCGGATGCCCGGTCCGAAGTCACCGGCCGCGTGGTGGACAGCTATTCCAACATCCAGTCGGTCAAGCTGTTCGCCCATCACGACCGCGAACTCGCCTTCGGGCGCGAGGCGATCGAGAATGCACGCCAGACCTTCATCCGCGAGATGCGGCTTTATTCCATCATGGATATCAGCCTGACCTTCCTCAACGGGCTGCTCGTCGTGGGGGTGGTCGGCTGGGCCATCGCGCTGTGGCAGGCCGGCTCGGCCAGCGTCGGGGTCGTCGCGGCGGCCACGGCGCTCGTGCTGCGGCTGAACTCCATGACCGGTTGGATCATGTGGGCGTTGAGCAACTTCTTCCAGAACCTCGGTGTCGTGTCCGAGGGGATGGAGACCATCGCCCAGCCGCTGACCCTGACCGACCGGCCGGGTGCGGGGCCGCTGCGGCTCGACCGGGGGGCCATCGCGTTCCGCGAGGTGAGCCACCATTACGGCAAGGGGCAGGGCGGGCTTGACCGGCTGAGCCTCGAGATCGCGCCGGGCGAAAAGATCGGGCTCGTCGGTCCCTCGGGGGCGGGCAAGACATCTCTGATCAAGCTGCTCCTGCGGTTCCACGACCCTGAGTCCGGCCGGGTCGAGATCGACGGGCAGGATATCGGGCAGGTCACGCAAAGCTCGCTCAGGCGGCATATCGGCATGGTCAGCCAGGATGCGTCGCTGCTGCACCGCTCGGTGCGCGACAACATCCTTTATGGCCGGCCCGAGGCAAGCGAGGCCCGCATGATCGAGGCCGCCCGCCGCGCCGAGGCGCATGATTTCATCCTCACGCTTCAGGACGCGGAGGGGCGCACCGGCTATGACGCGCAGGTGGGCGAGCGGGGCGTCAAGCTTTCGGGCGGTCAGCGGCAGCGGATCGCGCTCGCTCGCGTCATCCTCAAGGACGCGCCGATCCTCGTTCTGGACGAGGCGACAAGCGCGCTCGACAGCGAGGTGGAGGCCAGCATCCAGGCTACGCTTTACGGGGTGATGCGCGGCAAGACGGTGCTGGCGGTCGCGCACCGCCTGTCCACCATCGCGCAGATGGACCGGATCGTCGTCATGGAGGACGGCCGGATCGTCGAGGACGGGACGCATGACGCGCTGCTGGCGCGGGGCGGGCTTTATGCCCGGCTGTGGTCGCGCCAGTCGGGCGGTTTCCTTGACGCGAGGCAAGCATCGTGATCCGCCGCCTCGCCAACACGATCGACGCCTTCCGCCCCGCCGAAGGCCCCCCGCCGCAGACGCTGGCGCGTTTCCTGGGCTGGGCACTGCGCGGCGGCTGGCCGTGGATGATCCTCGCGGGGCTCCTGTCGGCCGCGGCGGGAACGGCCGAGGTCGTGACCGCGCTCTTGCTGGGCAAGGTGGTCGACAGCGCGGTGGACGGGGCGCTCGCCACCTATTTCGTGCAGAACACGGGGCTCTTGATCGGGACGGCGGCGTTCTTTCTCGTGCTGCGCCCGATCCTGTTCGGGCTGTCCTCGGCCTCGAACTCGATCGTCGTCGCGCCGAACATCTATCCCATGGCGCTGCAACGGCTGCATCGCTGGACGCTGGGCCAGTCGGTCACGTTCTTCGACGACGATTTCGCCGGGCGGATCGCGCAGAAACAGATGCAGACCGCCCGCGCCATCACCGATGTCGCGTCCGAGGTCATCAACGTGGTCTGTTTCGCGCTGGCGAGCCTGATCGGCTCGGCGCTGCTGCTGACCACCATCAACGGATGGATGGCGCTGGGCCTCGGGGTCTGGGTCGCGGGCTATATCGCGCTCATCACCTGGTTCGTGCCGCGCATCCGTGCGCGGTCCAAGGTGCGCGCCTCGACACGCGCGATGGTGTCGGGGCAGGTCGTGGACACGATCACCAACATCAAGACGGTCAAGCTGTTCGCCCATGCCGATCACGAGGACCGCGCCGCGCTGAACGCGATCACCTCGTTCCGCGAGGCCATCGTCGATTACGGCGTTCTCTCGGCGGGGTTCCGGTTTTCGCTGATGACGCTGGCGGGCATCCTGCCGGTGGTGCTGGTCGGGGGCACGCTGTGGCTGTGGAGCGAGGGCGCCGCCAGCGCCGGCGACATCACCGCCGCGGGCGCCATCGCCATCCGCATCGCGCAGATGACGGGCTGGGTGTCGTTCACGCTGATGGCGATCTACGCCAATGTCGGCGAGGTCGAGGACGGGATGCGCACCCTGACGCCGCCGCATACGCTGGGCGATTCGCCCGATGCGAAACCGCTCGAGGCGGCGGGCGGCGTGCGTTTCGAGGGGGTGACGTTCGCCTATGGGCGCGATGTCGGCGGCGTACGCGATATCGACCTGCATATCGGCGAGGGCGAGAAACTCGGGATCGTCGGCGCCTCGGGCGCGGGCAAGTCGACGCTCGTCGCGCTGCTCTTGCGGCTCTACGATGTCGAAACGGGGCGCATCACCGTCGCCGGGCGCGATATCCGCGAGATCACGCAGGAAAGCCTGCGCCGCCAGATCGGGATGGTCACGCAGGAAACCGCGATGTTCAACCGCTCGGCCCGTGACAACATCCTCTATGGACGCCCCGACGCGACCGAGGCCGAGGTGATCGCCGCCGCCGAGCAGGCCGAGGCGCATGAGTTCATCATGGAGCTCGAGGATTTCCGGGGGCGCAAGGGCTATGACGCGCATCTGGGCGAGCGTGGCGTCAAGCTTTCGGGCGGGCAGCGGCAGCGGATCGCGCTGGCCCGCGCCTTTCTCAAGGACGCGCCGATCCTCGTTCTGGACGAGGCGACCAGCGCGCTCGACAGCGAGGTGGAGGCCAGCATCCAGTCCGCGCTCGACCGCGTGATGGAGGGCAAGACCGTCATGGCCATCGCGCATCGACTCTCGACCATCGCGCGGATGGACCGGATCGTGGTGATCGAGGCGGGCCGCATCGTCGAGCAGGGCACCCATTCCGAGCTTTTGCGCCAGCGCGGCACCTATGCGCGCTACTGGAAACGCCAGTCGGGCGGGTTCATCGGCTACGAGGACGCGGCCGAATGACAGCCGAACGGCTGGTGATCGAGCGGCTGGGCCATCGCGGCGACGGCATCGCGCCCGGCCCGGTCTTCGTTCCGCGTACGCTGCCGGGCGAAGAGGTCGAAGGCACCGTGGAAGAGGGGCGCATGCCCGCGCCGCGCATCCTCGCCCCTTCGGCCGAGCGGGTGCGCCCCCGGTGCCGCCATTACTTGACCTGCGGCGGTTGCGCGGTCATGCACGCGGCCGACCCCTTTGTCGCGGCGTGGAAGACCGGCATCGTGACCGAGGCGCTGCGCGCGCAGGGGCTGGATGCGCCGGTCGTGGGCATCGCCACCTCGTCGCCGAACACGCGCCGCCGCGCCGCTTTGTCGGGGCGGCGGACAAAGGCGGGCGCGCTGGTGGGGCTGCACCGGCGCGGCTCGGACCAGATCGTCGCGGTGCCCGACTGTCACGTGCTGGCCCCGCCGATCCTTGCCGGGTTGCCCGCGCTCGAGGCGCTCGTCGCCGCCGGGGGATCGCGCAAGCACGAGATGACGCTGCGCGTCACCGCCAGCGAATCGGGGCTGGACGTGGCCACCGAAGGGGGCAAACCGCTCGATCGGGCGCTATCGGAACGGCTGGCCGAGCTTGCCGGTCTGCACGACCTCGCCCGGCTGACATGGGAGGGCGAGCCCGTGGCCGAGGCGCGGCGCCCGGTGATCCGCTTTGCCGGGGTCGAGGTCTCGCCGCCGCCGGGCGCGTTCCTCCAGGCTACCGAAGAGGGGCAATCCGCGCTCATCGCCAGCGTGGCCAAGGCCATCGGCCCCGCCGGGCGGGTGGTCGACCTGTTTGCGGGCTGCGGGACATTCGCGCTGCCGCTGTCGCGGGGGGCCGAGGTTCACGCCGTGGAAAGCGATGCGCCCGCGCTCGAGGCGCTCGGCGCCGCGTGGCGGCGCGGCACCGGCCTGCGCGCCCTGACCGTTGCGCGGCGCGACCTGTTCCGCGACCCACTGACCGCGCTCGAGCTTGGCGGCTTCGACGCGGCGGTGATCGACCCGCCCCGCGCGGGGGCCGAGGCGCAGGTGACCGAGATCGCCCGCTCGGGCCTGTCCGTCGTGGCCTCGGTGTCCTGCAACCCGGTCAGTTTCGCCCGCGACGCGCGGATCCTGGCGGGGGCGGGGTTCGCGCTGGATTGGGTCCGGGTGGTCGATCAGTTCCGCTGGTCGCCCCATGTCGAAATTGCCGCGGCCTTCAGCCGATAGGCGCGGACGCTATTCCACGGGGCGGCGATTCGCTGTATGGTCGGCGAAAAATACCCCCCGAGGTCGGCAGCCCCCATGACATTCCTTCGTGCGATCCTTGTCCTTCTCAGCCTGTCCGTGCTCGCGTCCTGCGGCTCGAACAAGTTCCAGACCTATAACGGCCCCGAGGTGACCCGTGTCGTCGTGCTGAAAAGCGCGCGGCAGGTGCAGCTCTGGCATCACGACCGCGTCCTCAAGGCCTACAAGGCCGGGCTCGGCTTTGCGCCCGAGGGGCACAAGTACCGCGAGGGCGACGGCCGCACGCCCGAAGGCACCTACATGATCGACCGCCGCAATCCGAAAAGCCAGTTCCACCTGTCCATCGGCGTGTCCTATCCCAACCTCGCCGACCGCAAGCGCGCTGACCTGATGGGGTTCGCGCCGGGCGGCGACATCTTCATCCACGGGCGCGGCAAGACCTACAAGCCCGACGCGCCTTTCGACTGGACGGCCGGTTGCATCGCCGTGACCGACGAAGAAATCGAGGAAATCTATGCGATGGTGAAGGACGGGACGCCGATCTCCATCCTGCCCTGAGCGGATCGCCGGGGCTCAGGCCCCGGTGACCATCGTCCACCAGATCTTGCCGTTCGGCTCCTGGAACCAGGCGAATCCCATGGTGCGCGCCAGCGGATCGAGGATGACGGACCGCGTTTCCGCGTCCTCCATCCAGGCGGCCAGGGTTTCCAGCTCGGTCTCGTAGGTTTCCGAGATATTTTCGCCCAGAAGGCGGCCAGTATATCCGACGCGCTGCACCCGGTCGAGCGGCGACGACCCGTCCGAGCCGAAATGCCAGGGCCGGTTCTGCACGCTCATGTCGCGCGAATGGGTCGCGGCCGCCGCCGTCAGGAACGGATCGAGCGCGACGGGCGGCACACCGCGCGCCTGCCGCAACGTGTTCATGCCGTCGAGAAACCGGATCTGGATCGCGTCGCGATCCGACTCGGCGATGGGATAGACCTTGGACAGTTCGCGCCCGTCCGGGCCGATGACGGGCGCGGCCACCTCGGGGGTGCCGCAGGCGGCAAGCGTTGTCAGGGCGATGAGGGCAAGAACCGAAACGCGCGGCATGGACAGCTCCAGTCGGGTGAACGGCCACCCGATAGCGACAAATTGCACGCCCGGCAACGCCGCCGCATCGCCCGACGCGCGGAATGGCGCCGGCGCGGATTGTCCCGCGGGGCCCGGCGCGGTAACGTTTTCGACAGGCGCCGGTCGGGAGCGCGAGGGCGGCAATGACGGCAGAACCCCGATACAGCGCGACGCGCCGCCGGTTCCTCGCCCGCAGCGTGGCCGCCGGGGGGCTGCTATGTGCCCCGGCCGTCCTGCGCGGACAGGGCGGGGCCGCGTGGCGACCGTATTTCCCCGATCTCGGGCGCGGGGCGATCCTGTGCGATACCGCGTCGCGGCGCCTGTCGGTCTGGAGCGTGGGCGGGGCGGTCCACCGCGCCTATCCCGTCACGCTGGGCCCCGAACCCATCCGCACCGGGCGCAGCGAGATCGCCGCCCGGATCGCCGGGCCGAGCTGGGCGCCATCGCCCGCGATGCGCCGCCGCCACCCGGATTGGCCCGGCTTCGTGCCGCCCGGTCCCGGAAATCCGCTGGGGCGGCACGCGCTTTACCTGTCGTGGCGGTTCCACCGTATCCACGGCCGTCCGCGGCACGGCGCCCCGTCGCCGCCCGCGGGCTGCATCGCGCTATGTGACGCCGCCATGGCCGAGCTGTTCGCGCTGACGGGCGAGGGTATGCCCGTCGTGCTGGTCTGAAGGCCTAGATCCAGCCCGCGAGGTTCTCGCGCACGACCTCGGCCAGGGCCTCGATATGGTCGTCGTCGTCGTTGAGGCAGGGGATATAGGTGAACTGCTCGCCCCCCGCTTCCTCGAAGCTTTCGCGGATTTCCTCGTTGATCTCTTCGAGGGTCTCGATGCAGTCGGCCGAAAAGGCCGGCGCCATCACCGCGATGCGCCGCACGCCGTTCTCGCGGGCTTGGCGGGCGACCTCTTCGACTGTGTAAGGCTTGAGCCATTCCTCGGGGCCGAACCGGCTCTGGAAGGTCGTGATGAGCCGATCCTCGGGCCAGCCCAGTCGCTCGCGCAGCAGGCGCGTCGTCTTCTGGCACTGGCAGTGATAGGGGTCGCCCTCCATCAGATAGCGGCGCGGAACGCCGTGATAGGACGCGATGAGCAGCTCGGGCTTTTCATGCATCGCGCCCCAGACCCGCTCGACCGATTTGGCGAGCGCGTCGATATAGGTCGGGCGGTCGAAATAGGCGGGCGCGGTCCGCGCTGCGGGCTGCCACTTTTCCTTGAGCAGCGAGCGAAAGAACTCGTCATTCGCGGTCGCCGTGGTGGCGCCGGCATATTGCGGATAGAGCGGGAAGAACAGGATCTTCTGGCACCCCTCCTTGACCATCCGCCGCACCCGCGACGCGGTCGAGGGGTTGCCGTAGCGCATGCAGAAATCGACCTCGACCCTGTCGCCGTACTCGGCCTTGAGGCGCTGGGTCAGCTTGGCGGTCTGCGCCTTGGTGATCGTCATGAGGGGGCTTTCGCCCTCTTCCTCGTTCCAGATCGACTTGTAGGCCGCCCCCGACGAGAACGGCCGCTTGGACAGGATCACGCCCTGCAAGAGCGGCTGCCAGATCCAGGGCGAATAGTCGATCACGCGCCGGTCGCTGAGAAACTCGTTGAGATAGCGGCGCATCGACCAGTAGTCGTAGCCGTCCGGCGTCCCGAGGTTGGCGACCAGCACGCCGATCTTGGCGACCGGCACCCGCGGGTGGTCGGCCCCCGCATGGACGGGCCGCGCGGCGTCCTCGGCGGTGAACATCGCGCTGCCATCGGTCGATTTCGCATCCAGCATGGGCCGTGCTCCCGTCTCGTCGTTCAAGGTGTCGGTGGTCACTTACCCGCCGGGCGCGGGCCGTCAATCGTCCAGCGGGCGCGAATTGTCGCGAAGCGTCGTCTCGGAGGTGTTCAGCGCATCCGCCAGCCGCACCTGCGCCGAGCCCGGCCTGAGCGGTTTGGGCTGGCTTTCGGCCGGGGCCCAGCCCGACAGATGCAGCAGATCAAAGCTCGCGCGGATGCGGCCGGGATCGTCCGGCGCGGGGTGGGCAGCGGCGTAGAGCCGGGCGGCCTCGGCCAGCATCCGGCGCGGCACAGGCGCGCGGTCGCGCGTGGCCAGCGCGTTCGTCTCGCCCATGCCGCGCAGGTCGCGCACGAGCGCGGGCAAGTCGCGATAGGTGACGGTCAACGGCTCGATATCGGCGACCGGAAGCGCGAACCCGGCGCGTTGCAGCAGCCCGCCCATGTCGCGGATCTCGGCCATGGGGGCGATGCGCGGGCTCAGCCCGCCGCGCGCCGCGATCTCGGCGGCGCCCATCGCCTCGCGCAACTCGGACAGGGTGCGGCCGCCAAAAGCCACCGACAGGAACAGCCCGTCGGGCCTGAGCGCGCGGCGGCACTGGATGAGTTGGCCCACCGGATCGTCGGCCCAGTGCAACGCCATGGCGTGAATCACTAGGTCATGCGCGCCGGAAACGAGGTCGAGCGTGTCGTCATCGGCCACGACCCGCGCGCCCGGCAGCGTATCCGCCCAGATCCGGGGATGGCCCGTGACGATGACCGGCGCCGTGAACGCGCGCTTAACCAGTGCCAGCCTATCGAGAAGCTGGGACCGCGCCTCGCGGTGCAGAAACAGCGAATCGTCGGTCGCGCGCGCCCGGTGCAGGGCCAGCGCGGCGCGGTCGGTCAGGCGGGGCGCATCCGTGGTCATGGGGTCGAGTTAGGGATCGCGCGCGATGTTGCAAAGGTTCACGACGCTGGTTTTCCCGATCACTGCGCCCTGTGCGACACGCTGGTCGCGGGGCGGGGGCAGCTTTGCCCCGGCTGCTGGGGCGATGTCCCCTTTGTGGAGGGCGTGGTCTGCCGGTGCTGCGGCGCGCCGCTGCCCGGCGACGCGGCGCAGGACGATGGTGAGGATGTGGTCTGCGACGATTGCCTCGCGACGCCCCGCCCATGGGCGCGCGGACGCGCGGCGTTGCTTTATGCGGGGCGTGCGCGGCGGCTGGTGCTGTCGTTCAAGCATGGCGACCGGCTGGACCTCGCGCCCGTGCTGGCCGGCCTGATGCGGCGCGCGGTCGACCCGCTCATCCGCGAGGGCACGGTGCTGGTGCCGGTCCCGATCCATTGGCGCCGCCGCGTGGCGCGCCGCTACAACCAGTCGGCGGTGCTGGCGCAGGCGTTGGGCCGTGCGGCCGGGATCGATTGCGCGCCCCGCGCGCTGCGTCGCGTGCGGCGGACCGCCGTTCTGGACGGGCGCAGCCTTGCCGACCGTTTCGCGATGCTCGACGGCGCGCTCGCGCCCGACCCGCGTTTCGGTGCGGCGCTGCGCGGCCGACCGGCGATCGTGATCGACGACGTGATGACCTCGGGGGCGACGCTCGCGGCCGCGACCGAGGCTTGCGCGGCGGCCGGCGCGAGCCGGATCGACATCGCCGTGCTGGCAAGGGTGGCCCGGCGCACCTAGATCGAAGGGGCACGAGAAACGGAGAATCAGCCTTGGCGCATGTCGAAATCTACACCAGCCCGCTTTGCGGATATTGTCACGCGGCCAAGCGACTGTTGACGTCCAAGGACGTGAGCTTTGCCGAGACGGACATTTCGCGCGAACCGGACGCGCGGGCCACGATGATGCAGCGCGCGAACGGGCGGCACACCGTTCCGCAGATCTTCATCGACGACCGCCATATTGGGGGCTACGACGACCTCGCCGCGCTCGACCGGCAGGGCAAGCTCGACGCGTTGCTCGGGTGACGCGGGTCGCGCTGGTCCAGCTTTGTGCGACCGACGATCCGGGGCGCAATGCCGAACTGCTGCGCGATGCCGCGGGCGCCGCGGTCGCGGGCGGCGCCCGCCTGATCGCCACGCCCGAGGTCACGAACTGCATCTCGGGCAGCCGCAGTCATCAATCCGCCGTCCTGCGCCCCGAGGACGAGGATATCGTCGTCGCCGAGGCCCGCGCGCTGGCCGCGCGGCACGGGGTCGAGATCCTGCTGGGGTCGGTCGCGGTGACGACGGGCGACGCGGACGGGCGGTTTGCCAACCGGTCGATCCTGATCGACGACCGGGGCGGGATCGTGGCGCGCTACGACAAGATCCACATGTTCGACGTCGAGATCGACGCGACCGAGACCTATCGCGAATCGTCGGCCTATCGTCCGGGCGAGCGTGCGGTGCTCGCGCCTTCGGTCGCGGGCCTGCTGGGCATGACGATCTGCTACGACCTGCGGTTTCCCCATCTTTACCGCGCGCTGGCGCAGGCCGGGGCGATGGTGCTGAGCGTTCCGGCCGCGTTTTCGCCGGTCACGGGCGCCTCCCATTGGGAGGTGCTGTTGCGCGCCCGCGCCATCGAGACGGGGTGCTACGTGATCGCGCCCGCGCAATGCGGCACGCACCCGACGACGCGGGGACGGGTCCGGCGCAGTTACGGGCACAGCCTTGCCGTGGCGCCCTGGGGCGAGGTGATCGCGCGCATGGGCGACGCGCCCGGCATCGCCTTTGCCGAGATCGACTTGGAGGCGGTGGCCGACGCGCGCCGCCGCGTTCCCAGCCTTGCGGGCGACCGGCGCTTCAGCCCGCCCGAAGGCTTGTCGTGACGTAGTTCACCGACAGGTCGCGCTCGGACAGCGACCAGCGCCACGACACCGGGTTGAACACCATTCCCGTGCGGTCCACCGGGTCGAGCCCGGCCTCGCGCAGCATCGCACAAAGCTCGTCCGGCGTGATAAAGCGGTTCCAGTCATGCGTGCCGCGCGGCAGCCAGCGCATGACGTATTCGGCCCCGACGATGCCCAGGGCAAAGCTCTTGGCGGTGCGGTTCAGCGTCGAGCAGACCATCATCCCGCCCGGCCTGACCAGATCGTGACAGGCCGCGAGATAGGCCTTGGGGTCCGAGACATGCTCCACGACCTCCATGTTCAGCACGACATCGAATGTTTCGCCCGCCTCGGCCAGCGCCTCGGCGGTGGTGTGGCGATAGTCGATCTCGAGCCCCTGTTCCTCGGCATGGATGCGGGCGACGGGGATGTTGCGCTCGGCGGCGTCGGCGCCCACCACCTCGGCGCCCAGCCGGGCCATCGGCTCGGCCAGAAGACCGCCGCCGCATCCGATATCGAGCAGCCGCAGCCCGTCGAACGGGCGCGGCGTGGCGAGGTCGCGGCCGAAGTGGCCCTCGATCTGGCGGGTGATGTAGTCCAGCCGGCACGGGTTGAGCATGTGCAGCGGCTTGAACTTGCCCTGCGGATCCCACCATTCGGCCGCCATGGCCGAGAATTTCTCGATTTCGCCCGGATCGACCGTCGCCGCCATGTCAGAACCCCTTTGTCCCAGAATTTCTTCGCGCGCCAGTGTTCGACGCCTTTGCCCGCATATATAGGACAGTTATGGAGCAGTCGGCAGGCCAAACCAGCGCAGCGGCGCATCTCTATCCCCGGATCGACCCGTTCGACCAGCGCATGCTGGCCGTAGGCGATGGCCACGAAATCTATGTCGAACAATGCGGCAATCCCGACGGCATCCCGGTCTGCGTGCTGCATGGCGGGCCGGGCGGGGCCTGTTCGCCGGCGATGCGCCGCTATTTCGACCCGGCCGCCTATCGCGTGATCCTGTTCGACCAGCGCGGCTGCGGACGCTCGCGTCCCCATGCCAGCGTCAGCGACAACACGACATGGCACCTTGTGCGCGATATCGAGCTGATCCGCGAGACGCTGGGCATCCCGGCCTGGATGGTGTTCGGCGGTAGCTGGGGCGCGACGCTGTCGCTGGTCTATGCGCAGGCCCATCCCGACCGGGTGCGGCATATCATCCTGCGCGGCGTGTTCCTGGCCACGAGGGGCGAGCTCGACTGGTTCTACGGCGGCGGGGCAGGGCGGTTCTGGCCCGAGCTCTGGGATCGGTTCACACAGGCCATCCCGGCGGATGAGCAGGGCGACCTGATCGCCGCCTATAACCGGCGGCTGTTCTCGGGCGACATGATGTCGGAAACGCGGTTCGCGCGCATCTGGTCGTCGTGGGAGAACACGCTTGCCAGCATCGACAACGACTCCCCGCCGGGCGAGGGGCCGGCCGATTACGTCCGCGCCTTTGCCCGGCTCGAGAACCATTATTTCCACAACGGCGCCTTCCTCGAGGAGGGTCAGATCCTGCGCGACATGGCGCGGCTGCGCGACGTGCCGGGCACCATCGTGCAGGGTCGTTACGACATGATCTGCCCGCCGCGCGCGGCGCATGACCTGCATGCGGCCTGGCGCGGCTCGACATTGCGGATCGTGCCCCGCGCCGGTCACGCCCTGAGCGAGCCGGGCATCAGCGAGGCGCTGGTGCGCGTCATGGATAGGCTGCGGCGCTAGGCTTGCATCCTGCCGCCCGTGTGCCTATATCGCCAGAGACAGCGGCGTTCGGGGTCCAAACCCGACACACCATCGAACCACAGGGACGGGCCGTTGGCCCGTTTTTTTGTGCCCGCGCATCGCCGCCCGCCACGCAGGAGTTTTCCGGCATGTCCGACCTCATCGCCAAGGCCGCCATCGACCGCCGCCTCGCCGAGATCGTCACCCCCGTCATCGAGGACTTGGGGTTCGAACTGATCCGCGTGCGCTACATGGGCGGAAAGACGCCCACGGTGCAGATCATGGCCGACCGCCCCACGGGCGGGATCGAGGTCGACGAATGCGGCACGATCTCGACCGCGGTTTCGGCCCATCTCGACGTCGAGGACCCGGTCGACGAGGCCTATAACCTCGAGGTGTCGAGCCCCGGCATCGACCGCCCCCTGACCCGGCTCAAGGATTTCGACGCCTGGGCCGGCTACGAGGCCAAGCTCGAGACGCACGACCTGATCGACGGGCGGCGCCGCTTCAAGGGGCGGCTTGCGGGCACCGAAGGGTCCGAGGTGCTGATCGAGATCGAGGAGGGCACGATCGGGCTCCAGTTCGACTGGCTCTCGGACGCCAAGCTCGTCCTGACCGACGACCTGATCCGCGACGTGCTGAAATCCCGCAAGGATGCGGGCGAGATCGACGAAAGCCAGTTCGACGAAGTGCAAACCATCATCGACAGCGAAGACGATGCCCGTCTTCCCGACCAGAAGGACTGACGCCAGATGGCCATTACCTCTGCCAACCAGCTCGAGCTCTTGCAGACGGCCGAAGCGGTCGCGCGCGAAAAGATGATCGACCCCGGCCTCGTGGTCGAGGCGATGGAGGAAAGCCTCGCCCGTGCCGCCAAGTCCCGCTACGGCGCCGAGATGGACATCCGCGTGTCGATCGACCGCAAGACCGGGCGGGCGACCTTTACCCGCGTGCGCACCGTGGTCGAGGATGACGCGCTCGAGAATTACCAGGCCGAGATGACCGTCGAGACCGCCAGGCAATATCTCGACGATCCCAAGGTAGGCGATATGCTGGTCGAAGAGGTTCCGCCCGTCGAGATGGGGCGCATCGCCGCCCAGTCGGCAAAGCAGGTGATCCTGCAAAAGGTCCGCGAGGCCGAGCGCGACAAGCAGTTCGAGGAATACAAGGACCGCATCGGCACCATCATCAACGTGCTGGTCAAGCGCGAGGAATACGGCAACGTCATCGTCGACCTGAACCCCGGCGAGGGCGTGCTGCGCCGCAACGAAAAGATCGGCCGCGAAAGCTATCGCCCGAACGACCGCATCCGCGTCTATATCAAGGACGTGCGCCGCGAGCCGCGCGGGCCGCAGATCTTCCTGTCGCGCACCGCGCCCGAGTTCATGGCCGAGCTGTTCAAGATGGAAGTGCCCGAGATCTACGAGGGCATCATCGAGATCAAGGCCGTGGCCCGCGACCCCGGCAGCCGCGCCAAGATCGGCGTGATTTCCTATGACAGCTCGATCGACCCCGTGGGTGCCTGCGTCGGCATGCGTGGCAGCCGCGTGCAGGCCGTGGTGAACGAGCTTCAGGGCGAAAAGATCGACATCATCCCGTGGTCCGAGGATCTGCCCACCTTCCTCGTGAACGCGCTTCAGCCCGCCGAGGTGTCCAAGGTCGTCCTCGACGAAGAGGCCGAGCGCATCGAAGTCGTCGTGCCCGAGGAACAGCTTTCGCTGGCCATCGGCCGGCGCGGTCAGAACGTGCGGCTGGCGAGCCAGCTCACCGGGCTCGATATCGACATCATGACCGAGGAAGAGGAAAGCCAGCGCCGCCAGGCCGAGTTCGAGCAGCGCACCAAGCTGTTCATGGACACGCTCGATCTCGACGAGTTCTTCGCACAGCTTCTGGTGGCCGAGGGCTTCACCAATCTCGAGGAGGTCGCCTATGTCGAGCTCGACGAGCTGACGGTGATCGACGGGGTCGACGACGACACCGCGCAGGAACTTCAGGCGCGGGCGCGCGACTTCATCGACGAACAGAACCGCGTGGCGATGGAAAAGGCCCGCGAACTGGGTGTCGAGGATAGCCTGGTTGCATTCGAGGGCCTGACACCCCAGATGATCGTGGCGCTGGCCGAGGACGGGGTGAAGACGCTCGAGGATTTTGCGACCTGCGCCGACTGGGAACTTGCCGGCGGGTGGACCACATCCGACGGGCAGCGCGTAAAGGACGATGGAATTCTCGAACCGTTCGACGTCGACCTCGAAGAGGCGCAGGCGATGGTGATGTCGGCCCGGATCCAGCTTGGCTGGGTCGATCCGGCGGATCTCGAACCGGCCGAGGCCGACGGGGCCGAGGTCGAGGATACCGAACCTGAGCGGTGACGGCATGACCCGAGGGACGCCACGTCCGGGCCCCGACGCCCCCGAACGGCGATGCATCGTGACGGGCGAGGTGTCGCCCAAGCGGGGCCTGATCCGTTTCGTGGTCGGGCCCGACGACAGCGTGGTGCCCGATATCGCGGGCAAGCTGCCCGGTCGCGGCATGTATGTCGCGGCCGAGCGCGAGGCGCTCGAGACGGCGGTGGCGCGGCGGCTCTTTTCCAAGGGCGCGCGCCGGCAGGTCTCGGCCCCCGAGACGCTGGTCGCCGATGTCGAGGCCGCGCTGGCCCGGCGTTGCATCGACCGGGTGGCGATGGCCCGCAAGGCCGGAGCCGCCGTGTCGGGGTTCGAAAAGGTGAAGGACTGGCTCGACAAGGACCGCTGCCGCATCCTGCTGCAGGCGTCCGACGGGTCGGAAAGAGGCAAGTCGAAGCTGTATCGCCCCGGCGGTCGCGGCAGTTTCTTCGACATCCTGACGGCGGATGAATTGGGTTTGTCCTTCGGACGGGAACGTGTGATACACGCGGCGCTTGCCGCAGGCAGACTCGCTGATTTGTTTCGCGACGATGCCGTGCGGCTTTCAGGCGTTCGCTGGGCACCAGATGGCGACGGCGCCGGAAAGGTAAAGAAGACCTGATGAGTGATAACGACGGCAAGAAACCCCTCGGTGTGCGCGGCAGCGGAAGCGGCCGCCCCGGACAGGTAAAGCAAAGCTTTTCGCACGGCCGGACGAAGAACGTCGTGGTCGAGACGAAGCGCAAGCGCGTGGTCGCTCCCAAACCCGTTGCGGCAAAGCCCGGCGACGCGGCGGCGGCCGCGCCGCGCGGCGGCGACCCGCGCAAACGTCCCGCCGGCATCACCGACGCGGAACTCGACCGCCGGATGAAGGCGCTCGCCGCCGCCCGTGCGCGCGAGGCCGACGAGGCGATCCAGCGCGAGGCCGAGGAAAAGGCCCGCGCCGAAGAGCGCGAGCGTCGCCGCGCCGAGATCGAGGCGAAGGAGCGCGAGGAACGCGAGCGCGAGGAAGCCCTGAAGGCCAAGGCCGACGAGGATGCCCGCCGCCTGCGCGAAGAGCAGGAGGCCCGTACCCGCGCGGCCGAGCCGCAGCCCTCGCCCGCCGATGCCCAGGCCCGCGAACAGAAACCCGCCAAGGCGGCGCCCCCGCGCGAACGCGATGCCCGCGACAAGGATCGCAACGCCAAGACGACCAAGGTCGACGACAAGCGGCGTGCCGGCAAGCTGACCGTGAACCAGGCCCTCGCCGGTGGCGAAGGCGGGCGGCAGCGCTCCATGGCGTCGATGCGCCGCCAGCAGGAGCGGGCCCGCAAGAAGGCGATGGGCCAGCCGCAGGAGCGTGAAAAGGTCCGGCGCGACGTCCAGCTTCCCGAGGCGATCGTCGTCTCGGAACTGGCAAACCGCATGGCCGAACGCGTGGCCGACGTGGTCAAGGCGCTGATGCAGAACGGCATCATGGCGACCCAGACGCAGACAATCGACGCGGATACGGCCGAGCTCATCATCGAGGAGTTCGGGCACCGGGTCGTGCGCGTCAGCGCGTCGGATGTCGAGGACGTGATCCAGCAGACCGAAGACGCCCCCGAGGATCTCAAGCCGCGGGCGCCCGTCATCGCGATCATGGGCCATGTCGACCACGGCAAGACCTCGATCCTCGACGCGATCCGCAAGGCGCGTGTGTCGCATGGCGAGGCCGGCGGCATCACGCAGCATATCGGCGCCTACCAGGTCGAGACGGAGGGCGGCGCGACGCTGACCTTCCTCGATACGCCCGGCCACGCGGCGTTCACGTCGATGCGGGCGCGCGGCGCACAGGTGACGGATATCGTCATCCTCGTGGTCGCGGCCGACGATTCGGTGATGCCGCAGACGGTCGAGGCCATCGCCCACGCCAAGGCGGCGGGCGTGCCGATGATCGTGGCGATCAACAAGATCGACAAGCACGATGCCGACCCGGACAAGACGCGGACCTCGCTGCTTCAGCACGAGGTGATCGTCGAAAAGATGTCCGGCGACGTTCAGGATGTCGAGGTCTCGGCCCTGACCGGCCAGGGCCTGCCCGAACTGCTCGAGGCGATCGCGCTGCAATCCGAGATCCTCGAGCTCAGGGCCAATCCCGACCGCCAAGCCCAGGCCGCGGTGATCGAGGCCAAGCTCGATGTCGGGCGCGGTCCGGTCGCGACGGTGCTGATCCAGAACGGCACGCTGCGCCAGGGCGACATCTTTGTCGTCGGCGAACAGTGGGGCAAGGTCCGCGCGATGGAGAACGACCGCGGCGAGCGCGTCAAGGAGGCCGGGCCGTCGGTTCCGGTCGAGGTTCTGGGCCTCAACGGCACGCCCGAGGCGGGCGACGTGCTCAACGTCGTCTCGACCGAGGCACAGGCCCGCGAGATCGCGGAATATCGCCAGAACGCGGCGCGCGACAAGCGTGCGGCGGCGGGTGCGGCAACGACGCTCGAGCAGATGATGGCCAAGGCCAAGGCCGATCAGAGCGTTGCGGAGCTGCCCATCGTGGTCAAGGCCGACGTGCAGGGTTCGGCCGAGGCCATCGTTCAGGCGATGGAAAAGATCGGCAATGACGAGGTCCGCGTGCGCGTGCTGCATTCGGGGGTCGGTGCTATCACCGAGACCGATGTGGGCCTCGCCGAGGCGTCGAACGCGCCGATCATCGGCTTCAACGTCCGGGCCAATGCGTCGGCCCGCGCGACTGCCAACCAGAAAAGCGTCGAGATCCGGTACTATTCCATCATCTACGACCTGGTGGACGACGTGAAAGCGGCGGCCAGCGGCCTTCTCTCCAACGAGGTGCGCGAGCATTTCATCGGCTACGCGCAGATCAAGGAGGTCTTCAAGGTCACGAAGGTCGGCAACGTCGCCGGCTGTATCGTCACCGAGGGGGTCGCCCGCCGGTCGGCCGGGGTGCGTCTGCTGCGCGACGACGTGGTGATCCACGAAGGCACGCTGAAGACGCTCAAGCGTTTCAAGGACGAGGTGAACGAAGTGATCTCGGGCCAGGAATGCGGCATGGCATTCGAGCGCTACGACGATATCCGCGTTGGCGACGTGATCGAGATCTTTACCCGCGAAGAGGTCGAGCGGTCGCTCTGATCCTCCGCTCGAATTGATCGAAAGGCCCGCCATTGCGCGGGCCTTTCCCGTTTCAGGGCCATGCGTCGCCGGTCGGGGTCAGAGCCAGTCGCGCAGGATCGGGATAAGGGGCAGGTCGGCCGGCGGCATCGGATAGGTCCGCATGTCTCGTGGCGCCACCCATTTCAGCACCTGACCCTCGCGGGCCTGCGGCTGCCCCTCCCATTTGCGGCAGGCAAAAAGCGGCATCAGGAGGTGAAAGTCCTCATAGGCGTGGCTGGCAAAGGTCAGCGGCGCGAGGCAGCTTTCCCACGTGCCGATCCCCAGTTCTTCCTCGAGCTCGCGGATCAGCGCCGTTTCGGGCCTTTCGCCGGGCTCGACCTTGCCGCCGGGAAACTCCCACAGGCCGGCCATGGCCTTGCCTTCGGGTCGCTGCGCCAAGAGCACGCGACCGTCGCGGTCGATGAGGGCGACGGCCGAGACAAGGATAAGCTTCACGAGCGGTAATCGGCGTTGATCGTGATATAGGCGTGGGTCAGGTCGCAGGTCCATACGGTGGCCGCGCCCGAACCGAGCCCCATATCGACCCCGATCCTGAGCTCGGGCCGTTTCATGTAGGCGGCGCCTTCGGCCTCGGTATAGGTTTCGGCCACCCAGCCGTCTTTTGCGACGAGGATATCGCCGAACCGGATCGACAGGCGGTCGCGATCCGCGCGGGCCCCGGCCTTGCCGACGGCCATGACGATGCGCCCCCAGTTCGGATCCTCACCCGCCGCGGCGGTCTTGACCAGCGGAGAATTCGCGACGGACATCGCCACGCGCCGGGCATCCGCGTCGCTATCGGCACCGGTGACGGCGATCTCGATGAACTTGGTCGCCCCCTCGCCGTCGCGCACGACCTGATGCGCCAGGTCGAGCATGACCGCGCCCAGCGCCTCTTCGAACGGGCCGCCGCGGGCCGTGATCCCGGCGCTGCGGCCCGTCGCGGCCAGAAGCAGCGTGTCCGAGGTCGAGGTATCGCCATCCACCGTGATGCAGTTGAAGCTGCGATCCGTCAGGTCGCGCAACATCTCTTGCAGCAGCGGCTGGGCGATGCGTGCGTCGGTAAAGATATAGACCAGCATCGTCGCCATGTCCGGCGCGATCATGCCCGACCCCTTGGCGATCCCGGCGATCCGAACGGGCTGCCCGTCAATCTCGACCGTGCGCGTCGCGCCCTTGGGAAAGGTGTCGGTCGTCATGATGGCGCGCGCGGCCATGCCGATACCATCTGGCGACAGGCCAGACTTGAGCGTGTCGAGACAGGCGGTGATGCGGTCGTCGGGCAGGCGTTCGCCGATCACGCCGGTCGAGGCGGTAAAGACCCGCTCCTGGGGCAGGTCGGCCAGCCGGGCGACCGCGGCGCAGATACGGCGCACCGACTCGTCGCCCGCGCGGCCGGTGAAGGCGTTGGAATTGCCCGAATTGACCAGGATCGCGGCACCGCCGCTGGCGTCGCCGCCCAGCTTGGCCTCGCAATCGCGGACCGCGGCCGAGCGGGTGGCCGACCGGGTAAATACCCCCGCCACGGTGCTGCCCGGATCGAGCAGGGCGAGCATCACGTCGGTGCGGTCCTTGTAGCGGACCCCGGCTGCGGTGGCGGCGAAACGCACCCCCTCGATCGCCGGAAGGTCGGGAAAGGCGGCGGGGGCGAGCGGCGAAAGCTGCGGCATCTGGGTCTTACTCGTCGAGCAGGGAATCGTCGCGGATCACCGAAGGGTCGATCCCCGAATCGGCACGGGTGATGTCGGCGGCCTCGACCGCGGATTGCATCGCCTCCTGAATCGCGCGTTCCTGCAACTGGCTTTCGATCTCGCCGCGGACCTCGTCCAGCGGCGGCGCATCCAGCGTGCGCGTCTCGTTCAGCTTGATGACGTGCCAGCCGAACTGCGTCTCGACAGGGCCCGCGATCTCGCCCGCGCTCATCTCCTGAACGGCGGTGTCGAAGGCGGGTACCATGGCGCCGGGGCCGAACCAGCCCAGCGCACCGCCCGAGGGGCCCGAGGGGCCGACCGAGTTCTCGCGCGCGAGCGTGGCGAAATCGGCGCCACCCTCGAGCTCTTCGATCAGGGCCTGCGCCTCCTGCTCGGTTTCGACGAGGATATGGGCGGCATTGTACTGGGTTTGCGGCTCGGCCCCGGCATATTCGGCGTCATAGGCCTTCTGGATCGCCTCTTCGGTCACGGTCCCGTCGGCCTGCGCCTGCAACACCTCGGACGCGACCAGCGCGCGCCGTTCGTTCTCGAGCACCAGTTCGTTGCGCGGTGACAGCATGTCGACCTGCGCGCCGAGCGCCGTCTGCTGGATGAGCTGTTCGAGGATGCCGTCGAACAGGGCCGCATCGTCGAGCGCCTGGTATTGCTGGGGCAGCCGCGCACGCATGGCGATGACATGGCCCAGCGTGATCTCGGTATCGCCGACGGTGGCCAGCACCGTATCGGCCGAGGCGCCCTGATCCTGCGCGGGGGCGGCGCCGGCAAGCGCCAGCGCGAACGCGCCGGCCGCGGTAAGGGTGGTGAATTTCGACATCGTGAAGATCTCCTGCGCGGCCCCGCCGGGGCCAGCGTTGACAGTGACTTGGGCGCCCCTTACATCGCTTTGAGCCTCTGAAGGGGCGTTATCTTGCCGCCTTCCTATTCGCGGTTCGCGGACCGGGCAAGCAATCCCCCTCACAAGAATACGTCAGGAGAGACGATGCTGGGATTCGGTACTGTCGCGCGCAAGGTGTTCGGCACGACGAACGACCGCAAGATCAAGGCGACGCGCCCGATGATCGAACGGATCAATGCGCTCGAGCCCGAGTTCGAGAAGCTGACCGACGAGGGACTCGTCGCCAAGACGCAGGAGCTGCGCGAGGCGCTGGCGGGCGGAAAGACCACCGACGACATCCTGCCCGAAGCCTTTGCAAACTGTCGCGAGGCGGCGCGCCGTGCGCTGGGTCTGCGGGCCTTCGACGTGCAGTTGATGGGCGGCATGTTCCTCCACCAGGGCAATATCGCCGAGATGAAGACGGGCGAGGGCAAGACGCTCGTCGCGACCTTCCCGGCCTATCTGAACGCGCTGTCGGGCGAGGGCGTGCATATCGTCACCGTCAACGACTATCTCGCGCGCCGCGACGCCGAATGGATGGGCAAGGTCTATGCCGCGCTCGGCATGACCACCGGCGTCGTCTATCCCCAGCAGCCCGAGGCCGAAAAGCGCGCGGCCTATGCCTGCGACGTGACCTATGCCACGAATAACGAGCTCGGGTTCGACTATCTGCGCGACAACATGAAGTCCGAGCTCAAGGACATGTACCAGCGCGGCCATAACTTCGCGATCGTGGACGAGGTCGACTCGATCCTGATCGACGAGGCGCGCACGCCCCTCATCATTTCGGGCCCGAGCGAGGACCGCAGCGAGCTTTACAAGACCGTCGACACGATCATCCCGCTCTTGCAGGACGATCACTTCACCCTCGACGAAAAGACCCGCAACGTGACCTTTACCGACGAGGGCAACGAGTTCCTCGAGGCGCATCTCGCGGGTGCGGGGCTGCTGCCCGAGGGGCAATCGCTCTACGATCCCGAGAGCACGACGCTGGTTCACCACATCAATCAGGGGTTGCGGGCGCACAAGCTGTTCCAGCGCGACAAGGACTACATCGTCCGCGACGGGCAGATCGTGCTGATCGACGAGTTCACCGGCCGGATGATGGCCGGTCGCCGCCTGTCGGACGGCCTGCATCAGGCCATCGAGGCGAAAGAGGGCGTGGATATCCAGCCCGAGAACGTCACGCTCGCCTCGATCACGTTCCAGAATTATTTCAGGCTTTACAACAAGCTGGCGGGGATGACGGGCACGGCCCTGACCGAGGCCGACGAATTCGCCGAGATCTATCGCCTCGGCGTGGTCGAGGTGCCCACCAACCGCCCCATCGCGCGCGAGGATCGGCACGACGCTGTGTACCGCACCGCGGCCGAGAAATATGCCGCGATCGTCGAAGAGATCAAGAAAGCAAACGCCAAGGGCCAACCGGTGCTGGTCGGGACGACCTCGATCGAGAAATCCGAGTTCCTGTCCCAGATGCTCGAGAAAGAGGGCGTCGTGCATAACGTGCTGAACGCGCGCCAGCACGAGCAGGAGGCCCAGATCGTCGCCGATGCGGGCAAGCCCGGCGCGGTCACGATCGCGACGAACATGGCCGGCCGCGGCACCGACATCAAGCTGGGCGGAAACCTCGATTACAAGGTGATGAAGGCGCTGGCCGCCGACCCCGAGGGCGACCCCGAAGCGATCCGCGCCCGGATCGAGGCCGAGACGGCCGCGGCCGAGCAAAAGGTGAAAGAGGCAGGCGGGCTCTATGTCCTGGCCACCGAACGGCACGAAAGCCGCCGCATCGACAACCAGCTTCGCGGGCGATCCGGCCGCCAGGGCGATCCGGGCCGCTCGGCGTTCTTCCTGTCGCTCGAGGATGACCTGATGCGGATCTTCGGGTCCGAGCGGCTGGACAACGTGCTGCAAAAGCTCGGGATGAAGGAGGGCGAGGCCATCGTTCACCCCTGGGTGAACAAATCGCTGGAACGCGCACAGGCCAAGGTCGAGGGGCGCAACTTCGACATCCGCAAGCAGCTTCTCAAGTTCGACGACGTGATGAACGACCAGCGCAAGGTCATTTTCGGCCAGCGCCGCGAGATCATGGAAAACGAGGATCTGGGCGAGATCGCGCAGGACATGCGCCACCAGGTCATCGACGACCTGGTCGATCAGTTCATCCCCGCGCGCAGCTATGCCGATCAATGGGACGGGCAGGGGCTTTATGTTGCCGTTCTGGAAACGCTGGGCATGGACCTGCCGATCCTGAAATGGGTCGAGGAAGACGGCGTGGACGACCAGGTGATCCGCGACCGGCTCTACGAGGAAAGCAACAAGACCATGGCGGCCAAGGCCGACCAGTTCGGCCCCGAGAACATGCGCCAGATCGAAAAGCAGGTGCTGCTGCAGACCATCGACGCGAAATGGCGCGAACATATCCTGACGCTGGATCACCTGCGCTCGGTGGTCGGGTTCCGCGGCTATGCGCAGCGCGACCCGCTGAACGAGTACAAGAACGAGGCGTTCCAACTGTTCGAGGGGATGCTCGACAGCCTCCGCGCCGACGTCACCAAGAAGCTGAGCCAGATCCGCCCGCTGACCGAAGAAGAGCAAAAGCGCATGATGGCGCAGATCGAGGCGCAGCGGGCCGCGATCCAGGCCGAGGCCACCGCCGCCCCCCCGCAGGGCGAGGCCGAGGCCCAGGCGGCGGCCCCCGGCTTTGTCGAGGCCGACCCGTCGACCTGGGGCAATCCGGGGCGCAACGATCCCTGCCCCTGCGGATCGGGCCAGAAGTTCAAGCATTGCCACGGCCAGCTTGCGTGATTGACGGTTGATCGCGCGCGGTCGGGGGGCAAGACTGCCGGCCCTGGGGGAAGTCCTTTGGCCGCGTCACGCTTTACGATGATCCGCGTCGCCTGCGCGCTTCTGTTGTCCTGCGGGGCCGCCGCCGCGCAGGACGTGAGCCTGCGCAGCGCGGGCGGCGTCGAGGTGCTGCGCGGCGAGCTCTTGGGCTATGACGGGCAGTTCTATCGCGTGATGACCGAGTTCGGCGAGGTGTCGGTGGACGGGACCGCGCTGACTTGCGAGGGTGCCTGCCCGCCCGCCGATTTCGTGCCGCGCGTGCGGATCAGCGCCGAGAGCGGGCTCGCTGGCACCCTGTTGCCGCCCCTGTTCGAGACCTTTGCGCGGCGCCGGGGGTTCGCCCTTGTCACCGAGCCCGTGGGCAACGGGTTCGTGGTCGACCTGTCCGATGGGGCGGGGCGTCTCGGCACGTTCGAGATCACCTTTGCCGCGCCGTCCGAAGGGTTCGCCAATCTGATCGCCGACGATGCCGACCTCGTCCTGTCCCCGCGCGAGGTCGCGCGCGCCGAGGCCGAACTGGCCGAAGAGGCGGGGCGCGGCGATCTCACCGCCTCGGGGCGCAGCGCGATCCTGGCGCTCGACGCCGTGATCCCGATCGTCGGTCCGCTGAGCGATGTGGCGGATATCGCGCTGGACGACCTGCGCGCCGTCCTGCGCGGCGAGATCGTCGATTGGGCCGATCTTGGGGGCGCGCCCGGCCCGATTGCGCTGCACCTGCCGGGCGATGCCACGGGGCTGGCCGAGACCATCGGCGCGCGGATCGGTCCCGCCGCCGCCGTGGCCACGCGCCATGACAGCCCCGATGCGCTGGTCGATGCCGTGCTCGATGATCCTGCCGCGCTGGGCGTCACCAGCTATGCGGCCGTCGGGCTGGGCGAGCCGCTGGCCCTGACAGGCCCTTGCGGTGCGCGGCTTTCGGTCAGCGAGACGGCGATCAAGACCGAGGATTTCCCGCTGACCGCGCCCGTGTTCCTTTATGCGCCGGCGCGCCGTCTGCCCGATTTCGCCCGCGATTTCGTGGATTACGCCACCTCGCCCGCGGCCCAGAGCGTCGTGTCGCGCACCGGGCTCGTCGACCAGTTCCCCGAGGCGATCCCCGTCGCCGCGCAGGGGGATCGGCTGATCCGCGCGATCCTGAGGCCCGAGGCCGAGCTGGGGACGCTGCGGCGGTTGTCGCGGGCGATGGACGGCACGGTGCGGCTGTCGCTGTCCTTTCGGTTCGAGAACGGATCGACCGAGCTCGACGCGCAGTCGCGGTCGAACGTCATGCTCTTGGCCGAGGCAGTGTCGCGCGGGTTGTTCGGCACCCGCGAGATCGTGTTCGCCGGCTTTTCCGACGGGGGCGGGTCGGCCGCGGCCAACCGCAAGCTGTCTCTGGCCCGCGCGACGGCGGTGCGCGACGCGGTCCGCGAGGCCGCGACCGAGCCGCCCGAGATGGCGGTCGCGGCCTTTGGCGAGGCGTTGCCGATGGCCTGCGACGATACCGGCTGGGGACGGCGGGTGAACCGCCGTGTCGAGGTCTGGCTGCGCTAGATCAACGCCTCGGCGCGGAAACTGACCTCGCGCCCCCGGCCGATGACGAGATGATCGTGCAGCACGATATCGAGCGCCTTCGCCCCCTCTTCGATCTTGCGGGTCATGGCGATGTCGGCCGATGAGGGCGTGGGATCGCCCGAAGGGTGGTTATGCACCAGGATCAGCGCCTTGGCCCCGAGTTCCAACGCGCGTTTCAGCACCTCGCGCGGATAGACGGGGACATGATCGACCGTGCCGCCGCCCTGCGCCTCGTCCGCGATCAGGGCGTTCTTCGTATCGAGATACAGCACCCGCACCTGTTCGGTATGCCGGTGCGCCATCGTCGTGCGGCAATAATCGAGCAGTTGCTGCCAGCCCGACAGGACAGGCCGGTTCATCACGCGGGCGCGGGCCATGCGATGCGCGGTCGCCTCGACGATCTTGAGGTCGGTCGCGACCGAGGGACCGACCCCGTCGATGCCGGTCAGTTGCCGTGGTTCGGCCGCCAGAACGCCGTTGAGATCGCCAAAGGCGTGCATCAGCGCATGAGCGACCGGTTTCACGTCTCGTCGGGGGATGAAACGGAAGAGCAGCAGTTCCAGCAGCTCGTAATCGGGAACCGCCTCGGCGCCGCCCTCGCAAAAGCGGGTGCGCAGCCGCTTGCGGTGGTCGGCGAGGTAGGAGGGCGGTCTGGACGCCGCAACGCCCGTGAAAAGCGGCATCGAATCCGAAAGGTTCATGCCGCGAGCATTGCAGGCGCGTCTTACCGTCCGGTTAAGACGCGCCGCCCGATCAGCCTTTCATGCTGTCCCAGAACCCTTTGACGGTCTTGAAAAAGCCCGAGCTTTCCGGGTTGTTGTCCTCGCTCTGACGCTCGAACTCGGCCAGCAGCTCTTTCTGGCGCTGGGTCAGGTTGACCGGCGTCTCGACATGGATCTCGATGAACATGTCGCCCGAGCCCGTATTGCGCAGATGGGGCATCCCCTTGCCACGCAGGCGCATCTGCTTGCCCGACTGGCTGCCGGCCGGGATCTTGACGCGGCTGCGCCCGCCGTCGATGGTCGGCACCTCGATATCGCCGCCCATCGCGGCCTTGGTCATCGAGACCGGCACGCGGCAGAACAGGTTTTCGGCCTCGCGTTGAAAGATCGGGTGATCGGCCACTTCGACGAAGATATAGAGATCGCCCGCAGGTCCGCCCCGTAGCCCTGCCTCGCCCTCGCCCGAAAGACGGATGCGCGTGCCGGTCTCGACCCCCTTGGGGATGTTGACGTTCAACGCGCGGTCCTTCTTGACGCGACCGGCCCCGCCGCAGACATGGCAGGGGTTCTTGACGATCTGACCGGCGCCCGAGCAGGTCGGGCAGGTCCGTTCGACGGTAAAGAAACCCTGTTGCGCCCGAACCTTGCCCATGCCCGAACAGGTCGGGCAGACCGACGGCTCGGCGCCGCCCTCGGCGCCTGTGCCGCTGCATGTGGCGCAGGCGACCGAGCTGGGGACCGTGATCGTCTTTTGCAGCCCGTGATAGGCCTCGTCGAGCGTCACGCGAAGGTTGTAGCGCAAGTCCGACCCGCGCGTGGCGCGTTGCCCGCCGCCGCGCCGCTGACCGCCCATGAAATCGCCGAAGAGATCGTCGAACACATCCGAGAAGGCCGAGGCGAAATCGGCCTGTCCCGCGCCGCCGGCATGTCCGCCGGGGCGTCCGCCACCCATCCCGCCTTCGAAGGCGGCGTGGCCGAACCGGTCATAGGCGGCCTTTTTCTCGGCATCCTTGAGCACCTCGTAGGCCTCGTTCGCCTCCTTGAAGGACGCTTCGGCCTTGGGGTTGTCGGCATTGCGGTCGGGGTGGAGTTCTTTTGCCTTCTGGCGATACGCGCGCTTGATCTCGTCCGCCGACGCGCCCTTGGCGACGCCGAGAACGTCATAGAAATCCCGCTTGGCCATTCCGTTTCATCCTCCGAAACAAATCGGCCGGCCCGATATGGTCGGGCCGGCCGCTGGAGCGTTCGTGCCGCCCTTACGACGCGCGCTTGTCGTCGTCGAGATCCTCGAAATCGGCATCGACGATCGAGTCGTCCTCGGCCCCCGTGCCGGTTTCCGACGCCTCGCCGGCATCGGCGCTGCCCGATTTCTCCTGCTCGGCCTTGTAGATGGCCTCGCCCAGCTTCATCGAGGCCTCGCGCACGTTCTGGATGCCCGAGTTGATCTTGTCGACATCGTCCTTCTCGAGCTGCTCCTGCAGGTTCGAGATGGCCAGTTCGATCGCCTCGACCGTGGTGGGGTCGACCTTGTCCTTGTAGTCCTCCATCGACTTTTCGGTCGAATGGATGAGGCTTTCGGCCTGGTTGCGGGCCTCGACGAGGTCGCGGCGCTTCTTGTCGGACTCGGCGTTGGTCTCGGCGTCCTTCACCATCTGTTCGATCTCGTCGTCGGACAGGCCGCCCGACGCCTGGATGGTGATGTTCTGCTCCTTGCCGGTGCCCTTGTCGCGGGCCGAGACCGACACGATGCCGTTGGCGTCGATGTCGAACGTCACCTCGATCTGGGGCATCCCGCGCGGCGACGGGGGAATGTCCTCGAGGTTGAACTGACCGAGCATCTTGTTGTCGGCCGCCATCTCGCGCTCGCCCTGGAAGACCCGGATCGTCACCGCGTTCTGGTTGTCCTCGGCAGTCGAGAAGATCTGGCTCTTTTTCGTCGGAATCGTCGTGTTACGGTCGATCAGCCGGGTGAAGACACCGCCCAGCGTCTCGATTCCGAGGCTCAGCGGCGTGACGTCGAGCAGCACGACATCCTTGACGTCGCCCTGAAGCACCCCGGCCTGGATCGCCGCGCCCAGCGCCACGACCTCGTCGGGGTTGACGCCCTTGTGCGGCTCCTTGCCGAAGAACTTGGTCACTTCCTCGATGACGCGGGGCATCCGGGTCATGCCGCCGACCAGAACGACCTCGTCGATCTCGCCGGTCGAGACGCCGGCATCCTTGAGCGCGGCCTGGCACGGCTTGATCGACGCCTTGATGAGGTCGCCCACCAGGCTTTCCAGCTTGGCGCGGGTCAGCTTCATCACGAGGTGCAGCGGCTGGCCGTTCGAGCCCATCGAGATGAAGGGCTGGTTGATCTCGGTCTGGGAGGACGACGACAGCTCGATCTTGGCCTTCTCGGCGGCTTCCTTGAGACGCTGAAGCGCCATCTTGTCCGACCGCAGGTCTGCGCCGTGCTCTTTCTTGAACTCGTCGGCCAGATAATCGACGATGCGCATGTCGAAATCTTCGCCGCCGAGGAGCGTGTCGCCGTTGGTGGATTTCACCTCGAACAGCCCGTCGTCGATCTCGAGGATGGTGATGTCGAACGTCCCGCCGCCGAGGTCATAGACGGCGATGGTCTTGGTCTCTTTCTTGTCGAGACCGTAGGCCAGCGCGGCGGCCGTCGGTTCGTTGATGATGCGCAGCACCTCGAGCCCGGCGATCTTGCCGGCATCCTTGGTGGCCTGACGCTGCTGGTCGTTGAAATAGGCCGGCACCGTGATGACGGCCTGGGTCACGTCCTCGCCGAGATAGGACTCGGCGGTTTCCTTCATCTTTTGCAGGATGAAGGCCGAGATCTGGCTGGGCGAGAACTTTTCGCCGCGCGCCTGGACCCATGCGTCGCCCTGCCCGCCATCGACGATGGAATAGGGGAGGTTCTTCTTGTCCTTGGCGAGATGCTCGTCGTTGAAGCGGCGTCCGATCAGACGCTTGACGGCAAAGACGGTGTTTTCCGAGTTGGTGACGGCCTGCCGCTTGGCGGATTGGCCGACGAGCCGCTCTTCCTCGGTGAAGGCGACGATCGAGGGCGTCGTGCGCGCCCCTTCGGCGTTCTCGATCACGCGCGGCTGGCTGCCATCCATGATAGCGACGCAGCTGTTCGTCGTGCCGAGGTCGATACCGATCACTTTGGCCATTGCTCTTGATCCTCTTCTCTAGGCGATGTTCGTGCGGTCCGGCCCGTTATGGCGCCGGCCCGGCGATCCCTGTGATGTGGGCGATACCGGGGGGGCGACCCCCTGTCCGGTGTCCTCGGGTATATAGGAAGGCGGTTTTTGGCCTGCAAGCCGTCCGAATTGAACCGGCCGGGGGATTCTGCCCTTGTGTTTCCCCGAGGCTGCAACGCGCCGCGGCCGCGGGCTAGCGTCCGGCGTCCCAGCTCATCGAGGCATGGCGGCGCGTATAGAACTCGCCCATGAGGCCGATCATCAGCAGAACCAGCGATACGACGACCGGATAGACGAGGTTCGAGTTGTGCGGGAAATAGTTGACGAAGGTGAACCCCCGCGCCTGGTCGATGGCGTGAAACAGCGGATTCCAGTCGAACCACGCGATCATGTAGCCCGGCAGCGAATTGGCTACGAACATCTTGCCCGAGGCGATCATGCTGGCGCGCTGGTAGATCGTCGCCGCGGTCGAGGTGAAATTGGGCAGCCACGGCTTGAGCGCATAGAGGCACAGCCCGATGGCCGCGCCCGAGAACCACGCCAGCAGGACCATCCCCAGCGATCCGTGCCAGTTGTGGATCGTGATCGGCCCCCAGATGACGTGATAGACATAGACCACGAGGATCATCGACAGCATCTGGACATACAACGCCCCCAGCGCGGCGGCGCCCACGGCGATGATCGTGTTCATGGGGCGGTGTTTCATCATGGCCGATGACGGCCCCTCGGCCCCGGCGATGGCCGAGACGGTGCGGGTGTGGACCATGAACAGGAAGATCCCCGTCATAATGTACAACAGGAAATCGCCCCTGAGCGCCGATCCGCGCAGCCCCAGCACCGAGAACATGATGTAGAACGCCCCGACGAACACCACGGTCTGGAGGATGTTCAGCCCGATCGCCATGAGCGCGTTGGAATGGGTCTTGCGAACGTTGCGGACGGTGTTGTGGTAGATGAGTTCCAGCACGCCGACGGCACCGCCCATCCGTGTCGCGTGTCGCGTCTGCTGAAACATGGAAATTACCCGATCCCGGTCTGCGGCGTTTCGTACACGCAAATCTTGTTGTTTTCTTGACGCTGGATCATAAGGACCGCACGCCCCAGGGGCAACGGCCCCGCAATGACATCGGAGGGAGCGGTTTGGACCACGACGTTCTTCAGCGGACCATGCGTCGGCTCGCGCTCGAAGCGGGCGACGCCATCATGGAGATCTACGGCGCCGACGATTTCGAGGTAAAGACGAAAAGCGACGCGAGCCCCGTGACCGAGGCCGACGAGGCCGCGGATGCGCTGATCTCGGCCGGGCTGCGCGCGGCCTTTCCCGACACGCCGCTCGTTACCGAGGAACAGGCGGCGAGCCACGGCCAGGACGTCGCGACCTTTCTCATCGTCGATCCGCTCGACGGCACGAAGGAATTCGTCAAGCGCCGCGGGGATTTCACCGTCAACATCGCCTATGTCGAGAACGGCGTGCCGATCCGGGGCGTCGTCTATGCGCCGGCCAAGGGACGGCTCTTCTATACCGAGGCCGACGGCCGCGCGGTCGAAGAGACCGGCGATCTGGCCAAGGACGCGCCGGGCGAGACGCGCGCCCTGACGGTCGCGACGCCGGACGATGGCGCGCTGCGCGTCGTGGCCTCTAAAAGTCACCGCGATGCAGCGACCGACGACTATATCGGCCGCTACAACGTGGCCGACGTGAAAAGCGCGGGGTCCTCGCTCAAGTTCTGCCTCGTCGCCACCGGCGAGGCCGATTTCTATCCGCGCCTCGGGCGCACGATGGAATGGGACACCGCCGCTGGCCATGCCGTTCTGGCAGGGGCGGGCGGGCAGGTCGTCCGCTTCGACGATCATGCGCCCCTGGCCTATGGCAAGCCGGGTTTCGAGAATCCGTTTTTCATCGCACTAGTTCCGGGCGTGACGCTCAGGCCCTCCGCGGCCTGACGCGCCATCGTCACGACAGCTCAACCCCAGGATACCCCATGACATCAAAAGTCACGAAAGCCGTATTTCCCGTCGCCGGGCTTGGAACGCGCTTCTTGCCCGCGACCAAGTCGATCCCGAAAGAGATCATGACGCTCGTCGACCGTCCGCTGATCCAATACGCCATCGACGAGGCGCGCGCGGCGGGGATCACGGATTTCATCTTCGTGACGTCGCGCGGGAAATCGGCGCTCGAGGATTATTTCGACCTCGCCCCCGAGCTCGAGGCCGCGCTCAAGCAAAAGGGCAAGCACGCGCTGCTCGAGACGCTCGAGCATACGAACATGCCGTCGGGCGCGATTTCGTATGTGCGTCAGCAATCGGCGATGGGGCTCGGTCACGCGGTCTGGTGCGCGCGGCGCCTGATCGGCGACGAACCTTTTGCCGTGATCCTGCCCGATGACGTGATCGCCGCGGATACGGCCTGCCTCAAGCAGATGGTCGATGCCCATGCCGAGGTCGGCGGCTGCATGATGGCCGCCATGGAAGTTCCCGCCGACAAGGCCTCGGCCTACGGGATTCTCGATGTCGAGGCGAACGGAAGCGACGTGATGCAGGTCAAGGGCATGGTCGAAAAGCCCGAGCCCGGCGAGGCGCCGTCGAACCTTGCCGTGATCGGGCGCTATATCCTGACGCCCGACGTTCTCGACGCGCTCGACGGGCAGGAGGCCGGCAAGGGCGGCGAGATCCAGTTGACCGACGCGATCGCGCAGCAGATCGGCAAGACGCCGGGCGTCACCGGCCTCAAGTTCAAGGGCGAGCGGTTCGATTGCGGGTCCAAGACCGGGTTCCTGACGGCGACCGTCGCATTCGGCCTGCGCCGCCCCGAACTGCGCGACGAGCTGGCCGCCTTCATCCGCGACCTCGACGACAGCCGGCTCGGGCGCTAGGCGCGTGGGGCGCATCCTGGTCACCGGGGGGGCGGGCTATATCGGCTCCCATGCCTGCAAGGCGCTGGTGTCCGCGGGACACGAGCCCGTCACGATCGACAACCTGTCCGTCGGCTGGCGTGACGCCGTCAAGTTCGGCCCGTTCGAGCAGGTGGACCTGCTCGACGCCGAGGCGCTCGACCGGGTGTTCGCGCAGTACCGGCCCGACGCGGTGATGCATTTCGCCGCCCTGTCGGATGTCGGCCAATCCGTGCGCGACCCCGGCGCCTACTGGCTGAACAACGTCCTGGGATCGCTGCGGCTGATCGAGGCGGCGGTCCGGGCCGGGTGCCTCGACTTCGTCTTTTCCTCGACCTGCGCCGTCTATGGCGACCAGGACGGCATCGTGCTGGACGAAACCTGCGCGCTGCGGCCGATCAACGCCTATGGGGCCTCGAAACTCGCCGTCGAGCACATGCTGCGCGATTTCGGCGCCGCCCACGGGATGCGGTCGGTCGCGTTCCGATATTTCAACGTTGCGGGTGCTTCGTCCGATGGCGATGTGGGCGAGTTCCACCGCCCCGAGACGCACCTGATCCCCATCGTGCTTCAGGCGGCGGCGGGCGAGCGGGCGTCGGTCACGATCCATGGCGAGGATTACGACACGCCCGACGGCACCTGCGTGCGCGATTACGTCCATGTCATGGACCTGGTCGAGGCGCATGTCGCCGGGCTCGACCGCCTGGCGCGGGGCGGCGACAGCGCGGTGTTCAACCTCGGGACGGGTAAGGGCTATTCGGTCCGGCAGGTGATCGACCACGCCGCCGCGGTCACGGGGCGTGCCGTCCCGGTCGAAACCGGTCCGCGCCGGCAGGGCGACGCGACGGCACTGGTCTCGGGCAGCACGCGCGCCGAGCGCGACCTGGGGTGGCGGCCGACGCGGTCGAACCTCGAGACGATGATCGCCGACGCCTGGGCATGGCACCGGACCGGACATTACCAGGGGTGATCCGCGGGGGCGGCTCTCCCGGCGCCGACCCGGCGGCCCCGTCCCCGCCCCCCGACCTGCGCACCGCCTATCGGTTGCGGTGGAGGCGCCGAAGGCTGCTTGCGCGCGCCATTGCCAAACGCCGCCAGATCGTGCCGGTGGTGGACCGGACCCGAACCATCGCGCCCGATGCCATCCTGTGTTTCCTGTGCGTGCGCAACGAGGCGCAGCGCCTGCCCTGGTTCCTGCGCCATACCCGCGCGCTGGGCGTGGCGCATTTCCTGGCCGTCGACAATGACAGCACCGACGGCACGGCCGAACTGCTGGCGGGGGCCGATGACGTTTCGCTGTGGCGGACGGGCGCATCCTACAGGCTGTCGCGTTTCGGGCTGGACTGGCTGACATGGCTGATGATCCGACACGGCCATGGGCATTGGTGCCTGACGCTGGATGCGGACGAATTGCTGGTCTATCCGAACTGGCCCACCCGCCCCCTGCAAGCCCTGACCGAATGGCTCGACGCCTCGGGGCGCGAAATGATGGGCGCGCTGATGCTCGACCTTTATCCGCGCGGCCCGGTGGGCGATGCGCCTTATGCGGCGGGCGACGATCCGACCGATATCCTGCACTGGTTCGACGCCGGGAACCACATGATCCGCCGGCAGGCGCCCATGGGCAATCTCTGGGTGCAGGGCGGGCCGCGCGCGCGGGCCTTTTTCGCAGCCGAACCCAGACGCGCGCCGACGCTGCAAAAGGTGCCGCTGGTGAAATGGAACCGCCGCTATGTCTATGTGAACTCGACCCACGCGGCGCTGCCGCGGCGGCTCAACGCGATCTATGACGAGACCGGCGGAGAAGAGGTGACGGGGCTCTTGCTGCATACCAAGTTCCTCGATCAGATCGTCGAGAAATCGCAGGAGGAGCTGATGCGCGGCCAGCATTTCGCCAATTCGGCGCTATACACCGAATATTATCGCCGCATCATCGAGAACCCGACCCTGTGGACGCCCCGCTCCACCCGGTTGCGGGGCTGGCGCCATCTCGAGGCGCTTGGCCTCATGTCGCGGGGCGGGTGGATCTGATCGTGCGGGACTGTGACGGCGGGGGGCGGTGTGATATGGCGGTCCGGGGAAAGCCCGGCACAAGCACCGGGCACCAAGGCACGAATGCGGAGGCGGGGCGGTGAGCGCGTTCAAGGCAATCCGGCTGGGGCTGCGCCGGCGGCGATGGTATTACCGCGCCATCCGCAAGCGCCGCGACCTGACCCGCGTCAAGCAGCGTACCCGGAAAATCCGGCCGGGCGATACGCTGGTCATGTCGACGCTGCGCAACGAACGCATCCGCCTGCCGTTCTTCCTGGCCTATTACCGCGGTATCGGCGTCGATCATTTCCTTTTCGTCGATAACGGCAGCACGGATGGCAGCGCCGAATACCTCGCCGGCCAGCCCGACTGCTCGGTCTGGCGCACCGAGGCCAGTTACCGGCGGTCGCGGTTCGGGGTCGACTGGCTGAACTGGCTCGGCCGGCGCTATTGCTGTGGCCACTGGGTGCTGTGCGTCGATGTCGACGAGTTCTTCGTCTATCCGTTCTGCGACACCCGGCCCCTGCGCGCGCTGACCGACTGGCTCGACGCGACCGAGATCCGGTCTTTCGGTGCCATGCTGCTCGACATGTATCCCAAGGGCGACCTCGCGCAGGCCGCCTATTCCGAGGGGCAGAACCCGATCGAGATCGCCTCGTGGTTCGACGCGGGCAATTACACGATCTCGCGCAACTGGGATTACTCGAGCCTGTGGATACAGGGCGGGCCGCGGGCGCGCGTATTTTTTGCCGACCGGCCCAAGCTGGCGCCCGCGCTGAACAAGGTGCCGCTGGTGAAATGGCGCCGCGGCGTGGTGTTCGCCAGCTCGACCCATATGCTGTTGCCGCGGGGACTGAACCTCGTCTTCGACGATCAGGGCGGCGAAAAGGCCTGCGGCGTACTGCTCCATGCCAAGTTTCTCGACGTGTTCGCCGGGCGCGCCGACGAAGAGGCCGCCCGCGCCGAGCATTACGGCGAGGGGCGGGAGTACAAGGCCTATGCCGATCGGATGGCCGAGCGCCCGCAATTCTGGTGCAAGTGGTCCGAGCGCTACATCAACTGGCGGCAGCTCGAGATCCTGGGCCTGATGTCCAAGGGCAATTGGGCATGAGGGTCGGGTTCCTCATGCTCTGCCATGACGGGCTGGACCGTGCCGCGCAGGTCGCGGGCTACTGGGCCGACCGCGGGTGCCCCGTGGTCATCCACGTCGACCGCCGCGTAAGCCGCGAGGCCTATGACACGCTGGTCGCCGCGCTCGAGGGGCGGCACAACATCCGCTTTTCCGAGCGGTTTCGCTGCGAATGGGGGCGGTGGTCGCTGGTCGCCGCGACGCTGGCCGCCGCGCGCGTCATGATCGACGAGTTTCCGACGGCGAGCCATGTCTTTCTCGCGTCGGGCTCGTGCCTGCCCCTGCGCCATATCTCGCAGCTTCGCGCCTATCTGGCCGAGCGGCCGGGCGTGAACTTCATCGAAAGCGTGACGACCGAGGACGTGCCCTGGACGAAGGGCGGGCTCGATCACGAACGGTTCGCCCTGCGCTTTCCGTTCTCGTGGAAACGGCAGCGCAAGCTCTTCGATCTGTCGGTTCGCCTGCAACGGCGCCTCGGCTACCGCCGCCGGATCCCCAAAGGGCTGGTTCCGCATATGGGGTCGCAATGGTGGTGCCTGACCCGCGGGACGCTGCAGGCCATTCTCGACCATCCCCGCCGGGCCGAGTTCGACCGTTTTTTCAAGGGCGTGTGGATTCCCGACGAAAGCTATTTCCAGAGCCTCGTGCGGCTTTGCACCGACAGGGTCGAAAGCCGGTCGCTGACACTGGCCAAGTTCGATTACCAGGGCAAGCCGCATATCTTTTACGACGATCACCTCCAGCTTCTCCGACGCTCGGATTGCTTTGTCGCGCGCAAGATCTGGCCGCGGGCGGACCGGCTTTATGCCACCTTCCTGTCGGACCGCACCGCCACCGAAAGCCGGGCCGAGCCGAATCCCGGCAAGATCGACCGCATCTTTTCCAAGGCGATCGAGCGTCGGACCCGCGGGCGCGCGGGGCTTTACATGACCGGGCGCTTTCCGCGGGTGCAGACCGATGCCGGGCGGACCTGCGCGCGGTATGTCGTGTTCGAGGGGTTCGGCGACCTGTTCGAGGATTTCCCCGCCTGGGCCGCCCGCACCACAGGGTTGCGCGCGCATGGCCATCTGTTCGGCCCCGAACGGGCCGAGTTTGCCGACGGGCAGTCGGTATTCTCGGGCGCCCTCTCCGACAGCGCGACGCTGCGCGACTATAACGCGGTGGCCTTTCTGACGAACCTGATCTGGAACACGCGCGGCGAACGGCAGAGCTTTCTCTACGGGCCGCGCGACACCGTCGCGGCAGGCGATTTCTTTCCCTATGACCTGAACGCGGACGTCTTTGCGATCACGGGGGCCTGGGCGATCCCGCTCTACCTGTCCGGTCGGCCGGTGATCGAGATCCGCAAGCAGGCGGCCGAGCTTCAGCGCATCGAGGGCAAGCATCTCGACCATCTGCGCAGCCGCTGGGCCAAGGCGCGGGTCCATGTCTGGACGCTGGCCGATTTCATCGAATCTCCGGTCGAGCCGTTGCAGACCATGATCGACGAGATCGGCAACAAGGCGGGCCTGCGCCTGACCGAAGCACCCCGGATGCGCGATCTGACCGGTTTCGGGCAGTTCCTGCAGGATCTGCGCAACGAGGGGATGCAGCCCTGGCTGGTCGGCGATCTGCGGACCGGCGACAGCGCGCCAGACCGCCCCGCCCGCCCGAAACCCTATGCCGTAAGGTAGTCCGATGCCCTTCACGTCCTTTGTCGTCCTGGCCGAAATGCGGACCGGGTCGAACTTTCTCGAGGAGAACCTGAACGCCATTCCGGGCCTGCGCTGCTGGGGTGAGGCGTTCAACCCGCATTTCATGGGCGGGGCCGGCAAGACCGAGATGCTGGGCATGGACCTCGCCGCGCGCGAGGCCGATCCCGGCGCGCTGCTGGACCGCATTCGCGACCGCACCGACGGGCTTGCGGGGTTCCGGCTGTTCACCGGCCATGACCCGCGGATATTTGTACGGGTGATGGGGGATCGCGATTGCGCCAAGATCGTGTTGACGCGCAATCCGCTCGACAGTTTCGTGAGCCTCCAGATCGCGCGGCAGACGAACCAGTGGCGGCTGAGCGACCTCAAGAACGCGCGCAGCACGCGCATCCATTTCGACATCGACGCCTTTCACGCCCATCTGGCGCGGCTCCAGGCAACGCAGCTCGACATCATGCGGCGCCTTCAGACGACAGGTCAGACGGCGTTCTACATTGCCTACGAGGATGTGGGCGAGCTTGACGTGATGAACGGGCTGGCCGCGTGGCTGGGCGTTCCCGGCCGGATCGAGGCGCTGTCGCGCAAGACCAAGGTGCAGAACCCCGACGGGCTGCGCGACAAGGTCGAGAATTACGACGAGGCGGTCGCGGCCCTGTCGGGGATCGACCATTTCGCCCTGAACCGCACCCCGAGCTTCGAGCCGCGCCGCGGCCCCAACGTGCCCAGCTATGTCGGCGCGGCCCGCGCACCGCTGCTGTTCGTGCCGGTCAAGGGCGGGCCCATGCGCGCGGTCGAGGCATGGCTCGCCGCGCTCGACGGGGTGGGGACCGGGGATCTGCTGCGCGACATGCGCCAGAAAGAGCTGCGTCAATGGCTGGCCGAGCGGCCCGGACACCGGCGGTTCTCGGTGCTGCGCCACCCGGTCGCGCGAGCGCATGATGCCTTTTGCCGGCATATCCTGCTCGACGGCCCCGAGCGTTTCACCGAGATCGCCGACACGCTGCGCACGACCTATGCCGTGCCCCTGCCGCAAAATCCCTTCGCCGCGGAGTACGACGCCGAGGCCCATCGCGCGGCCTTCATGGGGTTCCTGAAATTCGTCAAGGGCAATCTGGGCGGGCAGACCAGCATTCGCGTCGATCCGGCCTGGGCCACGCAGACGGCTATCCTGCAGGGGCTCGCCGATTTCGCGATCCCCGACCTGCTGATCCGCGAGGACGACCTGCCGCGGATGCTGTCGATGCTGGCGGGCGATGCGGGGATCGCGGCGCCGGTCTATGCGCCCGAGCCCGAGCCGGGGCCGCACCCGCTGGCGGCGATCCGCGACCCCCGGATCGACAGGTTGGTCGCGCAGATCTATGCGCGCGATTACCTGATGTTCGGGTGGGTCTGAGCCCTCAGGCCGCGTGGGTCGCCGTGGGTTCGGTCAACAGCGCATAGATCGCGTTGACCTCGTCATTGGCGCGCAGCCGCGCGCACAGGTCGGCGTCGCGCAGGGTCCGCGACACCGAGGCCAGCGCCTTGAGGTGATCGACACCGGCATCGGACGGGGCGAAGAGCCCAAAGAACAGGTCCACCGGCAAACGGTCCGGGGCGCCGTAATCGAGCGGTTTCACGAGCCGCAGGAACACCCCGTGCACCTTTTCGCACCCGTCGAGCCGCGCATGGGGCAGGGCCACGCCGTTGCCGACGCCGGTCGGGCCGAGGTTCTCACGCTCCAGCAGGGCCTCGATGGCCGCCTCGGCGGGCAGACCATACACCTCTTCACCGATCTCCGCGATCAGGTGGAACAGGCGCTTCTTGCTGCTCGCCGACGGAACGACCCGAATAGCCTCGGACCGCAGGAGGTGAGATAGAATCATGAAGAATCCAAGATGTTGTCGCGACCCGACCGGCCGGTTTCAGGTCCTATGGTCGGGTTCGATCCAGCCTATATTGCCGTCGTCCCTGCGATAGACGACATTGATCCCGTTCGCCTGCTTTTCATTGCGGAACACCAGCACCGGCGCGCCGGCAAGTTCCATCTGCATCACGGCCTCGCCGACCGACAAGGACGGGATCCGCGCTTCCATTTCAGCGACGATGATCGGCTGGAGGCTTGCGGGCTCTTCCGCTTCAGCATCCTCGTTTGCGGCGAGGATATAGGACGACGCGGCCAGAAGTTCAACGGGGCGCTCCCGGTCGCGGTGGTGATCCTTCAACCGGCGCTTGTAGCGGCGAAGCTGCTTTTCCATCTTCTGGTTGGTGGCGTCGAAAGCGGCATAGATGTCATGCTCTTTCCCCTTCGCCTGCACGGTCAGCCCGGTCGACAGGTGCAGCACCGCCTCGCAGGCATAGGCCGACCCGTCACGCGAAAAGACGACAAGGGCATCGGTCGGCCGGCCGGGATATTTCTCGACCACGGTCTCGATCTGCGCCTTGACGTGGGTTTGCAGCGCCTCTCCGATGTCGATCTGTTTGCCGCTGATCTGATAGCGCATGTGACACTCCTCTGGTCAGTCGCCCGAACGCCCGGTCGCGATTGTCGCGCCCGGCGATCCGGCCGAATATCAACACCCCGCGCAAACTTGCGTTCCGGCGTCAACGCCATGTTCGTGAACGGTTTTTAACCGCTCGCGCGAGGTGCCGGGGGGAACCTCCCCCAGCCGATTGGGGCCGAACGGGGGGCCGGTGTCAACTCAAATGGCCACCCGGTGCGGTCACTCCAGCCGGAAGCCGCGGCCGAGATAGACGCGTTGCACGTTCTCGTCGGCGACGATTTCGTGGCTGGTCCCGCTCATCATCACGGTTCCGTCATGCAGGATGAAGGCGCGGTCGACGATGGACAGGGTCTCGCGCACGTTGTGATCGGTGATCAGCACGCCGATGCCCCGCCGGGTCAGGCTCAGCACCAGTTCGCGGATGTCGCCCACGGCGATGGGATCGACCCCGGCAAAGGGCTCGTCGAGCAGCAGGTAGCGCGGATCGGCGGCGAGGCAGCGCGCGATCTCGACCCGGCGCCGTTCGCCCCCCGACAGCGCGGGTGCGGGGGTGTGCCGCAGATGGCCGATGGAGAACTCGTCGAGCAGCGTCTCGAGCCGGTCATGGCGCGCCCGGCGGTCGCCCGGCCCCAGTTCGAGAATGGCGAGGATGTTCTCTTCGACGGTGAGGCCGCGAAAGATCGACACCTCCTGCGGGAGATAGCCGATCCCCAGCCGCGCGCGGCGATACATCGGCAGGGTCGTGACCTCGCGCCCGTCGATCGAGACGCGCCCCGCCTCGGGAATGACGAGCCCCGCGATGGCGTAGAAACACGTCGTCTTGCCCGATCCGTTCGGACCCAGAAGCGCCACGACCTCGCCGCGATGCAGGTCGAGACTGACATCGCGGATCACGGGGCGCTTGCGATAGCTCTTGCGCAGGTTCTCGACGACGAGGCCATCGTCGGGCGACCGGGGGGTGGATTGCGCCATTACTGCCCGGACGGCTGGAATACCGTGCGGACCCGGCCCTGCATGGTCCCGGTACCCGTGGCAAGGTCGATGCTCAACGCATCGCCCGAGAGGGCCGCCGGCCCTTGTGTCAGGACGACATCGCCCGTCATCTCGACCGTTCCCGCGTCGATATCGTAGGTGGCCGATTGCGACTCGGCCGCCTCGGCGCCGTTGACCAGCGTCACGCCGCCCGTCGCCTCGAGCGACCTGATGCGCCCGGCCTCGCCACCCTGGGCATAGTTGACGAGGATCTCGGCCGCTTCGAGCCGCATCTCGCCCTGCGTCACCAGCACGTTGCCCGAGAATGTCGCGGTCCCGTCCGCCTGGTTCACCTGCAGCTTGTCCGCGGCCACCTCGACAGGCAGGGAGGTATCCTGCCGCAGCCCCCCGAAATCGACCTGCGCGTCTTGCGACAGGGCAGGGGCGGCGGCGAGCGTGGCGAGCGTGGCGAAAAGAGCAAGGCGCATGGTCAGTCGGTTCCTGTGGCCGTCGGATCGTAAACCAGTTTCACGCCGCCGGTGAAGGTCAGAAGATGATCGTCCCCGACCCGCTCCAGCCGCAGGCCGCCCGCATCGAGCGTTCCGGGCGGGCCGGTCGCGGCGACGGCTCCGGGGGAAACTAGCGTTCCGGTGGCGATGTCGAGGTCGAGCGCGTCGCTCCGCACCCGGTATCCGGTCGGCGCGCTCAGCCGGACGTCGCCCGTGAGGTGCATCGTCTCGGTGCCCTCCTCGAGCCGCCCGGTCGCCGCACTCAGCCCGAAGCGGTCGCCATTGGCGGCCGCCAGCGCGCCGCTCAGGTCGTCGGCGACCATGCCGGCCTCACCGTCGCGGCGAACGGTATCGGCAAAGATCACGATGGAGTCGCCATCGCCGGTCATCGCAGCATAGGACGGGTTGCCGACGCGGTTCTCGGCCGCGATGCGGTCGATCTCGACCTGTGTGTAGGGCAGGCGGGTCGAACTGCCCCGCCGGTCGGCGACGAGGAAGAGAAGCGACAGAATGACCAGCGCGGCCAGCGGCAGGGCGATCTTGAGCCGCCGCACCCATCGGGAATGTCGATTGTCGAAGACGGCCATGGTCGCTCCGGCGCGGTGCCTGCCCGTCCTGTAGGGCCGTACGCGCGTGATGTGAACGCGATCAATGCGCGAAGATATCGACCTCGGGCCAGCCCTCGAGATCCAGAAGAGCCCGCTGCGGCAGGAAATCGAAACAGGCCTGCGCCAGCGCACCGCGTCCCTCGCGCGCGAGGCGGCGATCGAGCTCGTCGCGCAGGCGGTGCAGATACAGCACGTCCGACGCGGCATAGTCGATCTGCGCGCGGGTCAGCGTTTCGGCGCCCCAGTCGCTTTGTTGCTGGAGTTTCGAGATATCGACGTCGAGCAATTCCTGAAGCAGGTATTTCAGCCCGTGGCGGTCGGTATAGGTCCGGCACAGCTTGGACGCGATCTTGGTGCAATAGACGGGCGCGGCCAGCGCGCCAAAGGCGTTTTGCAGCGCCGCGATGTCGAACCGCCCGAAATGGAACAGCTTGAGCACGTCGCGATCCCCGATCAGGCGAACGAGGTTCGGCGCCTCGGTCTGGCCCGGTGCGATCTGCACCAGATGCGCGTCCCCGTCGCCCGCCGACAGCTGCACGACGCAGAGCCGGTCGCGATGCAGGTTCAGCCCCATCGTTTCGCAATCAATGGCGACCGCCGGGCCGAGGTCGAGCCCGTCTGGCAGGTCGCGCTGGTGCAGGTGGTTGGTCATCGCATCATCCTTTCGGCTCGGCCCGCGTTCCTACGACAGGGGCGTGCGCGCGTCCATCACGCTCGGGCGGGCTGCTGCGCGCGCCCCTGGATCCGGCGTCGCCCCATGGCATAGAGCGAGGCATAGGCCGGAACGATTACCATCTGGATAAGGGACGCGAACAGCACGCCGAACCCTAGCGCAACGGCGGTCGGGATCAGGAATTGCGCCTGCACCGACGGCTCGAGGATCAGCGGCGCGATCCCGAAGAACGTGGTGAGCGTGGTCAGGATCACCGGGCGGAACCGGCTGAGCGTGGCCTCGACGATGGCATCGAACGGGTCCATCCCCTCGGCCTCGTTCGACTGGATGAAATCGACGATCAGAAGCGCCGCGTTCACGATCACCCCCGACAGCCCGATGATGCCGAACATCGACAGCAGCGTGACGTTCAGCCCCAGCGCGGCATGGCCGATCACGGCGCCGAAGAACCCGAAGGGGATCACGCCCAGCACGATGAAGGGGCGCGCATAGGAACCGAAGGCCAGCGCGAGCGTGCCGTAGATCGCCAGCAGGGTCAGGCCGAAATTGAGCGCCAACGCCGAGCCGAAGCGCCCTGCCTCTTCCTGTTCGCCGCCGGTCGTCACGCGCAGGTCGGGGTAGTCGTCCTCCAACCCCGGCACGATCTCGGACATGAGATAGGACGTCTCGGCGCCGCCGGTCGTGACCGCGTTGTCCACGTCGGCCTGCAAGGTGGTGATGCTCTGCCCGTTCAGCCGCGTGATCGAGGTCGGCGCGGGCCGAAAGGACAGGTCGGCCAGGATCGAGATCGGCACGAGCCCCGGCGTCTCGGCCTCTGGGCCCGTCGGGATCTGGAGTGCGAGCAGATCCGCCACCGAATCGCGCTGGTCGTCGACGAGGCGGAGGCGGATATCGACCTCTTCCTGGTTGCGGGCGAACTGGTCCACGGTGAACCCGTAGAAGGCCGCGCGGATCTCGTTGGCCAACCCCTCGAGCGAGACGTCATAGACGCGCGCGGCGGGCTTGAGGCTGATGGCGATCTCCTGCGCGGCGGACACGCGGTCGTCGCGGATGTCGAATACCCCCGAGCGGGCGGCCAGCGCCTCGCGCAGGCGGGCGGTGGCGGCGTCGCGCACCTCTTCGGTTTCGGCCGCGACCTGAATGACCACCGGCGCGCCGACCCCCAGGATCGACGAGGAAAAGATCACCTCGCGCGCGCCCGGAACCTCGCCCACGGCCTCGCGCCAGGCGTTCTTGAACGCCTCTGACGAGACGTCGCGCGACGATGCGTCGGCCAGCTTGGCCTCGATGCGGGCGGTCGAGCCGGGATTGACGCTGGTCCCCCCGCCACCGCCGCCGCCGGCCGAGGCAAAGCCGATCGAGACCGAGGTGTTCTGCAATAGCTCGGCCGACGCCACCTGTTCGGCCGCGGCGCTCGCCGCGTCGATGAACTCCTGCGCACGCAGCAACGTTTCCGTCGCCGAGGTGCCGTCGGGCAGGTTGAGCTCGGCAGTCACGAAATTGCCCTCGATGGCGGGAAAGAACACGACCCGGACGACCCCGCCCGCCAAAAGCCCCGCCGTGGCCACGCCCAGCGCGACGCACACGACCACGGTAAAGACGGGATGGTTCACCGACCCGCGCACGAGCCGCCGCAAGGGCCCCTCGCGGAACTTGCGAAATCCGCGATCCACCCAGCGGCGCATCGCCTCGGTCAGGCGCCGGGGCGAGTATTTGCGCGGCTCGCGCATCCTCACGGTCTGCAGGTGCCGGGGCAGGATGAAAAAGCACTCGATCAGCGACATGAACAGGATGAAGATCACGACCGCGGCCACGGGGCTGATGAACGAGCCCGACGAGCCGGGCAGGAACAGCAGCGGCGTGAAGGCAAGGATCGTCGTCGTCACCGAGAACACGATCGGGCGCCAGACCCGCATGATCGCGCGGCGCGACGCGCCTTCGGGGTCGCCGTCGCCCTCGAGCTCGCCATAGGTCTCTTCGCCCACGACGATGGCGTCGTCGACCACGATACCCAGCGCCAGGATGAAGCCGAACAGCGAAAGCTGGTTGATGGTCGACCCGAAGATCGCCATCGGGATGAAGGCCCCGATAAAGCTGATGACGACGCCCGCCGCGACCCATCCGGCAACCCGCAGATCGAGGAACATCATCAGGATCAGCACGATCAGCGCGGCCCCGATGGCGCCGTTCTTGGCCAGCAGGTTGATGCGTCCGCGCAGGCTGTCGGCCTCGTCGCGCCAGACGGCGGCCTCGACGGCCGGGGGCAGGTTGGGCATCAGCTCCTGGTCGAGGTACCGGGTCGCCGCGTCCGCCACGGTCAGCACCTGTTCGCTGCCCGCGCGGTTCACGGATACGAACACCGCGCTCTTGCCCGAGATCGTCGCGCTCACGTTCGTGTCGGCGAGGATGTCGCGGATGCGCGCGATCTCGCCCAATTTAACTGTGCCGCCCGCGTCCGAGGTGAACAGGATCTTGTCGCGCAGGGTATCGGGGCTTTCGGCCTCGCCGACGGTGCGGACCTGTATGTCGCTGTCGCCGGTGTCGATGGTGCCCGCCGAGAGCGACAGCGTCTCCGAGGCCAGACGCTGCCCGAGGTCCGTCAGCCCCATGCCGTAGGCGCGCAGCGTGTCGCGGTCGACCGTCACCTCGATCAGGTCCACCGGCACGCCGCTGATCGAGACCTGGCTGATCTCGGGCAGGGCGGTCAGGTCGTCGCGGGCCCGTTCGGCCAGCGCCTTGAGCGTGGTCTGCGGAACGTCGCCCCAGATGGCGAACTGCACGGCAAGCTCGGTGGGATCGACCTCGGAAATGCGGGGCTGTTCGGCCTCGGTGGGAAAGGTCGAGATGCGGCCGACCTCGGTCTCGATATCGTCCTTGACGGTCGACATGTTCGCGCCGCTGGTCAGCTCGGCCGTGACCGTGCCGAGATTGGGCTGCGCGGTGCCGGTCAGCTTGCGCACCCCTTCGAGGCCCTGCAGACGTTCCTCGATAGGCACGAGGATGGCGTCCGAGATCTCGGTCGGCGTGGCACCCGGATAGGCGACCGTCACCGTCACGGCGCGGGTCGCGATCTCGGGGAACGTGCGGATCGTGGTGGACAGGGCCGAGGCGATGCCCGCCGCGACGATCGCCATCAAAAGCAGGTTCGTCGCGACCGGGTTGTCGAGGAACCACCGGATCAATCCGCGCATGGCTCAGCCCTCCGACGCGGCGGCGGTGTCGCCGCCGTCATCGTTCGGGCCGCCATCGCCGTTGCCGGAGCCCGAACCGCCATCGCCGCTTTCGTCGGGCAGGCGCACCTCGACCCCGTCGGCGGCGGCGGGCAGGTCGCTGGTCATCAGCACCGTGCCGGGCGCCAATCCGTCGGCCTCGATCACCGCGATCTCGTCGCGGCGCGACAGGACCGTCACCTCGTGGCGGACAAGCGCGCCGTCGCGAACCTCCCACACCATGTCGCCGCTTTTCAGGGCGACGGCCGGGATCGAGACCGCCCGACGGTTGACCAACGAGATCGGCAGGTCCAGCTCGACCAGTTCGCCGATCCGCAGTGGCCGCCCTTCGGAGCGTTCGGGATCGAAGGGGCGCGGGATGCGCACGATCAGCGGGATGGTACGCGTGCCGTCCTGCACCTCGGCGCCGATGGTGTCGACCACGCCATAGGCCGCAACCGGGCCAAGGCTGCGGCCCCGTTCGGCCACGGCGGCCTGCCCGGTGCCCCGCACCAGCACGCGCCCGCCCACGGCCATCTCGGCCCCGCCCAGAAGCGCGAGATCGGCGGGGGTCAGCCCTAGCTCGGCCTCGACCGCGGCCGAGGCGACCAGCCGGCCCAGTTCCTGCCCCGGCGAGGCGAAGGCGCCGATATCGGCATCGGCGGCCACGACCACCGCATCGAACGGCGCGCGCAACTCGGCATCGGAGAGGTCGGCGCGCGCGGTCGAGAGGTTGGCGCGCGCGGTGGACAGGTTAGCCTGCTGGGTCGCGACCTCGACGATGGCCTGCTGAAGCTCGGCCTCGGAGGTGAAATCGTCCTCTTCCAGCTCGGCCTGCCGGTCGCGTTCGACCCGCGCGGCGGCCAGCGCCGCCTCGGCCTGCTGCACCGATGCCTCGGCCCGGTCGACCGCCGCCTCGAGTCTGTCGGTCTCGAGCCGCACCAAAAGCTCGCCCCGCTCGACCCGTGCGCCGCGGCGAAACCCGTCGGCCACCTCGGCCACGCGGGCCTGCACCTGCGCGGTGACGGCGACCTCGGCGAGGGGCTGGATGAATGCGGTCTGCCGGATCGACACCCGCGCGGCGGGTTCGGCCTGCCCTGCCTGCACCAGCGGTGGCGGGGGCGGCTCGGTCGACGATGTCTCGCCCGAGGTCGACAGCCACCAGTATATCCCGCCGCCCAGCAGCAGGATCACCACCCCGGCGATCAGGAACAGCCAGAAGGTCGAGTGACCGCCCTTGCCGTCGTCATCGTCGTTCTCGGGCTGATACCGCGCCTCGTCGGGCGTCGGGGTGTCGTCGTCGCGGTTCTCGGGGCGGTCCTCGGGGCGGTCGCCGTTCTCATCGGCCATTCGCGGCGTCCTCCTCGGTCAGGCGCAGCGCGCCGGCTTGGGTGTCGAGCGTCAGCGCGGCAAGCCGCTCGCGCCGCAACGCGCCGCCCGGCATGGCGATGACGACGACCGTCTCCTGCGCCTCGATATCGACCTCGACATCGCTGATCTCGCCCAGCCGGGCGCCATCGGTGTCCAGCACGGGGCGCCCGAACAGCGACAGCACGCTGCGCATCGCCTCGCGCGGGGGGGCGGTGTCGTCCGGGCCGGGAAGCGCGATGACCCGGCCGGGAAGCCCGTCTCCGCCGATGGGAATGTCGCCCACCGGATCGCCGGTCGCGGGCGCGGGCGGCGGCGCGTCGTCCGGGGCGGTATCGGGCAGAATGCCCTCGGTCGGGCCGCTGTCGCTGGCCGCGATATCCTCGGCGAGGCTCGGCGCCTCGGTCTGCGCCTCGCTCCGCGCGATGGGATTTGCCGTGTCGTCCGCGATCCCGGCGGGATCGTCCATCGCATCCGGTTCGGTCGGATCGGCGGGCGCAGGGACGGGGCCCGCAGCTTCGGTATCGGCCCGCGGCTCGGGCGCCGGCTGTGAAAGCGCCGCGATCCGGTCCTGCATCTCGCCGGTCAGCAGCACGTCGTCGATGGCATGGACCGTCGCCAGCCCGGCGGCCAGGTCCGCATCCACGATCGAGGCCGAGGTGCCGCCCCCCGTGACCGCGACCGTTCCGACGCCAAAGGACAGGTCGACCCCGAGATCGCTGGGCGCAGATTGCGGCAACCCGGTCGAGCGGAACGGCCCCTCGTTCACCAGGTGCAGCCGCACGATGCGCCCCAGCAGGTCGCGGTCGGCAATCCCGGCCAGGTCTGCGGGCAACCTGTCAAAGGCCCCGTCGACCGGCGCGAATATGGTGCGCCCTAGCTCGACCGTGCGGCCGAGTTCGGCGGCGGTCACGATCTGCATGAACCGGTCGAAGCGGCCATCCTCCTGCAACGCCCGCGTCACGCCGCCCTCGATGGCGTCGCCGCCGAAATCCTGCGCGAGGGCTGAAACCGGACCGAAAACCGCTAAGGCCAAGACTGGGACGAAACGCATCCATCACCGCAACCTGCCGCCGGTTCGCCCCATGCCCCCGGCCCGGCTTGCGACATAGGCCGCGTTCGGCGGCGGCAAAGACATGGCGGCCCCGCGGAGGGGTCAGCGCGGCTTGATGGCCTCGATGTTCAGCGAGACGAGCGTGCCGTTTTCCTTGTCCATGTGGGGCATGTAGGCCTGCGAATAGTCGTCCATGTCGCTATGTTCGGTCTCGCGCCAATCCCAGAGCCGCGTTTCCGCGAAGCCCACGGCGCGCAGGTCGGCATCCAGCGAGTCCCGGTCGAAGATCATGCCGTGGAAATCGTACTCGTCCCTTTGCCCGCCGGTGACGAGGCCGCGCACGTCCTCGATCCCGCGCGCGAGCGTGCCCGACAGGTAAAGCCGGGCGGCCGCCGCGAAATCGGGCACCGCCAGCCTGAGCACCCCGCCCGGCGCCAGCACCCGGTGCCATTCGCGCAGCGCATCCATGTAGGTCTTGCGGCCGAAATGCTCGAGCACGTGGCAGGCATAGATCAGGTCAGTGCTTTCGTCGGGGATGAACGACAGATCCTCGACCCGGCCTACATGATCGACGTGATCGAGCGGCAGGGCATCGACGTGAAACCAGCCGGGAATGTGCTTTTTGCCGCATCCCAGGTGGATCTTGGTATAATCGGTCATCGCAAAAGGGTCCTTCGGCTCAGGCGGCGCTGCGGGCCGCGTCGTAATCGCGCAGGGTCCGGCGCAGGCCCTCGGCAAGACCGATGGAGGGGGTCCAGCCCATCGCGCGCAGGCGTGTGCTGTCCATCAGCTTGCGGGGCGTTCCGTCGGGCTTGTCTGTGTCGTGGACGATCCGGCCGGCATACCCCACGACGGCGGCGATCTCTCTCGCGAGATCGCCGATCGAGATCTCTTCGCCGGTGCCGACATTCACATGCGGCGCATCCGAATAGCGCCTCATGAGGAACACGAGCGCATCGGCTAGGTCGTCGGCATGCATGAATTCGCGCAGCGGCGTGCCGCTGCCCCACATCATCACCTCGTCCGCGCCCGTCTCACGGGCTTCGACGAACTTGCGCATGAGCGCCGGCAGAACGTGGCTGGTGGCGAGGTTGTAATTGTCGCCGGGGCCATACAGGTTGGTTGGCATGGCCGAGATGAAATCTGCGCCATGCTGCTTGCGATAGGCCTGGCAGAGCTTGATGCCCGCGATCTTGGCGATGGCATACCATTCGTTCGTCGGCTCGAGCGGCCCGGTCAGCAGCGCATCCTCGGCCATCGGCTGCGCGGCGTCGCGGGGATAGATGCAGGACGAGCCCAGGAAAATCAGCTTGGACACGCCGGCGGCATGGGCGGCGTGGATGACGTTCGCCTCGATCATGAGGTTGTCATAGAGGAAATCGGCCGGCGCGGTGTCGTTGGCGAGAATGCCGCCGACCTTGGCCGCCGCAAGGAACACCGCGTCGGGGCGGGTCCGGTCGAACCACGCCTCGACATCGGCCTGCCGTTTCAGGTCCAGCTCGGCCCGCGTTGCGGTGATGACCTCGCAGCTTTCCGATGCGAGCCTGCGACAGATCGCCGACCCGACCATCCCGCGATGGCCCGCGACGAAAACACGCTTGCCGGTCAGGTCGAACTCAGCCACGGCTGTTGTCCCGCCGGGCCTCGGCAAGATCGGATCGGGTCATTTCGGCGACCAGCTCGGCAAAGCTCGTGCGCGGCGTCCAGCCCAGCTTTTCACGGGCCTTGGTCGCATCGCCCAGCAGCGTCTCGACCTCGGCGGGGCGGAAATAGCGCGGATCGACCGATACGATCACACGCCCGTCTCGGTCGCGCCCGACCTCGTCGAGCCCCTCGCCCTCGAAGGTGATGTCGATATCGAGTTCGGCGGCCGCGGCCTTGACGAAATCGCGGACCGAATACTGCTGCCCCGTGGCGATCACGAAATCCTCGGGGGTATCCTGTTGCAGCATGAGCCACATCATCTCGACATAGTCGCGGGCATGGCCCCAGTCGCGCTTGGCGTCGAGATTGCCGAGTTTCAGTTCATCCTGTGTGCCCAGCTTGATGCGGGCCAGCGCGCGGGTGATCTTGCGCGTCACGAAGGTCTCGCCCCTCAGCGGGCTCTCGTGGTTGAAGAGGATGCCGTTGCAGGCATAGATCCCGTAGGCCTCGCGGTAGTTCACCGTGATCCAGTAGGCATAGAGCTTGGCCACGGCATAGGGCGAACGGGGATAGAACGGCGTCGTCTCGCGCTGCGGCGTTTCCTGCACAAGCCCGTAAAGCTCCGATGTCGATGCCTGGTAGAAACGGGTCTTGTCCAGCCCGAGGAAACGGATCGCCTCGAGCAGGCGCAGTGCCCCCATCGCGTCGGAATTGGCGGTGTATTCCGGTTCCTCGAAGGACACGGCGACATGGCTTTGCGCGGCGAGGTTATATACCTCGTCGGGGCGCGTGGTCTGGAGGATATGGGTCAACGACGAGCTGTCGGTCATGTCGCCATGATGCAGCACGAACCTGTCCTCTTGGCCCGGCGCACCTTCGAGCAGATGGTCGATCCGCGCGGTGTTGAACAGCGACGTGCGCCGCTTGACCCCGTGAACCGCGTATCCCTTGCCAAGAAGGAACTCGGCCAGATAGGCCCCGTCCTGACCGGTGATCCCGGTAATGAGCGCGGTTTTCACTGAATGACCTCCCGAAATGGCCTGTCGATCGTCTGTTCGAACGGATGCGTCCCTTTGGCGAGAAACGACGCCCGTCGCAAGACGGGCCCGACCCCGGCCGCCGCGGGATCGACATATTTGCACCGGCACACTTGTTTTCATGGCCTCTTTTCGCGCAGGCTGATCCCATGAGCGAGGAGTCGCCGATGATTCATCCCATCCTGTTATGCGGCGGTTCGGGAACGCGCCTTTGGCCGCTGTCCCGCAAGAGCTATCCCAAGCAGTTCGTGCCGCTGGTGGGGGACGAGACGCTGTTCCAGGCTTCGGCGCGGCGCCTGTCGGGGCCGTCCTTTGCGCCTCCGGTGATCCTGACGAATGCCGATTTCCGGTTCATCGTGACCGAACAGCTTGCCGCGGCCGGGATCGACCCCGGCGCCGTGCTGATCGAGCCGTCGGGGCGCAATACCGCGCCCGCGGTGCTGGCCGCGGCGCTTTGGCTCGAACGATCCGACCCCGAGGCGATGATGCTTGTCGCCCCCTCGGACCATGTCATCCCCGATGCCGGCGCGTTCCGCGCGGCGGTCGAGGCGGGGATGGCGGCCGCGCGGGCGGGGCGCATCGTGACCTTTGGCATCTCGCCCGACCGGCCCGAAACCGGCTATGGCTATCTCGAGCTCGACGCGGCGCCGAACGGCGAGGCCGCGCCGCTCAGGCGGTTCGTGGAAAAGCCCGACCGCGCCACGGCCGAGGCGATGCTGGCCGAGGGGCGGTTCCTGTGGAACGCCGGCGTGTTCCTGTTCTCGGTGCGGGCGATCCTCGATGCCTTTCGCACCCACGCGCCCGAGCTCGTGCCGGGGGCGGCCGAGGCGGTCGAGCGGGCGCGGCCGGACCTGGGCTTCTTGCGGCTCGATCCGGCGGCGTGGGACGGGTTGCCTGACGTGTCGATCGACTATGCCGTGATGGAGAAATCCGATGCGCTGTCGGTCGTGCCCTTTGCCGGCGGCTGGTCCGATCTGGGCGGCTGGGACGCGGTCTGGCGCGAGACCGGGCCCGATGCCGACGGCGTGGCAAGCTCGGGCGAGACGACCGCCATCGAGTGCCGCGACACGCTGCTCAGGTCCGAAGATCCGGGGATCGAGCTGGTGGGGATCGGCTTGCGCAACGTCATCGCCATCGCCACGCCCGACGCCGTTCTCGTGGCCGACAGCTCTTGTGCGCAGCAGGTGAAAGAGGCCGTCGCCGCGCTCAAGGCCAAGGGCGCGAAGCAGGCCGAGAGCCTGCCACGCGACCACCGCCCCTGGGGCTGGTTCGAGAGCCTCGCCACCGGCACGCGGTTCCAGGTGAAACGCATCGTCGTGCATCCGGGCGCGGCGCTGTCGCTGCAATCGCACCACCACCGCTCCGAGCACTGGATCGTCGTCGAGGGCACCGCCAAGGTCACGGTGAACGACGAGGTGCGGCTCGTGACCGAGAACGAGAGCATCTATATCCCGCTCGGCGCGACTCACCGGATGGAGAACCCCGGCAAGCTGCCGATGATCCTCATCGAGGTGCAGACCGGGGCCTATCTCGGCGAGGACGATATCGTGCGTTACGAAGACGTCTACGCCCGAAGCTGAGCGCCCCCCTTACCGCTGGCGTTCACGCCAGTCGGGCGCGATCCAGGGCGCGCGGTCGTCGCGGGGCAGGGGCGTGCGACCGAGGATGTGATCGGCCGCCTTTTCGCCCACCATGATCGACGGCGCGTTGATGTTGCCGTTCGTGATCCGCGGAAAGATCGAACTGTCGGCCAGCCGCAGCCCCTCGACCCCGATGACGCGGCATTCGGGATCCACCACCGCGCCCGGATCGTCGCGCCGCCCCATGCGGGCCGTGCCGCAGGGGTGATAGGCGCTTTCGGCGTGGCGCGCGATGAAGGCGTCGAGCGCGGCATCGTCGCGCACATCCGCGCCCGGCTGGATCTCGTGCTTGTAGAAGGGCGCGAAGGCATCTTGTCCGAAGATCTCGCGTGTGAGCCGGATGCAGGTGCGGAAATCCTCCCAATCCTCGGGATGCGACATGTAGTTGAAGGCGACGCGCGGCGCGTCGGCCGGATCGCCCGAGGCCAGCCGCACCTCGCCCCGCGATTTCGATCGCATCGGCCCGACATGGGCCTGGAAACCGTGCCCCTCGGCCGCGGCCTGCCCGTCATAGCGCACCGCGATGGGCAGGAAGTGGAACTGGATGTCGGGATATTCGACGCCCGCGCGCGACCGCACGAAGGCACAGCTTTCGAACTGGTTCGAGGCCCCCGGCCCGGTGCGCGTCAGCAACCAGCGCGCGCCGACCCAGGCCTTGCCCCACGGATTCCAGTACTTGAACAGGCTGACCGGCTGGCTCGCGGCGGCCTGCACGTAAAGCTCCAGGTGGTCCTGAAGGTTGGCACCCACGCCCGGACGGTCGGCGCGCACCTCGATGTCATGCGCGCGCAGGTGATCGGCCGGCCCGATCCCCGACAGCATCAACAGTTTGGGCGAGTTGATCGACGAGGCCGACAGGATGACCTCGGCGCGGGCGCGCACGATCTCGCGACGGCCGCCGCGCTCGATCTCGACGCCGATGGCGCGGCCGTCCTCGAACACGACACGCCGGGCCATGGCGCGGATCATGTCGACCTTCTGGCTTTTCAGGGCCGGGCGCAGGTAGGCGTTGGCCGCCGACCAGCGGCGGCCTTTCCAGACCGTCATCTCGAACGGGCCGAACCCTTCCTGCTTTTCGCCGTTGTAATCGTCGGTGGTCTCGAACCCGGCCTGCCGCCCCGCCTCGACGAAGGCGCGCACCAGCGGGTTTCTCATCGTCCCGCGCGAGACATGGAGCGGGCCGTCGCTGCCGCGCCAAGCCGCGTCGCCGCCATGGCCGCCATCGTGCCACGACTCCATCCGGCGGTAATAGGGCAGCACGTCGGCATAGGCCCAGCCATCCGCCCCCATCTCGGCCCAGGTGTCGAAATCGCGGGCATGGCCGCGCACAAAGACCATCCCGTTGATCGAGGACGATCCGCCCAGCACCCGGCCGCGCGGCAGGGCAAGGCGCCGCCCACCCAGGTTGGGTTCGGGTTCCGAGCGATATCCCCAGTCGTAGCGCGCCATGTTCATCGGGAATGACAACGCGCCCGGCATCTGGATGAACGGCCCCCAGTCGCTGCCGCCGGTCTCGATGACCAGCACGCTGCGGCCGGCCTCGGACAGGCGATAGGCCATGGCGCATCCGGCGCTGCCCGCGCCGACGATCACGTAATCGGCCTGCATCAGAAGGGCGCCTCCACGTCGCCCATGCGGACATAGACGGATTTGAGCTGGCTGTAGTGCTCGATGGCGGCGCGGGCGTTTTCGCGACCCACGCCCGACATCTTGACCGCGCCGAACGGCACTTCGACGGGGGCGTCGTTGTAGCTGTTGATAAAGCACGACCCGGCACGCAGGGCGCCGATCACGCGGTGCGCGCGGCTGATATCGCGGGTAAATACGCCCGCAGACAGCCCGAAGGGGGTGGCGTTGGCGCGCGCGATGGCGTCGGCCTCGTCGTCGAAATCCAGAACCGCCATGACCGGGCCAAAGATCTCGTCCCTTGCGATGGTCATGTCGTCGGTCACATCGGCAAAGACCGTGGGTTCGATCCAGTATCCGGGCCGGTCGAGCCGGGTGCCGCCGCAAACCAGCCGGGCGCCCTCGTCTCGGCCCTGCGTGATATAGCCCATCACCTTGTCGGCCTGCGTCGCGCTGACCATGGGGCCGAATGTCGTCGCCTCGTCCATCGGGTCGCCCATGACGGCGCCCCGCACCCGTTCGGCCAACCGATCGAGAAAGCGCTCCTTCACGCCGCGCTGCACGAAAACGCGGGTCCCGTTCGAGCAGACCTGGCCCGACGAGTAGAAATTGCCGAGGATCGCGCCGCCCACGGCGTTGTCGATATCGGCATCGTCAAAGACCAGCATCGGCGACTTGCCGCCAAGCTCCATCGTGACGTGCTTCATCTCGGCGGCCGCGGCGGCATAGACCCGCTTGCCGGTGGGCACCGATCCGGTCAGCGACACCTTGGCTATGCGCGGATCGGTGGCCAGCCGCGCCCCGACCATGCCCATGCCCTGCACGACGTTGAAAAGCCCCGCCGGCGCACCCGCCTCGAGCAGGATCTCGGCCACCTTGAGCGCGGACAGGGGCGTCGTCTCGGACGGCTTGAACACCATCGCGTTGCCGCAGGCGAGCGCGGGCGCGGCCTTCCAGCAGGCGATCTGCGTGGGGTAGTTCCATGCGCCGATACCTGCGCAGACGCCCAGCGGCTCGCGGATCGTGTAGGCCCAGTCCCCGCCGAGCGGGATATGCTCGCCCGTCAGCGTCCCGGCGAGCCCACCGAAATATTCCAGCGCATCCGCCCCGCTCGTGGCGTCCGCGACCAGCGTTTCCGACAGCGGCTTGCCGGTGTCGTAGGTCTCGAGCTCGGACAGCTCGCGGTTGCGCGCGCGCATGATCCGCGCGGCATCTGTCAGGACGCGGCCCCGCGCGCGCGGCGACAGAGCCGCCCATTCGGCCTGCGCGCGCGTCGCGGCGTCGAGCGCGGCGTCGATCACGGCGTCGGTGGCGGCATGGACGGTCGCGATGGGCGTGCCGGTCGCGGGATAGATCACGGCGATCTCGTCGCCCGCCTCATCCTCGAGATAGCGCCCGTCGACAAAGTGGCTGGCAGTCGGTTGGCAGATCATTACGTCCTCATTCGCCGCGCGGGAAACGCGCGCGGTCTTCGACTTCGTTCAGGTCCATGTGGTTGCGCATGTACCGCTCGGACGCCTTTTGCAGCGGCTGGAAATCCCAGGGATACTGGCCGCCCTGCTGCAACGCCTCGAGCACGATCCAGCGCCGCGCCTGGCTTTCGCGCACCTCGGCGTCGAAACGGTCGAGATCCCAGATCCCGGCCGCGCGCCGTCGGAAATCCTCCAGCACCTCGGCGGCGTCATCGCCTTCTGCAAGGTTCACCAGCTCGTCGGGGTCGGCCTCGAGATCGAAAAGCTGATCGGGGTCGAGCGCGCATCGCGTGAATTTCCACCGCCCTTCGCGCAGGCAGACCATCGGCGCCTGCGACGCCTCGGCGGCGTATTCCATACGCACGGGGTTGCGCCGCGCGGCGCCCCGCGCGACCGGCACGAGGCTTTCTCCCTCGGTCCAGGGGGCAATTTCGGCCATCGAGATGCCGGCGAGCTCGCAAAGCGTCGGACAGACGTCGATGGTCGAGACCGGATCGGTGACGAGCCCCGGCTCGAGCTCCGGCGCGGACACCATCAGCGGCACGCGCGATGAGCCCTCGTAAAAGCTCATCTTGAACCACAGCCCGCGCTCGCCCAGCATGTCGCCGTGATCCGAGACGAACAGCACGATGGCCTCTTGCCGGGTGCGTTCCAGCGTATCGAGGATCTCGCCGATCTTTTCGTCGAGATAGCTGATATTGGCGAAATAGGCGCGGCGGGACCGGGCGATGTCGTCGTCGGTGATGTCGAAGGACCGCCAGTCGTTCGCGTCGAAGATCCGCTTGGAATGCGGATCCTGCGCGTCATAGGGGATCGCGCCGACGCGGGGCGCAAGGTGATCGCAATCCTCGTAGAGATCCCAGAACCGCCGCCGCGCGACATAGGGGTCATGCGGATGGGTGAAGCTCACGGTCATCATCCACGGCCGCGGATCGAGCCCCCGCGACAGGTCGTAGAGCTTGCGGGTCGCGTGATAGGCGACCTCGTCGTCGTATTCCATCTGGTTGGTGATCTCGGCCACGCCCGCGCCGGTGACGGAGCCCATGTTGTGATACCACCAGTCGATCCGCTCGCCGGGCTTGCGGTAATCCGGCGTCCAGCCGAAATCGGCCGGGTAGATATCGGTGGTCAGCCGTTCCTCGAACCCGTGAAGCTGATCGGGCCCGACGAAATGCATCTTGCCCGACAGCGTCGTCTGGTAGCCCGCGCGCCGCAGGTGATGCGCATAGGTCGGGATCGAGGACGCGAACTCGGCCGCGTTGTCATAGACCCCGGTGCGCGAGGGAAGCTGGCCGGACATGAAGGCCGCGCGCCCCGGCGCGCAGAGCGGCGAGGCGGTATAGGTGTTGCGGAACCGCACCGACCGTTCGGCGAGGCGCCGCAGGTTCGGCGCGTGAAGGAACTCGGCCGGGCCGTCGGGAAAGAGCGTCCCGTTGAGCTGGTCGACCATCAGGATCAGGATGTTGGGGGCGGTCATGGAACCTCTCGCAGCATGTCGTCGAGCGTCGCGAGCACATGCGCTTCGGACTGCCCGGAATCGGTCCGCGGCGTGCAGGTCGCGCGGATGTAGAAGCCGTCGATCATCGCGCCGATCCGTTCGGCCGCGGCGGGGGCGCGCGCGCCGACCAGCGGCCTGAGCGCATGGGTCAGGTTGGAGCGCAGCCGCGCGTGGTAGATCGCCAGCAGCCGCCGCGCTTGCGGGGCGCGATAGGCGAAGACGTAGAAGTTCAGCCAGGCCGACACGGTCTCGGCGCCGAAGTTCTGCGGGCCGAAGCTGGCCCGGACGATGGCGCGGGCACGTTCGCGCGGGCCGTCCGCTTCGGCCACGGCCTGGCGCACCGATGCGCCGTACTGGCCCAGCACATGGCGCAGCGCCTCGAGCAAGAGCGCGTCCTTTCCGCCGAAATAGTGGAACGCGAGCGCGGCCGACATCCCGGCACGCTTGGCGATGCGGCCCACGCTCACGTCGAGCGACCCCGCCGCGCCGATCTCGGCGATGGCGGCGTCGATCAATTCGGCCTTCCGGCGCGTCTCGACGGGTGATTTTCCCGGTAATCTGGATACAAGCGTTGCCATCGGGAACGATGTATCATTTAATTGACCGATCAATCAACAAGCGAACACGCTGACTCACCCAGGGAGCTACACCATGAAGCCAGTCCTTTCCGTCTCGATCCTCGCGCTGCTTGCCGCCGGGGCCGCCCATGCGGCGGCCAACCCCGAATGCAGCGAGGTCAGCTTTTCGGACGTGGGATGGACCGATATCACCACCACGACCGCCGTGGCCAAGCATGTCCTCGAGGGTCTGGGCTACGATGTCGAGGTCAAGGTCCTGTCGGTGCCCGTGACCTTTGCCTCGCTCGGAAACGACGATATCGACGTGTTCCTCGGCAATTGGCTGCCGTCGCAAACCCAGGCGATCCAGCCCTATCTCGATTCGGGCGAGATCGAGCAGGTCGCGGTCAATCTCGACGGCACGAAATACAACCTCGCCGTGCCGACCTATACCTACGAGAAGGGCCTGCAAAGCTACGACGACCTCGCCGAGTTCGCAGACGAGCTCGACCAGACGATCTATGGCATCGAGCCGGGCAACGAGGCGAACGCCTATATCGTCGGGCTGACCGAGCAGAACGCCCATGGCCTCGGCGAGTTCGAGGTTCGCGAAAGCTCGGAGCAGGGGATGCTGGCGCAGGTGCGCCGCGCGGTCGACGACGAGGAGGACATCGTGTTCCTCGGCTGGGAGCCGCACCCGATGAACGCCAATTTCGACCTGCGCTATCTCGAGGGCGGGCAGGATTTCTTTGGCGGGCAGGGGCAGGTGCATACCGTGACCCGCAAGGGCTTCGTCGAGGAATGCCCGAATGTCGGCGAGCTTCTCAAGCAGATGAAGTTCACGCTGCCGATGGAGAACGAGATCATGGGCAAGATCCTCGATGACGGGATGGACCCCGACGAGGCGGCGCTGGAATGGCTCCAGGCCAACCCCGGCACGGTCGATCCGTGGCTCGAGGGCGTGACCACGCTCGACGGCGAGCCGGGCCTGCCGGCCGTCAAGGATGCGCTTGGCCTCTGATCCGAACCGGCACGGCGGGGGTGCGACCGCCGCCGTGCCATCCACATCGCGGACCCGGCCCTTTCGTCCGGGCCGGCGCATGGCCCGGCATGGGCCATACACGCCCAGGCGCCGCGCCGAACCTTTCCCGCGCCCCGAGACAGGACCATTCGCCCCGTGACATGGCTGACCGATCACAAGATTCCCGTTGGCGACGCGGCGGAAGTCGTCTTCGACTGGATCACCGATAACCTGAGCCTCGTGCTCGACGCGATTTCGGACGGGATGGAGGTGATGATCGACGTCATCCTCCTTGTCCTCCAGGGGCCGTCCGGGTCGCAGGGATGGTGGCCCTTTCTCGTGATCGCGGTCTTCATCGCGATGACCTGGGCGCTGCAACGGAACTGGAAGACCTGCCTCTTCGTGGGGCTCGGCTTCCTGTTCATCCTCAACCAGGATTACTGGGAGGAAACCACCGAAAGCCTGACGCTGGTGCTGTCGGCCTGCGTGGTCTGCATGGCCATCGGCGTGCCCATCGGCATCGCCGCGGCGCATCGCCCGCGGCTCTATGCGTGGCTCAGGCCGGTGCTGGACCTGATGCAGACCTTGCCGACCTTCGTCTACCTGATCCCGGCCATCGTGTTCTTCGGCATCGGCATGGTGCCGGGACTGCTGGCCACCGTGATCTTCGTGCTGCCCGCCCCGATCCGGCTGACATGGCTGGGCGTGTCGTCCACCCCCGAGTCGCTGCTCGAGGCCGCGCGGGCCTTCGGCGCCACAAACCGGCAGGTCCTGTGGAAGGTCGAGCTCCCTTCGGCCTTTCCGCAGATCATGGCGGGGCTGAACCAGACCATCATGCTGTCGCTGTCGATGGTCGTCATCGCGGCGCTGGTGGGTGCCGACGGGCTGGGCGTGCCGGTGGTGCGCGCGCTGAACCAGGTGAACACCTCGCTCGGGTTCGAAAGCGGCTTCGTCATCGTGGTCGTGGCCATCGTGCTCGACCGGATGCTGAACGTGGGAGCCCGGAAATGAGCGATCCCGCGGTCCGCATCGACAATGTCTCGATCGTCTTCGGCGATCATCCCGACGAGGCGCTTCCGCTCATGGACGAGGGGCTCGACCGGGGCGAGATCCAGTCGCGCACCGGGCAGGTGCTGGGCGTGCACGATTGCTCGCTCGACGTGGCCTCGGGCGAGATCGTCGTGCTCATGGGGCTGTCTGGCTCGGGCAAATCCACCCTCCTGCGGGCGGTGAACGGGCTGAACCCCGTCGCGCGCGGCCGGGTCGAGGTGAATGACGGCGAGGGCATGGTCGACGTGACCCATGCCGATCCCAAGACCCTGCGCCGCCTCCGCACGCAGCATGTCGCCATGGTATTCCAGCAATTCGGCCTGCTGCCCTGGCGCACGGTGCGCGAGAATGTCGGGCTCGGGCTCGAACTGGCCGGCTGGCCCAAGCGCAAGATGGCCGAGCAGGTCGAGACGCAGCTTTCCATGGTGGGCCTGTCGGAATGGGCCGACCGCCGCGTGGCCGAACTGTCGGGCGGGATGCAGCAGCGCGTGGGCCTGGCGCGCGCTTTTGCCACCGACGCGCCGATCCTGCTCATGGACGAGCCGTTCTCGGCCCTCGACCCGCTGATCCGCACCAAGCTGCAGGACGAGTTGCTCGAGCTTCAGCAGACGCTCAAGCGCACGCTGATCTTCGTCAGCCACGATCTCGACGAGGCGTTCAAGCTCGGCAACCGCATCTCGATCATGGAGGGCGGGCGCATCATCCAGACCGGCACCCCGCAGGACATCTTTCGCGATCCGCGCAACGACTACGTGGCCGAGTTCGTACAGCACATGAACCCGCTGGGCGTGCTGCGGGCGCGCGACCTGATGCGCCCGGCAAACGGGGCCGAACGGCCCGAGGCGCTGATCGACGCCGACAGCCTGGTCCGCGACCATATGGAGCGGCTGATCGGCACCGACGCGCCGATGGGCGTCGTCGAGGGCGACCGTTTGCTGGGATTGCTGGACAAGGACGCACTGCTGGCGGGGCTGGCCGATCCGGGCGGACGCCGCGAAAACGGGTGATCGGGCCGCGCCCGGCCGTTCACGGGTGGGAAATCCGGGCAATCGGTCCTATATGACGGGGACAGGCGCGCAGGACGCGCCCGCCCGCGCTTGACGCGGCGCCGCAATCCGCAACCGACGCAGCCCCCAGAAGGAGACCGCATGATTCGTTACGGCACCCACCCGATCGCATGGAGCAACGACGACGACCCAACCCTCGGCACCGCCGATCTCGACCGTATCCTGACCGAAGCCGCCGAGATCGGTTTCGCCGGCATCGAGAAGGGCGCAAGCTTCCCCGACGACCCCGACGCGCTCAAGGAAAAGCTCGGCGCGCACAAGCTCGACCTGGCCACCGCGCCCTCGGGCCTTCGCCTGCTGGAGCGCAGCGCGGATGACGAACTGACCGCGCTCAAGCCGGTCATCGACCTTCTCAAGGCGATGGATGCCAAGGTGCTCGTCGCCTACGAGGCCTCGAACGAAATCGCCTCCGACGACGCCAAGCCGATCTCGGCCCGCCCGACGCTCGCCCCCGAGGATTTCTCCTCGTTCGGGCTGAAGCTCGAGCAGCTCGCGACCGCGCTGGCCGACCAGGGCCTGACGCTGGCCTACCAGCCGCATATGGGCACCGTGGTCCAGACCCCCGACGAGATCGACCGCCTGATGCTCGAGACCGGCCCGAACCTCAAGCTGTGCTTCGACAGCGGCCATGTCTATTTCGGCGGCGGCGATCCGGCGCAGGTGCTGACCCGGCACCTGCCGCGCGTGGCGCATGTCCATTTCTCGAACATCCGGGTGCGCGAACTGACCCGCGCGCGGATGGACGACACCTCGTATCTGGGCGCCATCCGCAAGGGCGTCTTCACCGTTCCCGGCGACCGCGACGGATCGGTGGATTTCCGGACCTGCATGAACCTTCTCACGGCCTCGGGTTTCGACGGCTGGGTGGTGGTGGCGGCGGGCTGCAATCCCGAACGCAACGATCCCGCCAAGGACCAGGCGCTCGCGCTGCGCACGCTCGAGGCCCTGTCGGGCAACGAACGCAGCGCCGCCTGAGCGCGCAACGATACCGTACGTCAAGGGGCCCCGCGGGGCCCCTTTTTCGTGGCCTCAGCAGGTCAGGACCGCGACGCTCTGCCATCCGATCGACAGGACACCGTTCTCGATCGTGGCGGTGCCGTCCTCGGTCGAAAAGATCACCGACCACTCGCCCTCGGGCAGGGTCATCTTGTCGTCGTCGCCGCCATTGATGACGATCAGCGCGACTTCGCCCTCCTGCTCGAGCCGCATGGCAAAGACGGCCGCCTCGTCGGCCCAGTTCTCGTCCGACATCGCCGTGCCGTCCGAACGCAGCCAGCTCACCGCCGGGGCGCTGGCAAAGCGCGTCGGGCGAAAGGCGGGGTGGTCGCGGCGCAAACGCGTCAGGGTGGCGACGGTCTCGGCCAGGTCCTCGCGCCCGGTCTCCCAATCGGTCCAGCCGATCTCGTTGTCCTGGCAATAGACGTTGTTGTTGCCGCCCTGGCTGTTGCCGTTCTCGTCCCCGGCCAGGATCATCGGCACGCCCCGGCTCAGGATCAGCGTGGCGAGCATGGCGCGGGCGCGCCGCTTGCGCGCGGCGATGACGTTCTCGTCGTCGGTCTCGCCCTCGACCCCCATGTTGTCGCTGAGATTGTTGTCGTGGCCGTCGCGCCCGTCCTCTCCGTTCGCCTCGTTGTGCTTGTCGTCGTAGCTGACCGTATCCCACAGGGTGAACCCGTCATGCGCCGAGATAAAATTGACCGAGGACGTGGCCGGACGGTTGGAATGGTCGAACTGCACAGGGCTGCCCGAAAGCCGCTCGGCCAGCGCGCCCTTGGTGCCCTCGTCGCGCCGCCAGAAGCTGCGCACGTCGTCGCGGAACTTGTCGTTCCACTCGCGGAAGGGCCAGGGAAAGCCGCCCACCTGGTAGCCGCCTTCGCCGACATCCCAGGGCTCGGCGATCAGCTTGACCGAGCGCAGGACCGGGTCCTGCCGGATCGCGCCGAAGAAGGTGCCCTCGCGCTCGAACCCGTCACCCTCGCGCGCCAGCGTCGATGCGAGGTCGAACCGGAACCCGTCGACCCGCACGACCTCGACCCAGTGACGCAGCGAATCCAGCACCATCCGCAGCACCATCGGATGCCCGACATCGAGCGTGTTGCCCGTGCCGGTCACGTCGTAGCAATGGCGCGGATCGTCGGGCGCGTTCAGGTAGTAGCTGAGATTGTCGATGCCGCGAAAGCTGAGCGTCGGTCCCAGCTCGGAGCCTTCGCAGGTGTGGTTGTAGACCACGTCGAGGATGACCTCGATCCCGGCCTTGTGGAACCGCCGGACCGCGTCCTGCATCTCCTTGAGCTCGCCGGTGGCGAGATAGCGTTTTTCGGGGGCAAAGAAGTTGAGCGTGTTGTAGCCCCAGTAATTCGACAGTCCCTTCTCGAGAAGGTGCCCATCCTGAAGATAGGCATGGACGGGCAAAAGCTCGATCGCGGTCACGCCGAGCTTGAGCAGATGCTCGATCACCGGGTCGGAGGCCAGCGCGCGGAACGTGCCGCGATCTGCCTTGACGACGCCGGGATGCTTCATGGTCAGGCCGCGGGGATGGGCCTCGTAGATGACGGTCTCGGCCCAGGGGGTCGAAAGCGCGCGGTCGGCATCCCAGTCATAGGTCGGGTCGGTCACGATGCCCTTGGGCACATGCTGCGCGGTGTCGCGGTCGTCGAAGCTCAGGTCGCCCTCGCCGGGCTTGTAGCCCAAAAGCGCATCGGTCCAGGCCACGTCCCCGTCGAGCTGGCGCGCATAGGGGTCGATGAGCAGCTTGTTGGGGTTGAACCGATGGCCGGCCTCGGGCGCGTAGGGGCCGTGGACACGGTAGCCATAGCGTTGCCCGGCCTCGATGCCCGGCACGTAGCCGAACCACACGCCGCCCTCCATGTCGGGCAAGGCCATGCGCGTCTCGGCGCCGTCGGCGTCGAACAGGCACAGCTCGACCTTTTCGGCGTGATCGGAAAACAGGGCGAAATTGGTGCCACCGGCATCGGGTTCGGCACCCAGCCGGTCGGGGCGGGCAAGGCTCGCGTCGAAGCGGCGTTCGGTCATTCCGGGCTCTCTCCAGGGAAATCGCCCACCGCGCACCATACACAGCGGGCCACGCGCGAAACGCGGGGCGCGCCGGGTTGTTCCGCGCGCGCCTCCCGCGACCGGCGGGCCGGGGCGCTCCACCCCCGGTCTTCTCTTTCCAAATACCCATGCCCGGCCTGCCACCGGGCGCAGGCGGTCAGTCGGATAGCCCCACGGCCCGCCGGATTCCCTCGTCCCTGAGCGAGATCTCCTCGCCGAGCCAGGGGTCGGCCTCGGGGCCGCACATCCATACCAGCGCCCGCGCGGGCCATTCGGGCGGGACGTGGTCGGACCAGTCGAGCTCGGAGACGCGGTTGCGCACGCCGCTGCCCTTGATGGCGCGCTGCATGTCGGTGGCGACCGTTCCCGGCGACAGCCCCATGACGCGCAGCCCGCGCGGCCCCGCCTCCAGATGCGCCGAGCGGGTCAGCATCGCGGCGCCCGCCTTGGACGCGCAATAGGCCGACCACCCCTCGACCGGCCCGTGCGCCGCGCCCGAGGACACCGTCAGCACGGTTCCCGCGCCCTGCGCGATCATGCCGGGCAGCACCGCGCGCATCCCGTGGAACGCGCCCTTGAGGTTGATGTCCACGAGATGCCCCCAGCGGTCGGGGTCGGCCTCGTGCAGGGGGGCGATGGGCGCGATCACGCCGGCATTGTTCACCAGCACGTCCAGCCCGCCGAAGGCCGCGCGGCAGGCCTCGGCGGCGGCCTCGACCTCCCAGAACCGCGATATGTCGCAGGGGATGGCCAGCGCCCGGTCGGCGCCGATCTCGCCCGCGATGGCGGCGATCTCGTCGCGGCTGCGCGCCAGCAGGGCGACCCGTGCGCCCGCCGCGGCAAAGGCGCGCGCCGCGGCCGCCCCGATCCCGCGGCTGGCCCCGGTTATCATCGCCACGCGCCCGTCCAGATCCGCCATCGCTCTTTCCTCTTGCCCGGTCAGCCTCTTCGACCCCAAGCCTAGACCCTCGAACGGGGGGCTGGCCATCCCGCTTGACGGCAGGCGATCTTGGCACATCATGGCCGGGTTCCCGGTTTTCGGAAGGTCCGCCATGTCACTTCGCCTCGTCCTTGCCGCCGCGATCTGCGTCGCGGCCGCCCTTCCCGCAGCGGCGCAGGGGCTGACGCCGGATGCGCTCTGGCGGTTGTGGCAGGCCGGGGGCGGCGTGACGCTCCAGGCGGGCGAGGCGCGCGAGGATGGCGGGGCGCTGCTTCTCGAGGATGTCGTGCTGTCGGTGGGCGACGGGGGCGACGCAGCCCGGATCGCGCTCGACACGCTGCGCCTCTCGCCCGAGGGCGAAGCCGTGCGGATCGTGCCCTCGGACACCGCGAGCCTGACCGTGCCCGGACCGCGCGCGCCCGTGACCGGCACCATTGCGGGGCTCGCCGGGGGCGAGGTTCTGGCGCGGCGGACGGGCGACCAGGTCGCCTATTCGCTGGCCCTGCCGCGCATGACCGCCGCGCTCGAGGGGCTGGGCGGCCCTGCCGCGGACCGCCCCGGCGCGGCGGTGCTGACCGTCGACGATCTCGACGCCACGCTGACGCCCGGTGCCGATGGCGTTCTGGCCGTCACGCTCGACGCCGCGCGGGTCGCGGCGGATGCGACCTCGGGCGCCGATCGGTCGTCCTACAGGCTCGGCTACGACGACGTCTCGGGGCGGTTCACCGGCACGCCGGCGGCGCTGTCGGCGGTGGCCGGCGGCGGCGCGCTGGCCGCGACGCGGCCGGTCGAGATCGAGGTGACGCGCGGGCCCGGACGGCTCGAGGCCACCATGCCCGATGGCGCGACGCCCGAAACCTTGCGGATCGAGTCGGATGAGGCCGGCATCTCGCTCACGGCCCAGGACGGGCGCGCGGCCTACGAAGGGCGGATCGGCGCGACCCGGATCGGCGTTCAGGGCGGGGTTCCGAGCGGTGCGCTGTCCCTGAGCTTGGGCGGTGCGCGCATCGCCACCGATCTGCCGCTGCTGCCCGCGGACGATCCGCAGGACGCGTCGCTCTCGTTCGAGATCGACGCGCTGATGCCGGGGCCGCAGGTCTGGGCGCTGTTCGACCCGCAGGGTGCGCTGCCGCGCGACCCGGCGCGGCTCGTGCTCGATCTGTCGGGCGACGTGATGCTTGCCGAGCCCCTGGCCGCATCGGGCACGCGCGCCGGGCCGCCGCGCGCCCTGTCGCTGACGATCGAGCGGTTCGAGTTCGGGGCGCTGGGCGCGCAGGTCACGGGGCAGGGCGCCTTTGCCTTTGCCGGAACGCCCGGACCGGGGCAGCCGCTGGGCCGGCCCACGGGCGAGGCACGGGTCGAGGCGACCGGGGTAAACGCGTTGCTCAACACCCTGTCGCAGACCGGAATCCTGCCCGACGGTCCGGCGCTGGGCGCGCGCATGGCGTTGGGGTTCTTCGCCCGCGCCGGCGAGACGCCCGACAGCCTCGTGTCCGAGTTCAGGATCGGCGAGGACGGGAACATCCTGCTCAACGGGAACGTCGCGGGGCAGTTGCCCGCGCCCTGAGCCCCCTCGCATCGGCACACGCGGGGCTTTTCGGCTTGCGCTCGGCCCAGCCGTCTCTACCTCTTGCACAGCGCGCAACCTGCCGGAGCCTCATGTCCCATTCGCTGCACGACCTGTCCGCCGCCCTTCTGGACGCCGCTCGCGCGGCCGGTGCGGATGCCGCTGACGCGCTGGCCATACGCGACGCCTCGATCTCGGTCGACGTGCGCGGCGGCGCGCTGGAACAGGCCGAGCGGTCGGAAAGCACCGAGATCGGCCTGCGCGTCCTGATCGGGCGGCGGCAGGCCTGCGTTTCGGCCTCGGACCTGACCCCCGAGACGATGCGCGCCATGGCCGAGCGCGCGGTCGCGATGGCGCGCGAGGCGCCCGAGGATCCGGGCGCGGGGTTGGCCGATGCTGACGATCTTGCCAGCGACCTGTCGGCGGATGCGCTGGAACTTGTCGATCCCGCCCCCGAGCCCGACCCCGCCACGCTCGAGACCATGGCCCGCGAGGCCGAGGCCGCCGCCCGCGCGGTGCCGGGCGTGACGCAGGTCGAGGCCGCGTCGGCGGGCTGGGGATGGCGCGAGGTGCATCTTGCCGCGACCAACGGCTTTGCCGGCGGCTATGCCCGCACCGGGTCGTCGCTGGGCTGCTCGGCGATCTCGGGCGAAGGCACCGGGATGGAGCGGGACGGCCGCTATGACGGGCGGGTGTTCGCCTCGGATCTCGACACGCCCGAAACCATCGGTCGCGAGGCCGGAGAGCGCGCCGTCGCCCTTCAGAACCCCCGGCGACCCAGAACGGGGGCCTATCCGGTCATCTTCGACGAACGCATCGCTTCGAGCCTGATCGGCCACCTGCTGTCCGCGACCAACGGATCGGCCATCGTGCGCGGGTCGTCCTGGGCACGCGACCTGATGGGCCAAGAGGTGCTCCCCCGTGGGCTCGACCTGGTCGAGGATCCGCGCCGCCCGCGCGTGTCGTCCTCTCGCCCTTTCGACGCCGAGGGCTTGCCCACCGCGAAACGCGCCATTGTCTCGGACGGGGTGCTCATGGGCTGGACGCTCGACCTGTCCTCGGCGCGCCGGCTCGGGATGCGCTCGACCGCCAGTGCCAGCCGCTCGCCCGCTGCCGTGTCGAGCCCCTCGGTGACGAACGTGACGCTGACACCGGGCGAGGTGGATCGCGCGGGCCTCATGGCGCAGATGGGCACCGGCCTGCTGGTCACGAGCTTTATCGGCGCCACGATCAATCCCAATACCGGCGATTACTCGCGCGGCATCTCGGGGTTCTGGGTCGAGCGGGGCGAGATCGCCTTTCCCGTGAACGAGGTCACGCTTGCCGGCAACCTGCGTGACATGCTGCGCCACATGGTGCCGGCCAACGATGCACGCCCGCACCTGTCCCGGCGCGTGCCGTCCCTGCTGGTCGAGGGCCTCACCCTCGCGGGAAGCTAGCGCCATGTCGGCCGCCGATCTCGCCCTGCTGATCGACGCGGCCCTGATGGCGGGCGACATCGCGCATCGCCACTGGAAGGGCGATCCCGAGACGTGGATCAAGCCCGACGACAGCCCCGTGTCCGAGGCCGATATCGCCGTCGATACCGCGCTGCGCGACGCGCTGACCCATGCGCGGCCCGGCTACGGCTGGCTGAGCGAGGAAACTCCCGACACGCCCGACCGGCTGGGCGCGCGGCACTGTTTCGTGGTCGATCCCATCGACGGCACGCGGTCCTTTCTCGAACGGCAGGCCACATGGGCGCTGTCGCTGGCCGTGGTCGAGGACGGGCGGCCGACCGCGGCGGTGGTGCACCTGCCCGCGCGCGGCCTGACCTATACCGCCGGGATCGGGTTGGGCGCGACGCTGAACGGCGAACCCATCGCGGTCTCGCGCCACGCGACGCTCGGCGGGGCCACGGCGCTCGCCACCCGCGCGACCTTCAGCGGCGCGCATTGGCGCGCCGGGCCGCCGCCGGTCAGGCGCGTCTACCGCTCGTCGATGGCCTATCGCCTGTGCAAGATGGCGCAGGGCGGGGCCGATGCGATGCTGACGGTGATGCCGGCCTGGGAATGGGACATCGCCGCCGGCGTGCTCATCGCGTCCGAGGCGGGCGCGGCGGTGACGGACCGGCTGGGGGACGAGCTTCGCTTCAACTCGGCCGGGCGCCGGACCGAGGGCGTCGTCGCCGCCAATGCCGCGCTGCACGCCCGGCTCCTCGACGCGCTGGCCTGAGCGGCCCGCGCCGCACGATTGGACGGCCGCGGCCGGAGTGCTAGAGGAACCCCGCAAGAAGGAGCGAGCCTATGACCCAACGCCTGCATCTCGTATTCGGCGGCGAACTCACCGATCCGTCGCGGAACGTGTTCAAGAACGTCGCGGATATCCACATCGTCGGCATGTATCCCGACTATGCCTCGGCCTTTGCCGCCTGGAAGGGCGAGGCGCACAAGACCGTCGACAACGCGCATATGCGCTATTTCATCGCCCATATCCACCGGCTGCGCGACGAGGAAAGCGCGGCCTCGCCGACCGAGGAACTGGGCTGACCCCCCCACCCGCAATGGCGCTGTCGCTCGCGCGGCTGCGCGAGCGGCTGGGCGGCGCGCGGCCGGCCGACGGGGTCGAGCCGGTGCGCCCTCCGGGCCCGTTGCTCTGGGTGCATCTCGGCGCCGGGGTCGATCCGCTCGGGATCGAGCTTGTGCTGAACGACCTGCGCGACCGCCACCCGACGCTCGCGCTGCTGGGAACGGGCGGGGCCGGGGCGCCCCCGCCGCCGCCCGACCGCAGCGGCCCCGTGCGCCGCTTTCTCGACCGCTGGGCGCCCGACGTGATCCTGTGGACCGGGGCGGACGCGTTCCCGACCCTGTGGTCCGAGGCGCTGGCGCGCAACATCGCGCAGGCCGCGGCCGAGATCGATACAGTCCCGCATCGGCTGGCGCTTGTGCGCGACCTGCACCGGTTCGACGCGGTGTTCCCGCTGCGCGCGGACCCGCGGCTGGGCATCCCCGAAATGCCCAGCGGGCGGCTCAGCACCGTGCCCTCGCCGCCCGGTGCCGATCCCGACGATGTCGAGGAAATGGCTCGATCGCTGTCGAACCGGCCGGTCTGGCTGGCGCTCGACGTGCCCGACGCCGAGATCCCGACCGTGCTCGATGCCCATGCCGTCGCGTCGCGGCTGACGCATCGGCTGCTTCTGGTGCTGGTGCCCGAACGGGTCGAGACAGCGCGCGAGGCGCTTTTCGGCGGCGGCTGGCTGTGGTCGGCCCGCGACGAGGTCGGCACGCCCGAGCCGTCGGACCAGGTCTTTCTGGCCTGCGACGCGGCCGAGCGGGGCCTGTGGCTGCGGATCGCGCCCATCACCTATCTCGGCGGCAGTCTTGCCGGGCCTGGCCCCGCCTCGTCGCCCTATGCGCCGGCCTCTCTCGGGTCGGCGACGGTTCACGGCCCGGCGGTGGCGGGCCACGAACGTGCCGTCACGCGGCTGCATCGCGGCCGCGCGGCGCTGCGGATCGAGGGGGCCGGGCAGCTTGCCGCCGCGGTCGAAGAACTGCTGAACCCCGACCGTGCGGCGCAGATCGCCCATGACGCCTGGGCGGTGACGAGCGACGGCGCCGAGGTCTCGGCCCGCCTGCTCGAAACGCTCGACGATCTCGTCGACGGGATCGCCCTGCGATGAAGCCGCCCGCCTTCTGGTCGCGCCCTCCAGAGGCGCCGGGCTGGCAGGCGCGCGCGCTCGCGCCGCTCGCGGCGCTCTACCGCCGTCAGACGGCGCGGCGCGTGGCGGCGGCTGGCGCGACGGTCGGGCGGCCGGTGATCTGCGTGGGCAACATCAACGCGGGCGGAACGGGCAAGACGCCGACCGTGGTGGCCGTGCTCGACAGGTTGCAGCGGCTCGGGATCGCGGCCCATGTCGTCAGCCGCGGTTATGGCGGGCGGGCCGTGGGCGTCGTCCGCGTCGATCCCGCGCGCCACGCTGCGGCCGATGTCGGGGACGAGCCGCTGATGCTGGCCGCCTTTGCGCCCGTCTGGGTGGGGCGCGACCGCGCGGCGGCAGCGCGCGCGGCGGTGGATGCGGGGGCAGGGGCGATCGTGCTCGACGACGGGTTCCAGAGCCCGGCGCTGCGCCGCGACCTGTCCATCGTCGTGGTCGATGCGCATGTGGGGTTCGGCAACGGGCGGGTCATCCCGGCCGGCCCCCTGCGCGAGCCGGTGGCGGCGGGGCTGGCGCGTGCGGACCTGCTGCTCAGCATCGGCCCTTCCGAGGCGCAGGAGCGGTTCACCCGCGACTGGCCCATCGCCTCGGCAATCACGCGCCTGCGCGGCGCGCTCGAGCCCTTGCAGACCGGCATGACATGGGGCGGCCTGCGGGTGCTGGCCTTTGCAGGGATCGGTCGACCCGAAAAGGCGTTCGACACGATGCGCGGCCTGGGGATGGATGTCGTGCGGACCGTCGCGCTGGCCGATCACCAGCCGCTGACGACCGCGCTGATGATGCGGCTGGAACGCGAGGCCATGCAGGCCGGCGCGCAGCTCGTCACGACCGAAAAGGACGCGGTGCGCCTGCCCGCGTCCTTCCGCCACAAGGTTCTGTTCGTCCCGGTGCGATTGCAGATCGACGACCCGGCGCCGCTCGACACGGCGCTCGGGCGGCTGTTCGCCTAGCTGTCCTCGCCGAGTTTCTCGTCGAGCACGGCCGAGAAATCGGCATAGCTCATGTTCGAGTACTTTTCGCCGTCGATGATGAAGCTCGGCGTTGAGGTGATGTCATGGGTCTCGGCGTTGCGCTCGAAATTCCGGACCAGCGCCTCGGCCTTGGCGCCGTCGCCGAGACAGGCATCTAGCTGTTCGTCGGTCAGGCCGGCGGTCTTGCCCACCGTCTTGAGGTTCGCGGCGATCTCGGCCGGCTCGCCCCGCGCCCATTCGCGTTGACGTTCGTAGAGCAGATCGGCGATCCCGAAATAGCGATCCTCGCCCCCGCAACGCGCGACCATCCCGGCCCAGAGGCCATAGCGGTCGAAATAGACCTCGCGATAGGTGAACTCCACCTTGCCGGTGTCGATGTAATTCTCTTTCAGCTCGGGAAAGACGATGTCGTGGAACGTGCCGCAATGGGGGCAGGTGAACGAGGCGTATTCGATCACCTTCACCGGCGCGTCGGCATCCCCGAGCGTCATCTCGGCGATCTCGACATCGCCGCTTTCCGCGGTCTCGTCCGCCTCTTGCGCGGTCGCGCCAAAGGGGGTCAGGTCGTTGCCCGGCGCGGCGGGCTGGAGCATGTACCAGCCGCCGCCGATCACGGCGGTGGCGGCGAGGATCGCGAGGGGGGTGCGGGTCATCATCGGGTCACTTTTCTGTTCGGGATTTCGTGAGGACGGTGCAGGCGAGACGCTCGAGCGCGTCGCGAAAGGCGGGGTCGGACACATCGCCCACAAGGTCGCGGGCCGCGCGGATCTGCGCCTCGTCCGGGGGGCGGGGCTCTCGGGCCGGGGGCGGGCGGCCCGTGATGTCGAAGCCCGCGCCATCCTCGCCGAACCCGATGGGCGCGGTCTGGGTCACGAGGATGCGCGCGATGGCGTTGTAGCCGTAGGCCGCGTTGATCCGGTCGCGCAGCGGCTCAAGCTGCATCTGCACCATGGGCGCCTGCGCCCCCGAGGTCAGCAGGCGCAGCGTGCCGCCCTTGCCGCGATGGCCGTATTTAACCTCGACCGGGCGGGCGATCGCGGCCAGCGCGGGGCCCGCGATCTCGTCCCAGTGGGTCAGCACCCGCGACACGGCGAAACCGCGCCCTTCGCCGACGCGGCGCACGGTGACGGACACGAGATCGGCGGCGCGCACGGCGCGCTTGCGGAATGTCCGGGTCTTGGGCGTGCGGCTGGTCATCCGTGTCAATCTACGGTCTGAAGCGCCATGAACCAGAGGCGATAGGCGGAAAGGCATAAATATTGCGTGACACTGAGATCGGATCGGCGTTGCTTGCGTGGTATGACGTTCATGCGCGCGATTTGCCATGGCGGATCGGCCCTGCCGAAAGCGCGGCGGGCCGCCGGGCCGACCCCTATCGCGTCTGGCTGTCCGAGATCATGTTGCAACAGACCACCGTGGCGGCGGTGCGCAGCTATTTCGAGCGGTTCACCGCCATCTGGCCCGATGTCGGCGCGCTGGCCGCCGCCGAGGATGCCCGCGTCATGGGCGAATGGGCCGGGCTGGGGTACTACGCGCGGGCGCGCAATCTGCTGGCCTGCGCACGGGCGGTGGTGTCGCTGCATGGCGGGCAATTCCCCGATACGCGTGCCGGACTCGAGGCGCTGCCGGGGATCGGGCCCTATACCTCGGCCGCCATCGCGGCCATCGCCTTTGGCCGCGCCGAAACGGTGGTGGACGGCAATGGCGAACGGGTAATGGCCCGGCTCCACGCCGTCGAGACGCCGTTGCCCGCCGCCAAGCCCGAACTCGTCGCGCTGGCCCACGCGCTGACGCCGCAAGAGCGGCCCGGCGATCACGCGCAGGCGGTCATGGATCTGGGCGCCACGGTCTGCACGCCGCGCCGTCCGGCCTGCGGCATCTGCCCCCTGCGCCCGATGTGCCGCGCCCATGCCGCGGGGATCGCGGCGGACCTGCCCCGCAAGTCGCCCAAGCCCGCCAAGCCCGTGCGCCGCGGCGTCGCCTATCTCGCGCGGCGCGGCGACGGGGCCTGGCTGCTCGAGACGCGCCCCGCGCGGGGGCTGCTTGGCGGGATGCTGGGCTGGCCCGGTACGGACTGGGCCGAAAGGGTGCCGGACCACGCCCCGCCTCTTGCTGCCGAATGGCGCCCGGCGGGCGAGGTGCGGCATACCTTCACCCATTTCCACCTGGTTCTCGACGTGCGCGCGGCCGGGCTGCCCCGCGACGCCCCCGCCCCCGCCGGGCTGCGCTTTGTCGGCGCCCGCGATTTCGACCCCGGCGACCTGCCGACGCTGATGCGCAAGGCGCACGCCCGCGGGGTTGCGGCACTGGGACCGATTGATGCGGGCGACGATCCGGGCCTATAGCGGTCGCCGGGGGCTGAAAGGTCGGATCATGTCGCATATCGTCAGGGCGCTGCCCTTCTGGATGTCCCTGCTGCTCGTGCCGGTTGTTGTCTTTGCCGCGATGCGCGGGGGGTGGAGCGTGCTTTTGGTGCCCGCCGTCGCCTGGTGGCTCTTCACGTTGATTGACAGCTTTGCCGGCCTGAACGAGGCTAATGCCGATCCTGACACGCCCGACGCGCAACTCTTCTGGTATCGCGCGGTCACGGTGTTGTGGTTTCCGGTGCAGGCGGCGCTGACCTTCGGGCTGATCTGGTACGTCACCGGCAACCCCGCCTTCGGCGCGTGGGAAAAGATCGGCATCTTTTTCGGGGTCGGCGTGCTCAGCGGCACGATCGGCGTGAACTACGCGCACGAGCTCTGCCACCAGAAGGCCCGGTGGGAGCGGCGGCTGGGCGATCTGCTGCTCGCGATGGTGTTCTATTCGCATTTCCGCTCGGAGCACCTGCTGGTGCATCACCCCTATGTGGGCACGCCGCGCGACCCGGTGACGGCGCGCTACAACGAGGGGTTCCATCGCTATTATCCCCGCGTCCTGCGGCAATCGCTGGTCTCGGCCTTTCGCGCCGAGGCTGCGCGCCAGACGCGGCGCGGGCGGCCGTGGTATCACCGCAGCAACCCGTTCTGGCTGTACTGGTCGCTGCAGGCGGCGTTCCTGCTGCTGGCCTTTGCGCTGGGCGGGATCGAGGGCGTGGGGCTCTTGCTGATGCAGGCCGGCGTGGCGATCTGGCAGCTCGAGCTGACGAATTACGTCGAGCATTACGGGCTGACGCGCGAATATCTTGGCGATGGCCGCTACGAACACGTCAAGCCGCGCCATTCGTGGAACGCGTCGCATCGCTGGTCGAACTGGCTGCTCATCAACCTCCAGCGCCATTCCGACCATCACTACAAGCCCGACCGGCGCTTTCCGCTGTTGCAGGCCCACGCCGCGGACGAGGCGCCGCAACTGCCAGCCGGATATCCGGCCATGACCTTTGTCGCGATGATTCCGCCGGTCTGGCGCCGGATCATGAACAAGCGCGTGCGGGCATGGCGCAAGGCCTTCTATCCGCAAATCGAGGACTGGGCGCCCTACAGCAAGGCGACCAACCCGATGCCGCGGTGAGGCCTAAAGTAGATTGTACTTGCGCAGCTTGACGTAGAGGCTCTGTCGCGAGAGGCCGAGCATCTCGGCCACGGCGACGCGGTTGTTGTCGGTCAGCTCGACCGCGGTCTCGATGCACATCCGTTCGACCACCTCGGTCGTTTCGGCCACGATATCCTTGAGCGTTGCAGTGCCCACCAGCTCGCGCGTGGACTTGAGCTTTTCGCGATCGGCCCCGGTTTGCGCACCGGCCTCGGCGCGCAGCGGCGCGCGGATGACCATGCCGAGCGACGGGTGTTCGGCATGGGCGAGGTGCGAGACCGAGATCTCGACCGGCGTTTCGGTGCCATAGGCGCCTTGCAGGCGGGTGGCATAGCCCTTGAGCTGGCCGTTGCGCACCGCGTGGTCGGACAGCACCTTTACGTCGACGCCGCCGCGGGCCAGAAAATCCCCGATGGGGCGGCCGCGCAGCTTGGTCGGGTCGTCGAGATCGACGAGGTCGAGGAATGCCTCGTTGACCGACAGGATATGTCCGTCGCGGTCGGTGAACACCATCGCGTCGACGCCGTTCTCGAACAGCCGCGCGGCGAACCCGCTATCCTGTTCGGGCTGCCCGCCGGGGCGCGTGATCCTGAGCAGCGCCATCCGTTCGCCCGAGGCGCGGAACGCCGTGGCATGAACCGATAGCGGCCGCCGGGTGCGGCGCGCGGCATAGACCGGACCTTCGTCCTCGGCGCCCGCCTCGATCAGGTCGCGCATCTCGACGGGGGTCTCGTCGCGCTGCAATTCGCCCCCGATGGGGCGGCCGGTGAAATCGCGGATCGTCCCGCCCAGAAGCTGCGCGGCGCGCGCGTTGAGATCGGCGACGAGACCCGTGCCGATCGAGACGAACACCACCGCATCGGCCGTCGTCTCCATCAGCACGCGCATCCGCGTCTCGACCTCGCGCTGGCCTTCGTAGTCGCGTTCGAGCGCAATCTGCGCGGCGACGAGCTGCTGCTGCATCTCGGCGATGGGCCGCAGGTCGCGCCCCAGCATGAGGATCGCGCCGTCCGGGCCGATCTCGTGCAGGCTGTAGCGGATCGGAAAGATCAAACCGTTATCGGCATGGTTGAGCTCGATGGGCCGCTCGGGATCCTCGCCGGCGGACATAGCAACCAGGCGCTTTTCGATCTTGGGCACGGATTCGGGGGCGAGGATCTCGCGCACGTCGCGGCCCTGCCAGCCGTCGAGCGTCCCGAAGCTGGCGTGATTGCGGTTGACCAGGACAGAGAGAATCGTCCCCAGATCGTTGATGACCAGGGCGATATCCGAAGCCGAGGCGATGATATCCCCCAGCAGGTCGGGTGCGACCAGCGGGATGGAATTCGCCGACCAGTATTTCGCCCCTCGCGAGGTCATACGTGTTCTCCTGTCGCCGCATGTCTCGATCGCGCGTCGCGCGACGTCATGTCGCGTTTGCCCGGTTCGATGCAAGGCGGGCCTGTGAAATTACTTCGGTCAAATCGTTCGTCGCAAGGTCTGCACCGGTCTTTTCCCGGACCTGATCGGCCCCCGCGCCAAGTGCGCCTCCGCCTATGATGATAAGTGCCGTCGCGCCCATTGCGAGTCGCAGCCCGTTCACCAATGCGGCAACTTCGTCGAGATCGTCGAACTGCGCGACCGACAAGAGGACTGCGTCGTAATCGCCCGTCGAGACGATGGCGCAGGCATCCTCGGGCGTGCGGCCGAGCAAGAGCCTGACCGAGATGCCGACACGGCGAAGCTGCGCGGTCAGCACCATCGAGCCCAGCGTGTGATACCTGTCGGACACCACGACCACCGCGGGCGCGCCCATCCGGTCGCCCCGCGGCACGTCCTCGACCGGGACGAGGTCGCGCAGACAGCCCTGAAGGCGTGCGACCGCGACCGACACGACCGCAAAGCTGAGCGAGTCGTCTTCCCAGCCGCCGCCAAGGCGGCGCGCCGCCTCGGGGATGTAGAAATCGCAGATATCGTCGGGCGGAACGCCGTGCATCAGCATCGAATCGATCACGGCACAGCGCGCATTCGCATCGGTTCCGATCACGCTTCTGATGAGCGGGACCAGGAACCTTTCGTCGATCTTCGGGCGCACGCTCGAGCGCGAAGCGAGTTCGTCCAGCGCCTCGGTCACGAGATCCTCCACACGGCTATGGCTCCGTGGCGGTTCCGCCTCAAGCTTGCGATTCGACGACGAGGCCATAGGGGTCCGCCTCCCTTCGTTCGACCGGCCGGAAGGCGGGCCGGTTTCATGGAAACCTTCGGGGAAAACGATTGGGTTGTCAAAGCAGATTGACAGAAGGGCAGGGCGATCCACCCGAGTGTCAATCTCAAGGTGTAAATCAGAGTTGACACATCGCCGGACCGATGGTTCAGTCGAGGCATGTCAGATGCAGCCGCCACACCCTTCGCCCCCGCCGCCGCCCGCGCGCCCCGCGCCCTCTACACGGCCGAACAGCGCGCGCGTCGCGACGCGACCCGCTGGACGCTGGTTCAGGGGATTCTCGCGCCGGTCCAGTTCGCCGTGTTCGGCGTGTCGCTGGTGCTGGTGATGCGGTTCCTCGCCACGGGCGAGGGCTATGTCGCGGCCAACCTGTCGATCCTGCTCAAGACCGCGCTGCTTTACACGATCATGGTGACCGGTGCGATCTGGGAGAAAAAGGTCTTTGGCCGCTACCTGTTCGCGCCCGCCTTTTTCTGGGAGGATGTCGTTTCCTTCGTCGTGATCGCGCTGCACACCGCCTATCTCTGGGCGCTGTTCACCGGGGCCATGGCGCCGCACGCGCTGATGGCGGTCGCGCTGGCGGCCTACGCGCTCTACGTCGCGAATGCCGCGCAATTCCTGCTCAAGCTGCGCCGCGGCCGGCTGGAGGGCGGTTCATGACCGCGATGCCTCCGGCCCGCGGGTGCGGCAACGCGCCCGTCCTGAAAGAGCGCGGCCAGCGCGAGGTGTTCTGCGGCCTGACCGGGATCATCTGGCTGCACCGCAAGATGCAGGACGCGTTCTTTCTCGTCGTGGGTTCGCGCACCTGCGCGCACCTGCTGCAATCGGCCGCGGGCGTGATGATCTTTGCCGAGCCGCGTTTCGCCACCGCGATCCTCGAGGAAACCGACCTCGCGGGGCTTGCCGACGCGCAGGACGAGCTCGACCGCGAGGTGGCGCGCCTGCTGTCGCGTCGCCCAGATATCCGCCAGCTCTTCCTCGTCGGCTCGTGCCCGTCCGAGGTCATCAAGCTCGACCTCGGCAAGGCGGCCGAACGCCTTTCGGCGCGTCACGCGCCGCATGTGCGGGTGCTGAACTATTCGGGATCGGGGATCGAGACGACCTTTACCGAGGGCGAGGATGCCTGCCTCGCCGCGATGGTTCCCGCCCTGCCCAAGACTCAGGCGCGCGAGCTCTTGCTGGTCGGCGCGCTGCCCGACGTGGTCGAGGACCAGGCGCTTGCGCTGCTCGACGGTCTGGGCATCGGCCCGGTGCGCTGCCTGCCCGCGCGCCGCGCCGACGACATTCCGGCCATCGGTCCCGAGACGGTCTTTGCCCTGACGCAGCCCTTTCTGGGCGAAACCCATGCCGCGCTCATCCGCCACGGCGCGCGGCACATCGCTGCGCCGATGCCCTTTGGCGAAGAGGGCACGACCGCGTGGCTTGCCGCCATCGCGCGCGAGTTCGGCGTCGATGCCGAGCGGTTCGAGGCCGTCACCGCCGCCCCGCGCGCCCGTGCCCGCAAGGCGGTCGAGGCTGCGACCCGCACGCTTTCGGGCAAGCGCATCTTCTTTTTCCCCGATAGCCAACTCGAGATCCCGCTGGCGCGGTTTCTCACCCGCGAATGCGGGATGGAGGCGGTCGAGGTGGGCCAGCCCTTCATCCATTCCGAGATCGCCGGGCCCGACCTGGCGCTCCTGCCCGAGGGGCCCGTGATCTCGGAGGGGCAGGATGTCGACCGCCAGATCGACCGTGCCCGCGAGGCCCGCGCCGATCTGACCGTGTGCGGGCTGGGCCTTGCCAATCCGCTCGAGGCCGAGGGGCTGACGACGAAATGGGCGATCGAGCTCGTCTTCACGCCCGTGCATTTCTACGAGCAGGCGGGCGACCTGGCCGAGCTATTCGCGCGGCCCCTGCGCCGCCGCGCCGCCCTCAAGCTGGAGGCCGCCGAATGACGCAGCCTCGCCCCCCGATCACCGCGCTCGCGCCTTTGCCGTCGGACCGCCGGACATGAAACTCGCCGTATGGACATATGAAGGCCCCCCCCATGTCGGCGCGATGCGCGTCGCCACCGGGATGAAGGGGTTGCATTACGTCCTGCACGCGCCGCAGGGCGACACCTATGCCGACCTGCTGTTCACCATGATCGAACGGCGCGGCCATCGCCCGCCCGTCACCTACACCACGTTCCAATCGCGCGATCTGGGCTCCGACACGGCCGACCTGTTCCGCTCGGCCTGCGAGGATGCCGTGGCGCGGTTCTCGCCCGAGGCGATCATCGTCGGCGCCTCGTGCACGGCCGAACTGATCCAGGACGACCCCGGCGGGATGGCCGAGGCGATGGGCCTGCCGGTACCCGTCATCGCGCTCGAGCTTCCATCCTATCAGCGGAAAGAGAATTTCGGCGCGGACGAGACATTCTATCAGATCGTTCGCCACCTTGCCGTGCCCTGCGCGCGCAGCGAGCGGCCGACCTGCAACATCCTCGGCCCGACCGGGCTGGGGTTCCGGCATCGCGACGACGTGACCGAGATCACGTCGCTGCTGGCCGATATGGGCATCGAGGTGAACGTGACCGCCCCGATGGGGTCGCGCCCCTCGGATATCGCGCGGCTGGGCGCGGCGCATTTCAACGTCCTGCTCTATCCCGAAACGGCCGAGGCCGCCGCGCGCTGGTGCGAAAAGGAACTCGGCCAGCCCTTTACCCGCACGGTGCCGATGGGCGTCGGCGCGACCCGCGATTTCGTGGCCGAGATCCGCCGCCTCGTCCCCGAGGCCACCGCCCCCTCCGAGGCGGGGCTGCGCCTGCCCTGGTACGCGGCATCGGTCGATTCGACCTACCTGACGGGCAAGCGGGTGTTCATCTTCGGCGACGCGACCCATGCCATCGCCGCGGCGCGGATCGCGCGCGACGAGATGGGGTTCGAGGTGGCCGGGCTGGGCTGCTACAATCGCGAATTCGCCCGGCCGCTGCGGCAGGCGGCCAAGGAATACGGCGTCGTGCCGCTGATCACGGACGACTATCTCGAACTCGAGGCCGCCATCGAGGCCGCCCAGCCCGAGATGATCCTCGGCACCCAGATGGAGCGCCATATCGGCAAGCGGCTGGGCATCCCCTGCGCCGTGATCTCGGCGCCGGTCCATGTGCAGGATTTCCCCGCGCGCTACTCGCCCGTCATGGGGTTCGAGGGCGCGAACGTCATCTTCGACACCTGGGTGCATCCGCTCGTGATGGGGCTCGAAGAGCACCTGCTGCACATGTTCCGCGACGATTTCGAGTTCTCGGACGAGGCCGGCGCATCGCATCACGGCACCGCGGCCGCGCGCCCCGCCGCCGCCGAGCGCGCGCCCGAGCCTGCGGCCGAGCCTGCGACGGGCGAGGTCGTTTGGCTCGACGCGGCCGAGCGGGAGCTTCGCAAGATCCCGTTCTTCGTGCGCGGCAAGGCGCGCCGCAACACCGAGAGCTTCGCCGCCGCGCGCGGCGTCGCGCAGATCAGCGTAGATACCCTTTACGAAGCGAAGGCCCATTATGCGCGATGACACGGGATACACGGCTCCGGGCTACCGGATCGCGATCGTCACCCTCGACGCCCACTCGGCCGGCCCGGCCGAACGCGCCCTGGCCCGGCTCGAAGGCGATTTTCCCGGTCTGCGCATCTCCGTCCACGCCGCGGCCGAATGGGGCGAGGATCCCGCATCGCTGCACGAGGCCCGGTCGGCGGTCGACAATGCCGACATGGTGGTCTGCGCGCTGATCTTTCTCGAGGAACATCTGAACGCCATCCTGCCCAACCTGCAGGCCGCGCGCGACCGCTGCGACGCCTTCGTGGGCATGGTCGCGGACGGGTCGGTCGTGCGGCTGACCAAGATGGGCGATCTGGACATGGGCAAGCCGCCCACCGGCATCTCCAAGCTGATGCGCAAGCTGCGCGGCGGCGGCAAGACGGGCGGCGGCGCGTCCTCGGGCGCACGCCAGATGACCATCCTGCGGCGCCTGCCAAAGATCCTGCGCTATATCCCCGGCAAGTCCCAGGACCTGCGCGCCTGGTTCCTGTCGATGCAATACTGGCTCGGCGGGTCGGACGACAATGTCGAGCAGATGATGCGGTTCCTGCTGTCGCGCTATGCCTCCGAGCCGGGCTGGCGGGGCGGCCGCGCCGAGGCGCCGATCGAGTATCCCGAGATCGGGCTCTATCACCCCGACCTCGCCTCGCGGATCGTCACCGACCCCAAACGGCTTCCCGCGCCGGCCGCGCCGGTGGCGACGGTCGGCCTGCTGATGATGCGCAGCTACCTGTTGTCGGGCGATACCGCGCATTACGACGCGGTCATCCGCGCCTTCGAGGCGCGCGGCCTGCGCGTGCTGCCGGCATTCGCCGGCGGGCTGGACGGCCGCCCCGCGGTCGAGGCCTATTTCACTGAGAACCGCATCGACGCGCTGGTGTCGCTGACCGGGTTCTCGCTGATCGGGGGGCCGGCCTATAACGACAGCGACGCGGCGGTGGCCATGCTGTCGGCGCTGGACGTGCCCTATGTCGCGGCGCAGCCGCTCGAGTTCCAGACGCTCAACCAGTGGTCGGCCTCGCCGCAGGGGCTCGGCCCGGTCGAGACGACGATGCTGGTCGCGCTGCCCGAGCTCGACGGCGCGACGAACCCGACCGTCTTTGGCGGGCGGCTGGGGCAGGACCGGTGCGGGGGCTGTTCGCGCCATTGCTGCTCCGCGGGCGAGGGCCGCGTCATGGCGCCGTGCCCCGAACGGATCGAGGTGCTGGTCGAAAAGACCGCGCGCCTCGCACGGCTGCGCCGCAGCAAGGTGGCGGGGCGCAAGGTAGCGGTGGTTCTCTACGGCTTTCCGCCCAATGCCGGCGCCATCGGGACGGCGGCCTATCTCGCCGTGTTCGAGAGCCTGCACAACACGCTCCACGCGATGAAGGCGCAGGGCTACGATTGCGAGCCGCCCGCCACGGTAGACGACCTGCGCGAGGCGGTGCTGCACGGCAACGCGATGCGCCACGGGCAGGAGGCCAACGTCCTCGACCATATCGAGGCCGACCGGCTGGTGGCCGAGATCCCGTGGCTCGACGAGATCGAGGCGCAGTGGGGCCCCGCGCCGGGCCGCGCGCAATCCAGCGGCCGCGGCGTCTATATTCTCGGTGCGTCCTTCGGGGATGTCACGGTCGCGATCCAGCCCGCCTTCGGCTACGAGGGCGACCCGATGCGGCTGCTCTTCGAGCGGGGCTTTGCGCCCACCCATGCCTTTGCGGCGTTCTATCACTGGCTCAAGCACGATTTCGGCGCCGATGCCCTGCTGCATTTCGGGATGCACGGCGCGCTCGAGTTCATGCCGGGCCGGCAGGCCGGGCTGGGCGCGGCCGACTGGCCCGATCGCCTGATCGGCGGGCTGCCCAACGTCTATCTCTATGCCGCCAACAACCCCTCGGAGGCGACCCTGGCCAAGCGCCGGGCAAATGCGGTCTGCGTCACCCACCTGACCCCGCCGCTTGCGCGTGCGGGGCTCTACAAGGGGCTGGCCGAGCTCAAGGAAAGCCTCACGCGCTGGCGCGAGACGGCGCCGGGCACGGCCCGCGCGACGCTCGAGACGCTGATCGCCGACCAGGCCGAGGCGGTCGATCTGGGCGGTATCGCCCCGGATGCGCTGTGGCTGCGGCTGCTCGAGACCGAGGATGCGCTGGTGCCCGACGGGCTTCACGTCGTCGGCGCGCCGCTGCCCGATGCGGCCCGCGAGGAATGGCTGTCGCTGCTGCCCGACGCCGCCGATCCCGCCCGCCGCGCCGAGATCGGCGCCGCACTGGACCGCCAGACCGAGATCCCCGCATTGCTGCGGGCGCTGGGCGGGCGCTATATCGCGCCGGTTCCGGGCGGCGACCTGATCCGGTCGCCCGAGATCCTGCCCACGGGCCGCAACATCCACGCCTTCGATCCGTTCCGCATGCCCACCGCCTATGCGATGGCCGACGGGGCGCGTCAGGCGCAGCTCTTGCTCGACACGCACGAGGGAACGCCGCGCTCGGTCGCGATGGTGCTTTGGGGATCGGACAACATCAAATCCGATGGCGGCCCGATCGCGCAGGCGCTGGCCCTGCTCGGGGCGACCACGCGATTCGATTCCTACGGGCGGCTCTGCGGTGCCGACCTGATCCCGCTGGAGCAGCTCGGCCGCCCCCGCATCGACGTGGTCATGACGCTGTCGGGCATCTTCCGCGACCTGCTGCCGCTCCAGACCCGGATGCTGGCCGAGGCCGCGCTCAAGGCGGCGACCGCCGACGAGCCCCTCGAGATGAACTTCGTCAAGGCCCATGCCAAGGCCTATGCCGCCAGGTCTGGCTGCACCATCGAGACCGCGGCCCTGCGGGTCTTTTCCAACGCGGCCGGGGCCTATGGCTCGAACGTCAACCTGCTGGTCGACGGCTCGGCCTTTGGCGAAGAGGACGAGCTGGCCGATGCCTACGAGGCGCGCAAGGGCTTTGCCTACGGGATCGACGGCAAGCCGTCGGCCCAGCCCGATCTGCTCCAGGCCGCGCTGGGCGAGGTCGACCTGGCCTATCAGAATCTCGAATCGGTCGAGCTGGGCGTGACCACGGTGGACCATTACTTCGACACGCTGGGCGGGATCAGCCGCGCGGTGCGCCGCGCCCGCGGCGGCCGGGAAACGCCGGTCTATATCGGCGACCAGACGCGGGGCACGGGCAAGGTGCGCACCCTCAAGGACCAGGTCGCGCTCGAATCCCGCTCGCGCAGTCTGAACCCGCGTTTCTACGAGGGACTGCTCAAGCACGGCCACGAGGGCGTGCGCCAGATCGAGGCGCAGGTCACGAACACGATGGGATGGTCGGCGACGACCGACGCGGTCGAGCCCTGGATCTACCAGCGGCTGAGCGAGACTTTCGTGCTCGACCCCGAGATGCGCAAGCGGCTGTCGGAGCTCAACCCCACCGCCTCGGCGCGCATGGCCGGGCGGCTGATCGAGGCCTCCGAACGCGCCTATTGGAAGCCGGATGCCGCAACGCTCGACGCGCTGATGCACGCCGCGGACGAGCTGGACGACCGGATGGAAGGGATCGCGGCCGAATGACCGGATGCACCCCATATCGCCGGACCGAGGGGGCTCTGCCCCCGCCGCCCTTCGGGCGACTCCCCCGAGATATTTCGGGAAGGGAAACGAACAGGGCCGCGCTCGCCGCCCGGAAAGGGACATCATGAGCCCCAAAGACGACGTGACCACGCTGCGCCGCGCCGCCGGCGTTCCCGATCTCGGCCGTGACGGCGAGGGATCGGTCCAGGTCCACCAGGACCCCGCGATGAAGATCGAGGGGGCCCAGGTTTTCGCGATCTACGGCAAGGGCGGGATCGGCAAGAGCACGACATCGTCCAACCTATCGGCCGCCTTTTCCAAACTGGGAAACCGGGTGCTGCAGATCGGCTGCGATCCCAAGCACGATTCCACCTTTACCCTGACCGGGCGGCTGCAACCGACGGTAATCGACATCCTCAAGGAGGTCGATTTCCACGCCGAGGAGCTGCGCCCCGAGGATTTCGTGACCGAAGGCTGGAACGGCGTGAAATGCGTCGAGGCCGGCGGACCGCCCGCCGGCACGGGCTGCGGCGGCTATGTCGTCGGGCAGACGGTCAAGCTCTTGAAGCAGCACCACCTGCTCGACGACACCGATGTCGTGATCTTCGACGTGCTGGGCGACGTGGTCTGCGGCGGGTTCGCCGCGCCGCTTCAACATGCCGACCGCGCGGTGATCGTCACCGCGAACGATTTCGACTCGATCTACGCGATGAACCGCATCATCGCCGCCGTGGGCGCCAAGGCGCGCAACTACAACGTGCGGCTCGCGGGCTGCATCGCCAACCGCTCGCGCGATACCGACGAGGTCGATCGCTACTGCGCCGAGGTCGGGTTCAAGCGCATCGCGCATTTGCCCGATATCGACGCAATCCGGCGGTCGCGCCTGAAAAAGAAGACCCTGTTCGAGATGCCCGAGGAAGAGGACATCGTCCGTGCCCGCGCCGAGTATATCCGGCTGGCCCAGACGCTGATCGCCGGGACCGAGCCGCTGGCCCCCGCGCCGATGGAGGACCGCGATATCTTCGAGCTTCTGGGGTTCGACTGATGGCCGCGCAGGATCATATCGGCGGCGCCGGCTGGCACGGCACCCGCGACCGGGTCGAGGCGTATTTCGACGGCACGGCCACGCGCGCCTGGACCGACCTCACCGGCGAGGCGCGCGTCAGCCGCATCCGCGAGACGGTGCGCGCCGGGCGCGACCGGATGCGCGCGATGATGCTGTCGCGGCTGCCGGAGGATCTGGCCGCCGCGCGGGTTCTCGACGCGGGATGCGGCACGGGCGCCATGGCGGCCGAGCTGGCCGCGCGCGGCGCCGATGTGGTCGCGGTCGACGTCTCGCCCAAGCTGCTCGAGGTGGCCGAGGCCCGGCTCGACCGGGGGCTGCGCGGGCAGGTGCGGTTTCTCGCGGGCGACATGCTCGCCCCCGATCTCGGACGGTTCGATGCCGTCATCGCGATGGACAGCCTGCTTTACTACACCCGCGAAGAGGTCGCCGCCGCCGTCGACGGGCTGTCGGCCCGCTGCGCGGGGCCGGTCGTCTTTACCGCCGCGCCGCGCACGCCGCTGCTGATGGCGATGTGGGGCATGGGGCGGATGTTTCCGCGCCGGGACCGGTCGCCCGTCATGGTGCCGCAGGCCCCCGCGGCGCTGGCCCGGACGCTGGGCCGACCGGTGGCCGAGATCGGCCGCATCACCTCGGGGTTCTACATCTCGACCTGCATGGAGCTGCACCCGTGAGCCTCGCGCGCCTTCCTCTCAGGTTCCTGCCATTCGCCGATGCAGGCAGCGACGGGCTTCCGCTGGGGCGGCTCTTGCGGCTGTCGTTGTTCCAGGTCAGCGTCGGCATGGCCACGGTCCTCTTGCTGGGCACGCTGAACCGCGTGATGATCGTCGAGCTGTCGCTGCCGGCGCTGCTGGTGGCCACGATGATCGCGCTGCCGGTCCTGGTGGCGCCGTTCCGGGCGCTGCTGGGGTTCCGGTCGGATCATCACCGCTCGGCGCTGGGCTGGCGGCGCGTGCCCTACCTGTGGTTCGGGACGCTGTGGCAGATGGGCGGGCTGGCCCTGATGCCTTTTGCCCTGCTCGTCCTGGGGGGCGACACGACCTACACGATCCCCTTTGCCGGCGAGGTGCTGGCCGCGCTCGCCTTCATCATGACCGGGCTGGGGCTGCACATGACGCAGACCGCCGGGCTGGCGCTGGCCTCGGACCGGGCCGACGACGCGGCGCGGCCGCGTGTCGTGGCGCTGCTCTATGTCATGTTCCTCGTGGGCATGGGCGTCTCGGCCGTCATCATCGGGACGCTTCTGGCCGATTTCTCGGCGCTTCGCCTGATCCGGGTCGTGCAGGGCGCGGCGATGGTCACGGTGGCGCTGAACCTCGTCGCCCTGTGGAAGCAGGAGGCCTTTCGCCCCATGAGCGCGGCCGAGCGCGCCGCGCCGCGCCCCTCCTTCGGGGATGCGTGGCGCGATTATGCGTCGGGCGGCGATGCCGGGCGGCTGCTGGCCGTCGTCTTTGTCGGGACGCTCGCCTTCAACATGCAGGACGTCCTGCTGGAGCCCTACGGCGGCGAGATCCTCGGGCTGAGCGTGGCGCAGACGACACTCCTGTCGGCGATATGGGCGGCGGGGGCGCTGGTGGGCTTCGGGCTGGCAGCGCGGTGGCTCGCGCGCGGGCTCGATCCGCTGCGGATGGCCGCGCGCGGCGTGCTCTTCGGCGTCGCGGCCTTTTCGGCGGTGGTCTTTGCCGCGCCGATGCATTCGACCGCGCTGTTCTTTGCCGGGGCGGCCGGGATCGGCCTGGGCGGCGGGCTTTTCGCCGTCGCCACGCTGACCGCGGCCATGACGCTGCCCGCGCGCGGGCTGGCCGGGCGCGGCATGGCGCTGGGCGCCTGGGGCGCGGCACAGGCGACGGCGGCGGGGCTTGCCATCGCGCTGGGCGGGGGTATCCGCGACGGGGTCGGATCGCTCGCCGCCTCGGGTGCGCTGGGCGAGGTGCTGGCGACGCCCGCGCTGGGCTATACGACCGTCTATCACATCGAGATCTGCCTGCTGTTCGTCACGCTCGCGGTTCTGGGGCCGCTCGTTCGGCTGTCCCTTGTGAATCCCATTCCCGAAACCGAACGGCCGGCCCGCATCGGGCTTGCCGATTTCCCAACCTGAGGAGGTCGATATGGTCGGCGTCACATTCTTTGGAAACTTCGATCTGGCATCGCTCGCCATCTGGGGCTTCTGGATCTTCTTCGCGGGGCTGATCTACTATCTTCAGACCGAAAACATGCGCGAAGGCTATCCGCTCGAGCTCGAGGATGGCAGCGTATCGCCCAACCAGGGCCCGTTCCCGGTGCCCAAGCCCAAGACGATCAACATGCCGTTCGGGCGCCCCGACGTCGTCGTGCCCTCGGCCGAGAACGAGGCCAACCACGCGCGGACCGAGCTTGCCATGGCGCGCACCGCGGTGGGCGAGGGCTTTCCGCACAAGCCGACCGGCGATCCCATCGTCGACGGCGTGGGGCCGGCCTCGTGGACGCCGCGCGGCGACCTGCCCGAGCTGACCGGCGAAGGCCACGTCAAGATCCAGCCGATGTCCTCGCTCGAGGAGTTCACCGTTTCGGCCGGGCGCGATCCGCGCGGCATGCCCGTGGTGGCCAAGGACGACCCGGTGATCGGCACGGTGGTCGACCTGTGGGTCGACGTCCCCGAGCAGCTCATCCGCTATCTCGAGATCGAGATCGACCCGCAGTTCGGCGGCGGCCGGCGGCTCATGCCGATGCAGTTCGTCCGGGTTCGCCCGCGCTTCGTGGATGCGATGACCCTGTCCTCGCACCGCGCCACGCAGATCCCGCAACTGAAAAGCGCCGAGCAGATCACCCTGCTGGAGGAAGAGCGCATCGTCGCCTTCTTCGGCGGCGGCCTGCTGTACGACTGAGAAAGGAAGGCACGAGATGCCCCGCGATTACACCGACGATCCCGACTTTCGCACCGAACCCGTTCCGGGCCTGCCCGAACGTCTTCCCCGCGGCGAGTCGATCCTGTGGCAGGGGCGTCCAAGGACGCTGGCCCTGGCGCGGGAATCCATGTGGCTGACCTGGATCGCGGCGTATTTCGCGGGGCTCTATGCCTGGCGGGTCGCCACCCTCGTGCCCGAGTTCGGGCTGGGGCGCGCGATCATGCTGGGGCTGCCCTTTCTTTTGCTGGGGGCGGTCGCCTGCGGCATCGTGCTGGGGGTCGCGTGGATCCAGGCGCGCGCCACGCTCTACACCATCACGACCGAGCGGGTGGCGATGCGGATCGGCGCGGCGCTGACGATCACGCTCAACATGCCCTTTGCGCGGATCGCGGGGGCCGACATGGCGCCCGGCACGGGCGGCACGGGCACCATCGCCCTGACCCCGGTCAAGGGCGCAAGGCTCAGCTATGCGGTCATGTGGCCCCATGTCCGCCCCTGGAAGATGAAGATCGTGCAGCCCGCCCTGCGCTGCATCCCCGAACCCGCGCGCGTGGCGGCGCTTTTGTCGGATGCCGTCGCCGCGCGCACCGAACGTCCCGAAATCGCGATCGCGGCGGAATGAGGAGGACATGTGATGGCTGAAGGCGGTCTTTATTACGACGCGGAAGCGCGCGAAATGGCACGGCGCGACCGCGACATGATCCCCAAGCGGTTGCTGGTGGCCATGGGGGCGCTTGCCATGCTGGGCCTGTCGATCGCGACCTATGCGTCGCTGACCGACCGTCCGCTTTCGGGGGTGCCGAAACCCGCGCCGGTGGTGGATGAGCTGATCTTCAGCCTCGAGACCGACGGCCAGGCGATCCGGCTCGTCCGGCCTGACGGCTCGGTGCTGGTCGACCGCGAGAACGGTGCGTTCATCGCCGTCGTCGGCGACGGGCTCGAGCGCAAGCGCCTGGTCTCGAAGGTCGAGGGAAACCCGCCCGTGGCATTGCGCCGGCTTGAAAACGGCCGGCTGGTGTTGTCCGATCCCGCGACGGGCTGGACGACCGAACTGACGTCTTTCGGCGCGGGCAATGCCCGTCACTGGGCGGAACTGTTCGATCTCGAAGGGGGATGACATGGGGTTTTTGACGCGCAGCCGGGAAGAGGCGCCCTGTACGGTCGAGGTCGTGCACAAGTTCGAGGAACTCAGCGCCCATGTCCGTCTCGATAACGGGGCCGTGATCCATCCGGGCGACACGGTGCTGGTCCACGGTGCCCCCGTCATGGCACCCTTCGGCGAGGCGGTGGTCGAGAAGCGCACCGCGACGATCACCCGTGCAAGCGCCGTCGAAAGGCTCTGGACCCGTCTGACCGGAGATTTCGAGTTCATGGAGCTTTGCGAATTCAGCTTTTCCGAGGAAATGGAGGTTCGGCCATGAACGTGCAGGCACGTCATACCGCAGACGCCACGACAGCCGAGGAAGGCCTTGCCATCCAGCAGGAGCAATCCCGCTTCGACAGCAAGGCGGCAACCGATCTCGCCATGCAGAACACGCTGCTCACGCCGCGGTTCTACACGACCGATTTCGACGAGCTCGACGCGATCGACGTCTCGCCCGTCCGCAAGGACTGGGACGAACTGCTCGAGCAGATGCGCTCGGACCCCAACAAGGGCCATTTCCGCAAGACCGAGGATTGGGACAAGGTCGATTGGGACGGGATGGAGCCTGAGCTGAAGGCCGAGTTCCTCGACTTCCTGATCTCGTCCTGCACCGCCGAGTTTTCGGGCTGCGTGCTTTACAAGGAAATGAAGCGGCGCGGAAACAACCCCGATATCTGCGAATTGTTCAGTTACATGTCACGCGACGAGGCGCGGCATGCGGGATTCATCAACGATGCGCTGCGCGAGGCGGGCGTCGCGGTGAATCTCGGGTTTCTCACCCGCGAAAAGAAATACACCTATTTCCGGCCGAAATTCATCTACTACGCCACCTACCTTTCGGAAAAGATCGGCTACGCCCGCTACATCACCATCTACCGCCATCTCGAGGCGCATCCCGAGCACCGGTTCCACCCGATCTTCAAGTGGTTCAGGGAATGGTGCAACGACGAGTTCAGCCATGGCGAGGCATTCGCCCTGCTGATGCGCACCGATCCGAAGATCACGCAGAGCTTCACCTCGAAACTGTGGATCCGGTTCTTTCTCACGGCGATCTATTCGACCATGTGGGTGCGCGATCACGCGCGGCCGCGGTTCCACGAGGCATTGGGCGTCGATATCGACTGGTACGACATGGAGGTGTTCCGCAAGACCAGCGAGATCGCCCGCCAGGTCTTTCCCGTCGAGATCGACATCGAGAACCCGCGTTTCGTCCGGGGCTGCAAGCGGCTCGACGCGGCGATGCGCGACATGGAGACCGCGAAACGCCGCGGCGGGGCCATGGGCGCGCTGGGCCGCGTGGGCGCCGGGGCGCGGGCGGCGATGGCCTTTGCGTCGATCTATACCATGCCCGCCCGGCGGACCGAGCCGCCGGCCAGCGTCCGGCTTCAGCCGACCTATTGAACAGTCGCCCGGATCGCCCGTCACCGGGCGGTCCGACATGAGTATTTAGGGAAACAGAGAAGGAGCGGGCGTGTTGGACAACCCCTGGATCGCCGTCGCGACCGCGCTTTTCCTGTGGTGGTTTTCCACCGGCGTGATCCTGTGGGCGGTGAAACGCGCCGATGGCCGCGGCGCGGGGGCGCATGGCCGCGTGCTGCTGGCCAGCGTGCCGGTTCTGGTCGCCGGGATCGCCGGGGTCATCGTCACCCGCGACATGGGCGGGCCACTGGCGATCTATGGCGCCTTTTTGTCGGCGTTGGCGATCTGGGGCTGGATCGAGACGGCCTTTCTGACGGGCTGCGTGACGGGGCCGCGCCGCGATGAGATGCCGTTCTGCGTGACCGAGGCACAGCGGTTCCGCGCCGCTTGGTCGGCGCTGGCCTGGCACGAGCTCTTGCTGGCCGCGGGGCTGGTCGCGATCTGGGCCGCCACGCGCGGGGCCGAGACGACGCTGGCCTTCTGGACCTATGCGGTGCTGTTCGGCGCGCGGATCTCGGCCAAGCTCAACATCTTTTTCGGCGTCCCGCGGATCAACGCGCAGTTCCTGCCCGAGCCGCTGGCGCATCTGCCCAGCTATTTCCGGCAGGGCCCTGTAAGCTGGCTGTTTCCCGTCTCGATCCTGGGGCTGACGCTGGCCGTCTTTTGCTGGATCGAGCGGCTTGCCGTCACCGGGGAGCCGGCCTTTGCGCTGCTGCTGTGCCTGACGACGCTGGCGCTTTTGGAACATTGGTTGATGGTTCTGCCCTTGCCCGACGAGTCGCTTTGGCGATGGGCCTTGCCGCGGAACCAGCGGGATGATCCCGCGATAGTGAACAAGGGAATGAAAGGCGGGGGTACGAGCAATGGATTTTGAGGCCGAGTTCGGGGCGCAGCTCGAGGCGCTGAAAGCCGAGGGCAATTACCGGATCTTTGCGGATCTAGAACGCGACTGCGCGTCGTTTCCCCGCGTCAGGAATCATGGCGAGGGTCCGGCCGAGGTGACGGTCTGGTGCTCGAACGACTACCTGGGCATGGGGCGTCATCCCAAGGTGGTCGAGGCGATGGCCGAGACCTCGCGCGCCTGCGGAACCGGCGCGGGCGGCACGCGCAACATCTCGGGCAACGCGCATCACCACGTCATGCTCGAGCGCGAGCTGGCCGACCTGCACGGCAAGGAGGATGCGCTGCTGTTCTCGTCGGGCTACGTGTCGAACTGGGCCACGCTGTCCTGCCTGGGCGCACGACTGCCGGGGGCGGTGATATTCTCGGACTCGCTGAACCATTCCAGCATGATCGAGGGCATCCGCCATTCGCGCGCCGACAAGGTCATCTGGCGCCATAACGACCCCGAGGATCTGGACCGCAAGCTGGCCGCGGTGGGGCCGGATCGCTCGAAGATCGTCGCATTCGAAAGCGTCTACTCGATGGATGGCGATATCGCCCCCATCGCCGAGATCTGCGAGGTCGCCCGCAAGCACGGCGCGCTCACCTATCTCGACGAGGTGCATGGCGTGGGCATGTACGGCCCCCGCGGCGCCGGCGTGGCCGAGCGCGACGGCGTCATGGACCGGGTCGACATCATCGAGGGGACGCTGGGCAAGGCGTTCGGCTGTTTCGGCGGCTATGTCTCGGGGTCGCGCGCGATGTGCGATTTCATCCGGTCCTTTGCCAGCGGGTTCATCTTTACCACCGCCCTGCCGCCCGCGGTGGCGGCGGCGGCGCGCGTCTCGGTGCAACACCTCAAGCAAAGCGAGACCGAGCGCGTCCGGCAGCGCCGGCAGGTCGCGCGGCTGCGCGCCGGGCTCGAGGCGAACGGCATTCCGCATCTCGACAATCCGAGCCACATCATCCCGGTGATGATCGGCGATCCGGTCAAATGCCGCATGATCGCGGATATCCTGATGACCGATTGGGGCGTCTACGTGCAGCCGATCAACTATCCCACCGTGCCCAAGGGCACCGAGCGGCTGCGCTTTACCCCCGGTCCGTTCCACAGCGATGCGGATATCGATCACCTCGTCTCGGCGCTCAATTCCCTGTGGAGCCGCTGCGCGTTGTCGCGGCAGGTCGCCTGACCGATCATGCCGGTTGCGCGGCGCCGACGACACGCTAGGTTCCGCAAACGGGTTCGGAGTCGAACCACCCCAGAGAGGTAGATCAAGATGAAGTTTATCGCGACGACCGGAATATTCCTTCTTGGGGCCGGACAGGCCCTTGCCGCGACCGAGGTCACCGGCGACGCCGCCGCGGGCGAAGCCGTGTTCAACCAGTGTTCGGCCTGTCACGTCGTGGCCGATGACGAGGGCAACACCCTCGCGGGCCGCGCCGGTCGCACGGGGCCCAACCTCTACGGGATCCAGGGCCGCGTGGCCGGCACCGTCGAGGATTTCCGCTACTCCGACGCTATGGTCGAGGCGGGCGAGGCCGGGCTCGAGTGGAACGAGGCCGATTTCGTGGCCTATGTGCAGGATCCGACCGGTTTCCTGCGCGAGTATCTCGACGACAGCCGTGCGCGCGGCAAGATGGCCTACAAGGTACGCAGCGAGGACGACGCCAAGAACGTCTATGCCTATATCGTCTCGCTCGGGCCCGAGATGGAAGAGGGCGACGCGGCCGACGCCGCCGCCGAGGATTCGGCAAGCTGAACGCCGCGCCTTGACGTTGGGAAAGGGCCGCCCCCGCCGGGCGGCCCTTTCTCGTTTCACATGTAGCCGCGCACCAGCGCGCCCGAAATCAGCGTCCAGCCATCGGCCACCGCGAAAAACGCGAGCTTGAAGGGCAGCGACACGATGGCGGGCGGCACCATCATCATGCCCATGGACATCAGGACCGCCGCCACGACGAGGTCGATGATGAGGAATGGCAGGAAAATGAGAAAGCCGATTCGAAAGGCGCGCTCGATCTCGGACAGCAGGAATGACGGGACCATCAGCGACAGCGACGAATCCTCGGAGATCGAGCCGGGCGGCGGGCCGGGGCGCAGGCTGGCCAGCGCCTCGAACGTGTCGGGCGCGATCCGGGCTGCCATGAATTCGCGAAACGGCGCGAGCGTCAGAGGGAACGCCTGTTCGAGCGTCAATTCGCCCTCGGTCAGCGGCGAGATTCCCTGCTCCCAGGCGATCATCAGCACCGGCTCCATCACGAAATAGGTCAGAAACAGCGCAAGCGTCACGATCAGCATGTTGGGCGGCGATTGCTGAAGCCCGATCCCCTGCCGCAGGATCGACAGCACCGTGACGATGAACGGAAAGCACGTGACCATCACCAGGAGCCCCGGCACGAGGCTCAGCACCGTCACCAGCATCAGAAGCTGCACCGAACGACCGGCCAGCGTGCCCGAGCCCAGCCCCTCGCCAAGGTCGAGCGTCACGCTTTGCGCCATGGCGGGACCGGCGAGGCAGAGCCATGCCAGCGCGCAGAGGATCGGGGCCGCACGCATCGCGGAGGTCAGAGGCCGGGTTCCAGGTCTGCGATCTCGGTCAGGCGCACGGCAAGCTGGCCCGGCCCCTCGCCCTCGATCTCTTCGAGCTCGCCGCGCGCGATCAGCCGATCCCCGACATAAAGCTCGACGGGGTCCTCGACCTTGGTGTCGAGCGGCAGCACCGCGTCGCGCCCCATCTTGAGCAGTTCCGACAGCTTGGGGCGGGCCTTGCCGACCGAAACCACGATCTCGACCGGCACGCGGCTGAAGGGCGTGGCGTGTTTCGACGCATCCGGCGCGGTTTTGGGTGCGTCGGGCGGGGTATGGTGGGTGTCATCCATGGGACAGCATATCCTTGTTGAGGGTGGACAGCGCATCGAGCGCCTCGTTCAGGGTCCGGCGCATCTCGTCGAGATCGACGGCAACCTCGGCCGCGCCGAGCCTGAGCTGGATCTGGCCGGGGGACAGCAGATCCTCTTCGACGATGGTGACGGGAAAGACGACGAGCCCGTCGATCGCGGCCTCGACGCCGGCGGCCTCGCCCGGTGCGACCAACAGTTCGGCTTCGCCGCCATCGCTGCCGGTGGCGAGATCGTCGAGGATGGACACCACGCGCGCGCCCAGCGTCTCGCGCAGGATCTCGGGCACGGCATGGTGCGATATGGCCTCGAGCAGCGGCGCGAGCGACTGCATCACGTGGGCGCGCGCCTCGTGATAGGTGAAGGACAGGTCCTGCAGCTTGAGCCTCAGCGCGTTCAGGGCTTGGGCGCTGTCCTGTTCGGCCGCGCGCGAGGCGTCGTCCCACCCCGCGGCATAGCCGCGGTCGAACGCCTCGAGCGTCTCGGCCTCGAGCCGGGCGTTGTCGATGCCGGGCATCGCATCGGCGGCCGCGGATCGTGTGAAATCCTCTAGAACGACGAGCCTGGCCATCACGCGGTTTCCTCTTCGTCTTCCATCCAGCTTCGCAGGATCTGGAGCGATTCCTCCTGCCGCTCGTCGATGAGCTGTCGCAGCCGCTCTGCCGGACTTTCACCGGAGGCCGCCGGGCTGCCCGGCGTCGCGCGGGCATCGGCGAGGGCGGGCGGCATGAAGGTGCCGGGCGTGTCCTGCGGGTCGATCTCGCCGGTCAGGGGCGCCGCGGCCGCGGCTGCGGCGGGCGCCCCTTCGGGTGCGGGCAACGCGGCCTGCTGGCGCAGGACCGGGCGCACCACGAACAGCCCCAGGATCAGCGCGACAAGCGCCAGAACCCCGAGCTGGACGAGCCGCATGGCGTCGATGGGTCCGAACAGGCGACGGGCGACCGGGTCGCTGCCATCCAGCGGCAGCGGCTCGAACTCCATCGACTGGATCGACAGGATATCGCCGCGCGCCTCGTCGAACCCCACGGCGGCGGCCACCAGTTCGCGCAGCGCCGCCATCTCGGGCTCGGGGCGCGGGGTCCAGGTCGGGGCGCCGTCGGCACCGGTGCCGCGGATGCCGTCGATGAGGACGGCGGTGCTGATCCGGTCGACGGCGCCGGGGCTCTTGACCACCTGGCGGACCGTCTCGGACACCTCGTAATTCGTGCGTTCCCGCGTTTCCGTATCGGTCGAGGACGATCCGTCGCCACCGCCTGCGGCGTCGCCATCGGGCGGGTTGCTGGCGACGGTGACGTCGCCGCCGCCGGCATCCCTCGCGTTCGACGAGGACTGGCTGACATCCTCGCTGATCGCAATGCGGCTTTCGGGGTCGATCCGGCGTTCGTTGATCTCCTCGCGCTGGGTCACGGTTTCGACCGCGATCTCGACCACGGCGCGGCCATAGCCCACCCGCGCCTCGAGCAGCCGTTCGACATTGCGCTTGAGTTCGGCGGCGCGCCCCGCCTCGCCGGTTTCACGCGCCCCGTCGCCGTCGCCCGCGAGGATGACGCCGCCATTCGCGTCGATCACCGACACATTCTCGGGCGCGAGCCCCGCGACCGCCGACGCGACGAGGTAGCGTACCGCGCGGGCCTGCGCCGCCGACAGGCCGCTGCCGGCCGGGGTGAGCATGACCGATGCGGTCGGTTCCAGATCGCGCTGGAACGGCTTGGTCCCGGCATTGGCGATATGGACGCGCGCCATCGCGATCGTGGGCGACGATACGATGGTTCGGGCAAGCTCTCCTTCCTTGGCGCGCCAGGCGGCGCTGTCGAACATCTGGCTCGTCGTGCCGAACCCCGTCATCTCGTCGAGCAGCTCGTAGCCGCGCACCGGGTTGCTGGGCAGCCCTTCGGAGGCGAGCGTCATCCGCAGCTCGTCACGCACGGCCCCGTCCACGAAGATCGAATCGCCGCGGATCTGGTAGGCCGCGCCGCGCTGTTCCAGCGCGCTCACGACCTCGCCGGCCGCGCCCGCCTCGAGCCCCGCATAGAGCAGCGTCAGCGACGGCTGCGTGGCCAGCCGCCCGATGCCCAGAACCGTGACGAACATCGCCAGGGTGGCAAGACCCATGACGATCCGCCGTTTCGGCGAAAGCCCGGACCAGATCTGTAGCACCTGCTGCAAGGCGGACCTCCTGTCACGCGTGGCGCCGGGCTTCTGCCCGCCGTGACCCCGGTATGAACCGGCCGCTCTTAAGATTCGGTTAGTGGATGCCGGGTTATCCAGAGATCGCCGAAACGGGTTCAGAAGGAGCGTGACATGACGGCGATGGATGCCGCGGCCGAAAGCGGCCCGGTGAAAAAGGGCGGGGGAAAGGGGCTCGTTCTCGGTGCGATTCTCGGTCTCCTGCTGGGCGGCGCCGGGTTCTATGCCGTCTGGTCGGGTATGGTGTTCGGCCCGCGCGACGGTGCCGGCGGCGCGGACGACGCGTCCGCCGCAGCCGAATCGGCATCGGCCTGGCGCGAGGTGCCGGGAACCGGCGACATCGCCTTTCTGCCGGTCGATCCCATCGTGGTCTCCCTCACTTCGGGCCAGGCGCAGCATCTGCGCTTTGCCGCCCAGCTCGAGGTCGGGTCGGCCCATGTGGACGAGGTGGCATATCTGATGCCGCGCGTCGTGGACGCGATGAACTCGTATCTTCGCGCCGTCGATCCGGCGGAGTTCTCGGCCCCCGGCGCGATCATCAACCTGCGCGCGCAACTCATGCGCCGCGTGGCCCTGGTCGTCGGCGAGGGGCGCGTACGCGACATCCTCGTGATGGAATTCGTATTGAGCTGAAGGGGGTCGAGATGTCGCAGATCGCTGATATCCTGTTGATCGGAGGCGCGCTCGGGCTGGCGTTCTACTGCTATGTCCTGTCGCGCCGTCTCACGCGCTTTACCGATCTCGAGCGTGGGGTCGGCGGCGCGGTCGCCGTGTTGTCGGGCCAGGTCGACGACCTGATGCGCGCGCTCGACCGCGCGACCGAGGCCGCTTCGGGCTCGAACGCGACGCTGGGCGATCTGACCGAACGGGCCGAGACCGTGGCGCGCAATCTCGAGCTTCAGCTTGCCGCGCTGCACGATATCGAGGCGCGGTCGCCCGCACCTGACGCGGCACCGGCATCGCCGCCGCCCCCGGCGCCCACTCCCAGCTTTGGGGGCGCGCGGCTGCATCCCGCGCCCCCGGCCGACGCACGCGAACCCGAGCCCGAACCCGAGCCCGAGGCGCCGGCCGCGGCGGTCGTCTCGATGCCGCCGACGCAGTCCTTTTTCGCCCATCGCCGCGCGGGGCAGGTCACGTGACGCGGCGCGGGATCTACGGGCGGCTGCGGGCCACGGAAGTTCGACACTTCCGGGGGTGATTTTCGGCTGCTGCGCATCGGCCAAGACGAAGAATCAATGAGTTAGGCTGAGCGCAAGGTGCAATCCGCGCGGATTTTGTCGTCACACGTCAT
>NZ_SNAA01000014.1 GCF_004358695.1 Palleronia sediminis
GAAAGGGGAAAGCTTGGCCATCTGCTCGTCGCTCAGCCAGTAGAGGTCGTCCATGTCACCGCTCCGTTTTTCGGGCCGTGAATCACGCCGAACAGCAACAATCAATGCATCCTGACCCTAGAATAAGCCACCCGAGCATGATTTATCAACAATCATAACTAGGTTCCACGATCCCTCATCTTTCACGGACCGTACGAAACGCTTATTAGCCGCCGGTAAACAAATAGCCTGAGTATCGAAATCTCTTCACGAAAAAGGGGGGCCTGATGGCCCCCCGAGTTTCGCTTGCCGGGATCGGTCGTTGCTGCCCGTGTCGTGTTCTGCCTGCGTCCCGGCCGGCTGACAGGGCGAACGCATCCGCCCCGTGTCTTATGTCATTCCCACCTCGGCGGGTCGATTTTTCGTAGAAAAATCGCCCCCCGCCCCGGCGGATCAACTACACCCCGACGTCCCGCCGCAGGTGTTGCACTTCATGCAGGTGCCGTTGCGCACCAGGGTGTAGTTGCCGCATTCGCCGCAGGGATCGCCCTCGTAGCCCTGCATCTTGGCCTTGGCGCGCGCGTCGACGGCCACGGCGGTCGTCGCGGTGGTCGAGCTCGAGGTCGTCTCGCTCTTGATCGCGACCAGACCCACCGGCGCGCGGCCCCGCAGGTAGCCGGTCGAGGCCACCTGCCGCAGCACGTCGAGCGGTGACGAGCCGTCCGATCCAGGCACGTCGCGGAAGTTGCGCTTGCCCTCTTCCTCGCCGCGGCCGAGATCGTCGAAGGATTTCCCCTCGGGCGCGACATGCGCGAGGTCGGTCCGGTCGAGATAGCTCACCGCCAGTTCGCGGAAGATGTAGTCGAGGATCGAGGTCGCGTTCTTGATCGTCTCGTTGCCCTGCACCATGCCCGCCGGCTCGAACCGGGTGAAGGTGAAGGCGTCGACGAATTCCTCGAGCGGCACGCCGTATTGCAGGCCCACCGAGACCGCGATGGCGAAGTTGTTCATCATCGCGCGGAACCCCGCGCCTTCCTTGTGCATGTCGATGAAGATCTCGCCCAGCGTCCCGTCGCGGTATTCGCCGGTCCGCAGATAGACCTTGTGCCCGCCGATGATCGCCTTTTGCGTATAGCCGCGCCGCCGCTCGGGCAGTTTCTCGCGGGCCTTGGCGACCTCTTTCACGACGATCTTCTCGATGACCTTCTCGGCCAGGACGCGCGCCTTGTCCTGGGTGCTGCCGGTGGCCAGCGTCTCTTGGGCCTCGTCGTCATCCTCGATCAGCGCCGAGGCGAGTGGCTGGCTCAGTTTCGAGCCGTCGCGATAGAGTGCATTGGCCTTGGTGCCCAGCGACCAGGACAGCTCGTAGGCCTTGAGGCAATCCTCGACCGTGGCCGAGTTGGGCATGTTGATCGTCTTGGAGATCGCCCCCGAGATGAAGCTCTGCGCCGCCGCCATCATGCGGATATGGCTTTCGACGCCGAGATAGCGCTTGCCGATCCGCCCGCAGGCATTGGCACAGTCGAACACGTGGTAGTGGCGCGGATCGAGATGCGGCGCCCCCTCCAGCGTCATCGTCCCGCAGACATGCGCGTTGGCGTCCTCGATCTCGCGCCGGGAATAGCCCAGGTGGCGCAGCAGATCGAAGCCGGGATCGTTCAGCTTGTCGGCCGGGATGCCCAGCGTGCCGGTGCAGAAGGCATCGCCCAGCGTCCAGCGGTTGAAGACGAACCGGATGTCGAAGGCCGCGGGCAACGCCGCCTCGATCTTGGCGATCTCGTCGGCGCCGAAGCCGTGGCCGACGAGGCTTGCATGGGTGATGCCGGGCGCATTGCCCAAAGAGCCATGCCCGACCGCATAGGCCACGATCTCCTCGACCTGCGAGGGGCGATAGCCCAGATGCGTCAGCGCCGCGGGGACCGAGCGGTTGATGATCTTGAAATAGCCGCCGCCGGCGAGCTTCTTGAACTTGACCAGCGCGAAATCGGGCTCGATCCCGGTGGTGTCGCAATCCATCACCAGCCCGATCGTGCCGGTGGGGGCCACGACCGTGACCTGCGCGTTGCGATAGCCATGCTCTTCGCCCAGGGTCAGCGCCTCGTCCCAGGCGGCCACGGCCAGGTCGACCAGGTCGCGGTCGGGGCAGCTTGCATGGTCGAGCGGCACGGGCTTGACCGCCAGCCCCTCGTAGCCCTCGGCCTCGCCCTGCGCGGCGCGGCGGTGGTTGCGGATCACGCGCAGCATGTGGGCCGCGTTGCGCTCGTAGCCGGGGAATGCGCCCAGCTCGCCCGCCATCTCGGCCGAGGTCGCATAGCTCACCCCCGTCATCAGCGCGGTCAGCGCCCCGCAGAGCGCACGGCCGGCATCGCTGTCATAGCCATGGCCCATGGTCATCAGCAGCCCGCCGATATTGGCGTAGCCCAGCCCCAGCGTGCGGAAGTCATAGCTGCGCTGCGCGATCTCCTTCGAGGGGAACTGCGCCATCATCACGCTGATCTCGAGCGTCACCGTCCAGAGCCGCACCGCGTGCATGTAGCCGTCGGCGTCGAACTTGCCGTCCTTGAGGAAGGTCAGCAGGTTCAGCGAGGCGAGGTTGCAGGCGGTGTCGTCGAGGAACATGTATTCCGAGCACGGGTTCGAGCCCCGGATCGGCCCGTCCTCGGGGCAGGTGTGCCAGGCGTTCACCGTGTCGTGGAACTGGATGCCGGGATCGGCGCAGGCCCAGGCGGCATGACCGACCTGCTCCCACAGGTCGCGGGCCTTGATGGTGCGCGCGACCGAGCCGTCGGTGCGGCGGATGAGCTCCCAGTCGGCATCCTCGCGCACGGCCTTGAGAAAGGCGTCGGTCACGCGGATCGAGTTGTTGGAGTTCTGGCCCGAGACGCTCGAATAGGCCTCGCTGTCCCAGTCGGTGTCATAGGTCGGGAACTCGATCGAGCCGTATCCCTGCCGCGCGTAATCCAGCACCCGCTTGACATAGGTTTCGGGGATCGCGGCCTTGCGCGCGGATTTCACCGCCTGCTTGAGCGCCGCGTTCACGTTCGGATCGGCCGCGTCGGTGGCGTCGCCGTCCCAGGTCCGGATGGCGGCAAAGATGCCGTTCAGCTCGCGCTCATGCGCCTTGGACCCGGCGACGAGGCTTGCGACCTTCTGCTCCTCGATCACCTTCCAGTTGATGAAGGCCTCGATATCGGGGTGGTCGGCGTCGCAGATCACCATCTTGGCCGCGCGGCGCGTGGTGCCGCCCGACTTGATCGCGCCCGCCGCGCGGTCGCCGATGCGCAGGAACCCCATGAGGCCCGACGACTTGCCGCCGCCCGACAGCGGCTCGCCCTCGCCGCGCAGGCGGCTGAAATTGGTGCCGGTGCCGCTGCCGTACTTGAACAGCCGCGCCTCGCGCACCCACAAATCCATGATCCCGCCCTCGTTCACGAGGTCGTCGTCGACGGACTGGATGAAACAGGCATGGGGCTGGGGATGCTCATAGGCCGTGGCCGAGCGGGTCAGCTCTCCGGTCTGCCAATCGACGTAGAAATGCCCCTGGCTCGGCCCGTCGATGCCATAGGCCCAGTGCAGCCCGGTATTGAACCATTGCGGGCTGTTGGGCGCGGCCTTCTGGGTGGCCAGCATGACGCGCATCTCGTCAAAATAGGCGCGCGCGTCCTCCTCGGTCGAGAAATAGCCGCCCTTCCAGCCCCAATAGGCCCAGGCACCCGCCAGCCGGTCGAACACCTGCTTGGACGAGCTTTCGCCGACGCGGCCGCAATCGCCGTCGGGCTCCGAGCGCCACAGGAACTCGGGCACGCCCTTTTCCTTCACGCGCTTGAGCTTGGCCGGGACGCCGGCCTTGCGGAAATATTTCTGCGCGATGACGTCGCTGGCCACCTGGCTCCAGGATTTCGGCACCTCGACCGCGTCGTTGCGGAACACCACCGTGCCGTCGGGATTGCGGATCTCGCTGACCGTGGTGGTGAACTCGATGCCCTCGTAGGCGTCGCGCCCAGCCTTGGTGAACTTGCGCTCGATCTTCATCTGCGTGCCCCGTCATGCTGAATGTCGTCGGTCAGACCCCACCCGTCGACCGGGGTGCCCCGGTTTGCAGACGGCCGTTCCGTACACCAGATATGGTGGTCCACTCGCTCGGCCATACTCATGCTATTGCGTCGCCCGGCGGTCAATCAAACTTTAACACTTATCCCCGACTATTTCGCCCCGACGCCGCACCCCCCTGCCCCGCCCCTGCCCGCGCAGGAAAAAAACCGCGCTGGAATCAGAATGCTGGGCGCGCGGGCTGTGCATAAACGGGGGATGGGTCGGATCGGCGGATCGTGGCTCATCGGACACGCTCACCATATATGGCGGTGATGGCGAACCGAACCACATCATCCATCCCGCGGGGCGGCGAATCGACCGGGGCGGACCCGGACGCGATACGAAGGGGAAAAGGACAGTGCCGCGCGGTGGTCGGGGCGGCGAGATTCGAACTCACGACCCCCTGTTCCCAAAACAGGTGCGCTACCAGACTGCGCCACGCCCCGACGCCCGATCCATAGCCGCGGGCGCGCCGATTGGAAAGTCCCGACCGCCCCCAGGGCCGCGCCGGGCGCCCCCCGTCACTCGGCCGCGCAGGGTGCGGCGGCGCGATCCTGCGGCAGCGCGGGATGGCTCAGCCGGTCGCCTGGCCCGATGCCGATGGCCCCGGCCAGCCCGCCATTGATCTCGAGCACGGCAAGCACGTTATCGCCGCCGAAGATCGGCGATTCGTCCAGCGGAACCGCGTTCTCGTGGACGCGCAGCACGGTGCCCGTCTCGTCGAGAAAGATCATGTCGAGCGGGATCAGCGTGTTGCGCATCCAGAAACTCGCCGGGCCGGGGCGGTCATAGATGAACAGCATCCCCGCCCCGCGCGGCAGGCTTTCGCGGTTCATCAACCCCTGCGCGCGCTCGGCATTGTCGTCGGCGATCTCGACCCGGAACCGCGCCTCGCCGAAATCGCCGGTCAGGGTCACGGCATCCGCGCGGCAGGCGATCCCGGCCGCGGCCGGGCCGCAAAACGCGGCCAGCGCCAGCGCGATCAGGCCGGATCGGACCCGTCGTCCTGCCCGTCCGCCCCTGTCCGCGGCGAGGCCCCGTCGCACCCGTCCGCGCCGTTGGGCGGGGTGTCGGGCGTCAGGGCGGTTTCCCATGTCGTGACCTGCGTGGCCAGGCATCCGCGCTCTCCTTCGGCGACACGAACGGCGACCGCCTCGCCCGGCTGCAACTCAGCCAGCGAGGATCGCCTCAGAACCTCGATATGGACGAAGACATCGTCCTTGCGCCCAAAGACATTGGCAAAGCCGAATCCCTTGGCGCGGTCGAACCATTTGACCCGCGCGGGCTCCAGCGGTCCACCCTCGAGCGTGTCGTCGAACTCCTGCCCGAAGGATCCGTTGCCCGAGGGTCCGGTGGGCGGCTCGATCTCGAGGATCTCCTGCGCCTGCACGCCGCGATCCGTCTCGATCAACCGCATCCGCACCGTGCTTCCGTCCGCGACCGAACTCTGACCGAAATTGCGCAGGACATTCGCGTGAACCAGGATGTCTCGGGGCATATCATCGCAAACGACGAAGCCGAAGCCCCGGACGCTATCGAACCACTTGACCTGACCGGTCACGATTCGGTCGGAAACACTGGATGTGTTTCTCATATGGTCTCCAAATATCGCTTCGCGTTGAAAATAGCTGGGTCGTGAGAACAAACGAACGCGGTCGGGGCACCCTCGGACGAACCCCGCACTCAAAGAATGACCTCGTGTTATGACAGATTGCCTCAGGGGAAAAGTCTTTTGACGCTCCAGGGCGAATCCACGCCGTCGCGGGACCAGAGCTCGCGGTCGTGCAGGCGGCTTTCCCCGTCCTGCCACAGCTCGATGGAGAGCGGCGCGATGCGGTAGCCGCCCCAGAACGGCGGGCGCGCGGGGTCGTCGCCCTGCGCGGCGCGTGCCTCCTCGAGCCGCGCCTCGAGCGTCGCGCGATCGGCCAGGGGCTGCGACTGCCTCGACGCCCAGGCCCCCAGCCGCGAGCCCAGCGGGCGCAAGCGGTAATAGGCATCGGCCGCCGCGCCGTCCTCGCGCGTGACGGTGCCGCGCACCCGCACCTGCCGGCGCAACGTCTTCCAGTGCATGACAAAGGCGGCCTTGCCCGCACCCTCGATCTCGCGGCCCTTGGCGCTGTCGTAATTGGTGTAGAAGACGAACGCCCCGTCCTCGATATCCTTGAGCAGCACGACCCGCACGTTCGGCATCCCGTCGGCATCGACCGTGGCCAGCGCGATGGCGTTGGGATCGTTGGGCTCGGTCCGCCCGGCCTCGGCCATCCAGTCGCGGATCAGCGCGATCGGGTCGGTGGCGTCGAAAATGCTGTCGGTCGCGGTCATGGCGGGCTCTCTTGATGCGGGGGGGCGGCTGGGATAAGGCCCTCGGAACTGCGGAAGGTTGGACGGGGACGGCGACATGTCAACGGGGCTGATGGCCGGGAAACGCGGCCTCATCATGGGGCTGGCCAACGACAAGTCGATCGCCTGGGGCATCGCCCGCGCGCTGGCCGACCAGGGGGCGGAGCTTGCCTTTTCCTACCAGGGCGAGGCGCTGAAAAAGCGCGTGGGCCCGTTGGCCGAACAGGTCGGATCGGATTTCATCGTCGAGTGCAACGTGGGCGAGACCGAGAGCCTCGACCGGCTTTTCGACACGTTGCGCGAACGGTGGGGCAAGCTCGATTTCGTCGTCCATGCCATCGGTTTCTCGGACAAGTCCGAACTGCGCGGCCGCTATGTCGAGACGAGCCGCGAGAACTTCGCCATGTCGATGGACATCTCGGTCTATTCCTTCACCGCCGTCATGCAGCGCTCCGAAAAGCTCATGACCGAGGGTGGCGCGGGGCTGACCCTGACCTATTACGGCGCCGAAAAGGTGATGCCGCATTACAACGTGATGGGGGTCGCCAAGGCCGCGCTCGAGGCGAGCGTGCGCTATCTCGCCGAGGATCTGGGCCGCGACGGCATCCGCGTGAACGCGATCAGCGCAGGCACCATCAAGACGCTGGCCGCCAGCGGCATCGGCGATTTCCGCTACATCATGAAGTGGAACGAGTACAACTCGCCCCTGCGCCGCACCGTCACCCAGGAAGAGGTCGGCCGCGCCGCGCTGTTCCTGCTGTCGGATCTCGGCTCGGCCGTGACGGGCGAGATCCTCCATGTCGACGCGGGCTATCATGTCATCGGCATGAAGAACCCCGACGCCCCCGACATCACGCGGGACTAGGGTGGAGACAGGCCACCGCCCTCCATCCGACACGGCGCGCACACACCCCGAGGCGCCGCGCCAGACGGGCCGCGCGCGGGCGGCGGCGCGGTGACGCTCGCCGCCTTCATCGGTGTCGCGCTGGTGCATCTGCTGGCCGCGATCAGCCCCGGCCCCGCCTTCGTTCTGTCGATCCGCACCGCCGCGCGCGAGGGTTTCGCGCCCGCGGCGGGGCTGGCGCTGGGCTTCGGGATCGGGGCGGTGCTCTGGGCCTTTGCCGCGCTGGCGGGGCTGTCGCTGCTGTTCCAGGTCATGCCGCCGCTATTTCTCGCGCTCAAGCTGGCCGGCGGCGCCTTTCTGCTGTGGCTCGCATGGAAACTCTGGCGCCACGCGCCCGAGCCGGTTCCCGCCCCCGACACGAACGCCGCCCCGCGCAGCGGCGGGCGGGCGGTGCGGCTGGGGATGACGACGCAGCTCGCCAATCCCAAGCCCGCCATATTCTTCGGCGCGGTGTTCATCGGGCTCGTGCCCGCCACCGCCGACTGGCTCGATCGCGGCATCGTGCTGGTCAATATCCTGTGGGTCGAGGCGGCGTGGTATATCGTCGTCGCCCGCGTCTTTTCGCTGCCGCGCCCCCGTGCCGCCTATGCCCGCGCGAAAGCCTGGATCGATCGTTCGATGGGGGTCGTCCTCGCGGGGCTGGGGCTGAAGGTGGCGCTCGATTGAAGGAAACCGTGATGACCGACCGCCTGCCCCATGAAAAAGGCTTTCATGTCAGCTGGGACCAGCTTCACCGCGACGCGCGCGCCCTGGCCTGGAGGCTCGACGGCGTCGGCCCCGACGGCAAGGCTGGCGAGCGCGGCGGGGGATGGCGCGCGGTGGTGGCGATCACGCGCGGCGGCATGGCGCCGGCGATGATCGTGGCGCGCGAACTCGACATCCGCCGGGTCGATACGATCAGCGTGAAATCCTACGATCACCAGGACCAGGCCGAGGCCACGGTGCTGAAACATCCCGATGCCGAGATGATGGGCGACGGGACCGGCATCCTCGTCGTCGACGATCTCGTCGATTCGGGCCGGACGCTGGAGCTGGTGCGCAAGCTCTACCCGCGCGCCCATTTCGCCACCGTCTATGCCAAGCCGCACGGGCGCGAGCAGGTCGACACCTTCATCACCGAGGTCAGTCAGGACACCTGGATCTTTTTCCCGTGGGACATGGCGATGCAATACGTCCCGCCCTTTCGCGGGACGGACTGAGCGCGCAAGGGGGCGAGGTCCGCGCCCCGCCCCACCACGCTGCGCGCGACGCGCTCACCCCTCGGCGAGCGAGGCTTTTACCACCTTTTCGATATCGTCGAGCGAGTGGTTGGTGAGCGTCTTGGGGATCTCGGCCACGACGCGGCGCTCGACCTCGTGGTGCAGCTTGCCGCGCATCTCGCCCAGCACCCCGTGCGAGGCGACCAGGACGATCCGCTCGAACGCGCCCTTCTGGGCCTTGTTGTAAAGCATTTCGGCCAGGTCATCGGCAAAGCGGTCCTTGGCCAGTTCGTGCCAGTCGGTATCCTGCACCGCCGAGCGATGGACGGACGGGCCGTCGTTGAACCGCCCCGGCCGGTCGGTCGCCTGGGCGCGGGCGCTGGGGTTGTCCTGCTCTTTCGTGGAGAGGACGGCGAGATAAGGGTTCTCGTGATCGGTCTTGTTCTCGAGGATCAGCGCCTTTTCACCGTCGGCGATCAGCACCCATGTGCCCTGGGTCAGTTTCGCGCTCATGCTCAGCTTCCCTTTCCGTCTTCGTCGCCCGTGCCGTGAAGCCCGCCGAGATTGCCCTGCCCCTTTTCGTCGGCCTTGGTGACGCGGGTCGTGCCCTCGCCATGCTCGGCCTGGTTCAGCTCGTCGCGGGTGCCGACCTTGCGCTCGAGCTCGCCCTGCGCGCGCCCCGCCTGGCCGGGCGTCGCGACGGCGTCATCGACATAGCGCTCGGTCTCGCTGGTGCCGTCCTTGGATCTCTTGCGTTCGGCCATGGGAGTCCCTTTCCGTTGAATGGTCGGAGGGGAAACGAACGCCCCGGCGGGGCGGTTCCGGGCGGTCTTGCCCGGTGGCGGGATCAGCCGCGCGCCTTGTCGATGAGCCAGGCCAGCGCCGCGGCCTCGCCCAGCCGGGCGCGGGTTCCGTCGACCGTCACGACGAGCGGCGCCGCCGGGGCGAGCCGCGACCAGAGCCATTCGGCCGCCGCATCGCTGCGCGCGTCATCGGCCAGCCCGAGGCTCGCCGTCAGGCGAAAGGCATCGGCCCGACCCAGCGCGCCCTGCATGTCGAGCGGCTGGAACGCGACGCCCGGCGGCGGGCGGTCGGGCCGTTGCAGCCGGGCGAGCGTTTCGGCGTCGAGGGAGTCGAACACGATGACCATGCCGCTTGGGACCGTGTCGCGGGGGCGGTGTCAAGCCGAACGCCCCGCATATGCCAAGGGCACGCGGGGTTGCAGCGATAAGGCGCGGCGTTCGGGGCCGGGCCGGTCCCGCCCGGCAAAACCAGCCTGCCGGGCGGGGATCGGACCCCCTCGCGGGGGGCTTGTCGCATGACCGGTCGTCGCTGCCCCCGGTCTAGGGGGGCCCGTGGCCGTCATCGCGCGCGGGGCGAAGGGTTCGCCCGGATCCGGGGGCGATGATGGCGCAGCGGGGTAAACCGCGCGTCAAGCCGCCGCGCGCAAGGAAAAGGGCCGCCCCCCTTGCAGGAGACGGCCCCGGAAACCCGGCTTGGGCGCGATCACATGCGCGCGGCCACGGCCTCCCAGTTCACGAGCTTGTCGAGGAAGTTCGACAGGTAGGCGGGGCGCTTGTTGCGGTAATCGATGTAGTAGGAATGCTCCCACACGTCGCAGCCCAGAAGCGCCGTCTGGTCGAAGCAGAGCGGGTTCACGCCGTTCTCGGTCGACGTGACCTTGAGGCCGCCATCGGTATCCTTGACCAGCCACACCCAGCCCGATCCGAACTGGCCCGCGCCCTTGGACGAGAACTGTTCCTTGAAGGCATCGACCGAGCCGAAGCTGTCGGTCAGGGCCTTTTCCACCTCGGAGGGCATGGAGGACTGATCGGGGGTCATCCATTCCCAGAACTGGCAGTGGTTCCAATATTGCGAGGCGTTGTTGAACAGCCCCGACTGCGCGACGGCGCCCTTTTCATAGGTGCCGCGCACGATGTCCTCGATGGGCTTGCCGGCCCAGTCGGTGCCCTGCGTCAGCTCGGCCGTCTTGTCGGCATAGGCCTTGTGGTGCAGGTCGTGGTGATATTCGAGCGTCTCGCGGCTCATGCCCTTGTCGGCAAGCGCGTCGTGGGCATAGGGCAGGTCGGGCAGTTCGAAAGCCATGTCGGTCGTCCCCTTCAGGTCAGTGTCTGTCACGGGCACGCCCGGAGGCGCCCCGTTCCGCAGAGGAACATAGGGCAAATGACGCCGTCGTGAAGGTCAGAAAAGCCCGATCTCGCCCCCCTCGCGCGAAACGGTGGCCAGGGTCGCGAAGGCGTAATCGGCGACCGAGCGGAAACAGATCGCGTGGGCGGTCGTCTCGCCCGACAGCCAGAGCGCCGCGGGGATCTGGGCCAGCCGCGTGCGGCGAAAGGCGCCGGGCGGCATCGCGGCGGGCGCCATGTCGACGGGGGCGAGCTTGGCCAGAACCTCGCGCACGCGGGCGCCGCGCAGGGTGAACCGCGCGCGCAGATCGGATACGTCGAGCGCGAGGTGATGCCGCCCCTCGAGCAGGCGGCCGAGTTCCACGGTCGCGCCATGGGCGTCGGGCGTCAGGATCAGCAGCTCGTCGGGGGCCATCCACGCCACCTGCACGTCGCCCGACGAGATCCTGAGCCGGCCGGGCAATTCGCCGCCCACCCCGGCGACGGCCTCGGCCAGACCGTCGGTATCGGGCGCGGCCCTGAGCAGGACCATGCCGCCCGGTGCGACCTCGGCCAGTTCGACGTAACCATGTGCGCGGCGCAGATCAGACATCCTGCTTGGCTCCTTCGGGATCGTAGAAGACCGGGTCGACGATGACGGCCTCGACCGGCGGGCCGTCGCGACGCGCGACCTCGACCGTCTCGCCCATGCGGTCGGGGCCGTGGCGGATCAGCGCCATCGCGATGCCGTAGCCCAGCGTGGGCGACATATAGGTCGAGGTCACGCGGCCCTGGGTGTTGCGCTGGCCGTTGGCATTGGTGCCCTCGGCGGGGATATAGACGCCGTCGGGCAGGCGCGAGCCGTCCCTGGTGCGCAGGCCCACGAGCTTCCAGCGGTCGGGATCGGTCATGTGGATCCGCTCCTGCCCGCGCTTGCCGATATAGTCGTCCTTTTTCTTGGAGATCGCCCAGCCGAGGTTGAGATCCTGCGGGATCACCGTGCCGTCGGTCTCGTCCCCGATCATGACGAACCCCTTTTCGGCGCGCAGGATGTGCATGGCCTCGGTGCCGTAGGGGGTGACGCCATGGGGCGCGCCCGCCTCGAGCAGCCTGTCCCACAGCTCGCGCCCGCGGCCCGCGGGCACCGCCACCTCGAAGCTCAGCTCGCCCGAGAACGAGATGCGGAAGACACGCGCGGGAATGTCGGCCAGCCGCCCCTCGGCATAGGACATGAAGGGCAGCGCCTCTTTCGACAGGTCCATCCCGCCCAGACCTTCGAGCAGCGCGCGCGCCTTGGGTCCGGCCACGGCGACCTGCGCCCAGGCCTCGGTCACGTTGGCGGTGAACACCTGCATGTCCCACCATTCGGTCTGGAGCCATTCCTCCATATGGGCATGGATGCGGTCCGCGCCCCCGGTCGTGGTGTGGCAGAGATAGGTATCCTCAGCGAGGCGCACCACGACGCCGTCATCGCTGAGAAAGCCGTTCTCGTTGCAGATCAGGCCATAGCGGCACCGCCCGACCTTCAGCGCGGACATCTTGTTGGTATAGACGAGATCGAGGAACCGGCCCGCATCCGGTCCCTTGACGATCAGCTTGCCCAGCGTCGAGGCGTCGAGCAGCCCGACCCGTTCGCGCACCGCGCGCACCTCGCGCGCGGTGGCCTGTTCGCGGGTCTCGTCGCCGCGCAGGTAGGCATAGGGGCGGCGCCAATGTCCCACCGGCTCGAACGAGGCGCCGTTGGCCTCGTGCCAGGCGTGGATGGGCGTCTTGCGGATGGGCTGGAACACCTCGCCGCGCGCCTCGCCCGCGATGGACCCGAGCGATATCGGCACGAAGGGCGGGCGGAAGGTGGTGGTGCCGACCTGCGGGATCGGCTCTCCGCGGGCCTGAGAAAGCACGGCGAGCCCGTTGATGTTGCTGAGTTTTCCCTGATCGGTCGCCATGCCGAGCGTGGTATAGCGCTTGGCGTGCTCGACCGAGACGAAACCCTCCTGCGCCGCGAGCCGCACATCCGACACCTTCACGTCGTTCTGGTAGTCGAGGAACATCTTGGCCCGCAATCCGGGCCCAGCGCGTTCGGGCATCTGCCAGACGGGTTGAAGCGGCTGTTCCTCGATGCGCTCGGCCTCGGGGGCGGTGCGCTCGCCGCCCGCGATGGCGGCCACGCGGCCCGCATCCTCGAGCGCGGCGACGGTGGACATCTCGCCATTGGCCGCGCCGATGACGGTGACGAACCCCTCTCCGTCAGCGCCGAGAGGCGGGTGGGACGGGTCGGGGCGGAACATCGCGCCCGCCTCGTCCCAGGCGAGCTTGCCGCCGCAATGCGACCAAAGATGGACGACCGGCGACCAGCCGCCCGACATGGCCACCGCGTCGCAGCGCATCAGTCGCCCGTCCGAGCCGTCGCCCGCGGCATCGCAGATCACGACGCCCTCGACGCGGGTGCTGCCCTCGACCCGCGCGATGGCGCGGCCCTCGAGCAGCTCGATCCCGGCCGCGCGCGCGCGGCGGGGCAGTTCGCCGGTGAGCTTGCGGCGCACATCGACGATGGCGGGCACCTCGACGCCGGCCTCGTGCAGCGCCAGCGCCGTGCGATAGGCGTCGTCGTTATTGGTGACGACCACGACACGGCGGCCGGGGCTCACGGCGTAGTCGTGGACGAAATCGCGCACCGCCCCGGCCAGCATCACGCCGGGCAGGTCGTTGCTGGCGAATGCGATCGGCCGCTCGATGGCGCCGGTGGCGGTGACGATATGGCCCGCGCGCACCCGCCAGAGCCGGTGGCGCGGCCCTGCCGCGCCGGGCCGGGCGTCGCCGCAACGCTCGTAGGCCAGCAGAAAGCCGTGATCGTAGACCCCCGCCCCCATCGTGTTCGCGCGCAGCGTCACGTTGTCCATGCCGCCAAGCTCGGACAGGGCCGCGTCGATCCAGTCCTGCGCCGGGGCGCCCTCGATCCGGGCGCCGTCGACCACGGCCCGCCCGCCCCAGAGCGTATCCTGCTCGACGAGCAGCACGCGCTGCCCCGCGCGCCCGGCGATGAGCGCGGCCTCGAGCCCCGCGACGCCGCCGCCGACGACGGCGATATCGACATGCAGGCTGACATGCTCGTAGCGGTCGGCATCGGGGCCCTCGGGCGGACGGCCGAGCCCGGCCGAGGCGCGGATCACCGGCTCGTAGACGTGCTTCCAGAAGCTGCGCGGCCAGAGGAACGTCTTGTAGTAGAACCCCGCGGGCAGGAACCGCGAGAGCCGCGCGTTGATCGCGCCGATATCGGTCTCGAGGCTGGGCCAGCGGTTCTGGCTCACGGCCTCGAGCCCCTCGTAGAGCGGCTGGACGGTGGCGCGCTGGTTCGGCTCGAACCGGCCGCCCTGCCCTACGCCGACCAGTGCGTTCGGTTCTTCGTGACCGGCGGCGACGGGGCCGCGCGGGCGGTGATACTTGAAGGACCGGCCCATCAGCATCCGCCCCGACGCCATCAGCGCCGAGGCCAGCGTGTCGCCCGCAAGCCCCTCGTGCGGCTTGCCGTCGAAGCGGAAGCCCAGCCGGCGGTCGCGGTCGATGCGGCGGCCGCCGCGCGGCAGACGGTGGGCCATGCTCAGCGCTCCTCGTCGTGGTGGTCGTGGGTATGGCGATGCCCCGCGCCGAGATCGCGCCAGCGCCAGCCCGGCCGCGCCGCGTCGATCTTTTCCAGCAGGTCGTCGGGCGGCGACAGCGTCTGCGCGGGATAGGTGCCGAAGACCTGCATCGTCACCGTACAGCGCGCCGCGTGGAACCACTTGCCGCAGCCCATGGCATGGCGCCACCGCTCGAAATGAACGCCCTTAGGGTTCTCGCGCCCGAACATGTAGGCCTCGAAAGCGGCATCGTCGCTGCCGGTGGCGGCACGCGCGATATGCGCCTCGCCGCCGGGGGCGAGTTCCGTCTCGTCGGCGGTCACGCCGCAATTGGGGCATCTGAGCATCAGCATGGAACGGACCCTTGAACGTGGCGGGGGCGGGCGAGGACGGGGCGCGGCGGCCGCGCGGGGATCAATGCGCCACCCCGGCGGCGACGCTTTCGTCGATGAAACGGCCCTCGCGGAACCGCTCGAGCCCGAAGGGCGCGGCGAGGGGGGACTCTCCGCGCGCCATCAGCTCGGCGAAGGCCCAGCCCGAGCCGGGCGTCGCCTTGAACCCGCCGGTGCCCCAGCCGCAATTGATGAAACAGTTCTCGACCGGGGTTTTCGACAGGATGGGCGAGCGGTCGCCGGTCATGTCGACGATCCCGCCCCATTGGCGCAGCATCCTCAGCCGCGAGATCATCGGGAATGTCTCGACCAGGGCGCGCACGGTTTCCTCGATATGCAGGAAACTGCCGCGCTGGTTGTAGCCGTTATAGCCGTCGGTGCCGCCGCCGATCACCATCTCGCCCTTGTCGGACTGGCTCATGTAGCCGTGGACGGTATTGGCCATCACGACGATATCCATGCAGGGCTTGATCGGCTCGGACACAAGCGCCTGCAACGGCACGCTTTCGATGGGCAGGCGGAACCCCGCCATCTCGGCCAGGCGGCCCGAATGGCCCGCGACCACGATGCCGAGCTTGCCGCACCCGATCTCGCCGCGGGTGGTCGAGACGGCGGTGACGCGGCCGCCCTCGCGGGTGACGCCCGTGACCTCGCATTGCTCGATGATGTCCATGCCCATGTCCGAACAGGCCCGCGCGAAACCCCATGCGACGGCGTCGTGGCGCGCCGTACCCGCGCGCGGTTGCCACAGCCCGCCCAGCACGGGATAGCGCGGCCCGTCGATATTCATGATCGGGCAGAGTTCCTTGACCCGCCGGGGGCCGACGAATTCGGTCTCGACGCCTTGCAGGGCGTTGGCCTCGGCGGTGCGGCGGTACCCGCGCACCTCGTGCTCGGTCTGGGCCAGCATCAGCACGCCGCGGGGCGAATACATGACGTTGTAGTTCAGGTCCTGGCTGAGCGTCTCGTAGAGGCTGCGCGATTTCTCGTAGAGCGCGGCCGACGGATCCTGAAGGTAGTTCGAGCGGATGATCGTCGTGTTGCGGCCCGTGTTGCCGCCGCCGAGCCAGCCCTTTTCGATCACCGCGACATTGGTGATGCCGTGGTTGCGCCCCAGCCAGAAGGCCGTCGCCAGGCCGTGCCCGCCCGCGCCCACGATCACCACGTCATAGCGCGATTTCGGCGCGGGGCTTTTCCATGTGCGGGTCCAGCCCGAATGGTGGCGCAGGGCCTCGCGGGCGATGGCAAAGGCGGAATAGCGACGTTTCACGGGCGATCCTTTCGGACGGGGGCGCAGGGCGGGCGGCCCCTGTATGGAAGCGCCGACCGGTTTGCGCAACGCGTTTAGCGTCGCAACGGCGCCCGCCCGCGACATCGCGGGCGCGACAGATCATCGCCCTCGGGGCCGCGGTGCGGCGACTGGGCGCGCCGGGGGGTGCGGACGGGGGGCGGCCCGCCCTTTCGTCCCGGCGCGGCAAAGGCTAGACGGTGGCCCAGACCGCCCGACCCGGAGCCTTGCGCGCATGATCTTCTGGCTTGCCGCCTTTGCCCTCGCCGCGCTTTGCGCGGTGCCGATCCTGGCCGCGCTGCTGCGCCGCCGCGAAGAGGCGCGCGACGCGCCCGATATCGCCGTCTATCGCGACCAGCTCGACGAGGTCGAACGCGACCGCGCCCGCGGGCTGCTGACCGACGCGGAGGCCGCGCGCGCCCGCACCGAGGTCGAGCGCCGGCTGATCGAGGCCGACCGCGCCGGGCCCGACCGCGTGGCGCCCGCGCCGGGCTGGGCGCGGCTGGGCGCCGCCGGGTTCGTCGCCGTGGCGGCCATCGCGGGGGGCGGCGCGCTGTATCTGTGGCAGGGCGCGCCGGGCTATGGCGACCTGCCTTTGTCGCTGCGCCTCGAACAGGCCGAACAGGCGCGCGCCGCGCGCCCGACCCAGGCCGAGGCCGAGGCCCGCGCGACCCCGATGGACCCGCCCGAGCTGTCCGAGGATTACGCCGCGCTGATGGAGCGGCTGCGCCGCGCGGTGGCCGACCGCCCCGGCGATACCGAGGGGCTGCGCCTGCTTGCCCGCAATGAGCTCAACATCGGCAACTACGCCGCCGCGGCACGCGCGCAGGAGCAGTTGATCGCGCTGCTGGGCGACGCGGCCACGGCCGAGGATCACGCGCGGCTGGGCGAGGCGCTGGCGCTGGCGGCGGGCGGCGTGGTCACGCCCGAGGGCGAGGCCGCGCTCGACGCCGCGCTGGCGCGCGATCCCGCGTCGTCGCGCGCGCTCTACCTCAAGGGGCTGGGGCTTGCGCAGACCGGGCGTCCCGACCTGACCTTCCGGCTGTGGCGCGACATCGCCGAGGGCCGCGCGACCCCCGATCCGCAGATCGAGGCGCTGGTGCGCCAGCGCATCGGCGATATCGCCGCGCAGGCCGGCATCCGCTACGAGCCGCCGGCGGCCGGGGCCGCGCCCGGACCCGGACCGGATGCGGCGGCGATGGAGGCCGCGGCCGACATGACCCCCGAAGAGCGCCAGGAAATGATCGAGGGCATGGTGTCGGGCCTGATGGAGCGGCTGGGCAGCGAGGGCGGACCGGCCACCGACTGGGCGCGGCTGATCGGGGCGCTGGTCGTTCTGGGCCGCCAGGACCGCGCGCGGGCCATCTATGACGAGGCCGTGCAGGTCTTTGCCGACGATCCCGCCTCGCTGGACACGGTCGAGCAGGCGGGCGCACAGGCGGGTATCGCGCCGTGAGCGGCCCCGCCGCCGGCACGCTGATCCACGAGACGCTGGAGGGGCTCGGGGCCGCCCTGCCCGCGCGTTCCGCGCTGATGGGGCTCGATCTGGGGACGCGGACCATCGGCGTCGCGGTGTCGGACAGGATGCGCTCGGTCGCGACGCCGCTCAGGACGGTGAAGCGGCGGAAATTCACGCTCGACGCGGCCGAACTGCTCGAGATCGCGCGCCACCGCGAAATCGGCGGCGTGGTGCTGGGCCTGCCGCGCAACATGGACGGCACCGAAGGCCCCCGCGCCCAGTCCACACGGGCCTTCGCGCGCAATCTCGCGGGGCTCATGGGCCTGCCCATCGGGTTCTGGGACGAGCGCCTGTCGACCGTTGCGGCCGAACGCGCGCTGCTGGAGGCCGACACCTCGCGCGCGCGCCGGGCCGAGGTGATCGACCACGTCGCCGCCTCGTACATCCTGCAGGGCGCGCTGGACAGGCTCGCCCATCTTGACGGAGAGAGCCGATGACCGACGAGATCTGGCGCCGCGACGAGATCGAGAGCCCCTGCATCAAGATCTGCGTCATCCACCCGGCGGCGCGGCTTTGCACCGGGTGCCTGCGCAGCATCGACGAGATCGCCGCATGGTCGCGCCTGTCGCCCGAGGAACGCGCCGCCATCACCGCCGAGCTGCCCGCGCGCGCGCCGCTGATCGCGCAACGCCGCGGCGGACGCGCGGCCCGGCTCAAGCGGGGCGGATAGCGCCGCGGTCAGGCGGTGCGGGCGGCCTCTTGCGGCTCGGCGGCCTGCGCCGTCTCGGCGGCGACCGCGTCCAGCGCCGCGTCGAGCAGCTCTTGCCCGGCACCGGGGCGGTTCGCCCCTTCCGAGAGGATGCGCCGCCACGCGCGCGCGCCGGGGCGCCCGGCGAACAGGCCCAGCATGTGCCGCGTGATCTGGTGCAACCGCCCGCCCGCGGCAAGGTGGCGGTCGATATGGGGCGCCATCGCGGCCACCGCCTCGGCCGGATCGCCCAGCGGATTGGGCCGCCCGAACACCGCGCGGTCGGCGTCGAGCAGCAGGTCGGCGGGCCGCTGGTAGGCCGCGCGCCCGACCATGACGCCATCGAGCCCGCCCTCGAGCTCGGCGCGGACCGCCGCGAGCCCGTCGATCCCGCCATTGAGCGAGATGTGCAGATCGGGAAAGGCGCGTTTCATCGCCCGCACCAGCGGATAATCGAGGGGCGGGATATCGCGGTTCTCTTTCGGGCTGAGCCCGTCGAGCCACGCCTTGCGGGCATGGATCGCCACGCGCCGGATCCCCGCCGCGCGGACCTTTTCGAGGAACCCGGGCAGGATCTCGGCGGGGTTCTGGTCATCGACGCTGATGCGGCATTTCACCGTCACCTCGACCGGCTGCGCGGCGATCATCGCCGCGACGCATTCGGCCACCAGGTCGGGCGTCTTCATCAGCACCGCCCCGAAAGCGCCCGACTGCACCCTGTCCGAGGGGCAGCCGACATTGAGGTTGATCTCGTCGAATCCCCGATCCGCCCCGATCCGCGCGGCCGCGGCCAGCTCGGCCGGATCGGACCCGCCGAGCTGCAACGCCAGCGGATGCTCGGCTGCATCGTGATCGAGCAGATGCACCGCCCCACCCCTCACAAGCGCCGGCGCCGTCACCATCTCGGTATAGAGCAACGCATGCCGCGACAGGACACGGTGAAACATCCGGCAATGCCGGTCCGTCCAATCCATCATGGGTGCGACGGAGAGGCGGGCGTTGAAATCTCGATCCATGTCTCGCCTTTTACGCAGGGCGCGGGGGTGCGGTGAAATAGGCGATTTCGGTGGCCGGTGCAAATCCGCGCGGGCGCCGGGTCAGGCCTCGGCGCGGTCGGCGGTCATCGTCTCGGGGCGTTCGGCGAGGAATATCGCGAGGAAACGGGTCTGCTCGAAGCTCGACAGGATCAGCGCCACGATCGAGGTGAGCGGCACCGACAGGATCGCGCCCGGTATCCCCCAGAGCGCGCCCCAGACCGACAGGGCCACCAGCACGACGAACGGGCTGAGGTTGAGCTCGCGGCCGATCCGGCGCGGCTCGAGCACGTTGCCCACATACATCTGCGCGGCCGTCAGCATCGCCGCCAGCCCCAGCGTCACCGGGATCGACGCGAATTGCGCCAGCGACAGGATCACCGGAAAGGCGACCCCCGCGTAGGAGCCGACATAGGGGATATAGTTCAGCAGCGCGATGGTGATGGCCCAGAATGGCGCGAAATCGACCCCGAAAACCCACAGCACGACATAGGAGATCGCGCCGAGGACCATGTTGATGAGCGTCTTGATCGCGAGATAGTCGCTGATCTTGCGGTTGATGTCGGTCACGATGCGATGCGCCTTTTCGGCGCTTTCGCGGTTGCGGAACGCGGCCGAGATCTTTTGCGGGAAGGTGTTGCGCTCGGCCAGCAGGAAGCCCGCGTAGATGACGACGAGAAAGACCATGCCCCCGACCGAGGTGAACCCGCCCAGCGTCGCCAGCAGGATCGCCTGAAAGCTGATCTTGTCGATGGTGAGCGATCGGATCTCGTTCCAGAGCTGCTGTTCCTCGATGTCGAACATCACCGCGACGTTCTGCAAGAGGCGGCTGAGATTGGCCTGATAGACCGGCGCGACCCCGGCGATATCGCGCACCGTGGCGGCCACGACATAGGCAAAGACGAGCACGATCACGACGAAGGCCGCCAGCACCAGCAGGCGCAGCCAGACCGACGGGAAATGCCGCAGGACCGGTAACCGCCCCAGCGCCTCGGAGGCCGAGGTCATCACGTAGACCGAGATGATGGCGGTCACGATGGGCAGCAGGATCGGCTTGCCGATGACCAGCAGCCACCCCATCAGCACCAGAAAGACGAGGGCCAGCACGAGGTTGAGGAAGGGGGCGTCTTTCATGGGCACTCGGTCCGGCTGTCCTGTGCGGGCGCCGTCGCGGCGGCCCCGTCGCGCGCCAGTTTGGCCGAGGTCCGGCGCAGGTCCACAGCAAACTTGGGGCAGCCGCGCGATTTTCCGGTTTGCGCGCCGGGCGCGATGGGGTTTCATGGTTCTGCCGCGCCCCGTGCGGGGCCAGGGAATCGAGGGGCGCGCATGGTGTCGGCGGCGATATTCGCGGTGGTCGTTCTGTTGCAGATCGCCGCGCTGTTTTGCGCGTGGCGGGCCATCGTGTCGGCGCGTACGCCGCAGGGGGCGCTGGGCTGGGTCGTGTTCCTGCTGGCCGCGCCCTATATCGGGGTGCTGCTCTATCTCTTTCTCGGCCATCACCGGTATCGCGGCTATCTGATCGCGCGGCGCGAGAGCGAGCGGGTGATCGACGGGCTGAAACGCGGCGCCGAGGCCCATGCGCCTGCGGGGCCGCTGGTGGTGGACCCGACCCCGTTCACGCGGATCGCCGATTTGCCGGTGCTGGGCGGCAACCGGGCGGTGCCGCTCATCGACGGGGATGCCACCTTCGACGCGATCTTCGCGGCCATCGACAGGGCGGAGCGTTACGTGCTCGCGCAGTTCTACATCGTTCATGACGACGGGATCGGGCGCGCCTTTCGCGACAGGCTGATCGCGGCGGCCGGGCGGGGCGTGCGGGTCATGTTCATGACCGACGCCGTGGGCAGCCATTCCCTGCCCGAAAGCTACTACGCCGCGTTGCGCGATGCCGGGGTCGAGGTCGCCGATCCGAAAGGCGGCAAGCGTCCGCGCCACCGGTTCCAGATCAATTTCCGCAACCATCGCAAGACGGTGGTGGTGGACGGGCGCATCGGGTTCACCGGCGGGCTGAACGTGGGCGACGAATATCTCGGCCGCGATCCCCGGTTCGGCAACTGGCGCGATACCCACCTGGAATTGCGCGGGCCGGTGGTGGCGCAGCTTCAGCTCGTCTTTGCCGAGGATTGGCACTGGGCGGGCAAGCCGGTCCCGGCCGATATACTCGACTGGACCCCGCCCGCCGAGCCCGAGGACATGGCCGCGCTGATCGTGCCCACGGGTCCGGGCGACAGCATGGAGACCGGGGCGCTGTTCTTTTTCGCGGCCATCGTCGCAGCGCGCCGGCGCATCTGGATCGCCTCGCCCTATTGCGTGCCCGATACCGACGTGCTGACCGCGATGAAACACGCGGCGCTGGCGGGGCGCGAGGTGCGGCTTCTGGTGCCCGACATGGCCGATCACCTCGTTTCGTGGCTGGCGGCCTTTGCCTATTTCGACGAGCTGCGCGAGGCGGGCGTCGAGATCTGGCGCTATGGCGACGGGTTCATGCACCAGAAGGTCGTGCTGATCGACGACGATTTCGCCGCCATCGGGACGACGAATTTCGACAACCGGTCCTTCCGTCTGAACTTTGAGGCGATGGCGGCGATGTTCGATCCGCGCGCGGCGCAATCGGTCGAGGCGTTCCTGCGCGACGATTTCGACCGCGCCGCCCGGTTCGAGACCGACCTCGCCGACCAGCCCCTCAGGATCCGCGTGGGCGGCCCGGTCGCCCGGCTCTTCGCGCCGCTGCTCTAGGTCCGGGGGCGGGTCGCGTGCATCCGTCGCGCGTGAGATGAGTTGACAAAGTCATGTCTTTTCCGTTGAGGTCGGCGCATTCCCTGTTCCGTCCCTGCCTTACGGCCCCCACCCTCTTTCCCAAGGAAATCCCCCATGGCTTTGATGAAGACCGCGCTATCCGGCGTCGCGATCTCGGCGCTCCTGACGCTGCCGGTGCTGGCGCAGGACATCCCGACGGATGTCACCTTGTTCAAGAATGTCGATATCTTCGACGGGACGAGCGAGACGCTGCTCGAGGATCAGGACGTGCTGGTGGTGCGCAACAGGATCGAGCGGATCGCCGACGAGATCCCCAGCTCGGGCACCTATGAGCTCGAGGTGACGACCGGCCGGCTCGAACGGACCGAAGTGCTGCCCGGCGCCGGCGTGACCGGGTTCGCCGTGATCGACGAGGCGGGCGGCACCGAGACGCGCGAGGTCGCGGTGAACGTGATCGAGGGCGAGGGCCGCACCCTCATGCCCGGCCTGATCGACGCGCATTACCACCTGATGCTGGCGGCGAGCCAAGGCGACGCGTGGCGGCTGGAACAACCCGATTACACCCATGCCACCATGGTGATCGAGGCCAACAACCTGCTGCAACGCGGCTTTACCACGATCCGCGACACGGCGGGCCCCGGATTCGGCATCAAGAAGGCCGTGGACGAGGGCATGATCCCCGGTCCGCGCATGTACCTGTCAGGCACGCTCATCACCCAGACCTCGGGCCATGCCGACCGCACGCTACCGTTCGAAGAGCCGCGCATCTTCAGCGGGCAGGTGCCGGTAGGCGAAGGCGTCATGAAGCTCGACCGCGTGGTAAACGGCCGCGACGAGGTGCTGGCGGCGGCGCGCCAGAACCTCAAGCAGGGCGCGACGCAGATCAAGATCGCCATCGGCGGCGGCGTCTATTCCTTCTACGACCCGCTCGACGTGACCGAGTTCACCGATGACGAGATCAAGGCCGCCGTCGATGCGGCCTCGGATTGGGGCACCTATGTCACCGCGCATGTCTACACGCCCAAGGGCGTGCTGCGCGGCATCCGCAACGGGCTCAGGACCATCGAGCACGGGCAGCTCATGGATGACGAAACCGCGCAGGAGATGGCCGAGCGCGGCGTCTATCTCATCACGCAGCCTTTCGAGGCCGATGAAAGCCTCAAGGCGATCGCCGATCCGATCCAGTGGGACAAGTATGTGCAGGTCGTCGATGGCTGGGAACGGACCGCCGAGCTGGTCAAGAAGCATAACGTCAAGATGGGCTTCGGCACCGACCTTGTCTTTGCCCCCGACATGAACGGCACGCAGGGCGATTTCCTCGCCCGCTTCTCGCCCTGGTTCAGCAATATCGAGATGCTGCGCATGATTACCTCGACCAACGCGGAAATCCTCGCCCTCAGCGGCGCGCGCAATCCCTATCAGGAAGGCCCGCTCGGCGTGATCGAGGAAGGCGCCTATGCCGATATCATCCTCGTGGACGGCAACCCGCTGGAAGACGTGGCGATCCTCGGCGATAATGGTTCGAACATCCCGCTGGTGATGAAGAACGGCGAGATCTTCAAGAACACGCTGGACTGAGCACGGCACGCGCCGCGACGCCGTGCCGGACCGGGCGCGGCGTCAGGCGGCGCCCGGTCGCGGGTCCGCCGCGACCGCGGGCTCGTCCCGCCAGCCGGTCAGGCGGTCGAGCCATGCCACCGCAAATGCCGCGGCAAAGGCCCCCACCAGCGTCAGACCCACCCGCGACGCGATGGCCGCGGCCACGTCCTGCGCGGCCAGCGCCCCCACGATCAGCGCAAGCGCGGCGGGATAGGCGTTCTGGAACGCCATGTGCGGGCGCGGGTCGTGCAGCATCTTCTGCCCGACCCAGTAGCCGGCGAGAAAGACGAGCCCCAGAAGGATCGGCAGATGCGGCGAGAGCGGAAACACCGCGAGGGCCGCCAGCGCCAGCGCGCTGCCGTAAAGCGTGGCCCGCATCCGTTGCCGCGCCTCGAAGAACACCGCCTCGCGCGTGGGAAAGACCAGCACCAGCGCGGCCATGATCGCGAGCATGATGTCCGAGGGCGGCATGACCGCGTAGAGCCAGAAGCTCAGCGCCGAAAGCACGGTCGCGCGGATGGCCGCGCCGGTCGCGATCCGGCCCCGCTGGGGCACCGGCGTCGCGACATGGCGCGCGCGCGTGCGCGGCGGCACCAGCACGTAAGAGAGCGGCACGACGACCAATGCGACCAGCGCGGCGAGGTAGAGCTCGTTGCGCAGGACCGCCACGGCGCCGCCGCCGCTCATCCCGATGACCGAAAAGAGGATCGTGAACACGACCAGCAGCATGCCCGGCGTCGCCCCGGTCCGCAGGATCATGCGAAAGCCGATGAAATAGACCAGCCACGCCGCCCCCGCCTGCACGACGGCGAGCGGATGCACCCATGTCACGAACCATGCCAGCACCGTGGCCAGCACGCAGACCGCCAGCGGCGCGACGACGATCCCGAGCGGCGCGGGCGCCTTGCGTTGCGCCGCGACGAGGCCCACCGGAAGCGCGGCGGTGATCGTCGGCATGACCGGGTCGAGCCATGCCGCGGCCAGGACCGACAGCGCCCCGACAAGGCCCAGCCGGATGCCGAAATGCGGGTCGTCGCGGACGCTCGGGCGGGGGATCACGTACATGGCTAGTGCAGGTAGCTCACCCACGCGCGCAGCCTTTGCGCGGCGCGCGCCATCAGCCCGAGCGGCCCGCCGGTGTCGCCCGCGGCAAAGATCACGACATGCGCCTTGCCGCCGACGCGGGCGGCATAGGGCCAGTTCTCCATCCCGCCCTCGAGTTCGACGCGGACGGGGATGCGGCGCGCGGGCTCGAACCAGCGGCTCGCGGGCTGATTGACCACCAGCCCGCCCTGCACCGACCGCCCCGGCGCGATTCCCCAGGCGACGCTTTGCACCCGCGCGTCGAAGATCCGCCCCGGCAGCGCGTCGAACAGGACATGTGCGGGATCGCCGGGCTGGACGTTCTGCAACTGGTTCTCGCGCAGATCGACCGTGATCCAGCCCGCCTCGGCATCTATGAAGGTCAGCGCGGGCGCGCCCGCGGTGATGAACGCGCCCTCGGACAGGGTAAGGTTGGTCACGGCGCCGAGATGCTGCGCGCGCACGAGGGTCGAGGCAAGGTCGTACTGCGCCTGTTCGAGCTGCGCGGACGCGGCCTGAAAGGCGGGGTTGTCCTCGCCCTGCGGGCCCAGTTCGGCACGCGCGCTTTCACGCGCGGCCTCGGCGCGGTCGAGCTCGGCCTCGGCGGTCTCGACGGCGGCGCGGGCCTGGTCGCCGCGCGCCTTGGCCACGATGCCGCGCTCTTCGAGCTTGAAGGTCCGCTCGGCCTCGGCGCGGGTCGTCTCGAGCGCGGTGCGCGCGCCGGTCACGCCCGCCTGCGCCGCGACGATGGAGGCCCCCGAGGCGTCGACAGATTGCAGGGTGGCGGCGAGGTTGGCCTCGGCCCGACGCGCGGCCAGCTCGAAAGGCCGCGCGTCGAGTGTGAAGAGCGGATCGCCCGCCTCGACCACCGCATCGTCGGTGACATGAACCTGCGTGACCGTGCCCGAGACACGCGGCGCGACCTGCACGACATAGGCCGAGACGATGCCGCGTGCGCTGCCCGGCACGGTGCGATCCATCACGGCGTAAATTGCCGCGGCCACGACCAGCAGGACGATCACGCCGAACGTGACGCGCCGGCCCGCCCTGCCCTCTTGCGGTGGATTTGTGTCGTCGCTCACGTTCGCTCCTTTCGATGCCGCCGGCATGGGCGGGCGCCCGCCCGTCACGGATCCTTGCGGCGGTCCTGCATGATGCCCTCGGCAATGGCCGAGGCGGCCGCGACAAAGATGCCGAGGCCGCAAAAAACATAGAGAATGGTGAATATCTTGCCCGCGGCGGTTTGCGGCGCGAGATCGCCGTAACCCACCGTGGCGATGGTGATGACCGAGAAATAGACGGAATCGAGGACGCTCCAGCCCTCGAAATACCAGTAGAACCCCGAAGCCACGAAAATCAGCCCCAGGGTGAGCGCGACAAGACCCTGCACGCGCTCTTCTCCGAAGGCTGCGAATATCCCCCGAAAGAGCCGCCCGAGAACCTTTCTCAGCATGGTGCCCCTCCCTGTCCCGAGGTCGCGCGACGCGCAACCCTCATGCAGGCGCGCGCGATCTCCGCGCCAGCGACAGCGCGATCAGCGAGACCCCGTTCCAGATCAGGTCGATGGCGAGATAGACCCCCAGCACGATGGCCGCCGAGGCCGGGAAATTGGCGAAGATCATCACGCTGAGCAGGATCGACAGCGCCCCCGAGACGATCATCGCGACGCGAAGCCCGCCATCGCGTGCCGAGACGCCGAAGACGATGCGGATCACGCCCGCGACCATCAGCATGATGCCCGCGAGGATGGTCAGCGCGACCATGCCGCCCAGCGGGTTCGTCACGAGGCTGATCCCCAAAAGCAGCATGACGACCCCGAGCAGGATCGTGACGATCCGCGCGCCGAGCCCCTGGTCGTTGAAGGCCGATACGAGCACGAGGATGCCGACGAGCACGAAAAGCCAGCCGGTGAACATCTCGGCCGTCAGCGTGGCGGCAAAGGGATTGAGAAGGGCGAGGATACCGCCGATCAGCGACAGGATGCCAACGATCAGCCACAGAACCCAGTTATTCATGAATGTCTCCTGATTGAGATGCGTTTCAATATTGATGGTGGTGCGGGCGTCTTGCGGGGCCTGAGGTGCGACGGCGGGTCATCTGGTTTCGCCCCCGGCAAAAGCCGGCCCCGCGGGATCGCCGGCGTCGAAGGCGACGGGGGCGGGGATGGTCCAGCCCATTTCGCGATAGTAGCGCTCGGCGCCGGGGTGCAGTCGGCCCGCCACATGGGCCAGCGCCGCGGCGCGCGTGATCGTCGCGGGCATCCATTGCGCGGCGGCCTGGATCTCGTCGAGGTTTTCCCAGATGCCCTTGGTCACGCGATAGACGACATCCTCGGGCACATGCATCCCGGCGCTGAAATTCACCAGCGACCCGTGCGAGCGCACGGGCGCGGTGTTGACCTGGTTCGCACCGTAGGCGCCCGACGGAATCTCGTTGACGGTGCCGCCGGTGAGCGCGTTGACCGCGACCCGGTCCATGTCGACATCGAGCAGCCGGATCTTCTGCGTCAGGGCGAATTGCTGGATCGCCGGGCTCGGCACGTTGCTGGGCAGGGCGATGACGTCGATCTTGCCGTCCTGGAACGCCTGTATCGCGGCGTCGAAACCGAAGGCCTGCAACTGCATGTACTGCGCCGTGATCCCCGTCGCCTGCTCGATCGTGCGCAACACCACGCCCGTCGCGGCCCCGCCCGGCGGCCCGGCAAAGACACGCCGCCCGCGCAGGTCGTCGAGCGTCTCGATGCCGGACCCGGCGCGGGTGACATAGTGATAGGGGCCCATCTGGTAGGACAGGATCATGCCCACCTGCCCCTCGAGCGCGGGCGCCTCGGGCAGATCGGCAAAGGGGCCGACCCGGTTGGCCATCATCCAGTTGATCGTCGGCGCGCCGAAGAAGAAATCGACCTTGCCCCGCGCGGCGTCGAGCATGTGGCGGGTCGCGGTGCCGGTGGCGCGGACCTGGAACTCGACTCCCGGCACGCGTGTATTTACCACCTTGGCGATGGCGGTGTTCACGACAAAGGGCGACAGGCCCGGCGCGATGGAGGTCACGCGATAGAGCTCGGCCATGGCGGAAACGGGCGCCAGCGCGAGGGCAAAAGCCAGCGCGGCGGCGCCAAGGCGGATGCGGCGGAACGCGGCAATCATGTCGCCTGCCCCGATCCCCGGAGAACCGGCGGGCGGGGTCGCGGATGCCCCAGCCCCGCGATCGCCGCGCCCAGAACGGTCGGGCACCAGATCGCCGCCATCGGCATCAGCGCCCCGGCGGCAAGGGCGAGCCGCACCGCCCGCGCCGCCGGCACAAGCCGCCCCGCGCGCGGATCGGCCCCCCCAAGCGCCGTGGCCAGCATCCAGATCGCGGCCAGGAGCCGCAGCATCGTCGCGCCGAGTTCGGCCCATGAAAACCCGCCCGCCACCAGCAGCAGCGAGGGCGCGGTGACAAAGACGAAGGGCACCAGCAGGCCAACCGCGGAGAGGCGCAGCGCGGTAAGGGACATGCGCAGCGGATCGGCTCCGGCGATCGGCGCGGCGATGTAGCAGCCATAGGCCACGGGCGGCATGATCGACGAGAACACCGCGAAATAAAGCACGAACATATGCGCGGCGAGCGGCGCGACCCCCGCCTCGACGATGGCGGGCGCGATCACGATGGCGATGATGAGATAGGCGGGCAGCGTCGGCAGCCCCATGCCGAGGACCAGCGCGCCCAGCATCGCCATGACGAGCGCATAGAACAGATGGCTCTCGCCGAACCCCGCGACCGCGATCCCGAAGCGGATGGCAATGCCTGTCTCGTTGATGACGGCGAGCACGATGCCGATGACGGCGACCGACAGCAGGATGCGCGCCGAGGATATGCCGCCCGCGCAGAGCGCCTGCCAGATCAGCCGCGGGTCGCGGCGGAACCGGGGCGTGAGGATCAGGCCCATGGCCAGCGCCACGACGACCCCGGCGAGCCCCGCCATGGCGGGCGACCGGCCGGTGAGGAACGCCCCCATCAACGCGACGAGCGGACCGATCACCAGCGCGGAGTCGATCCAGTCGCGGGCGGTCAGGGTCGGGATATCCTCGGGCGGGAGGGGCGCGATGTCCTGCCGGATCGCCTCGACATAGACCTGCGCGAAGAGGCCGATATACTTGAAAAGGGCCGGAAGTGCCGCCGCCGCGATCACGAGGATCAGCGGCATCTCCAGCAGATCGGCCATGACGAAAACGGTCGCGGCCATGATCGGCGGGGTCAGTTGCCCGCCCGACGAGGCCGCCGCCTCGACCGCGCCGGCGAAGTTCCTCGAAAAGCCCTGGCGGCGGATCATCGGGATGGTGAACACGCCGGTGCCCGCGATATTGGCCGCGACGGACCCGCTCATCATGCCGAAAACGGCGCTCGCCGCGATGGCGGCATGGGCCGCCCCGCCCCGCACCCGGCCCAGAAGAGCGGTCGAGATGCGGATGAGGCTGTCGCCCGCGCCCGTTTTTTCGAAGAGCGCGCCGAGGATGAGAAAGACCAGCAGGTTCTCGGCGACGAGCCCGGTCATCCGCCCGAACACCCCGTCGAAGGAATACCACACGACCTGTACGAATTCGCCCGCATCCGTGCCGAAATGGGACAGCGGCCGCGGCAGATAGGGCCCGGCAAAGGCGAAGGCCGCAAAGGCCAGCGCCATCACGACCAGCGATCGGCCCCAGGCCCGCCCCGCCAGGATCAGCAGCACGGCGATCCCCCCGATCCCCGCCGCGAGCGTCGCGGGCGTCGCCACGAAGAACCCCGTCCAGAGCTGGTCGGTGACGCGGGCGAACCACCACCCGGCAAAGGCGAAACACGCCAGCAGCGCCGCGTCGAACACCCGGCCCAGCCATGGCGCCCGCGCAAAGGTCGCGGGTTGGGTCTGCGTCACGATCACGACCGCGGCCAGCACCGCCCCGAACCGCAGCGTCGCCTCGTCCAGCGCCGCGAATGCGATGACCCACAGGATCGCGACCGAGAAAAGCCCTGCGGCGGCGTGGCCCGGCCCACGGGTCGGGGCGCGGGCGGGAGCCTCGGCGCCAGTTTGGGCGGGGGCCGTGCTCAACCGCGATCCTGCCGCTTCATCAACAGGGTGTGGGCATGGTTCCCGACCTTGTCGAGCAGGGCGAGAAAGGTCTCGCATTCCTCGGGGGTGAGGACGGCGGCGGTGCGCGCGTTGCGCTCGGCGGTGAAGCCGATCAGCACCTTGTGCAGGCTCCGCCCCGCGGGGGTCAGGCGCAGCGTGTTGGCGCTGGCATTGTCGGGCGCGGGCGAAATGTCGATGAGTCGGCGTTCGACCAGTTGCTTGACGACCCGGCTGAACTGGCCCTTGTCCATGTAGAGGCTGTCGCGCACGTCGCGCGCGGGTGCGGGCTCCATCGCCGAGACGAGCCCGAGGATCCGCCACTGGTTCAGCGTGATGTCGTGATGCAGCTTGAAGTAATAGCTGCCCGCGCGCTCGTTGATCGCGTTGAGCCGCGCGAGCTTGAAGCTCAGCGCGTCGGTGATCTCGTGGATCGGCGGGTGGACCGACCTGTTTCGCGTGTCGAACATGGTTTTCATCGGCGGGTTTCCTGCAAACAGCTTTGGCGCGTCGCGTTGATATGGTCAACAACGCAAGCGGTCCCGGCGGGGGCCTGCGCGCGGTTCCGGACCCTTATACGTCCCGCACCCGGTTTGTCGCGAGGCCATCGGGGGGCGGCGCCGCGTGGCGGGCGTTTTCGACTCAAATTGACCGGTGATACCAGTTGATATAGTCAACATCAAGTCCGGGCATCAGGTATTACGGGGCAGAGTTGCCCGCGCCCGCGATTCGTCGATATGTGGATGGCGCGGCGCCCGGTTCGTGCCATAGACTTGCGCGATATCGCATCACGGTCAGGAGATCCGGCAGATGAAGAGATTCACGATCACCGCCCTGGGCTACCTGGCCGCCAACGGCATCGGGCTGCTGCTGGCCGCGCTCTTGCTGCCGGGTTTTGTCATCGCGCCGCTGGGCTTTGTCGTCGCGGTGCTGCTGTTCACGGTGGTGCAGGCGGTCGCGGGCCCCGCGGTCACGTCGCTTGCGCGCAACAACATGCCCGAATTGCTGGGGGGCATCGCGCTCGTCACCATCTTCCTCGGGCTGTTCGTCACCGCGTCGCTTTTGCCCACTATGCAGATCGGCGGGATATCGAACTGGCTGGCCGCGACGCTGTTGATCTGGATCGGGAGCCTCGCGGCCGCGATGTTCCTGCGCCGCCATTTCGCCCGGACCGCACCCGCGACTCGGACCGCCAAGGGCTAGCCGTTGTCGCAGCCCATCTTGACCCCGTTGTCGCAATGCACCTTGAGCCGGGCGGTATCGGCCTCGGTCCAGTTCTCGGGCGCCGTCACCTCGACCCAGGGCGCGATGTAGTCCTGCGCGTAATAGGCATGGCCGTGACCGGGTGGCGCGCCAAAGGCCAGCGCCATGTCGAGCGCAAGCTGGAACTGCGTGACGATGGGCATGAAGCGCAGATGCCCCGAGGCATCGGCGGCGGGCGGATCGTTCATCCAGGGCGGCGCCCGCCACAGCGACGCCGGGTCGTAGAACACGATCGGATCGCTGGCATATTGCAGAAACACGATGCGCATGGCGCCCCAGTCCGCCTCGGCCTCGGAGGCGTCGGGATCGACGGCCAGCGCGCAGCGCCCCGTGAGACGGCCCATGTAATTGCTCGACAGCAGGATGCGCAGGAACGTCTCGGCGCCATGCTCGGGCACACGACCTATGGGGCTGTAGAACTGCACCTCGTCCGAGGGCTGCACGTAGATCATCGCGATCTCAACATCGTCGAGCGCAACCGCGGCGCGTCCTTCGCCGTCGAGCCTCAGCTCGAGGCCGAGCCGGTCGCCCAGGGATTCGATAGCCTTTTCGAGATGGGATCGCATGTTTGCCCTCATGTCCATGATGCGCCTCGTCAAGAAAGGCGTAGCATGGGGGGGCAGGCGCGCATGGTGTCGGCCGTCACCTGCGCGCGGGGGGTGGCGCGGGGCGGGAATCCCGCCCCGCACCTCGGGTCATCCGGCGGCGGGCAGGGCCACGGTCGCGATCATCTCGACCCGCATTCCGGGGCGGGCAAGCGGCACGCCGCCGGTGGCGCGGGCGGGCGGCGCGCCCGGCTCGACCCAATCGTCCCAGACGGCGTTCATGCCTGCGAAATCGGCCATGTCGGCCAGCCAGACCTGGACCGAGGCGATATCGGACTTGGCCGCGCCGAGCTCGTCCGCGATGGCCTCGATCTTGGCCAGGACCTGGCGGGTCTGAGTGGCGATATCGGCCTCGAGATCGTCGGGAACCTGCCCCGAGAGAAACGCGATATTGCCGATGCAGACCGCCCGGCTCATCCGGGGGCCGGGGGTGAGGCGCTTGAGTGTCATGTCCTGTCCTTTCGTTCGAGCGATCGGCCCGCGGGCCGCTGTGCCACGCCTAGGCGCCCCTGCCCCGGCTTGTCCAGCATCGCCGCCCGCTCAGATATCCTTGACCAGCCGCAGCGCGTCGTAGATCGCGGCGTGGGTGTTGCGCGCGCTGACCGCGTCGCCGATGCGAAACAGCCGGAACGCGCCCTCGGGGTTGCGCCGCACCGCCTGCGCGCGGCCCGCGACCAGTGCCTCGTGATCGACCTCGCCCAGGTTCGACGAGAGCGGCCTGAGATCGAAATAGAGATCGTCGAGCGGCATCGTGCCGTAATTCACCACGATCTGGTCGTATCGCGCCTCGGTCCGGTGGTCGCTGTAATCCGTGCCGATCACCGCCGTCAGCGTGTTGCCCTCGCGGCGGATGTCGAGCAGCCGCCGCGCCACGGTAAAGGTCACGTCGCGATCCTGCAGGCTGCGCATGTAGGGCACGAGGTTCATCGCCATGATCTCGGGGGCGAGCGTCCGGTCGGGTGTCATCACCTCGACGCGCGACCCGGCAGCGGCGGCGATCTCGGCGGCCTGAAGGCCCGGATGGTCGCCGCTCTCGTCATAGATCAGCACGTTCTCGGCCGGTTTCACGTCGCCCGAGATGATGTCCCACCCGGTCACGGCCGCATCCTGTTCGGTATCGGATTCGAACAGGCGCGTATGCGGCATCCCGCCGGTGGCGACGATCACCACGTCGGGCGCGCAGGCGGTGACGTCGTCCGCCTCGGCATAGGTGTTGAAGCGGAACGCCACGTCGCGCGCGGCGCATTGCGCCATGCGCCAGTCGACGATGCCGATCATCTCGCGGCGGCGGGGGCTTTGCGCGGTCAGGCGGATCTGCCCGCCGGGGTCGGGGGCGGCCTCGAACACGGTCACGTCATGGCCGCGCTCGGCCGCCACGCGCGCGGCCTCGAGCCCCGCGGGACCGGCGCCCACCACCACCACCCGGCGCCGCTCGGGCGCGGGGGCGATCACATGCGGCATGGTCAGCTCGCGCCCGGTGGCGGCGTTGTGGATGCACAGCGCGTCGCCCGCCTGGTAGATGCGGTCGAGGCAATAGGTGGCGCCGACACAGGGTCTTATGTCGTCCTCGCGCCCCTCCATGATCTTGCGCACGATATGCGGATCGGCCATGTGCGCGCGCGTCATCCCGACCATGTCGAGAAGCCCGCCGGCCACCGCGTGGCGCGCCGTCGCCACATCGGGGATGCGCGCGGCGTGAAAGGTCGGCATCCCGGTGGCGCGGCGCACCTCGCCCGCGAAATCCAGATGCGGCGCGGTCTTCATGCCTAGGATCGGGATCACGTCGGTCATCGCGGGATCGGTATGGATGCGCCCGCGGATCACGTTGAGGAAATCGACCTGCCCCGTGGCGGCAAAGCGGCGCGAGATCTCGATCCCCTCCTCGGCGGTCAGCCCACCTTTTTGCGCCTCGTCGGCGGTATAGCGGAACCCCACGATGAAATCGTCGCCCACGCGCTTGCGGATCGCGGCCAGCACGTCCATCGGGAACCGCAGCCGGTTCTCGAGCGTGTCCGCACCGTAGGGCCCGACCAAGTCGTTGGTCAGGGGCGACCAGAACTGGTCGAGCAGGTGCCCGTAGGCCTGGATCTCGATCCCGTCCATGCCGCCCGCCTGCATCCGCTGGGCGGCGTCGGCGAAATCCGAGAGGATGCGGTCGATATCCCAATCCTCGATCAGCTTGGGAAAGGCCCGGTGCGCGGGTTCGCGGTGGCGCGAGGAGGATACCGAGGGCAGCCAGTCGCCCTTGCTCCAGCCCGTGCGTCGCCCGAGATGGGTGAGCTGGATCATCACCGCGCAGCCATGTTCGTGGCACGCGTCGGTGAGGTTCGCGATCCACGGCACGACCTCGTCCTTCCAGGCGAGGATGTTGTTGAAGACCGGCGGGCTGTCGCGGCTGACGGCGGCCGATCCGGCGGTCATCGCCAGCGCCACGCCCGCCCTGGCGCGTTCGGCGTGATAGGCGGCGTAACGCTCCTTGGGCATCCCGTCCTCGGGATAGGCCGGCTCGTGACTGGTCGTCATGATCCGGTTCTTCAACGTCAGGTGCTTCAGCCGATAGGGCTGGAGCAGAGGGTCGTTCGACATACTTTGTTCCTCAGTACCACGCATCCGCCATCGTCGCCTTCTTGCGTTCGACGAAATCCTGCAATGCCGCGTCGATTCCCGGATCGAGCCAGGGCGCCTCGTAGGCGGCGAGCGTCGCCTTCCAGCGCGTGTTGGCGCGGGTCGCGGCGTCGATGCCGCCCTGTTCGTCCCAGGTCTCCCACGGCTGGTTGTCGTCCAGCGCGCTGTCGTAATAGGCGGTCTTGTAATGACGCATCGTGTGCGCGGTCGAGAACAGGTGCTCGCCCGGCCCCTTTTCGGCCAGCGCGTCGAAGGCCAGCGTGTCCTCGTCGATCGCGATCCCGGCGAGATAGCCGTGCAGCGCGCCGCACAGGTCGGTGTCGAGCATGAATTTCTCGTAGGACATCGACAGCAGACCGTCGAGGAATCCGGCCGAGTGCAACACGAAATTTGCCCCGCACTGGACGGCCGACATCATCGACATGACGCCCTGCTGCATCGACTGCGCGTCGGGCAGCTTGGAGGTCGAGAAATTGCCCGCGCAGCGCAGCGGCATGTTCAGCCGTCGCGCAAGCTGTCCCATCACCAGGGAGCCCAGCGCCGGCTCGGGGGTGCCGAAGGTCGGCGACCCCGATCGCAGCGCCATCGAGCTGAGGAAACTGCCCAGGACCACCGGGGCGCCGGGCCGCACGAGCTGCGTCAGCGCGCAGGACACCATGCTTTCGGCAAGGCTGTGGGCGACCGATCCGGCCATGGTCAGCGGCGACACCGCGCCCCCCAGCAGGAACGGCACATGCACCGACCCCTGCCCCGCCTCGGCATAGATGCGGATGCCGCGGGTCGAGACGCCATCCATCACCAGCGGCGAGGTGGTGTTGAAATTGCCCATGATGACGCAATTCTTCTCGACGAACTCGGCCCCGAACAGGATGCGGCACATCTCGATGCTGTCGGCCGCCCGCTCGGGCGCCGTGATCGAGCCGAGGAAGGCGCGGTCGGAATAGCGGATATGGGACAGCACCATGTCGAGATGGCGCTTGTTCACCGCGATATCGGTGGGCTCGCAGATCGTGCCGCCGGAATGGTGCAGCCATGGGCTCGACTGGCCCAGCTTTATGAAATTCGCGAAATCCTCGATCGTGCCGTAGCGGCGGCCGCGGTCGAGATCCATTACGAAGGGCGATCCGTAGGACGGCGCGAAGACCACCGCATCGCCCCCGATCTCGACCGAGCGCGCGGCATTGCGCGCATGCTGGGTGAACCGCGCGGGCGCGGTGCGCAGCATCTCGCGGATCAGCCCCGGCTCGAACCGGATGTTCCAGCTTTGCGCGGTCAGCCCGGTGACGGTGCCGCCCGCTTTGCGAAACAGCGCGACCGTCTCGGGATCCTCGCGGAACTCGATGCCGATCTCGGCCATGATGCGGTCGGCCGTCGCCTCGATCCGGGCCAGCCCCTCGGGATCGGCCAGGTCGTAGGGCGGGATGCCGCGCGTGATGAAGGGCACCTCAAGATGCGGGTTCTGGCCCGGCGCGCCGCTGCGCGCGCGCTCTCCGCCGCGACCGCGCCGGCGCGATGCCGGCCGCGCCTCAACCTCGTCCACCATGCGAAGCCCCCCTTTCCGAGTCAGTCGCCTTGACATGACTGTCAGCACGATTGACACACCTGTCAAGAACGCGCATCAGCGGACCCATGAACCAGATCGACATCGACGATCCGCGCACCACCGAGGAGGCCTGGCTGAGGGCGGCCTATGACGTGCTGACCGAGAACGGCGTCGAGGCGGTCAAGATCAAGGCGCTGGCCGAACGGCTCGGCCTGACGCGCAGCGGGTTCTACTGGTATTTCAAGGATCGCGACGCCCTGCTCGAGGCCATGATCGCCCATTGGGAAGAGCGCAATACCGGCAATCTCGTCGCCCGCTGCGAGGCCTTTGCCGAATCCATAGGCGAGGCGGTCTTCAACCTCTTCGACCTCTGGCTCGACGACGACCTTTTCGACTCGCGGCTCGATCTCGCGATTCGCAACTGGGCGCGCAACGATCCGGCCTTGCAGACGCGGCTCGACAGGGCCGACCGCCGCCGCAAGGAGGCGATGACCGGGGTATTCCTGCGGTTCGGATACGACGCGACCGAGGCCGAGGTGCGGGCGCTGACGATGATCTACACCCAGATCGGCTATATCTCGATGCAGGTGCGCGAGCCCCCGGAGGAACGCTTTGCCCGGATGCCCAATTATGTCGAGGTGTTCACCGGCCACGCCCCCACCGAGGCCGAGATCGAGCGGTTCCGCGCCCGCCACGCCCCGGCCTGACCGCGGCCTAGCCCCCGTGCAGGCGGCGGTGCAATTCGCGGATGCGATCGTCGAACCCGGCCACCGGCCCCGTCACCGGCACGCCCGACGCGATCTTCTGGATGGGCAGCGTCTCGACCGGGCCGGGCGCCGCGCCCCACTCGGCCATCCACGCCCCGAGCTGCGCCGAGGAGCTGGCATAGACGATCCGGCCCAGCCCCGCCCAGCCATGGGCGGCCGCGCACATCGGGCAATGCTCGCCCGAGGTATAGACCGTGGCGGCGCGGCGATCCTCGGGCGACAGGTTCCGCGCCGCCCAGCGCGCCAGCGCGAACTCGGGATGCTCGGTCGGGTCGCCGGTATTGGCGCGGTTGCGCGCCTCGTGCAGAACCCGCCCGTCGGCCCCGACGAGGACCGAGCCGAACGGCTCGTCCCCGGCCTCCAGCGCCTCTTGCGCAAGGCTCACGCAGCGCTCCAGATGGCGCGCGTCGATATCGGCATCTTGCATCGTCGCTCTCCTTGCCTGCGTCCGACGGCGGCCGGTTTCAGCCGCGCATCCGGTCTCCGCCGGGGTCGAACATGGGTTTGAGAGACGCGCGCGCGGCCACGCGGGTTCCCGCCACCTCGATCTCGTAGCGCGAGGCCAGAACATCCGCGGCGCTTTCCCCGGCGCAGGGCACGTAGCCCAGACCCACCGCGCCGCCCAGGCTGTGCCCGTAGCCGCCCGAGGTCAGGTGCCCCACCACCTCGCCGTCGCGCAGGATCGGCTCGGCATGGAACAGCAGCGGCTCGGGATCGTCGAGCCGGAACTGCACCATGCGCGCGACGGGCCCCGTTTCGCGTCGCGCGGCGACGGCCTCGGCCCCGACATAGCCGCCCGCGCGGCGCGCGGCGAACCCGAGCCCCGCGTCGATGACATGATCGGCCGGGGTGATGTCGTGGCCCATGTGGCGGAACCCCTTTTCGAGCCTGAGCGAGTCCATCGCATGCAGCCCCACCAGCGCCAGCCCGTGATCCGCGCCCGCCTCGGCGATCGTCTCGAAGGCATGGGCCGCCATGTCGGACGAGACATAGACCTCCCACCCCAGCTCGCCGACATAGGACAGCCGGTGCAGACGCGCGCGTCCCATCCCCAGATCGACCTCGCGCGCCATGCCGAAGGGATGCGCCGCATCGCCCAGGTCGGCATCGGTGACGGCGCCGAGCAGGTCGCGCGCCCGCGGCCCCATGACGGCCATCACCGCCTCGCCCGCGGTCACGTCGGTGATCGTCACGCGCCGCTCGCCGGCCAGCCTGCGCAGCCGCGTCTCGTCGCGCAGCCGCGTCGCCGCGGGCGTGACCATGAGAAACGCGGTTTCCGACAGGCGCGTGACCGTCACATCGGCCTCGATCCCGCCCGCGGCGTTCAGCATCTGGGTATAGACGATGCGGCCCGGCGCGACCTCGAGATCGGCACCGCAGGCCAGCGCCATCAGGCCCGCCGCATCCGCCCCCTCGATCCTGAGCTTGCCGAAGGACGACATGTCGTAAAGCCCGACCCCCTCGCGCAGCGCCTTGTGTTCGCGGGCCTGCGCCATGAACCAGCTGGTGCGGCCCCAGCCGTAGCGATAGGCGCGCGGCTCGTCGCCCAGGGCGAACCAGTTCGGCCGTTCCCACCCGGCAAGCTCGCCCATCACCGCGCCGCGATCGAGCATCTCGCGATGCAGCGGCGAGCGTCTGACCCCGCGCGCGGTGGCCTTTTGCCGCGCGGGCCAGTGATCGGCATAAAGCAGCCCCAGCGTCTCGGACGCGCGGGCGCGCAGGTAGCGGCGGTTGGACAGGAACGGCTCCATCCGCGCGATATCCACATCCATGAGGTCGAACGGCATCTCGCCGCCCTCCATCCATTGCGACAGCGCCAGCCCCGCGCCGCCCGCGCTCTGGATACCGATGGAGTTGAACCCCGCCGCGACCCAGACATTCGCCGTGCCCGGACAGGGCCCGAGGTGATAGGCGTCGTCGGGGGTAAAGCTCTCGGGCCCGTTGAAGAAGGTGTGGATGCCGGCATCGGCGAGGATCGGCAGCCGTTCGACCGCGCGTTCGAGGATCGGCTCGAAATGGTCGAAATCCTCGGGAAGCTGGTCGAACTCGAACCCCTCGGGGATCGGCCCCCACGGCTTGGCCACCGGCTCGAAGGCGCCGACCAGCATCTTGCCCGCATCCTCCTTGTAATAGGCGCATTCGTCGGGGACGCGCAGCACCGGCAGGCGGCCGAGCCCGTCGATGGCCTCGGTCACGATATAGAAATGCTCGCACGCCTGTAACGGCACGGCATGGCCCAGCATCTCGCCCAGATCGCGGCCCCACATGCCGGCGCAGTTGACGACGTGATCGCAGGCGATGGCGCCCTGCCCGGTCCCGTCCTCCCATTCGACATGGGTGATCCGCGCGCCGTCGCGGCGCACGCCGGTCACGCGCGTCCGCTCGGCCACCACGGCGCCGCGCATCCGCGCACCCCTGGCAAGGCTCAGCGCGATGTTGGACGGATCGCCCTGCCCGTCGCGCGGTAGCCAGACGCCCGAGCGGACCCCCTCCATCGCGAGATGGGGATAGCGCGCCGCGATCTCGGTGGGCGAGATCTCCTCGACCTCGACGCCGAAGGCGCGCGCCATGCCCGCCTGCCGCGCGATCTCTTCGGCGCGATCCTCGGTCAGCGCCACGGTGATCGAGCCGTTGCGGCGAAACCCGGTCGCCACCCCGGTCTCGGCCTCGAGCGTGCCGTAAAGCTCCTGGCTGTATTTCGCGAGCCGCGTCATGGCGGGCGTCGCGCGAAGCTGCGCGATCAGTCCCGCCGCGTGCCATGTCGTCCCCGAGGTCAGCCGCTTGCGTTCCAGAAGCACCGGGTTCCAGCCGAGTTTGGCAAGGTGGTAGGCGACCGAGCAGCCGACGACGCCGCCGCCGATGACGACGGTGCGGGCCGAGGTGGGAAGTGTCATCGCGTCAGCTCCTGATGCGGGTGAAATCGGCATCCCACGCGGCGCCCGGCAGGACGCGGGCCTGCGCGGGCCGGCCGAAGATGTCGATGGAAAGCGACGTTCCCGGCGCGGCGAGATCCACGGGCAGCATGGCCAGCGCCAGCGGCTTGCCCACGCGGTGCCCGAAGGCGGCGGTCGTCACCTCGCCCACGATGCTGTCGCCCGAGAGCACGTTCGACATGGGCAGCGGATCGAACGCGCCGTCATGTTCGAGCAGTGCGATGCGCCGCTCGGGCGTGCCGGGGTGGCGCATGAACCGCGCGAGGCCCAACTCTTCGAGCGTGTAGTCCGTGGACAGGTCGCCCTTCCACGACAGCCAGCCCTTTTCCATCCGCATCGAATCGAGCGCCATCATCCCGAAGGGGCGCGCCCCCGCCCCCGTCACCGCGTCCCACAGGGCCGGGATATCGGCGGGCCGGGCGTGGATCTCCCAGCCGAGATCGCCCGCGAAAGACACCCGCGCGAGCGTGCAGCCGATGCCCGCCACCTCGGCCCGCTGATGGCTGAGCCAGGGCGCGGACAGGTCGGCCGTCGTGCCGATCCCCGTCAATAGCGCCCGCGCCTCGGGTCCCGTGACAAGCAGGGTCGAGACCTCGTCGGTGCGGTCGACGAGCGTCAGCCCGTCACGCAGATCCCGCGTGAGCACGTCGCGGTCGTGCCATTGGGCCGCGGCCGCGGTGATGAGCGTGAACGCATCCTCGTCATGGCGGAGCACCGACATTTCGGTCAGGCACCGCCCCCGCGCATCCGCGAAATAGGCCAGCCCCATCCGCCCGGTCCGGGGCAGCCGCCCCGCGATCCGGCCCGCGAGCCAGTCGCCCGCGCCTGCGCCCGACAGCTCGAACCGGGTAAAGCCGCAGATGTCGATGACGCCCACACCGTCGCGGACCGCCGCCACCTCGTCGGCAACCGCACCCCACCACGGGCCGTGCCGGGCAAAGGTCTCGGTCGCGGCCTCGGTGGTGTCGTCGCCCGGCCTTGCATACCACAAGGCCCGCTCCCACCCGCCGAAGGCGCCCATCCGTCCGCCCGCCGCCTTGATGCGGTCATGCGCGGGCGATAGCCGCTTGTCGCGGCCCGCGGGCCAGGCATGGTGGGGGTGCTGCAAGGCGTATTCGTGGCGATAGACTTGAAGCCCCATCGCATCGGCCGCCGCCTGGTCGACCCAGCCCGTAAAGCGGCGCGGGTCCATCGACCAGGCATCCCATTCGGGCGCGCCCTCGACGATCCAGTCGGTCAGCAGCTTGCCCGCCCCGCCGGCCTGCGCGATCCCGAAGGTAAAGACGCAGGCCTCGAAGGCATCGGGCACCCCCGGCATCGGCCCGATCAAGGGCAAGCCGTCGGGCGCATAGGGGATGGGGCCGTTGATGACCCGGCTGATCCCCGCCGTGCCCAGCAGCGGCACGCGCGCCATGGCATCCTCGATATAGGGTTCGAGCCGGTCGAGATCGTCCGGGAAAAGCTGGAACGAGAAATCCTCGGGCATCGGCGCGTCGGTCCAGAAGGGCTGTCCGCCGCGCTCGTAGGGGCCGAGGTTCAGGCCGGTCTTTTCCTGCCGGAGGTAGTACGACACGTCGGGGTCGCGCACGAGCGGCAGCTTGCGGCCGTTCTCGCGGGTCCATTCCGCGATCTCGGGGATCTCTTCGGTCAGCAGGTACTGGTGCTGCAAAACCGTCATCGGCACCGTGCGCCCGCCATGGGGCCTGAACCATTCGCCGATGCGCTGCGCGTAATAGCCGCCCGCGTTGACGACATAGCGGCAGCGGATATCGCCCTGCGCGGTATGCACGATCCATTCGCCGCCCTTGCGCGTCACGCCGGTCGCGGGCCGGAAACGGTGGATCGTAGCCCCGAGCGCGCGCGCGCCCGCGGCCAGCGCGCCGGTCAGCGAGGCGGGGTCGGCATCGCCGTCATGGGCGTCCCAGAACCCGCCGACCAGGTCGTGCGTCTCGAGGAACGGATAGGCCTCGCGCATGTCGGCGACCGTCATCATCTCGGTCGGCATCCCGAGCTTGCGCCCCCACGCGGCGACATGCTCGAACTCGCGCATCCGGTCGTCGGTATGGGCCAGGCGGATCGCGCCGGTGACGTTGTAGGTCAGCGGTGTGCCCGTCGCCGCCTCGAGCCCGCGGTAAAGCTCCATCGAATAGCGCTGGAGCTTCGTCATCCCCAGCGAGGTCGAGAAGGTCGGGCAGTTGCCCGCCGCGTGCCAGGTCGAGCCCGCCGTGAGCTCGTTCTTTTCGAGCAGGGTGCAATCGGTCCAGCCCCGCTGGGCCAGATGGTAGAGGCAGGACACGCCGACGACGCCGCCCCCGATGATGACGACGCGGGCGGTTTCGGTCATGGCAGGCTTTCCTGTGTGTAGATGGCGGGGGAGATGATCCAGACGGCCACGGCCGGTTCGGAATGCTCGTTGGCCCAGCGGAACGGCTGTCCGCGCAGCCGCGCGGTATCGCCGGGGCGCAGGTCGTGGCGGTCCTCGCCCAGCCACACGCTCAGCCGCCCCGACAGCAGATGCGCGATCTCGGTCGTGTCGCGGATCACCAGGTCGTCGCGCCGCGCGCCGGGCTGAAACACCGAGTGGATCACCTCGAACCCGTCGGTGAGATCGGGCGACAACAGCTCTTCGTGCAGACCCGGCACGCGTTCGCCCAGCACGCGGCGGCGGCCCGCGCGCACCACCTCGCCCACCTCGCGGTCGGTCAGCAGCGTCAGCGGCGCGTCCAGCGTTTCGGCCATCCGCGCGAGTGTCTCGCCGTCGGGGGTCGAGAGATCGCGTTCGACCTGGCTCATCCAGCCGACCGACCGGTCGAGCCGGTCGGCCATCTGGGCAAGCGTCAGGCCGCGGGCGCGGCGCAGGGCGCGGAGGTCGGCACCGAGGGCGGACATGGCGATTCCCGTGAAATCCTGCGCCGATATTTCACGACCCCGCCCGGCGCGGCAATCCCTTTCGCGCGCCGCCCGCACCTGTTTTTCGACCGGCGCGCCGTGGGCTCAGCCTGCCGCGCGCACCTCGTAGCCCGCGCTCCGCACCGCTTCGGCCAACGTCGCCGGCTCGGCCGGGCTGTCGATCTCGACGACATGCGTGGTCAGATCGCACCTCACCTGCGCGCCGGGATCGACCTTGCGGATCGCGGTTTCGATGGCGCCGGTGCAATGGGCGCAGCTCATGTCGGGAACGGTCAGGCGGGTCATGCGTCTCTCCTTCGGCATTTCGCGACAGGTGGGGCCTTCCACCGCGGGAAGGTCAAGACGCCGGAAAACGGCGCGCACCCCCATTGACCTTCCAGCCGGTGGAACCCCTATCTGGGGCGCGACAGCATTCAGGAGACCCCCATGCCCGCTTCGCAGACGCTCAGGCTTTCGGTGCAGAACATGTCCTGCGGCTCTTGCGTGGGCCGTGTCGAAAGGGTGCTGGCGGGCCGTCCCGGCGTCGACGGGGTCGCCGTCAACCTCGCCAGCGAGACGGTGCAGATGCAGGTCGACTCGGCCGACCGCCTGTCCGAGGTGCTCGCCGCGCTGTCGCAAGCCGGTTATCCCGCCCGCACCCGGACCGTCCGGCTCGACGTGGCGTCGATGTCCTGCGCCTCCTGCGTGGGGCGGGTGGACAGGGCGCTTGCTGCGCTGCCGGGCGTGATCGAGGTCGGCGTCAACCTCGCCTCGGAAACCGCGACCGTCACCTATGCAGAGGGCGCGGTCGATATCGCCGATTTGCTGCGCGCGGCCCAGGCGGCGGGCTATCCCGCCACCCCGGCGCAGGATACCGCGCCCGAGGATCGCGGCGCGCGCAAGGATGACGAGGCGCGGGCTCTGGCGCGCCGGACCGCGCTGGCCGCGGCGCTGGCGCTGCCGGTCTTCGTGCTCGAGATGGGCGCCCATGTCGTGCCCGGAATGCACGGGCTGATCGGACGCACAATCGGGCACGAGGCGAGCTGGCTCATCCAGTTCGTGCTGACCACCGCCGTTCTCGCAGGGCCCGGACGCGGGTTCTACACCAAGGGCTTTCCGGCATTGCTGCGCGGCGCGCCCGACATGAACAGCCTCGTCGCCGTCGGCACCTCGGCCGCCTACCTGTTCTCGGTGGTGGCGCTTTTCGCGCCCTCGGTCCTGCCCGAGGGCAGCCGCGCCGTCTATTTCGAGGCGGCGGCGGTGATCGTGGTGCTGATCCTGCTGGGCCGGTGGATGGAGGCGCGCGCCAAGGGCCGCACCGGCGCCGCGATCCAGAAACTGCTTGGGCTTCAGGCGCGCACCGCGCGGGTTCTGGTCGAGGGCGAGCCGCAGGACGTGGCCATCGAGCGTATCCGCACCGGCGATATCCTGATCGTGCGCCCCGGCGAACGCATCGCCGTGGACGGCGAGGTGATCGAGGGCAGCGCCCGCGTCGACGAAAGCATGATCACGGGCGAGCCTGTGCCGGTGGCCAAGACCGCGGGCGACCCGGTCACGGGCGGCACGGTCAATGGCAGCGGCGCGTTCCGGTTCCGCGCGACCCGCGTCGGCGCCGACACGACGCTCGCCCAGATCATCCGCATGGTCGAAGAGGCGCAGGGCGCCAAGCTGCCGATCCAGGGCATGGTGGACCGCATCACGCTGTGGTTCGTGCCGGCCGTCATGGCGCTGGCCGCGCTCACGGTGCTGGTCTGGCTGATCGTCGGCCCTGCGCCCGCGCTGTCCCATGCGCTTGTCGCGGGGGTGTCGGTGCTCATCATCGCGTGCCCCTGCGCGATGGGGCTTGCCACGCCGACCTCGATCATGGTCGGCACGGGGCGCGCGGCCGGGATGGGCGTGCTGTTTCGCAAGGGCGACGCGCTGCAACAGCTCAGCGGCGTGAGCATCGTGGCGATGGACAAGACCGGCACCGTCACCGAAGGCCGCCCCGAACTGACCGACATGGTGCTGGCCGAGGGGTTCGACCGCGCCGAGGTGCTGGCGCTGGTGGCCGCGGTCGAGGAACAGTCCGAGCACCCCATCGCCGACGCCATCACCCGCGCGGCCCGCGCCGAGAACGCCCCCCGCCACGCGGTCGAGAGCTTTGCCTCGATCACCGGCCACGGTGTGCGCGCACGCATTGCCGGCCGCGACGTCCTGGTGGGCGCCGACCGGCTGATGACGCGCGAGGGGCTCGCGATCGGCGCCCTGGCCGAGGCCGAGACGCGCCTGGCCGCGCGCGGCCGCACCGCGCTCTTCGCCGCCATCGACGGGCGCGTGGCCGCCGTCATCGCCGTGGCCGACCCGGTAAAGCCGTCCTCGGCCGCCGCGATCCGGGCGCTGCACAATCTGGGGCTCGAGGTCGCCATGATCACCGGAGACAAGCGCGAGACGGCCGAGGCCATCGCCCGCGAGACCGGCATCGACCGCGTGATCGCGGGCGTCCTGCCCGACGGCAAGGTCGCGGCGCTGGACGATCTGCGCGGATCGTCGGGGCGGATCGCCTTTGTCGGGGACGGCATCAACGACGCCCCGGCGCTGGCGCATGCCGATGTCGGCATCGCCATCGGCACGGGCACCGACGTGGCCATCGAGTCTGCCGATGTCGTTCTGATGTCGGGCGACCTGCGCGGCGTGGTGAACGCCTATCGCGTCTCGAACCGGACGATGCGCAACATCCGCCAGAACCTGTTCTGGGCCTTCGGCTATAACGTCGCGCTGATCCCGGTGGCGGCCGGCGTGCTCTATCCCGCCTTCGGCGTGCTGCTCTCGCCGATGCTGGCCGCGGGCGCGATGGCACTGTCCTCGGTCTTCGTGCTGTCGAACGCGCTGCGCCTGCGCCGCATCGCGCCCGCCATGGACGAGGCCCGCGCGCCGCGCGGATCCGCGCGGCTCTCCCCCACCCCGGCCGAATAGAAAGGACGCGCGATGAATATCGGCGACGTTGCTGAACGGTCCGGCCTGCCGGCCAAGACGATCCGCTATTACGAGGAAATCGGGCTGATCGCGCCGCGCCGCGCCGCGAACGGCTATCGCAGCTTTGCCGAGGCGGATGTGCACAAGCTGGCATTCCTGGGGCGGGCGCGGGCGCTCGGCTTCGGCATCGACGACTGCCGGAGCCTGCTGCAGCTTTATGGCGACGACGGCCGCACGAGCGCCGAGGTCAAGCATATCGCCGAGGACCATCTCGAGCGGATCGACGCCAAGATCGCCGAGCTGACCGAGATGCGCGCGACATTGGCGCGGCTCGTTCATGCCTGCGCCGGGGATCACCGCCCCGATTGCCCCATCCTCGCCGATCTCGCCCGCGCCGAAGGCCGGGGCTGACAGCGCCGCGCAAGAGGCCCCGAACGCGGCGCGGGGGCCGGGGCGTCGCGCCGGGGTATTTGGGAAAGAGAAGACGGACCCGCCGCGCCCGATCCGGCGCGCGACGAAACCCGCGCCGGCGGAGGCGCGTTCCGACCCCGTGACGCGATACGGGACCGAGGCGAGAGGGGACGGACCATGACCGAGATCGCGATGCCGCTCGTGCTGGTGCTGCTGGCCGTGGCGTTTGCCTGGGGCCTCCAGCGGCTCGGCCCCGAGGCGGGCGCGACATGGCCCCACCGCGCGCCCTTTCTCGGCGGCGGCGTGCCGCAGACCCATGCATGGCAACGCTGGCATGCGCGCTATTACCCGATGACGCTGCTCTTCATCGCCTTCGAAATGGAGATGATGTTCATGTATCCTTGGGCGGTCGTCTATATCGAGACCGGAACCAAGGCGCTGGCCGAGATGGGCATGTTCCTCGGCATCCTGTCGGTCGGCATCCTCTATGGCTGGCGCGAGGGGGTGTTCCGGTGGCAATGAGCCTGCTCGCCTCGCTGGCCCGCGGGGCCGAGATCCCGGTCTTTGCCGCCATCGGCGCGGGGGGGCTGGCACCTGTCGAGACGCTGCGCCGCCGCCCCGGCCTGAGGCTGGTCGACACGCCGCGCCATGCGCGCGTCCTGCTGGTGGCGGGCGAGGTGGACGCGGCGCATGCGACGGCGCTCGAGCGGTTGCATGCCCAGCTTGCCCGCCCGCGCGCCACGGTCTGGTGGCGCGCGCCGCGGCTCTTTGATCGCGGCGAGATCGCCGACGGGGACGATCCGACGGGCGCGATCCGGCGCGCGGCCGAAACGGACGAGCCCGACCAGCGCCCCGACCTGCCCCCACACCCCTGGGAGGGGATCGGCCCGCATGGCCAGGGCGGCATGGGGATGATGGGCGGCACGCCTTACGGCCGCCCCATGGCGATGACGGCCGAGGATATCCGCGACGGGCTGGCGCTCGACGCCTATCGCGCGCGGTTCGGCCCGTTCCTGCCGATGCTTCCGCCGGGGCTGGCGCTCGACCTGACGTTGCAGGGCGATGTGATCGTCGCGGCCGGCGTGGCCGCGCCCCCTTATCCGCAGGGCGCCGAGAGCGACGCGCCCGGCCCGTGCGCGGCGCGGATGCTGCGGCTCATGGGGATCGGGCCGCGCGCCGCGCGGGCGCGGGGTGCGCTGGCCGCGTTGCCGCGCGGATCGGGGATGCGCCGGCGGCTTGCCGCATGGGTCGACGGCGCGCGGGTGGACGAGACGCCCCGACCCCTGCCCGACGCGCTGCCCGGCCGCGACTGGACCGGCGCCGCGCTGTGGCTGGCGAGCTTTGCGCCGTCGCGGCTGCGCGCGGCCTGTCTCAAGCCGGAGGCCGCATGATCGCCGCCACGCTGTATTTGCTGCTGGCCCTGCCGCCGCTCGTCTGGGCGGCGGCGGTGTTCGACCGCATCGGCACGGGGCGGGGCGCCCTGCTGGCCGGGCCGCTGCGCAATGGCGCCGCGCTGCTGCTTCGACCCGTGGCGCCGACCGAGGCGCCCGACCGGCTGAACCGCCTGCTCGCGCCGGGCTGGTACCTGGCGCTGGCGCTGGTGGGGCTGTCCGTCGTGCCGCTCGCGCCCGGCCTCGTCGCGTCGGACCTGTCGACGGGGCTGGTGCTCTGGGGGGCCTGCGAGGCGCTGACGGTGGTGGTCGTGTTCCTGCATGGCTGGTCGCCCAACGCGCCCTTTCCCCTGCTCGGCGCCTACCGTTATGTCGCCATCGCCCTGCCCGCGATGCTGCTGTCGATGTTCGTGCTGATCGGCGCGGCCCTGCCCGCGCAATCGCTGTCGGTGGGGGCGGTGGTCGAGGCGCAGCGCGAGGTGTGGAACCTGGTGCGGCAACCGCTCGGGCTGCCGCTTTTCATGGCACTGGGGCTTGCGCTGACCCTGCGGGGGCCGTTCGACTACGCGGGCGGCGCCGAGCTTGCCGGCGGCACCTCGGCCGAGGAAAGCGGCCCGGCCCTCGCCGCGTGGCGTCTTGCGCGCGCGGCGATGCTGGTGGCCTTTTCGGCCATGGCCGCCACCGCGTTTCTCGGCGGCTATCTCGGGCCGGTGCTGCCCGGCCCCCTGTGGCTCTTGCTCAAGACGCTGGCGGTGATGGCCGCGACCGTGGCCGCGGGACGGTTCTTCGCGCGGATGCCGCCCGCGCGGATGCTGACGCTGCTGTGGGTGGTGCTGCTGCCGCTGTCCTTCGCCAACCTGGCGCTTGTCGGGATCGAGGTGCTGCCATGACCGATGCGCTGTTCCTGGTGCTGTCCGCGCTTGCCGTCTGGTCGGGATGGAGGGTCTTTCGCGTCGATTCCATGGTACGGGCGTCGTTCCAGCTTTTGGTGTCCTTCATTGCGGTGGGCCTGATCGCGGTGCTGCTGGCCGCGCCCTATATCGGGATCGCGACCGTTTTCATGATGGCGGTCGAGATGATGGTCATGGCGCTCTTCATGGTCATGTTCATGATGAACCCCGCCGGGCTGAACCCGATGAGCATGGTGCACCAGCACCGGTTCGCCGCGATCACGGGAGGGACGGCCTTTGCCGGGCTGGTGGCGGCCGTGCTGCTGTCGGACCTGCCCGCGAACCCGGTGCCGCCCGAGGCCGAGGCGGTACGCGACCTGGGGCGCGAGCTGCTGGGGCCGTCGATGCTGATCTTCGAGACGGCGGGGGTGACGCTGCTGGCGACCATGATCGGGGCGGTGGTGCTGTCGGCGCGCTCGGGACGCTATGGCGAGAGCGATGCGGGCTCGGTGCCGCCCGGCCTGACCCCCGGAGGCGCGCCCGCCGGGCGCCGACCCGCGCAGGGCGGCGGCCATCATGACCATCACTGGGGGCATTGAGATGACGCTGGTTTCCGTCCTGATCGTGGCCGCCGCGTTGATCGGCATCGGGCTTTACGGCGCGCTGTCGCAGCAGAGTTTCGTCATGCTGATGATGGGGCTCGAGCTGATGCTGAACGGCGCGATCCTCGCCATCGTGGGCTTTTGGGCGTTTTCGCTGGGCGGCGCACCCGAGGGGCAGTTGCTGGCCATCATCGTCATGGCGGTCATGGCCGTCGAGATGGCGGTGGGCTTTGCACTGGTCGTCGCCGTCTATCGCAAGCGGCAGGCCGACATGACCGAAAGCCTGACGGAGCTGCGGCACTGATGCTTTTCGCGCTCCCCCTGTTTCCGGCGCTGGCCGGGCTGGCGATCTGGGCCGCGGGCGATGGCGGGCGGCGGCGGCTGGGCGCGATGGCCGCCGGTGCGGCGGCGGTGACGCTGCTTCTGGCCGTGCTGGCAACAGCGCAGGGCTGGACGGCCGGCCATGACTGGGGCGCGGGGCTGGTGCTGCGCCTCGCGCTCACCCCGCTTTCGGCGGCGGTCGCCGTCACCGTGCCCGCCGTGGCGGTGGCGGTGCTGGTCTTTGCCGCCGCCCACGAAGAGGCGCGCGGGCTTGCGCGGCTCTTGGGGCTGATGCTGGTCTTTTGCGGCGCGATGCTGCTTGCCGTGACGGCCGCCGACCTGCTGACCCTGCTCATTGCGTGGGAGGTGATGGGGTTCTGCTCCTGGGCGCTGATCGGGCACCGCTGGCGGGATCGCGCGAACCCGGCCTCTGGGCGCTATGCCTTTGTCGCGACGCGGCTGGGCGATCTGGGGCTGTTCTTGGCGGTGATGGCGACATGGGCGGGGGCCGGCACGCTCGAGTTCGCGGCGCTGGGGCGGCTCGACGGCCCGGCGTTGAGCCTCGCGGCGTTCGGGATACTGGTCGCCGCCGCCGCCAAGGCGGGGCAAGGCCCGTTCGCGCCATGGCTCTTTCGCGCGATGGACGGCCCGGCCCCGGTCTCGGCGCTGTTGCACGCCGCGACCATGGTGGCGGCGGGGGCCTACCTGCTCGCGCGGCTGCACCCGTGGCTCGCCCCCGTTCCGGGCTGGAGCGGCGCGACACTCGCCCTCGGGCTCGTCACCGCGCTGGCGGGCGGCGCGGTGGCGGTCATGCAGGGCCATGCCAAGCGGCTGCTCGCGGGGTCGACCTCGGCCCAGCTGGGCCTGATGTTCGTGGCCGTGGGGGCGGGATATCCGGGCATTGCCGTGGCGCATCTGGTCGCCCATGCCGCGTTCAAGGCGCCGCTGTTTCTGGCAGCGGGGATCGCGGGGCGTGCCGCCGGGAGCTATGACCTGGGGCGCATGGGCTATCAGCGGACGCTGCCATGGGTCGCCGCCCTGACCGCCCCGGCGGCGCTGGCGCTGGCCGCTGTCCCGCCGATGGGCGCCGCCTGGACCAAGGAGCAGATCGTCGCCGCGGCGAGCCATGCGAGCCTCTGGTCGGGCGTCGGCGTGGCGGTCGCCGGGGCGCTTTCGGCGGCCTATGCCGCGCGGTTCTGGTGGCTGGCCTTCGGGCCGCGCGGGGCCGAGCCCGAGACGCGCCCCCGCCGCGCCGAGATCGCCGCGCTGGGCGCGCTGTCGCTGGGCTGCGTCGCGCTGGGCGCGCTGTGGTTGGCGCCGGTTCGCGCGACCCTGCGCTTTGCCCCGCTCGACGCGGGCGCGGCCGAGATGGCCCTATCGCTGGGGCTGGTCGGCTGCGGCGTGCTGGCCGGCCTGACGCTGGCGCGGCGGGGCGCGTCCCCCCCGCCCGTCGCGGCCGACTGGCTGGGGCTGCCCGCGCTGATCCAGCACGGCATCGTCGCCCCGTTCGAGCGCGCCGCCCGCGGGGCGGCCCGGCTCGACGATACCGTGCTCGACGCGATCCCGCGCGGCGCGGCGCGCGGCGCACGCGGTTTGGCGCGGGGCGGGCGCGCGGTCTGGGGGGCGATGCAGATCGACCGGGGCGGCATAGACGCGGCCGTCTGGCGCATCGCCGAGGCCACGCGCGGGCTGGCACGGCTGGGCGGCGGGCATGGCGAGGCGCTGGCCGACGGCCTGCCCGAGGGCACGGCGCGCATCGCGGGGCAAGGCGGGGCCGATGCGCGGCGGCTGCAAACCGGGTTGTCGCATCACTACTACGCCATGTTCGTCATCGGAACGGCGCTGGCCATCCTGCTGCTGATCGGAGGACTCGTCTGACATGCTGACATTCGCCATCCTGCTGCCCTTCGCGGGCGCCGCATTGCTGGCCTCGGCGCCCCTGTCGGCGGGGCAGTCGCGGCTCGCCGCGATCCTCGTGGCGGCGCTGTCCTTGGGCGCGCTTTGCGTGGTCTGGGCGGGCTTCATCCCCGGCGCGGGGTTCCAGGCCGTGCAGGAGGCCCCGTGGATCCCGCCGCTCGGCGTCGCATGGCGCGTGGGCGTCGACGGCATATCGCTGCCGCTGGCGCTGATGAGCGGCCTTCTCTTCGTCGCGGCCATCGCCTGGCCGATGGAGCGCGAGGTGAATGCGCGCGCCTATTACGCCTGGTTCCTCTTTCTCGAAGGCGCGTCACTGGGCCTGTTCCTGACGCTCGACCTGCTGATCTTCTACGTCTTTTTCGACCTCAGCCTCGTGGGGATGTATTTCCTGATCGGGCGGTGGGGCCATGGCGACGCGCCGCGCGCCGCGCTCAAGTTCTTTCTCTACACGCTGGCCGGGTCGCTGCTGATCCTGCTGGCGCTGATCGCGCTGGTGCTCTCGGTCGATCCGCTGAGCTTCGACATGCGCGACATGATCGCGCTTCAGCCCGTGGCGGGGATGGACCTGCGGGCGGGGCTGATCCTGCTGGGCTTCGTGCTGGGTTTCGCGATCAAGACGCCGCTGTTTCCGCTGCACACATGGCTGCCGCCCGCGCATGTCGACGCGCCGGGACCGGCCTCGGCGATCCTTGCGGGGGTGCTGCTCAAGATGGGCACATACGGGCTGGTCCGCATCCCGATGCAGATGCTGCGCGAGACCTTCGCCACCTATGCGCTGGCGCTGGGAGTGGTCGCGCTTGCCTCGATCCTGTGGGGCAGTATCGTCGCCTTCGCGCAGGACAACATCAAGCGGCGCATCGCCTATACCTCGGTCAATCACATGGGATACGCGGTGCTGGGCATCGCCGTGGCCGGCTCGGCCGTTACCGGGCAGGAGGCCGCGCGCGATCTCGCCCTGAACGGCGCGGTGATCGAGATGGTGGCGCACGGCCTCATCACCGGGGCGCTGTTTCTCATTGCCGGCTCGATCTGGGCCCGCACCGGAACCTACGAGATCGACAGCTATGGCGGGCTCGCGGGTCGCGCGCCGCGGCTGATGGGCGCGATGGGGCTGGCGAGTTTCGCCTCGCTGGGCCTTCCGGGGCTGGCGGGCTTCGTGGCCGAGGTGCAGATCTTCGTCGGGGCCTTCGCGGTCTGGCCCTGGCTCGCGGCCATCGCGCTGCTTGGCCTGATCGTCACCGCCGCGCTGTTTCTGGGGATGCTGCAACGGGTGTTCCTGGGCGAACGGCCGCCCGCGCTCGACGGTTTCGCGGACCTTACCCGGACCGAGTTCGGCGTGCTGGCCGTGCTGCTGGGGCTCGTGGTGCTGATCGGGGTCTGGCCCGCCTGGCTGATCGACATGATTGCGCTCGGGGGGGGCTGAGATGCCCCTTGCCGATCTTGGCCCCGAGATCGCGCTGATCGCGGGAGCGCTGGCCGCGCTGCTCATGGCGATGGCGCTGCCGCAGCCCCGGCTCGGCCTGTGCCTGTGGCCCGCGCTGGCCGCGCTGGCCGTCGCCGGGACATGGGCGGTCGCGCAGGCCGACGCGGCGCGCCTGACCTTCTCGGGGGTCTGGGCGCTGGACGGGGCGACGCTCTGGGCGCGGATCCTGATCGTGACGGCCACGGCGCTGTGCCTCATCCTCGCGCCGCGCTGGTTCGCGACCGACCGGCGGCATGGCGAGTTCTACGCGCTGACGCTGTTCTCTGCACTGGGCGCGATCGCGATGGCGGCCGCGGCCGACCTGTTGCAGCTCGTCATGGCGGTGTTGCTCTCCTCGGTGACGGGCTACGTGCTGGCCGCCTTTCACCGCGACTGGGCGCTGTCCGTCGAGGCGGGGATGAAATATTTCCTGATCGGCGCGCTGGCCAATGCGCTGCTGGTGATCGGCGCGATCCTCGTCATGGGGATGGCCGGGACGAGCGACTATGCCGCCCTGGCGCGCACGGACCTCGGGCAGCCGCTGGCGCTCGCGGGGCTCGCGCTGATCGTCGCGGGGCTGGCCTTCAAGCTCGGGGCGGTGCCGGGCCACGCCTGGATGCCCGACGTGGCCGAGGGCGCGCCCGTCCCCGCCGCGGCCTTTCTGACCGTGGTGCCCAAGATCGGCGCGGCGCTGGCGCTGTTCCGGCTGGTGCAGCTTTTCCCCGAGGTCGAGATGCTGCGCCCGCTGATCGCGGCGCTGTCGGTGGCGACCATGACGCTCGGCAATCTCGCCGCGCTCTGGCAAGACGATCTGCGGCGTCTGCTGGGATGGTCGTCGGTCTCGCAATCGGGCTATGCGCTGATGGCCGTGGCGGTGGCCGATCTCGCGCCGGACGCCCTGCCCGCGCTGCTGTGGTTCCTTGCCGCCTACGCGCTGGCCAACGTGACGGGTTTCGCGGTGGTCGCCCAGCTTCGCGGGCGGACGGCGCTTGCGGATTACCACGGGCTGATCGCTGCGCGCCCCGGCCTTGCCGCGGCGCTGATCGTGGCGCTTCTGTCGCTGACGGGGATTCCGCCGCTGATCGGGTTCACCGGCAAGCTCGAGCTGTTCGTCGCCACGCTCGACGGCGGCTATGGCTGGCTGGCCTTAGCCGCGGTGGCCAACACGGTGCTGTCGTTGGGCTATTACCTGCGCGTCATCGGGCCGGTCTGTTTCGCGGCCCCCGAGGGCCCGCCCCCCGCCTGTCTCAGCCGGGCCGCGGGGGCGGTCGCGCTGGGATCGGGCGCGGCGGTTGTGGGCATCGGGCTTTTCGCCGGCCCGTTCCTCGCACGGGCCGCGGGCGCCGTGGTCCTGCCCTAACCGAGTGGAGTCGGTCCGGCCCGCGGTGCGGCGGGCCGGACGACATGAGTATTTATGGAAACAGAGACCGAAAGGGCCGCCCTCAGATCGAGGGCATCGCGACGCGGTGGCCCTGCGCCAGATCGGTGAGCGAGAGCCGTTCAGGCGCGCAACCGACCGGAAAGATCGGGCTTGCCTCGGCCAGATCCTCGGCGGGCGGCAGGGGCGCCCGCCCGCGCGTCGGGTCGGGCACGGGTACCGCGGCCAGAAGACGGCGCGTATAGGCGTGGCGCGGATCGCGCAGCACCTGGTCGCGCGTGCCCTCTTCGACGACCTGGCCGAGACGCATCACCATCACCCGGTCGGCCACCTGCTCGATCACCGCCATGTCATGGCTGATGAAGAGATAGGAGAGCCCGTCCTCTTCCTGCAATTCCTGAAGCAAATCGAGCACTTGCGCCTGAACGCTCACGTCGAGCGCCGAGACGCTTTCATCGGCGACGATGACCTTGGGCGAGAGCGACAGCGCGCGGGCGATGCAGACCCTCTGGCGCTGGCCGCCCGAGAACTCGTGCGGGTAGCGTTGCAGCATGTCGGGCGACAGCCCGACCCGGCGAAACAGCCATTCGGCCCGGTCAGACAGCTCGGAGCCCGTGGCGAGCCCGTGCACGCGCATCGGCTCGACCACCTGTTCGCCGACGCTCATCCGTGCATCGAGCGAGGCGCCGGGGTCCTGGAACACCATCTGGATGTCGCGCAGCACCGGCCGCATCGCCTTGCGCGACAGGCCGCGCAGCGGGCGGCCGGCGACGCGGATCGTGCCCTCCCACGGGACGAGGCCCAGCAGCGCCTTGCCGATGGTCGACTTGCCGCAGCCCGACTCGCCGACCAGCGCCAGCGTCTCGCCCTGGCGCAGGTGGAACGACACGCCCTCGACCGCGTGGACATGCGCGACCGTCCGGTTGAGCAGCCCGCCCGAGATGCCGAAGCGCACGCAGAGATCCTCGACCTCGACCATGCGCGCGGCGGCGGCATCGGCGGCGGCGGGCCGCGCGGGGGCCGAGCCCAGCCGCGGCACCGCGTCGAGCAGGGTGCGGGCGTAATCGGTGCGCGGCGCGGCGAAGAGGTCGCGCACGGGCGCGGCCTCGACCTCGCGGCCTTCGCGCAGCACGATGACGCGGTCGGCCATCTCGGCCACCACGCCCATGTCGTGGGTGATCATCAGCACGGCGGTACCGTGTTCGTCCTGAAGCGCGCGGATCAGGTCGAGGATCTCGGCCTGCACCGTGACGTCGAGCGCGGTTGTCGGCTCGTCGGCGATGAGGATCTCGGGGTCGCAGGCGAGCGCCATGGCGATCATCACGCGCTGGCGCATGCCGCCCGAAAGCTCGTGGGGATACTGGCGCAACCGCCGCTCGGGTTCGGTCAGGCGCACGTCGCGCAGCAGCGCGAGCGCGCGGGCCGGTGCCGCGCCGCGCGCACACACGCCGTGTTCGAGCAACACCTCGCAGAGCTGGCGCTCGACCGTCATCAGCGGATTGAGCGAGGTCATCGGCTCCTGGAAGATCATGGCCACGCGGGCCGCGCGGATCCGGCGATAGGCGGTCTCGTCGAGACCGGTCAGCTCCTGCCCGTCGAGGCGGATAGAGCCGCCCGAGATGCGCGCCATGGGTTTGGGCAAAAGCCCCATGATGGCCAGCGCCGTCATGGATTTGCCCGACCCGCTTTCGCCCGCGAGCGCCAGCGTCTCGCCCGGCGCGAGGTCGAAGGACAACCCGTCGAGCACCGTCTTCGCGCCCTCTTCGGTCGCGACCTGAACGCCGAGGTCGCGGATCTCGAGGACAGGGCGGCGGCCGCCCTGTCCGGTGTCGCGGCCCGCCGTCATTCGAGGACGACACGCGGGAAATAGAAGGACACGACCCAGTTGGGCATGTCGACGATCTCGGAGATACGCAGATCGCCCGCCACCGAGCAGAGCAGATAGGCATCCTCTGGGGCCATCCCGTGCCGGGCCGAGAGCAGGTCGACCATGGCCGCGACCGCATCGCGCGCGCCCGCCATCATGTCGGGGCCGATCCCGGTCGTGACCTCGTAGCCCTTGGCGTCGAGATGGCGCGTCACCGGCCCCGGCGTGGTGAACCGCGGAAAGGCCAGTTTCTCCTGCTTGACGAGATCGAGCGTCACCTCGACATCCATCGGGCTTTCGATGGCGGTTCCACAGACCTCGCCGTCGCCCTGCGCGGCATGGGTATCGCCGATCGAGAACAGCGCGCCCTCGACCTCGACGGGCAGATACAGCACCGTTCCCGCCGCGAGATCGCGGATATCGAGATTGCCCCCCATCCGGCGCGGCGGCACGACGGAATGCAGGCCCGGCTCGGCCGGGGCGAGCCCGATCGTGCCGGCAAAGGGCTTGAGCGGCACCTGCGCGATATCAGAGAACAGCGCCGGAGCGAGCGTGTCGGGGTCGTAGTCCCAGATCTTGAGATGCGGCTCGGTGAACTGGTCGGCGAGCAGGCCGAAGCCCGGAATATTCGCCGTCCAACCGAAGCCCGAGGGGTGGAACGCCTCCATCGTGATCTTGAGCACGTCGCCCGGCTCGGCCCCGTCGACATGGACGGGACCGGTCACGGGGTTGATCTTGCCGAAATCGAGCCCCGGCACATCGGCGGTGGTGCTGTCCCTGGTGAACTGCCCGCCCGAGCTGTCGAGGCATTTGAAATGCAGCCGGCTGCCCGGCGCCACCGTCTCGGCGGGCGGGATCGAACGATCCCACCCGTGATGGTGATGCCCATGGATCGTGTAGTCGCAATTCCTGCACATGGTCAATCACTCGGCGTTCGAGGAATGGACGTAGTCGTAGTTCACCGGGATATGCACCGGGTCGACGAACAGGCTGTCATCGCCCGCCACGCTGTCCGAGCGCAGGGTGAACCGCTGCTCGTTGAAGACGGGCACCCAGGGCGCGTCTTCCATGATGTCGACATAGATCTGCCGCCACGCATCCTCGCGCGCGGCCTCGTCGCCCACCATCGCGTCGGCCTCGGCGGCGCGGGCGTCGATTTCCTCGTTGCAGTACCACGACCAGTTCCAACCGCCCGGCACCGCGCCCGCGCATCCCAGGATCGGCCCGTAGAAGTTCGACGGATCGGGGAAATCCGCGATCCATGCCATGCCGCCCGACCAGATCATCGGGGCCTGGTCGGCCTCGCCGCCCGCGGCGATGACGTTGGCCTGCGCGAGGCTGCGGATCTCGGCGGTGATGCCGATCTGCGACAGATCCTGCTGGATCGCCTGGGCGATGCGCGGGTTCGGGTCGACGTTCATCACGTAGAGCTCGGTCTCGAACCCGTCGGGAAAGCCCGCATCGGCCAGCATCTGGCGCGCGGCCTCGGGGTCATAGGCGTAGCCCTCGTATTCCTCGTCATAGCCCGGCATGGTGGGCGGCAGCGGCTGGTTGGCGGGCACCGCGCGGCCGTTGATCATCTGCACGATCCGGTCCTTGTCGATCGCCATGTTGACCGCCTTGCGGACCTCGGGCTGATCGAAGGGCGCCATCTGCATGTTGAGCGTGATGTAGCCGGTATGAAGCTGGCCGCCCTCGACGATGCGCTCGGCCATGGCCGGGTCGTTCATCGTCTGGAGGAACTGCGCGGGCGGGATGCCGTCGCCCGGAATGTCGGCATCACCGTTCTGGATCCGCAGGAGCGCCACCGTCGGCTCGAGCCCGATCTCGAAGGTCACGCGGTCGAGCTTGGGCACGCCCGCGCGGTGGTAATCCTCGTAGGCCTCGAAGACGACGCGCTGGCCGGGCAGCCATTCGGCCAGCTCGAACGCGCCCGATCCCACGGGGTTGCGGCCGAAATCCTCGCCGAGTTCCTCTACGGCCTCCTGCGGGACGACCGAGGCGAAGTTCAGCGCCATGACATGGCCGAAGGTCGCATCGGGGCGCGACAGGGTGATCTCGACGGTCTTGTCGTCGACGACCTTGACGCCCGAAAGCCCGTCGCCTTCGCCCGCGTTCCAGCTGTCGAAGCCCTCGATCATGCCGAAGAACCCGGCGCCGGGGCTGCGGGTCTCGGGGTTGGTCACGCGGTCGAGCGAATATTTCACGTCCTGAGCCGTGATCTCGCGACCGTTGTGAAAGGTGATCCCGTCCTTGAGCTTGAAGGTATGGGTCAGCCCGTCCTCGCTGATCTCGTGGCTTTCGGCGAGTTCGTTGCGCAGTTTGGTCGTGCCCGGCTCGTAGCCCGTCAGCCCGTCGAAGAGCGACTTGATCATCGACCAGTTCTGCCAGTCATAGCCGATGGCGGGGTCGAGCGTCGCCACGTCGTCTTGGTAGGTGACGGTCATCTCGCCGCCCTGCGGGGCGTCCTGATCGACCTGGGCCAGCGCGCCCGAGGCGCCGAGCGCCAGCGCGGCGATACCGGAAAGAAGCATGGTCTTCATGGTCTGGTCTCCTGTTGGGGTTATTTTGTCTTGATGCGGGGGTCGATGAGCGGGGCCACGAGATCGGCCAGCAGGTTGCCCAGCACGATGGCCGTGGCCGAAACCATGGTCACACCCATGATCACGGGGATGTCGACGCGCTGGATGGCCTGCCAGGCAAGCTGGCCGATGCCAGGCCATCCGAACACGCTTTCGACGACGACGATGCCCGACATGAACAGGCCGATGTCGATCCCGATCATGGCGATGATCGGCAGGATGGCGTTGGGCATGACGTGGCGGGTCACGATCCTGAGCTTGGACAGCCCCTTGGCGCGGGCGGTGCGCACGAGATCCTGGTTCAGCACCTCGATCATCGACGAGCGCATCATCCGCGAATACCACCCCGCCCCCAGCAGCCCCAGCGTCAGCGAGGGCAGCACGAAATGCGCCCAGGTGCCGTAGCCGCCGATGGGAAACCAGCCGAGCTGCACCGCGAAGACGTAGAGCAGCAGGATGCCCAGCACGAATTGCGGCGCCGAGATCGCGACGAAGGAAAAGATCATCAGCCCGTGATCGGCGGGCCGGTTGCGCCTGAGCGCGGCCACGACACCGATGGTCAGTCCGATCGCGAGCTCGGTAAGGATGGCCGAGACCATCAGCATCAGGCTGGCGGGCAGGCGCGCGGCGATCAGCGACGAGACCTCGGCACGCTGGAGATATGAGCGCCCCATGTCGCCCTGCGCCAGCCCCGACAGATAGCGCCAGTACTGCACGAAAAGCGGGTCGTTCAGCCCGAGTTGGTCGCGGATATTGGCCACCGTCTCGGCCGTGGCCGCGCGCCCGGCGATCTGGCGCGCGGGATCGGCGGGCACGAGATAGAGCAGGATGAAGGTGACGAAGGTGATCCCCAGCAGGATCAGCACGCTTTCGAACAAGCGCCGGACCAGGTAGCCGCCCATCAGTGCCGCCCCTTGAGCGTCGGGTCGAGGATGTCGCGCAACGCGTCGCCCACGAGGTTGAAGGCCAGTGCCAGCAGCACGATCAGCAGGCCAGGAAAGAACACGAGCCAGGGTGCGGTCGAGAAATAGGTCTGGTTCTCGTAGATGATGTTGCCCCAGGACGGGATCGGCGGCTGCACCCCGACGCCGAGATAGCTCAGCGTCGCCTCGAGCAGCACCGTGGTCGAGATGCCAAGCGTGCCGAAGACGATGATCGACGACAGAAGATGCGGCAGCAGGTGGCGCAGCAGGATGCGGAAGGTGCCCGAGCCGATGGCGCGCTGCACCTGGATGAACTCGCGCTCGGCCAGGCTGCGGGTTTCGGTATAGATGACGCGGCTCATCTGGACCCAGTTCACCATCGCGATCACCAGCGCCACGATCAACAGCGAGGGTTGAAAGATCGCCGCCAGCACGATGGCCAGCAGCAGCGCCGGAAAGGCCATCATGAGGTCGGTGAACCGCATCAGGATCGCCGCCGTCCAGCCGCCGAAATAGCCCGCGGTGATGCCGACGCCCGCACCCAGCAGCACCGCGATGCCATTGGCCAGCACCCCGATGATGAGCGATGTGCGCGTCCCGAGGATCAGACGCGAGAACAGGTCGCGCCCCAGAAGGTCGCTGCCGAGCAGGTAATCGCCCCCCGGCGGCAGCGGCGCGCCCATCAGGTCGAGCCCGTCGAAATTCTGCGCGAACGGGTCCTGCGGCATGATGAGCGGCGCGAAAACGGCCGCGAAGACCATGATCGCGATGATCGTCAGCCCGAACACCGCACGGGGCCGGCGCAAAAGCTGTGACCAGACCTCGCGCGCGCGGCCGCGGCGGGGCGGCCGCGCGGGATCGACCGCCGCGCTCATCGCTTGCCCGCCCGCGTGGCGGGGTGCTGCGCCAGAACCCTGCGGGCGGCGTCCTCGATCGGGATACGCTCCACCATGGCGAACGCGCGCAACTGCTTGAGCGCGAGCGCCTCGTCGCGGCCCCCCTCCATCAGCGCCAGCACGGCCCGGATCACGTCGAGCCGGCCGCTGCGCTGCGCGGCAAGCTCGGCCTCGCGGGCGCGCTGCGCCTCGCGCGCGGCGAAACGGTCATGCGCGATGACCAGCGCCGAGAACAGCGTGCCGATGGCCGAGAGCGGCAGAAAGGCGTCGACCTGCTGGCCCAGAGCCCAGGCGAGGCGGCCGGGGCTTTCCGACCCGATCAGCCCGACCACGGGCACCGGTGCCTGCCCCGCGGCCCAGGGAAGCTGCGCGTCATGGCCGGTGTCGATGTCGAGGATCACCATGTCGATCCCCTCCATGCAGGCAGGACCGACCGTATCGCGCCGCGGCACGGCGGCGACACCCAGCCGCGCGCAGCGCTCGGAGATGCGGCGCAGCGGCTCGTCGGCATGGTGCAGCACGATGGCGCGGCGGCCGGTGAAATTGTGCATGACCGCCTGGCTCATCGCACCACCCTCAGCTCGGCGCGTGCGGGTGGCGGCGGCACGGCGTCGCCCGTGAGATAGGGATCGGCCGCGACCGGCGACGCCGCGCGGTTTATGATGCGGAATTGCCCCTGCCCCGCCTGCGCCAGCCGCGGCGCGAGCCCCGCATGGCGCATCACCGGATCGACGTGGATCGGACCCATCGCGGTGGGCAGAGGCCCGGCAGAAAGCGCCGCGAACACCGCCCGCGGATCGTCGCCGCCCGCCTTTGTCGAGGCGGCGGCGAAAAGCTCGACCGCCGCATAGGCGCTGGCCAGAAAGGCCGAGACCCGCCCGTTGGGCGCACGGTCGCGCGCGGCGCGCAGCAGGCGCGGGTCGGCCTCCTCCTCGAAGAAGCTGCCCGCCGACACGAGCCCGTCGGCGGCCGGGCCCAGCGCGTCGAGATCGGCCTCGGTCTGGTTGAAACTCACGAGCCGGGGCCGCGCACCGGCGTCGATCGCGGCGGCCAGATCGTTCAGAAAGCTGGCGTTGGACGGGCCGATGAGGCTGTCGATCACGCAATCGGGGCGCAGGGCGCGGATCTCGTCGACGACATGGGCATGCGCGACCGAGCCGAGCGGCACGAAACGCTCGCCCACCACCTCGACGCCACGCGCCTGAAGCCGCTCGCGCGCCAGGCGCAACGTCTCCCACCCCCAGACATAGTTCGACCCCACGAGATAGACCCGCCCGAGATCCTGCGACACGATCCAGTCGGTCGCGGGCACGACATGATGGTTCGGCGCGGCGCCGAGATAGACGACATGATCGCTGCACTCGAACCCTTCGTAGGGGCACGGATACCACAGCAGCCCGCCGCCCCGCTCGAGCACCGGGATCATGTCCTTGCGGCTCCATGACGTGATCGCCCCGAGGATATGACGCACCCCGTCCTGCAACAGCTCGGCCGCCTGCGCCTCGTAGCGGGCGACATCGCCGCCCGGATCGCGGATCACCGGCTCGATCTCGACCTGTCCCGCCTCGGCCAGCGCCTCGATCGCGCCGAGCGCGCCGGCCAGCGCGCTTTGCCCGAGCGCGGCATAGCTGCCGCTGGTGGAAAAGATCAGGCCAAGCCTCAGACGCATCGTCCCCCCCGAAACGAAAAAAGCCCCGCACCTTCGGACGAGCCGAAGAACTGCGGGGCGCTATTGCCCTGGACCGCGCTCGGCCCTTTGCTGGATCAAATTCCACCAAACGGAACGAAAAGTCCAGAGCTTCGTGGCAGCCGTCGCAAAATTGCGCGGGCGGGGCGCATGGCGGCAGAAAACATGGGGCGGCGCCTATCCCTTGCGCCCGGACCGGCCCCACGCCCGCCCTGTGCCACGGGCGATGACGGACCCCGCGGCGCCCGGTCGCGTTGGCCCCCCGACCCTTATCGCAGGAGACCAGCCCATGCGCCTTGCCCCCGTGCTCGCCGCCGCCCTCGCCCCCGCCCTTGGATTGGCGGCCACACCTGTCGCTGCGCAATCGCTGCCCTTCGACGCCACGGCCATCGACGCGGCCACCTATGACGGCGGGGCCCTCCCCGAGGGCCAGAGCGCGCTGACGGCCAAGGTGCAGACCCTGCTCGACCGCGCGGGCACCTCGCCCGGCGTCATCGACGGCTGGAAGGGCGGCATGTCGCGCACCGCCATCCTCGCCTTCGAGCGGCGCGCGGGGCTCGAGCCCGACGGCGCGATGGACCCCGACCTCTGGCGCGCACTGGGCGGCCCCGACGCCACGGGGCTGACGCAATCCTACACGATCACGGCCGAGGATGCCTCGGGGCTCGTCGATGCCATTCCCGACGACTATGCCGAGCGCGCCGAGATGGACCGGCTGGCCTATCTGCGCGTGACCGAGAAACTGGCCGAGCGGTTCCACATGGACGAGGATTTCCTGATCGCGCTGAATGGCGGCGGAACCTTCGACCCCGGCCGCACCATCGCGGTGATGGACCCCGGCGAGGACGTGAGCGAACCCATCGCGCGCATCGTCATCGACAAATCCGACCAGCGCCTGACGGCCTTCGGCGAGAACGGCGAGATCGTTTCGGATTATCCCGTCACGGTCGGTTCCGACCAGTTGCCGTCGCCCAGCGGCACGCACGAGGTCAAGGCGGTCGCGGTCGAGCCGGTCTATACCTACCGCCCCGACGAGAATTTCCAGCAGGGCGACAATGACGAGGTATTGCAGATCCCGCCCGGCCCGAACAACCCCGTGGGCCGCATCTGGATCGACCTGTCGAAACCGACCTACGGCATCCACGGCTGGGCGCACCCGTCCGAGCTGTTCACCGCGGCAAGCCATGGCTGCGTGCGGATGACCAACTGGGACGCGACCGAGCTTGCGCATATCGTGTCGCCCGGCGTGACGGTGGAGTTCCGCGAATGAGAGGGCTGCTGATCGCCACGCTGGCCACCGCCCTGCCCCTTGCCGCAATCGCGCAGCAGGAGGGCGATAGCGCCACGCCCGAGGCGGCACCGCCGCCCGAAACCTCGCCCGCCCCCGCGCCGCGTCCCGACCCCGAGGACCGCGCCGACGAGGTGGCCCCCGACGCCCCCGATGCCGGCCCCGCCCCCGATGCCGAGACCGCAGCCGATGCGGATGCCGACCCGGCCGAGACCGCCCCCCAATGGGAGGTGCTGCGCGAAGATCCCGAGGATCTCGCGGCCTGCCTCGCCGATCTCGACAGTCTGGGCACCGTCTACGAGACCCTCGACCCCTTGGGCGGAGAGCTGCGCGATTGCGGCATCGCGAACCCCGTCGAGGTGGCTGAGATCCTGCCCGGCGTCGCCCTGCGCCCCGATGCGGTGATGCGCTGCGAAACGGCGCGCGCTCTGGCCGAATGGGTGTCGGTGACGGTCGCGCCCGCCGCCCGGCTCGCCGGCGATTACGGCGATCTCTCGGCGATCGATCACGGCTCGACCTATGTCTGCCGCGCCCGCGGCGGTGTGGCCAGCGGCAAGCTGTCGGAACACGCGTTCGGCAACGCCATCGACGTGATGGGCTTTCGCTTCGAAGGGGGCGGCGCACTCGCCGTCGAGCCCCGCGCCGACACCGCCACCATCGAGGAAGCCTTCCAACGCGCGGCCCGCGGAGGCGCCTGCCTGTCCTTCACCACCGTCCTCGGCCCCGGCACCAACGCCGCCCATGCCGACCACCTCCACCTCGACGTGAAGGCCCGGAACGGAGGCTACAGGATCTGCCAGTGACGCCGCGCACGGCGCGGGTTCGCGGGGAGGGTGAAGAAGATGGCTCCGGCGGTAGGGATCGAACCTACGACCAATTGATTAACAGAGGCATGGTGTCGGTCCGTCGTCGTCGGGATTGATCGGGGGAAACGCAACAAAACAGGGGCATTAACGCCTCTGCAACAAAAAACAAGTTGGTCACTTTCGGTTTGGATCGTACTGTGTCGGGACTGAATGTTGCAGAGAATGTTGCAGAGGATGACATGCCCACGATCAAGCTAACCTCCCGCCCCGAGATCGCGAAGGTCAAACACCCGGATACGGGGACAGTGTTCTACTCCCACGACGGCGATGCCTTGAAGGGCATCCGCTTGGCTGTCGGTGCCCGCACGAAGCTGTGGATTCTGTCGAAGCGGATCGACGGCAAGGTGCGCTCGATCAAGCTCGGAGATTGGCCCGCGATCCCGACCGGGCATCAAGCCGAGGAAGTCGCGAAGCAGCGTATCGCGGAACTCATGACGGGCACGGATGCCGCGTCAACGAAGGTCGCGACCCTCATGGACGCCTTCGAGTCGCACGTTGCCCGCTCCCACGCGAAGGAGGCGACAATCGCGACCTACCGATTGCAGATCAAGAACCACCTTGCCGACCTGTTCACGAAACCCATCGAACAGATCACGCTGCCGATGCTCGAGAGCGCGATACGTGGCAAGACGCCCTCGACGGCGAAGCACCTCGTGCAGATCATCAAGATGGCGTTCCGTCGTGCGGCTATCGTGCGGCGCTGCTTCGACGTGTCGGCTGACTTGAAGGTGTCGCAGAAGCACAAGACATCGTCCGCTGTCCTGTTCGACCCGAAGGACAAATGGCCCGCCCTCGACCTCATCATGGACACGCGGAGCCTCATCACGCGGACGGCATGGCTGACCATGCTGTTCACAGGCTTCCGTTCCCTCAACGTCCGCACCCTGACATGGGAGCAGGTGAACCTGACCCGAAAGACTATCACCCTCGACGAGATGAAGAACGGCCTGTCGCGGACGTTCCCTATCGCGGACGTGCTGATCGAGGCGTTGACCGTGCTTCCGCATCGCGAGGGATATGTGTTCCCGGCTGACTCGAAGACGGGTCACATGGATCAGCTCATGGCCCGCACGATCACGATAGGCGAAGGCGACGATGCCACGAAAGTCAAAGTCCTCCGTCAGCACGATTGTCGCCGCCTGTTCACGACGGCCGCGCGCCGCGCGCGACTCCCCGAATACATCATCGACGAGTTGCGCGGGGACACACCGAAGAAGGTGCAAGACATCTACGATCAGGGGTCGGCCAACCACGACGACGCGAACCGCATTGCCGAGCGCATTATCATGGAATGTGGTTCAACACCTGATTCCCTGATTGAGCGCATCAAACTCCCTGACTATGTTCACTGACGCGACGGGGCGGCAATCTGTCGGTAGAGGCAGGCTGTCGCCATCAACCCCCGTCGTGAGTGATCCCCGAGACGCGCTGCATCGGATGCGGTCTCGGCCAAGGGCGCGAACCGATGCAGATCAACAGAGCGCACCGTCTCGAACGCAGAGAGACCGGAGCCTGTTGAATGGATCTCGCTGATGAAGTGCGCGCACTGCGCGAAGACGTGAGGGCGCTGACGGCGCGCCTCGACGGTGCGCTCGCGCCCGCGATGATGAACACGGCGCAGTGCGCGGCGTTCCTCGGAATGTCGCCCGACCGCTTGTATGAGTGGCGCAAGGAGCGGATCGGCCCGCCCTATATGCACCTCTCCGCGCGGTCGATCCTGTATGAACGGGAAGCCGTTATCGCGTGGGCACAGTCCCACAAGATCGAACACTAAGGGAAAGGGGCGGCGATCACTCGCCACCCCGTCGATTGCATACGCCCTGCGCAGAGCGTTTCGGAACAACTCGCTTATAGCATGACGCGGGGCAGCAATCGACCGGAGTTGCAGGTGGTCGTCCATATGGACGATGCAGATTTACACGGCGACAAGCACGACTCACGAACTGCGCAAGGTGTGGCGCGCGGGCGATAACGGCCCAGAACAGGACGAGGCGTCCGAGGGCTTCCGATACGCGAACAAGTTCATCTACGAGGACCATGAGGTTCACGACCTGCAAGGCGTCTGCGACCTGCTGAACCGGCTTGCGGACGTGCCTACAGCGGCCATCGTGCTTGGCCGTCCGCTGATCGACCGTGGCGGGCGCACGGGCCTCGACTTCGAGGACGAACCGACGAACCTTTTCCTAGCCGACCTCGACTCGCTCGACTTCGAGGGGACGCCTGAGGAGGCCGTCGTTTTCGCCTTCCCGTTCCTGCATGGCCGACGCTTCGTCTATGCCTTCTCGCCCTCCGCTGGCTTCAAGCCAGGGCATCGCCTGCGCGTTGCGTTCGAGGTCGAGCCGATGGACCTGACCGCGATGCAGATTCATGCGGAACACTGGAACACGGAACTTGCCATGCGCATCGGCGCGGAGCGGAAGTTCATCGACTATGGCATCTACAAGCCGTCAGGGTTCATCTTCACAGCGCGTCCGACGCTGAAAGGACTCGACGATCCGCACCCCGTGCGCGCCTTCCTCGTCGATGGCAAGACCGGCCCCGCGCCGATCCCGCGCCTGCCTGACATGATCGAGGTTGAGATCGCGCCTGCGGTCACACTCGGGCAGATGCCGACGCTGCGCTGGGATGACGGTCAGCGGCACAACAGCGTCTTCGACTTCATGCGCGCCTATCGCACGGCGTTCCCGTCGTCGGTCTATACGGAGTGCTGGGGCGCGTTAAAGGACGAGTATGCGAGGCTCGGTGTGTCAGCGGCGAACCAGCGTGCGTTCGGGCTGTCCTACATTCAGGCCCGGTTCCCGAAGGTGCGCGGCGCTCGACGGAAGCGGAAAGTGTTCCCGGTGACGCGGCAGGAAGTGCCATTCGACGAGGCGACGCGGAGGCTAAGTGACGAGATCAAGACGTTCGTCGAATCTCGCACCCCCGGCGTGAAAGTGATCGAAGCCGACGCGGGACTCGGAAAGACCTATTGGGCGCTTTACTGGCTCGGCGTCGAGACGCGCTATGCCGCGCACGTCAACGACATGTTCCTGACCGACCTCTACGTGCCGAACCATAACCTATCTGCACAGATCGAATCCGACGCGCGGGCGCAGGGGATGAGCGCATACACGGAATATGGTCGCGCGCAGGAGGTTCGTGGCATCCCCGTCTGTCACAAGCACGAAGCCATCTCGAAGGTGCAAGGCATCATCAAGGAGACCCGGAAATCGTTCTGCGACGACGGTGAGGCGCGGTGCGAGCATCGTTCGGGCTGTCTATGGTGGGACCAATGGGACAAGTCGTTGACCCACGACCTGCGGATTCGGACCCACGCGCACCTGCCGCTACAGATCGCGAAGGAGGGTGAACAATCGCGCGTCCCGAACTTCGTCGTGATCGACGAGAACTTCCTAGCCGCGCTCATCAAGCGGTCCTTCGTCAAGGTCAAAGACCTGTGCGACCTAACCCGCCACGACATGGGCGAATGGCTGCTTCGCTTCGCGCAGGTTCACAAGGCAGGCATGACCCTTGAACAACTGACGGCTGCTGGGTTCACGGTCGATGTCTGCAAAGAGCTAATCAAAGCCGAAGAAGCCCTCGCACCGCAGGTCGAGATTACGCCTGACATGTCGGCCAGCGAGGCGCTTGCGAAGGCTGTCGATTACGACGCGCAATGGCACCTCTACGCCTCCTTCTGGCGTCGCCTGCGTGATGCGATTGCGGTCGGGTCGATGAACAGGCTCCGCCGCGTCAAGGACGGTGTGTGGCTGAATTGGCGGCAGCGCATCGCGGGCATTCCGTGGGATGCCGAGACCAACCGACCGAAGGTGCCTGTGCTCGTGCTGTCAGCCACGATCAAGCGTTCCATGGTCGAGGCCGTGTTGCCGGTGGACGAGTGGGTGACGATTGAAGTCGAGAAGCACAAGGACGCGAAGGTGACGCAGATCGTCGTTGATGCGTCGAAGACGGCGCTGCTCTACGGCACAGGCGACCGCGTCGAGGAATATGCCGAGAGCGACAAGGCGAAGGCCGAAAAGGCGCGGCAGTTTCGCGAGGACGTGACGGCAATCTCGCAAGGGCGGCATCTGTTCTCATACAAGGCGCTACGGGAGCAGGACGTGCCGTTGTCGGGTTGGTTCAACGCGGTCGAAGGGTTGAACGATTGGGCCGGTGGCAAGATTGACATTGTAGGCCGTCCGTTGCCTGCGCCGAGTGACGTTGAGGACATGGCGCGGGCGATCCACCAGGACGGCTTGCCTATCGTGCAGGTCGGGGAATGGTATCCGAAACGACCGTTCGCGTTGTTCGGTGGTGCGGGCATGACATGGGCCGAGCGACATGTCGATCCGCGCGTGGAAGATGTTCGGTGGGTCATCTGCGAGGGTGCGATGATGCAGGCCGCGGCACGGGCGCGGCATGTCAGGCAAGGGTGCGAGATACGCCTGTTCTCGAACATGCCGCTGCCGGTGAAGGTCGATGAGGTCGATGAGGTCGAAAGTTTCAACGACTTGAAGCCGGAGGAACAGGAATATCTGACCGCGCCTGTTCGGGTTGCGTCGGCGGGCCTCGCGCAGAAGCTGTTTCGCAAGTTCGCGGGCATGTCGGGGCAAGGGGTGAAGGACGCCGTTGGCGATCTGTTCGGCTGGGCGATGGTACGGGATGCCGAGTTCATTGAGGTGCGGTTGCAGGGAGAGAAACAGTGGTCCCGCGTCTGGATCGCGGATGGGGGTTGGCGCTGGCTGTGCGACCGTGTGCCTGTCGTCGCATGGCGGGAACCTGTCCTTCGGAAGGACGACAATGCGGAGAGGTTCGAGGCGATGGCGTCGCAGAGTGAGCATGTTACCGAGATGCGCGCGCTCAAGGAGGCGTTCGAGCGGGAGGCATGGTTCGACGAGGACGGGTATGTGCCGCGTGGCGAGCAGCGCACGGATGCAGGATTCTGGTTCGATTGGAAGCAGATCGGGGTCCGTGTCAGGGCAGCGTGAGCGCAGGATTTAAACTACAACTCGCGCTAACGGAGACTCTCTCTATAAAGACGAGTTGTAGTTTAAATTGCCATGCCGAGGCTGCCGGGTTGACCCTAGCTGGTGGCGCGCTCTCTACCTTCTTTTGTTGCGACTTGGTCGCAACTAGCCCGTGCCGAAATGAGCAATTGCGAAGCATACAATTGCTCCCGCCCGCCAACCGATTCTTTTACAAGCACAATGGCGCGGCGCATGTTGCAGAGCGCGCGGTCTCTGCAACAAGGCGATATGCAGCCGCAGAATATGTCACCAATGGTGACGTATCTATCGCAGAACGCTGCGATGACCGCACAACTGCATGGCGCAGGCCCAAGCTCGCCTGCTGCGCGTCAGCGCCCCGGCAAAGCGCGTCAGCGCCGGGCGTGTCGAAGTTTTCCGACCCGACACAGGGCAAACCACGCTCTCCGCCTCACGCCCCAAGCCACGCGGTCTGCTGATGAACCAAGGTCTTACCTCGTCGCACGGTGTATCGAAGCGTTCGGGCCTTTCATAATGCGCCCACGTTGCCATCATCTTGTAGACCCATGCCGATCACCCCTCGTCTTGCGCCTAACGTCCCGCACCTCGTCAAGGACCAGATGGCTTTCATTAAACCGTCTGCGGTCATGCAGGAGGTGGCTGCGGGGAAGCGGTCGGCAATCGCGACGCCCCTCGAACACCTGATCCTGCTCGACATATTCAGGGCAAAGCTGCTGCATCCTGACGACCCTGTGTTGTTCTCCATGCAGCTTGTCCCGACCCGCTTCGGGAGGCATCAACCCAACTGGCACGCGCATTTCTGGGGCCGAGACCCGATGTGCTTTGGCGTCAGCAAGCAAGGGCCGCGCGCCCTGCTTAACGATTGCTTGCGTGACGAGGTTCATGACCAGACGGCTATGCCGAGCCTCCCGCACGGATGGGAAGTCGATCACGTCGGCGTCGAGTTCAAAGACCTAATGGACGGCTGGCTCGAACAGGAAGGCCTAGCGGTTGAAGACGTGGCAATCGTCGCGAACAAGAACGCGACCAAGAGCCTCACTGACCGCGCTTTAGCCGCGCGGTGGCGGGAGTATCACCGTCAAAACGCAATTCTCGAACCCAAGCCTCGTGATGAACACCGCGCCCGACACCGTGACGCCTGACCCCTCCATTTCCATCTAATTCTCCCCGGTCCTCCACCTCGGATATTTTACAGAATTTCTGTGAGCCGACTTATCACGTCATAGCGCGCATCGGCTCACTGGACGGGAGGTTGTGCGCCGAACCTTTCAAGCCTTCCGTCCGCCTAACTTGGAAACTCCCTCATGCAGATCACCCTGACCGACCTCGGCACGACGTGCGCCCTCCACGCCGTCACCATTTCTTCGACGACCGACTTCCCGCTCCCGACCCCTGCGGACACGCTCCGCGACGGACTGCGGGCGATTCTGGCCGAACCGACCAAGCAAAACCACACCGCCTCGAACGTCCTGCTCGTGCGCCGCCCCACAGGCATCGACGTTGTGTCGCCCGTCGGCTCGTTCCTCGTTCCCTATCCGAACCTGTTCCCGCTCGTATGACGCCAGAGAAGCGCCTGCTCCAAGCCATCATCGGGCAAGCGGTCACAGACCTTTTCATCGGCAAGCCTCACGCATCGACCGATGAAGAAAGCTCGCTTGCTCGCCGCGAAGCCCTCTACTTCCTGACCGACGCGACAGGCGGATGGGCACGGCGACGCGCAGAACTCTGCCTCTTGATCGACTACGATCCAGATCAGGTGCGCCGGTCGATCATCGCGATCCTCGACGGAACGACCCTCCCGCCCGCGAGCATCGGCAAAGGCATCGGTCTCGCGCGCGACCTGTGGGCGGAGCAGATCGCGCGCGAGAAAGCAGCACACGAGGCGCGGACGCGGAATCGACGATGCCCCGCACCGACGCCGATCCTCGTCCCGAGAGCGCCTGCGCCGTCTAAACCTATCCGCCCTCGGCTGAAACCCGCGAAACCCTGGATGATGCCACCGCGCGATCCCGAAGACGATTGGCTCTACCTCGGAATAGAGATTCCTGCCTGACTTCCACCTTTTTCAATCCGACTTCCACCTTGTTCTCGTGTCTCGCACTTCCTCGAAAGCGCATATCGTTTCCGCATCGGCAGGTTAGGCTTGCTATCCTCTCTGTGGTTGAGAATGGCAGGTCCGATCAGGGCCTGCCGTTTTTGTTCAGAGAGGAACGACATGCCAAACCAAAACGACGACCACGCGCAGGCGCTGATTGATGCTCTCGCGCCGAAACTTCTCGACGCCCTGCTTCCGAAGATCGCGCAATCGGTCGAAACCCAGATCGACGGCCTCAAGAAGAAGAACGCGGAACTGCTCGACAAGCTGGCCGAGACGAAGAAGCCGGACCCGCTCGCATCCATCGACAAGCTGCTCGCGAAACTCGACGCGGAGCAGCGCGAACAGGCCTATAGGGATGCAGGCTTTTCGCGGGACGCGGAGGGCAAGCTGTCCCTTGCAGGGACGCAACAAGGTCATGTGATCGACCGGCAATCCGCGCGAGACCCCGCGAAGTATCGCGAAGCCAAAGCGCGCGCGGAAGCCGCAGGCGTGACCTTGCGCGTCGTCGATAACAGCGACCGCGACCCGACGATCCGCAACACGGGCAGACGCGGGGTTACTCCGACAAAAGTTGTCACTTTTGACGACTCGCACGAAAGGGTTCGCTACGTCCGCGCGGACATGATGGGCGGCAACGGCTTCGTTCAGCGCCGTCTTGCGGCAGAGCGCGAAGGCTACCGCGTCCGCGCGTTCCACGATCCCGCAGACCTTCCGCCCCATGCGCGTCAGAAGTTCGCGCTCATGGAGAAAGCGGCGCAGGAGGGCACGTCTGATGCTGACGCCTGAGGAACGGGCTTGCCTGACGTGGGCCTTTCAGATCACCCACGACGCCCTCGGGCAGTTGGTCTATGTCCACGATGACGGTCGGATTGATGCCTTTGGCGAGGTGTTCCGCCTAGACAGCGAGAGCTTGCATCATCACTGGATCGCGCTTCTCGCCGCATCGGCTGAGGGATACCTGGCCGGGGTGAAGCCGGGTCAGTTGCGAAGCGATCTGCTCGCGGCTGGCGTCCGGGAAGAAGCGGCAAACTTTGTCCACGATCATCTCGTTGATGTCTCCGAAGTCGAATGGGATGCGCTGACCAATTCGGTTCAGCAGTATCGCGAACTTATGGCGGACAAGGCGCATCGCTCAACGCAAGTCGGGGGTCTTATCTGAAATGAAAGGCCCCGGACGCAAGAACACGATCCTCATGCACCCAGAGCGCAAGACGATCATCAAGCAGATCATCTTGGGCGAGCAGGGATTGCCGGGTGGCATGTCGAAGGCGCAAGTCGCGAAACGTCTCGGGATGCACCCGGATTCCATCGTTCGTTTCCGCAAGGAGCATATCACGGAGGAAATGGTGCGCGCGACGCTGGCCGAGGTGCGCATTTCCAAGATCGAAGGCGACACGGCGGTTCTCAACGAGGACCGCATGGACGTTGCCCGCACCTACGAGTCGTTGGCGAAGCGGGTCGAGAAGATCATCGCGCGGGCAGAGGAAAACGAAGACGACGGGTTCACCTTGTCCGCGGCCGAAGGCCTTCGCCGCATCCTTCGGGACATTGCGACCATGCACGGGAAGATGGCAACGTCGCTGACTGTCGAGGTCAAGCTGTCAGAAAGCGCCGAATGGGTAACACTCAAACGCATCATTCGGGAAGTCTGCGACGAGGTTCCAGAAGCTCGCGAACCCTTCCTGCGCAAGATGCGTCGCGAGGCGTTGTCCATCACGCGCGAGGGCAGCAATGCCATTTGACGCGCTCCTGCCTTGGTTCGACGATCTTGAACGCCAGCTCGACCCGAAGGCGCGTCTCGCCCATTGGATCGGGCATAAGCCTGACCCGTGGCAAGTCGAGATGTTCACGACGCGGGCTTCGGAGGTCGCCTGCCGCGTGTCCCGTCAGGCGGGCAAGACTTCTGTTCTCGCCGCGCGTTCCGTCGAGGAACTGCATATCCCGGAATCGCTGACTATCTGCATCGCGCCCGCAGAACGTCAGGCGAAGATCATCGCCCGCGAGATCGGGCGGCAGCTTCGGCGCACAGACCTCGTCATCACGCGCTCGACGCTGACGGAACTCGAAATGTCGAACGGAGCGCGCGTCGTCGCGCTCCCGTCAACGTCCGACACCATTCGCGGATTCCCGTCTGTGTCCCTTCTCATCATCGACGAGTGCGCGTTCTTGAAAGGCGACGACACGGAGGAAGTGCGAGGGGAGACGCTTATCTCGGGCGTCCTCCCGATGCTCACGGCGCAGGGTCAGGTGTATTTCTCGTCCACGCCCGCCGGGCGCGACAACTACTTCGCGAAACTGTTCCTCGACGCGAAACCCGACGACGGTATTCAGCGGATCGTCGTCAAAGGAACGGACATTCCGCGACTTGCAGAAAAGGTCGAGCGAATGCGCCGCACCTTGTCCGCGACGCGGTTCAAGCAGGAGATCGACGTTGAGATGTTGGCCGATGGCCTCGCCTACTTCGATCTGTCCATCATCGAACAAGCCACAAGCACTGAGAGCGCGATATGTCCGAGACTCTAGACCTCGTTTTCATGCCCGATGGTCGGGTTATCAACGAGACGCACCACGACCCGGCAATCCCGCGCGTGACGGGACACCAAAAGTATTGGGTATCGGCGGATTTGGGACAAGCACACGACTTCTCGGCGGTCTGCATCATCAAGGATCAAGTCCTTCCCACGGTCGATGCGGGTCGCGTGATCCTTGGGCCGCGCGAACGCACGGTCGTCTATGCGGACAGGTTCCGCGGCGTGTCCTACGTCGATGTGGTCGATCACCTAATCCGCCTCAAGAACGCGCCGCCGTTCGGGGGCAAGTCGGAACTCGTCATTGACGGCACGTCCATCGGGCGCGTCGTCTCGGACATGCTCCACGAGCAGAACGTGCCGCACTTCGCGATCCAGATGACGGGCGGGCAGGAGTGGTCGAAGAAGGGGCGTTACATCAACGCGGGCAAGACAGCGATGGTCGAGACGTTGGCCGTCCTGTTCGCTGCGGGCGAGATCAAGTTTGCCCATGACTGCCCGCTGCGCGCCGAGATCGAAGCCGACCTCGCGTCCTTCACGATGCAGACGACGGCTGCTGGCAATCAGATCATCACGCAGGGGCGCAAAGGATCCGGTCACGGCGATCTTGGCATTTCTCTGATCGTCGGGGCGTTCGCATCGCAACACCTAAAGTCGCAGCGGATCGAAGTCAGCCATTTGCGGGGCTACTATTGAGCGCGCTGTGACCAACCCAGAGACGCAGCGAAAGCGGGCCTGTCTGCGCGTCTCAAGGCGCGCCCCTACCCACACGGGGCGACAGCGACTATCGCCTTCGCTGACGCGCTCTGCGAGGTGACGACTGACCAACGGACTTTATTGCAGGTGCGGCGGTTGAACGTGGAGCAGACCACCGCACGCGCACACGCGCATGACGCGCGCGCGAAGGCGATTTGGAAAAAGTTCACTTGTCGTGTCGCAGCGCATCATTTGCAGCACCAACCATGCCAAGGAACCGTGCAGCATTTGCAGCACCGATCACTGGATGATCTTTCAGAAATGAAGTTTTGCCTCGCGCGCGTATGCGCGCAAAGCTGTGGTGAGGATCACTCCGCCGCGTCCACGATTGGGCGCTGTCCGCTGTCGTCGGTCGCGATATTCTCAAGGCCCGTCACGATCTCATATTCGGGGACGGTCTTGAGCAGGTTCGAGGGAGTAATCATTCCCAACTGCTTGCTCAGGTATTCCTCAAAGATTGGGTCTTTGTCGAAAGAAATACTGTTGCGACCTTCCTGAATGGCGACGCGGGTCGTAACGCCGCTACCTGCAAAGAAGTCGAGCACGGTCGAGCCAGGGTAGGACAGCGCCCGAACAAGCCGTTCGATTACCACGGCAGGCTTTTGGGTCGGGTGGCCTACGCGCTCTTTCGAGTTGCCATTCAGCCGCGGCATCCGCCAGACGTTTGTCGGGTTGCGACCTTTCTCGACAGACTCGGGATTTAGGCGCTTATCCTTGAGATAGGCCTTCTTCGTTTGCTCGTCGAAGGGTTCACGAACCGCGTCGAGGTCGAAGAAATACTTATTCGACTTTGCAAACCACGCGACTTCCTCGTGCCTGTTCGCGAAGAAGCGATGCGCACTCATACCGTTCGGATAGTTCCAAATGATGAGGTTCGCCAAGAGCATCTTGCTGTTATGGCGAAGATGCGAAATCAATGTAAGGAGATCGCCCGATCCTGCCTCGTTCTGATACTGTAATCCCCCGAAGATCGCGATGCTGCCGCTGGGCGACAAAACGCGCTCGGCTTCTGCAAGCCAATCTTTCGCCCAGTCGAGATAATTGGAATGGCTGTCCCAATCGGCCAGCTGAATATTATAGGGCGGATCGCAGACGATAAGCTGAATGGAGTTGTCGGGGATAGCTGCGAGGGTGTCTAGGCAATCGCTGACGCCGACGACGTGCCGTGTCTTGGTTGGCACCTCATAGCTCACCAGACCTTCGGACGAGTGTTTGCCGCCAGCCTTCTTGAGGGCGTTCATCGCCCGGTGCCCTGCGTTCCTGTGTGATCTGTTCGCCATTGCCTGCCGTTCCGTCCTTCGCCGTTGTTCCTGTCCGCGAGGCGAACGTCTGCGACCAGCGCCCGACACCCGCGCCGCCGGTGTCGGGGCACGTTATCAGGTTTCGAGGTCTGCTGACAGCACGTTGATTGAAGTCTTCGCAACGTCGAGCAGCACTTCGGCCATTGCTTTGTCAGACCAAGGAACGGCTTGGAAGAAAAGCGACGCGACTTGCAGCATTTGCCGCGTTCCGTTCACATCGACGAAGATGTTCTCGCAGTAGTTCTTGTTGATCTCGCGACCGAGGCTGCTGGCCGTCACGCGGTCAATTCGGTTCAGCATACCCGCCTTGTGCGAAATCTCGATCTCGCGCCCATCGGGGGTGAATACGCTGAACGTCTCGGTCGCGAAGTTCGACCCTTGGAGAAAGACGACGTAGGGGAAATGCCGCTCGTCGAGCATGAAGTTCCGAAGTTCGACGATGTTCTTGTGGACGCGCTCGATGGCGTTCCCGGCCACCATGAAGTCCTGATCCTTTGCCTTACCCTGCTTTACGCCCGCGACGATCTTTTCAACGTCGTTGCCTTGGTGCTTTGATTCCCCGACGAGGATGACTCGCCAATTGCCGTGTTTGTCGAGGACTTCTGTAATCGCGCCATCGGGCTTGATGGAGGAGCTATCGACGAAAAGCGCCTGACCGAGTCGCGCATCAATGCTTTGAAGTTTGGCGTGGATTTCCGCCTTGCTGAGCGTGTTGCGCTGACGAAACTCAAGGTTCGGATATTCTATGGCCAATTCGGCCAAAACACCTGCCGTCACTTCGCGAATGGAAAGGTCATGCTTTTGTGCCGCCGCACCGAAGATCGTGAGGGGACCGCCGCCGAGTTCCTGTTGCACCCCAAGACGAAGCGCCTGTCCCTTGCCCTTGAATTGAACGTCCTTCGCCACTCTGCACGCCTCCATTGGATTCTGTGCAGAATGCTATCTTGACCTTTCCGACAGCGGAAGGCCCGAGCGACGCCTAAACGTCGCTTCCTTTGAAAGGCTCGGCCCCGAGATAGCCGACGACAATATCACCGGGGCCTGCGTTCAACGTCTTGCCGACGCGACGAAGGTCACACTGCGGCACGACGGCATCCCAACCCGCCGCTTGCACGACGAGGCGATAGAAGCGGTCAGTCGCGTTCAGCTTAAGGGCCTTCGTCCCGTCCTCGAACGCCTTCGCGTCGATGACTTGCCGCAGAGCGTCCCAGTAGATGTAGCCTTCGCCTTGCTTCGTGTGGTCCTTCCCGTCTTTCGAGAACAGCTTCCACAGGTCGTCTTCGGTCGCGATCTCGGTCATGATGGCGGCTCCCTCGGCTGCTGTGGGCGCGCTGCGATGCGCTCGCGGAGAGAAAGTCGATAAACGGACCCTTCCTCGGCAAACGGCTTCACCGACTCCTTGACCTTGGCAACGATCTTCTCGGCTTCAAGGTCAACGTTGATGGCGCTGTCCGTGCGAGGCTTGCGGATCGTGACGATGATCTCGTAGTCCGTCACGCGCGCATCGCCTACCTGCGTCCAGCCCGCGTCCTTCAATTCCGTCGGGAGCGAGAAATCCAGACTGTCCTTGATCGCCGCGCGTCGCTTCGCCTCGTCAGCTTCCGCGAGTTTCGTGCAGTCAGGGATCAGTATCGGATCGACTTCGCCGGTCTCGGCAAATCGCGCCTGCGCAGCCTCCTGTTCGACGCGGCGCTGCTTCGCCCGTTCAAGTTCATTCTTGAGGGCGATCACACGCCATTCCGCATCGCGAATCTGCCGCTCGAGGCGCGCGATCTTCTCGTCCGTTTCGGTTATCGCGGGCGCGAACGGATCGTCGAAACGATGGTTAGATGTGCCCTCGGCCAACCGCTTGAGCACGTCCATCGCACTCGAACCGTCCGGGTGGAAGAACAAGCCGTCGTTGAGGATGCGGGGGGTCATGCTCACACCACCATCGACGCCAAGACGCCGCGAATTTTCTCGGCGCAGAAAAGGAAGTATGTGCCCTCGGCGCGCTCTACGAACTTGATCCGTTCCGCAATCTTGATTGCTCGAATGATCTGCGGTCGATCATACACAGTGTAAACGGGCGAGTGCGTCGTGAAGGGCAGGCAGACCTGCGATTCATCGGTGTAGGTTGAACTTTCGATCCGGTCGGGATGGACATGGAGTAGATCGCTCGTGTCGCGGACAGGCTTGATCGAGAACTGCCCGACGATCTGGCCGCGCCAGTGGGCATCTACCGGGTTCATGTCAGACCAGTCGAAATTCGTGACCATCGACTTGGCCACTGCGGGCGCAGTGCGGCCCATTGGTCTTAGGGCAAGCGCCGTGCCCGTTGCCCAGCGAAAGTGCAGTCGGATGTCTCTACCATCGAGTCTGCCGACGTGGGAGGGCGACGCACCGAATGACCGGAGCACGCGCATGTCTTGAACCGTCAGGGACATGTCGTAGGCCACTTCACCACCAAGATCGAACTCGACAAGGGTCTTGTTATCGGTCGCAATCGCGCGCGTGTCGCTGACATGTATCGCCGCGATGTAGTTGGTGTGTGGGCCGTTCACCGGGATAGCGGTGAAGCGCGATGCGAACTCGATGCCCGCGAGGAACCGTTCCGGCAGGGGCTTCCAGTCGTTGTCCTGAAATCGCGGCGCTTCGGGCAGGCGCGAGCAGTCCTCAACCAGCGGAAGGTTGTAGGTTCGCGAGACTGACGGCGTGATCTCCTCGATCTTGTTCAACGCTGATTCTCAACGGCTTAGGGCGCACACGTCCGCTGAACCTGCCACGAAACCCTTAACGGATCGTTAACCACAGCAATGTTGCAGAGTTGTTGCAGAGCGCACCGACAACGACGAAGACCGCCCTAGAGGACGGTCTTTAACATGCTGTAATCTCTAAGATATTTTGGCTCCGGCGGTAGGGATCGAACCTACGACCAATTGATTAACAGTCAACTGCTCTACCGCTGAGCTACGCCGGATCACCGGGGCGCCGTATAGCAACGGGCGCGGGGGGCCGCAAGGGTCGGAGGGGAGAAAACTCAAACGCTGCGGAAAATCGCGGCGGGGCCGGGGGCGTCGTCGGTCTCGACCTCGCCTTTCCGTTCCAGATCAACGAGATGCGCGAGGACGCTGCGTTCGGCCGCCGGCATCAGCACCTGCGGGATATCGCGGTAGATCGCGCGCGCGATACGCGCGGCATCGGCCTCGCCACGTACCAGCGCCGCGCGGATCTGGGCCTCGCGCCCGGCACGGTGCGCGATCAGCCAGTCGATCCGGGCGGCGGGGTCCTCGACCGGGGCGCCGTGGCCCGGCAACAGCCGCTTCGGCGCACGCGCACGCAGACGGTGCAGCGACGCGACATAGGCGCCCATGTCGCCATCGGGCGGCGAGACGAGCGAGCTGGCCCAGCCCATGACGTGATCGCCGCTGAAGGCCACGCCGCCCAGCAGAAAGCTCAGATGCCCGCCCATGTGACCCGGCGTGTGCAGCGCCTCGATCTCCCATCCCTGGCCGCGCACGACATCGCCGTCGGCAAGCGTGAGATCGGGCGCGAACCCGGTATCGACCCCCTCGCCGCCGCCGATCCCCGCAAGCGCGGCCATGTGGGGCGCGCGTCCCGCCTCGGCATCGCCGAAGGCCAGGACCGGCGCGCCGTGACGCCGCGCGAGCTCGGGCGCCAGCGCGGAATGGTCGAGATGGGCATGGGTGACGAGGATATGGCTCAGCACCCGCCCTTTCAGCGCCTCCTCGATGGCATCGAGATGCGCGGGCGCGGCCGGGCCCGGATCGATCACCGCGACGCTGTCCTCGCCCACGAGGTAGGTGTTCGTCCCCTCCCCGGTCATGGGCGACGGGTTCGCGGCGCGCAGCCGCGCGATACCGGGGGCGATAGGGTCGGGTCGTGGCATTGCGCTTTCTCGGAACCGGGGGGGTCGCTATGCTGCTAGCATGTCGCTGGCCTGGCTCAAACGCTCCGCTCCGCGGTCGCTCTATGCGCGGGCGGCCCTGATCCTGCTGCTGCCGGTGGTCACGATCCAGCTCGTCGTGGGCGTGGTCTTCATCCAGCGCCTGTTCGAGGACGTGTCCGAGCAGATGACCGGCAACCTCGCCTTCGAGCTGCGCCGCATCGAGGCGCTGATCGACGCGGCACCCGACGCGGCCGCCGCGCGCGACGCCTTCGGGCCGCTGGCCGAGGCGCTCGAGATCGGGGCGGTGCTGCCCGATCCGGCGCCGGTCACGGCCGACCGCCGCGCGCTCTACGACCTGTCGGGGCGGCTCGTGATCGACACGCTGCGCGACGCCATGCCCGGCCTGCGCGGGGTCGACCTGCAAAGCGACGACGGGCTGGTGAACCTGACGCTCGCCACCTCCAAGGGCGATCTGGGGCTGATCTTCGACCGCGACCGGGTCTCGGCGCAGAACCCGCATCAGCTCTTGGTGCTGATGGTGGCGACATCGCTGCTGATGACGATCGTGGCCTACCTGTTTCTCAAGAACCAGCTTCGCCCGATCAAGAGGCTCTCCGAGGCGGCGGCGGCCTTCGGGCGCGGGCGCGCCCTGCCCTATCGCCCCTCGGGCGCGACCGAGGTGCGCGCCGCGGGGGCCGCGTTCCTCGACATGCGCAACCGGCTCGAGCGGCAGATGGAGGCGCGCACGCTCATGCTCTCGGGCGTCAGCCATGACCTGCGCACGCCGCTCACCCGGCTCAAGCTGGGGCTGTCGCTGATCGAGTCCGAGGACGCCGCCGATCTCAGGCGCGACGTGGACGAGATGGCCGGGATGCTCGACGCCTTTCTCGATTTCGCCCGCGACGGCGCGCTCGGCGACCCGGTCGAGATCGACCCGGCCACGCTTCTGCGCGAGACCGCGGCCGATGCGCGCCGCGGCGGGCAGCCGGTCGAGCTCGGCCCAGTGGCCGAGGCGGGGCAGGTGGTGCTCAGGCCGCTCGCGATCCGGCGGGTGCTCGAGAACCTCATCGGCAATGCCGCGCGCCATGGCAGCCGGGTGCGGGTGTCGCTGGCCGCCTACGACCGCTCGCTCGTCTTCACGGTCGAGGATGACGGCCCCGGCATCGCCGAGGACCAGCGCGAGGTGGCGATGCGCCCCTTCACCCGGCTCGATGCCGCGCGCAACCAGGATCGCGGCGGCGGCGTCGGGCTGGGGCTTGCCGTTGCCGTCGATATCGCGCGCCAGCATGGCGGCACGCTGCGGCTCGGCTCGTCCGAGGCGCTGGGGGGCTTGCGCGCGGATCTCGTGCTCGCGATCTGAGCTCTCTGTTTCCGAAAATACTCACGGCGCGGCGCCCGCGATCAGCGCAGGTTCACCCGAAGCGCGCCGGCACTGGCAAAAGGCAGCAGCGCGAGGCACCCAAGGCTGACGGCGCCCAGCAGCAACAGCGGCGTCACGGGGTCGAGCCCCTCGGCCCCGCGCCGCGCGACGTCGGCCCCGAAAACCAGCGTCGGGATATAGAGCGGCAGCACCAGGATCGACAAAAGCAACCCGCCCCGCTTGAGCCCCACGGTCAGCGCGGCGCCGAACGTGCCCACCAGCGACAGGGCCGGCGTGCCCACCAGCAGCGAACAGCCCAGCCAGAGATGGCCCGGCCAGGGCAGGCTCAGCAGCACGCCGAGACAGGGCGCGGCCAGCGTCAGCGGCAGCCCCGTGGTCAGCCAATGCGCCGTCGCCTTGGCCAGAGCCGCGGCCTCGAGCGGCAGGGGCGCCGTGGCCAGCAGGTCGAGCGCCCCGTCCTCGCGGTCGAGCGCGAAGACCCGGTCGAGCGATAATAGACAGGCCAGCAGCGCGCCGATCCACAGGATGCCGGGCGCGATGGGGCGCAGCCGTGCGGTCTCGGGGCCGACGCCGAAGGGCACCAGCACCACCACGATCAGGAAGAACGCGATGGCGAGGCCAAAGCCGCCACCGGCCCGGAACGCGAGCGTCAGGTCGCGGGCGATCAGACGGATCACGCGGCGAACCCGCCATCTCGGCCCATGGCCCGGTCGAGATCGGCCAGCGTTGCGCGATAGGGCCCGACATCGAGGATCGGCGCGTCGATCCCGAGGTCGATATGGGTCGCCACCAGCGCGGCCCCGCCCGTGGCGAGATGGCCCCGCAGCACGTCGGCGAACCCCGCGACCGAGGCCGCGTCGAGCGATACGGTCGGCTCGTCGAGCAGCCAGACCGGGCGGCCCGTCAGCACCATGCGCGCAAGCCCGAGACGCCGCCCCTGCCCCGCCGAAAGGCCCTGCGCCGGACGTTCGGCCAGCGCGGTCAGCGCAAAGCGGCGCATCGCGTCCTCGACCGCGTCGCGCTGTCCGTGGATGCCCGCCCAGAAGGTCAGGTTCTCGCGCACGCTCAGCGTGCCCTTCATGCCGTTGGCATGGGCGCCGTAGGCGATGGAGCCCGGCCCCGGCGCGACGGTTCCGCGCAGCGGCGGCTGGAGCCCCGCCAGCGTGCGCAACAGCGTGGTCTTGCCCGACCCGTTCGGCCCGCGCAGCACGAGCGCATGGCCCGGCGCGATCTCGAAGGACAGGTCCGACAGGACCGGCAGGCCGCCGCGCGCGACGGCGAGATCGCGAACGCTAAGCGCCGCGCTCATGGAACGGGCAGGAGCGCCGCGCCGACGCGCCGCCCCTCGCCCAGCAGCACGTTGAAGGTCCGGCAGGCCTGCGGCGATGACATGGTCTCGACCCCCAGCCCCGCCTCTTCGAGCGGCCGGCGGAATCCGGGCGGCACATGGGTGATCTCGGGGCCCGTGCCCACGAACAGCACGTCGAGCCGGTCGCGCGCGGCCAGCGCCGTCTCGAGATCGTCATAGCCGCCCCAGTCGCGCACCGAATCGGGCAGCACGAGGATCGGCCCGTGCCGCAGGGCGCCGCCGATGCGGAAAAAGCCGGGGCCGTAGCCGTCGATGGGGGTCGCGTCGTCGAACAGCACTTCGTTCAGTTGCATGGCCGGGCCTCGGTCTGGATCGCCTGCCACGACACTAGGCCGCCGCCCTTGCGCCGCAACCCCGAGCGCGCGGCGGACGCCGGGTGTCAGGTCTCGACATTGGCAAAGGGGTTGTCGTCCTTGCGGTCCTTGTCGTTCCCGTCGCGGTTCACGCCGAGGAACAGCACGATGTTCTTGGCCACGAAGACCGACGAATAGGTGCCCACCACGACGCCCCATGTGATCGCGAAGACGAAGCCGCGGATGACCTCGCCCCCCAGCACCAGAAGCGCCACGAGCGCGATCAGCGTCGTGCCGCTGGTCATCACGGTCCGGCTCAGCGTCTCGTTCACGGAGAGATTCATCACGTCGCGCAGGTCGCGTTTCTTGTACTTGATGAGGTTCTCGCGCAGCCGGTCGAAGATGACGACGGTATCGTTGATCGAATAGCCGATGATCGTCAGCACCGCAGCGATGGTGGCAAGGTCGAACCGGATCTGGAGGATCGAGAAGATGCCGATGGTCAGGATCACGTCGTGAAAAAGCGCGGCCACGGCGCCCACCGAGAACTGCCATTCGAATCGCAGCCAGATATAGACGAGGATCGCGCCGAGCGAGGCCAGAACGGCGAGGATGGCGGTCTGGATCAGCTCGCCCGAGACCTTGGGGCCGACCGATTCCACCGAGAGGAATTGCAGGCTCGGCTCGATCTCCTGCAAGGCGGCCTCGAGCCGGGCGAGCGTCTCTTCCTGCACGCTCTGCGCGCCTTCCTGGGCCTGCACGCGGATCATCGCGCGATGGACGTTCTCGCCGAAGGTGGGGTCGAACACTTCGGAAATGGCCACGTCGCCCAGATCCAACGGCTCGATGGCGGCGCGATAGGCGCCCACGTCGACGGCCTGCTCGGACTGGGTGCGGATCGTGGTGCCGCCCTGGAAATCGATGCCGAAATTCAGCCCCATCACGGCCCAGGCCACGATGGACAGGACGATGGCCACGACCGACGCCCCGAGCGTCAGGCGGGCATGTTTGAACCAGTCGAAATCGACGTTGTCGGGTACGAGTTTCAGGCGCATCTCAGACCTCGACCGTCTTGGGGCGGCGGCGCTCGAACCACATCGCGATGATGACACGGGTGACGAAGATCGCGGTAAAGACCGAGGTCAAGATGCCCAGCCCCAGCGTCACCGCGAAACCGCGCACCGGACCCGAGCCCAGCGTGAAGAGGATCGTCGCGATGATGAAGGTGGTGATGTTGGCATCGACGATGGCCGAAAGCGCGCGTTCGTAGCCAAGGCTGATCGCCCGGCTCGGGCCGCGCGCGGTCTTGAGCTCTTCGCGGATGCGTTCGAACACCAGCACGTTGGCATCGACCGCCATGCCGATGGTCAGCACGATCCCCGCGATGCCGGGCAGCGTCAGCGTCGCGCCGATCAGGCTGAGCAGCCCGAAGATGAGGCCCACGTTGATGATGAGCGCGATATTGGCGAACACCCCGAACAGCCCGTAGCTTGCCGCCATCACGATCAGCACCGCGACGAAGGCCACGATACAGGCCAGCCGGCCCGCGTCGATGCTGTCCTGTCCCAGCTCGGGGCCGATGGTGCGTTCTTCCAGAAACGACAGCTCGGCCGGCAGGGCGCCCGCGCGCAGCAGCACGGCAAGCTCGGTCGATTGCTCGACGGTAAAGCTGCCGGTGATGATGCCGGTGCCGCCGGGAATCGCGCTCTGGATCACGGGGGCCGAGATCACTTCCTCGTCGAGCACGATGGCGAAGGGCGAGCCGATATTGGCCGCGGTGTAATCCCCGAAGGCGCGCGCGCCGGTGGGGTTGAAGCGGAACGTCACAGCCGGGCGCCCGTTCTGGTCGAAGGACGGCTGCGCATCGACGAGTTCCTCGCCGGTGACGACGGGCGTGCGTTCGAGCACGTAATACACCCCCGCCTCGTCGAGCGAGGGATAGACCACCTCGCCCGGACCGGCGGCGGTTGCATCGGCGCTGCGGCTGATGACGGGGTTGAAGGTCAGCTGCGCCGTGGTGCCGATGAGGTTCTTGAGCTCGGTGGCCGAGCCGATGCCCGGCACCTGGATCAGGATGCGATCCTCGCCCTGGCGCTGGATCGTGGGCTCGCGCGTGCCGACCTCGTCGACGCGGCGGCGGATGATCTCGAGGCTCTGGCGCACCGTGCGGTCGTCGCTGGCGGCCTGTTCCTCGGGCGAGAGCGTGATCGTGACCACGGCCGAGTCGCCCGTCTGCGCCCCGCTGACCGCAAGGCTCTGCGCGCCGAGGCCCGCCACCGACGAGACCGGCTGCGACAGGCCGCGCGCGATCTCGAGCGCGCGGGGCAGCCCCTCGGGGCGCGAGATCCGCACGCGCAGCTCGGCTCCGCCCTCGTCGATGCGGCGGATCGTGCCGACGGTGTCGCGCGCGTCGCGCAGCCCGTCGCGCAGCGCGGGCCAGATGCCGTTCAGGCGGCTTTCGTAGACATCCTCGACCTGCACCTCGGCCAGGAGATGCGCGCCGCCGCGCAGGTCGAGCCCGAGATTGACCAGCCCCGAGGGCAGCCAGTCGGGCCAGCGCGACGCCGCGGCGAGCCGCTCGGGCGTCGCGCCCAGCGTCTCGATCTCGGCACGCGCGTCATTGGCCTGCTCGACCCGCGAATAGAAGGCGTTGGGCAGCGCGAGGACCAGCCCCAGCACCACGACGGCCCAGATGATAACCTTCCTCCAGAGCGGGATCTGCAGCATGGCGCCGGCCTAGCCCTCGGCCGGTTCGGTCTTGCTGCGCACCGTCGCGATGGTCGAGCGGATGACGCGCACCTTCATGCCCTCGGCGATCTCGACCTCGATCTCGCCATCGTCGCGCACCTTGACCACCTTGCCGACGATGCCGCCGGCGGTGATGACCTGGTCGCCGCGGCGCAGCGCCTCGACCATCTTCTGGTGTTCCTTCACCTTTTTCTGTTGGGGACGGATCAGCAGGAAATACATGATCGCGAAGATCAGGATCAGCGGCACGAAGCTGGCGAAAGCGCCACCGGCGCCGCCGCCGAGATCCTGCGCGTAGGCGGGCGATACGAACATGGAATACGGTCCTTTCGATGCGGTCGGACGGCGCCAGGCGGCCGGCCCCGAGGTCGGGGCGACCCTTATCCGCCACCGCCCGCCTTGTCCAGCGAGCCCCGCGCAACGCGTGCGCCGCCCTTCCCTCGCGCGGCGTGCTGCGGCATAGGACGGACGACAGCCGCCCCCGGAGACCGATCCCATGCACGATATCCGCATCATCCGCGACGACCCCGAGGCCTTCGACGCCGCGATGGCCCGGCGCGGCATCGCCGACGCCTCGGCCCCGATCCTCGCGCTCGACGAACGGCGCCGCGCCGCGATCCATGCCGCCGAGACCGCGCGAGCCGAGCAAAAGGCCGCCTCGCGCGAGGTGGGCGCGGCCAAGGCCGCGGGCGACGAGGCGCGGTTCGACGCGCTGCGCGAGGCGGTCGCCGCAGGCAAGGAGCGGATCGCGCAGGCCGAGGCCACCGCGCGCGATCTCGACGCCGAGCTTGCCGCGTTGCTGATGGAGCTGCCCAACATCCTCGCCCCCGACGTGCCCGAGGGCGCGGACGAGACCGCCAATCACGAGGTCAAGCGCCACGGCACCCCGGCCGACATGCCCGCCGCGCGCGAACATTTCGACATCCCCGCCGCCGCGCCGGGGCTCGATTTCGCGATGGCGGCCAAGCTGTCGGGCGCGCGTTTCGCGGTGCTGCGCGGCCCCATCGCGCGGCTGCACCGCGCGCTCGCGCAGTTCATGCTCGACACCCATGTGACCGAGAACGGCCTGACCGAGGCGATCACCCCGGTCCTCGTGCGCGACGAGGCCATGCTGGGCACCGGGCAACTGCCGAAATTCGCCGAGGACAGCTATCGCACCACCAATGGCTGGTGGCTGATCCCGACGGCCGAGGTCACGCTGACCAATTTCGCCGCCGGCGAGACCCTGCCCGCCGAGGCGCTGCCGCTGCGGATGGTGGCCCATACCAACTGTTTCCGCTCCGAGGCAGGATCGGCCGGCAAGGACACCGCCGGGATGCTGCGCCAGCACCAGTTCGAAAAGGTCGAGATGGTGTCGATCGTCCATCCCGACAATTCGGACGACGAACAGATGCGGATGCTGGCCTGCGCCGAGGGGATCCTCGAAAAGCTCGGCCTGCCCTACCGCACGATGAAGCTCTGCACCGGGGATACGGGCTTCGGCGCGCGGCGCACCTTCGACATCGAGGTGTGGCTGCCCGGCCAGGACACCTATCGCGAGATCAGCTCGGTCTCGACCTGCGGCGATTTCCAGGCGCGGCGCATGAACGCCCGCTTCAAGCCCGCAGGCGGAGGACGCCCCGAATTCGTCCACACGCTGAACGGATCGGGCCTTGCCGTGGGGCGCGCGCTGATCGCGGTGCTCGAGAACGGGCAACAGCCGGATGGCAGCATCGTCATCCCCGAGACGCTGCGCGGCTACATGGGCGGGGCCGAGATCATCGCGCCGCCGGGCTGAGATTGCTGCAGAAAGGGCCGTTTCCTATGCGCTACGGTATGGATAGAGGGCGTCGCGCGCCTCTCGGCCGGCTCGATAAGCTATGCCAACCGAAAATAGGTTCCGCTGACAAGCTCGCGAACTCCAAGCTCTCTCGCGCGAAACTCAACCGCGTAGTTCGGAAATAACGGAAGCGTCGATCCATACCGCATGGCCAACTTATGATAATACCACGGATTATCCCTTATCTTATCGACGAAATTGCTTAGGCATGAGCGAAGGTGGTGTGCCTGTCGGACGGCATAGATGGACGTCCCGGCGGAAGAGAGAAAACCGCGCCCAACATAAAATCTGTTGTTTATTGGTATTGGGGAATTGACAAATGCATGACGCAATCTTCCAGCTTGCTTTTCGTCGAGATCTCGAGAAAGTCAGATTGTACCCTTCATTTCTAGAAATATCTCACGTTCCGGCCAGGTTTCAACCGCCGCTTCAACCATTCGACGAGACGTCATATCGCGGTGTTTTCCGGCAATCAGCGCGAACGCCTCGTCCGTTGTGAAAAACATGAAAACCAATACGTCGTTGCGATTAGGGTGAAGGTGGTGAACCGCCCAGTCATTCAGCAAGAGGTCGAGCTCGACCCGGTTATTCCTCTTATCCCGCAGCGGCAATGCTTGATTCGCGCGTTTGCTGAGGAACCCGTCGAGGCAATCCCCACGTTCGATACACGAGAACATTCTTTCAATATCACGGCGGTTTGCCGACGCTGCTTCGTCATTCCAAAACGCATTGGAGACGAACAGTTTACGTGGAGTTGCCGGCACTTTTCTCCGTACCCAATTGAACCAAACCTTAAGCAAATCGTTAGTGGTCATCTCAATAACTTCAAGATATTCTTGCGGGGAGTTCCGATCGAATGGTAGATTATCGATGACAAGCGCCCGAAGACTGGCTTCCAATTGTCTATTGACTTCATCTGAACTCAGCATAGCGTCTTTCTAACCGCAAAGCGCGAAATTGAAACAGGGTGTCATCCACAATACCATTACTCTCGCCAGCTGTCACGTTACCCCTTACCCCCTCGCCAATCCCCGACCCCGCTCCACATCCCCCCTCATGGCCTATCTCATCGTCCTTCTCGCGCTCGCCTTCGCGCTGTCGCCCGCCTTTACCAGCAGCTTCGGCGGGTTTGCGCCCGATGCCTTTCCGGTGCCCCAGACCGATCCGCCGGTGCAGCCCGCGGGCTATGCCTTCGCGATCTGGGGGATCATCTACCTGTGGCTCCTGGCTCATGCGGGCTTTGGCGCCTGGGCCCGCCGCGCGGCGCCCGGATGGGCGGCGACACGCGCGCCGCTGGCCGTCAGCCTCGCCGTGGGTGCCGTGTGGATCCCGGTGGCCAATGCCTCGCCCCTCTGGGCGGCGGCGCTGATCCTCGTGATGCTGGCCGGCGCGGTGGCGGCCCTGCTGCGCGCGGGGCGCGGCGATCCCTGGCTGCTCGACACGCCGCTGGGGCTCTATGCGGGCTGGCTGACCGCGGCCGCGTCGGTGTCGGTCGGGCTGGTGCTGGCGGGCTGGGGGATTCTCGGCGCGGTGCCCGCGGCGCTGGTCGCCATCGCCCTCGCGGCGGTGATCGGCCTCCCGGTGCTCGCGCGCCGCCCCTCGCCCGGCTATGCGCTGGCGCTGATCTGGGCGCTGATCGCCGTCGTGGTCCAGAACGCCGCGGGGCCCTGGCTCGTCGCGGGCGCCGCCATGGCCGCCATCGCCGCGGTGGCGGCGGTCATGCTGCGCCGGCGGGCGGTGGCGACGGGCTGACGCCTTATCTCAGGTGCTTTCGCAGCCTCGACGGTGTCGATTTCGTTCGCGACTTGTAGGGGTTCTGATCCGCTTGCGACCGCATCCACAGCCGGATCGGCGTGCCCGGCATGTCGAAATCCTGCCGCAGCCCGTTCACGAGATAGCGCGAATAGCTCTCGTTCAGATCCTTGGGGTTCGAGCACATCACCACGAACCCCGGCGGCCGCGTCTTGGCCTGCGTCATATAGCGCAGGCGGATGCGCCGACCGCCCGGCGCGGGGGGCGGGTGGGCCTCGATCATCGTGGCGAGCCACTGGTTCAGCCGCGCCGTGGGCACGCGCCGGTTCCAGACGTCATGGGCCAGCAGCACCGCCTCGTGCAGCCGGTCGAGCCCCTTGCCCGTCCTGGCCGACACCGTCACCAGCCGCACGCCGCGCAGTTGCGGCAGCAGCCGCTCGCAGGCCTCGCGCAGGGCGCGCACCTTGTCGCTTTTCTCGGGCTCGGCATCCCATTTGTTCACGGCGATCACCACCGCGCGCCCCTCGCGCTCGGCCAGATCGGCGATGCGCAGGTCCTGCTGTTCGAAGGGGATCGCCGCGTCAAGCAGCACCACCACCACTTCGGCGAATTTCACCGCGCGCAGCCCGTCCGAGACGCTGAGCTTTTCGATCTTGTCCGAGATCTTGGCCCGCTTGCGCATTCCCGCCGTGTCAAAGATGCGCACCGGCGTGCCCTCCCACGACAGGCGGACCGAAATCGCGTCGCGGGTGATCCCGGCCTCGGGACCGGTCAAGAGCCGCTCTTCGCCAAGGATCTTGTTGATGAGCGTCGATTTCCCGGCATTGGGCCGGCCGATCACCGCGATTTGCATCGGCTTGGCCTCGGTCGGCGCGATGCTGGCGCCATCCGCGAGTTCGCCATCCTCGTCGACATCGAGATCGGTCACAGGCGCCTCGGCCGCGGCGGCGGCCTCGGCGAAACCCTCGGCCAGCGGCGCCAGCATCGCGTAGAGCTCGGGCATCCCCTCGCCATGCTCGGCCGACAGCGCCAGGGGCTCGCCCAGACCCAGCGAGAACGCCTCGAGCAGGCCGCTTTCGCCCGCGCGGCCCTCGGCCTTGTTGGCGGCGAGGATGACATGGCGTGCCTTGCGGCGCAGGATCTCGGCGAAAACCTCGTCGGCGGGGGTGACGCCCACGCGCGCGTCGATGACGAAAAGACAGATATCGGCCAGGCCCACCGCGCGCTCGGTCAACTTGCGCATGCGCCCCTGAAGGCTGTCGTCGGTCGCCTCTTCGAGACCGGCGGTGTCGATCACGGTGAACCGCAGATCGCCCAGCTTGGCCTCGCCCTCGCGCAGGTCGCGGGTGACGCCGGGCTGGTCGTCGACCAGCGCGAGGCGGCGCCCGACGAGGCGGTTGAACAGGGTGGACTTGCCGACATTGGGCCGACCGACGATGGCGAGGGTAAAGGACATGGGCGCGGGTTCCTTGGCAAGCAGCGCCCCTTACACCCTCAGCGGCTCAGCGGAAAGCGAGAAGCTGGCCGTCGCGGTTGACGACGAACAGGGTTCCCTGCGCCACGACCGGGTTCGTGGTGGCCCCGCCGGGCAGTTCCACCGTCGCCTCGAGCGCGCCGCTGACGGGCGAGAACCCGCGTAGCAGCCCGTCCGAGGACGCCACCCACAGCCGCCCGCCGGCCAGGAGCGGGCCGTGATGCACGTAGATGTCGCGGCGGCGGCGCAGGTTGTTGCGGACGAAATAGGGCAAGGGCTCTGCCCAGATCCGCTCTCCGGTGGTGGCGTCGATGCGCACGAGCTCGTTCTGGTCGGACACGGTAAAGACCGATCCGCCCGCGACGGCCGGCGGGCCCATCGCCCCCTCGCGCGCCGACCAGAGCTGGCGTCCCGAGCGCAGCGAGAACGCGTCCGTCCGCCCCGAGGGCGAGCCGGCATAGAGCGTGTCGCCCACGATGACCGGGTCGCCCGTGATGTCGCCGATGGCGGCATAGACCCGGCCGAGGCGGGTGCCCGCGACCGTCGTGCTCCAGAGTTCGGAGCCGCCCGCGCGCAGCAGGCCGCGCAACTCGCGGCTGGCAAAGGGCAGCACCACCATGTCGCCCGACACCGCGGGCGACGCGCCGCCCCCAACGGTCTCGGTGCTGGGCGTGCCCTGCGCCGTCCATTTCACCCGCCCGTTGGCTGGGTCGAGCGCCCAGGCCGTCGCGTCGCGCCCGATGACAAAGACGGTGTCGGCGGTGGCCGTGGGCGCGCCCGCGGCCGCGGCGCCGAGATCCTGAGCCCAGAGCCGCCGCCCCGTGGCCGCGTCCAGCGCGACGATCTGCCCGAAGGCCGTCGAGACGAACAGGCGGTTGCCCGACACCGCCAGCCCCGCGCCCGAGCTGTCGTCGGACGGCTCGCCCGTGGGGGCCATCTCGGCCGACCAGAGCGGCTGGCCGTTCAGCGTATGGGCCATGACGCGCGCGCGGCTGTCGGCGGTAAAGATGCGTCCGTCGGCGATCACCGGGTCGGTGGTGATGCGGTGGCGGCGCCCGTCGCCCTGCCCGATCGGCACGGCAAAGGCCAGGCGCGGCGCGGGCGAGAGGCTGGCATGGGGGCGGTCGTGGTCGGGTCCGGCGGCGACATGGGTCCAATCGCGCACCGCCACCTGCGCGGGCAGGCTGATCGGCACGGCGCGGTCGGGCGCAGGCGCGTCCAGCGCCTCGGCGGTGGCGACGCTGTCGCGCAGCGACAGGCGTTCGCCGGTCAGGATCGTCTCACGCTCGGCGCAGGCCGCCAGCAGGGCCAGCGCAGTGCCCAGCAAGAGTATCGTCCTCGGCATCCGGCCGCCCCCCGTTCCCGTCATCAGTCCCCCGAACGCCCGGCGCTCAGGCCGTTTCGAGCGTGCCGCCCAGCGACACAATCAATTGCCGGACCCGGCCTTGCAAGTCCCGCGTCGCGGCGTCGTCGCCCGCGATGCGTTGCAGTTGCGCGAGCGCGGCATCGGTATCGCCCGCGGCGACATGCGCGATCGCCTGCTGTTCCATCGCCAGCAGGCGGAACGGCGCGCCCGGTATCGTCAGCGGCTCGAGCAGGTCTATGACCTCTTGCGGGGCGGCGTCGCCCTGCATCAGCATCGCCGTCTTGAGCATCGCGAGCTCGCGCCAGACCTGCGGTACCGCGGCATCGTCGGCGATGGCGGCGAGATCCGCGCGCGCGGCGGCGCGCGCCTCGGGGGTGGCCAGCGTATCGGCCGCCAGCATCGCGACCAGCGCGCGCTGCCCGCCCGTCGCCTCGATTCCGTCGAGCGCCGCGCGGCGATCCTCGGGGTTGTCGGCCTCGAGCGCGGCGGCGATCGCGTCGCCGAAGGCCTGCGCCGCGGCGCGGTCGGTCGCGCGCGTCCATTCGACCCAGGCCGCCCCGCCGACGAGGATCAGCACGGCCGTGACCGCGATCCAGCCGTAACGGCGCATCAGCCCGAACAGGCGGTCGCGGCGGACCTCTTCCGAGACTTCCTGGATGAACGAGTCGCTGTTGCTCACGCGCGGGGGCCCTGCCTTTGTGCTGCGCGCCCTTCTAGCCCGTGCGACAAAGGGATGCAAAGGGCGCAAATCGCGTGAAATGCCCGCGATTCGCGCCAAGTTCCACCGAAGCGCCCCATCGGCGCCGCACGGGTCCGCTATATTCCTTCCATTCGGGTGCGGTCGGGCTTATTTGCGACCGTACTTCCCCAAGGTGAGTTCCGCATGAGACCGATCTCGATTCTCATAGCCCTCGTTGTGGCGGCGTCGCTATACGGGCTGACCTTCGAGCGCGAGACGCTGCTGCGCGTGGCGGGCGCCGCGCCCGCCGCCATCGGCGCCGAGACCGCCGACAGCCCGGTGGCCACGCGCGACGCCGTCGGGGTCGTCACGATGATTTCCGACGCGCAAGAGATCGACGGCGCCGTGATCCTGCGCGGCCGCACGCAGGCCATGCGCGAGGTCGCGGTTTCGGCCGAGACCGGCGGGCGCGTGATCTCCGAGCCGCTGCGCAAGGGCGCGGAGGTCGCCCGCGGCGACGTTCTGTGCGAGCTCGACCCCGGCACGCGCGACGCCTCGCTCGCCGAGGCCGAGGCGCGGCTGGCCGAGGCGCGCGCCGCGCGGCCGCAATCGCGCGCGCAGGTCCGGTCGGCCGAGGCACAGCTCAACGAGGCCGAGATCAACCTCAACGCCGCCGCGCGCCTGTCCGAGGACGGGTTCGCCTCGGCCACCCGCGTCGCCTCCTCCGAGGCGCAGGTCGAACTGGCCCGCGCCGCCGTCGAGACCGCGAAAGGCGGGTTGGAATCGGTCGAGGCGGGCATCCGCAGCGCCGAGGCCGCCGTCGCCTCGGCCCGCAAGGACATGGAGCGGCTGACGATCCGGGCGCCCTTTGCCGGCCTGCTCGAATCGGACACTGCCGAACTGGGATCGCTGATGCAGGCGGGATCGCTCTGCGCGACGGTGATCCAGCTCGACCCGATCCTGCTGGTGGGCTTCGTGCCCGAAACCGCGGTCGAGGCGGTGCGCGTCGGCGCCGACGCGCAGGCGCGGCTGGCCTCGGGGGCGAGCGCCACGGGCAAGGTCAGCTTTCTCAGCCGCTCGGCCGATCCCGACACACGGACCTTCCGCACCGAGATCACGGTCGAGAACGCCGACCAGACGATCCGCGACGGCCAGACCGCCGAGATCGCGATCCGCTCGGACGGCAGGGCCGCGCATCTGCTGCCGCAATCGGCGCTGACGCTCGACGATGCCGGCACGCTCGGCGTGCGCATCGTTGATGAACAGGACGGCGTCGACGTGGCGCGCTTTGCGCCGGTCGAGCTGGTGCGCGACACCGCCCGGGGCGTGTTCGTCGCGGGCCTGCCGCAAACGGTGCAGGTCATCGTCGTGGGCCAGGAATACGTGATCGACGGCGTGCCCGTTGACCCCACCCCGAGGGAGCAGGTCGAATGACCGGAATGGTCGACTGGGCGGGCAACCATGCCCGCATGATCGTGGCCTTCATCGTGCTGTCGCTCGCGGCGGGGTGGCTGACCTATTCGGGCCTTCCGAAAGAGGGCGAGCCCGATATCGAGATCCCCGCGCTCTTCGTGTCGGTCCCCTTTCCAGGCATCTCGGCCAGCGACGCGGAATCGCTGCTGGTCAAGCCGATGGAGACCGAGCTTTCCGAGCTCGACGGGCTCAAGGAAATGACCGCCACCGCCGCCGAGAACTATGCCGGCGTCGCGATGGAGTTCGAGTTCGGCTGGAACAAGACCGAGACCATGGCCGACGTGCGCGACGCCATGACCCGCGCCCAGGCCGAGTTTCCCGAGGGCGCCGACCAGTATTCCATCAACGAGATCAATTTCTCGGAATTTCCCATCATCATCGTCAACCTGACCGGCGACCTGCCCGAACGCACGCTGCTGCGCGTGGCCAGGGATCTGCAGGACCGGCTGGAATCGATGGATGCCGTGCTCGAGGCGCCGCTTGCCGGGCATCGCGACGAGATGCTCGAGGTGGTGATCTCGCCCCTCCGGCTCGAGGCCTACAATGTCACCGCCGGCGACCTGATCCAGGTCGTTCAGAACAACAACCAGCTCATCGCCGCGGGCGAGGTCGACTCGGCCCAAGGCGCGTTCTCGGTCAAGATCCCGTCGAGCTTCGACGACCGCCAGGACGTCTATGACCTGCCCGTGACGGTGAACGGCGACCGCGTCGTGACGCTGGGCGAGCTTGCCGATATCCGCCTCACCTTCGAGGATCGCACCGGGACCGCCCGGTTCGACGGGGTGCCGACCGTCGCGCTCCAGGTCGTCAAGCGCAAGGGCTTCAACCTGATCGACACCGTGGCCGAGGTGAAATCCGAGCTGGCGGCGGCCCAGGCCGAATGGCCGCCCGAGCTGCGCGACACGATCCGCGTCGGCACGTCGAACGACCAGTCGCGACAGGTGGCCTCCATGGTCAGCCAGCTCGAGGGATCGGTGCTGACCGCCATCGCGCTCGTCATGATCGTGGTGCTGGCGACGCTGGGCATCCGCTCGGCGCTGCTTGTGGGCTTTGCCATCCCGACCTCGTTCCTGCTGGCCTTCATCCTGCTGGGCGTCATGGGCATCACGATCTCGAACATCGTCATGTTCGGGCTGATCCTCGCCGTCGGGATGCTGGTCGACGGGGCCATCGTCGTGGTCGAATATGCCGATCGCCGCATCAGCGAGGGCGCCGGCCCCATGACCGCCTTCGTCGAGGCGGCCAAGCGCATGTTCTGGCCAATCGTCAGCTCGACCGGGACGACGCTATGCGCGTTCCTGCCCATGCTCTTCTGGCCCGGCGTCGCGGGCGAGTTCATGGGGATGCTGCCCGTCACGCTGATCTTCGTGCTGGCCGCGTCGCTGGTCGTGGCGCTAATCTACCTGCCGGTCATGGGCGGTGTCGCCGGGCGCATCAGCCGCCTTTTCGACGGCGCCGCGGGCTGGCTGCGCGCCACGCTGCCCTGGATCCTGCGCGCGGCCCTCGCCGCGGGGTTCGCCTATCTGACCTTCCTCGGCGCGATGCAGCTCTTGAACCCCGCCTACCTGCTGCCGCTGCCCGCCGATGCCGGCATGATCGCCGCCCTGCCCGGCGCCGCGATGTTTCTTGCCGGCGCCGTGCTGATGGGGGTCGCGCTCAACTCGGTCGCGTTCCGCCGCGCGCCGCGCCGCATCCGCACCGGGCGGGGCCGCACGCCCTTTGGCTGGGTTATCAAGCTGATCGTGGGCAACCCCGTCATGCCGCTGGTCGCGATGGGCGGGGTCGCGGCGGTGGTCGTGTCGGTCTTCACCTATTTCGCGGCCAACAATAACGGGGTCGAGTTCTTCGTCGATTCCGAGCCCGAGCAGGCGCTGATCTACGTCCGCGCCCGCGGGAACCTGTCGCTCGACGAAAAGGACGCGCTGCTGCGCCAGGCCGAAGAGGTGGTTCTGACGACCGAGGGGGTGTCCAACGCTTTCGCCTTTGCCGGGGATGGCGGGCTCAACGCCAATACCGGCGGCGGGCAGGGTCCGCTCGACACGATCGGCCAGATCCAGATCGAGACGATCCCCTGGGACGACCGCGACGATTTCGCCGCGCGCACCGGCATCGACCCGGCGCGGCTGGATGGCGACCGGGTGCTCGAGCGGCTCGAGGACCGGCTCGGCCGCCTGCCCGGCATGCAGATCGAGATCCTCAACCTCGCCGGCGGCCCGGCCTCGTCCAAGCCGGTGCATATCCGCCTGAAGGGCAACGATTGGGGCCCGCTGCGCGAGGCGACCGCGATGGTGCGCGACCGGTTCGACGCGACCCCCGGCCTTGCCGATATCGAGGATACGCTGCCCCTGCCCGGCATCGACTGGCGCATCGACGTCGATGTCGAGACCGCCGGGCGCTATGGCGTCGACGTGGCCACGGTCGGCGGCATGGTCCAGCTCGTCACGCGCGGGCTGCTGCTCGACACGATGCGCGTCGACAGCTCGGATGAAGAGATCGAGATCCGCGTGCGCTTCCCGCCCGAGGACCGCGTGCTTTCGACGCTCGACACGCTCAAGGTGCGCACGCCCGCGGGGCTGGTGCCGCTGTCCAATTTCGTCACCCGCGCGCCCGAGGCGAGCCTGGGCCAGATCGACCGCGTCGACCAGGAACGGTTCTACGACGTCAAGGCCGCCGTCGCGCCCGACCTGTTCCGCATCGACGCGGCCGATGGCACCCCCTTGGGCATCGTGCGCCCCGCCGAGGCGCCGACAGCGCGCGACACGGCGCCGCCGGTCGAGATCAAGGGCGCGGAATACGGCATCTACTGGCTGGCCGAGGGGGCGAGCGCGGCCGACCTCGCCGCGCGCGCCGAGGCGGGCGCAAAGCTCGTGGCCGTCAATCCCAACGAACGGATCGCGGCCCTGACTCAATGGCTGCAAGGGGTCGAGCTGCCCGCGGGCGTGGCCTGGGAATGGACCGGCGACCAGGACGACCAGGCCGAAAGCCAGGCCTTCCTGCAATCGGCCTTCGCCGCCGCGCTTGGGCTCATGTTCATCATCCTGCTGGCCCAGTTCAACAGCGTCTACAACGCTGTCCTCGTGCTGCTCGCCGTGGTGCTCTCGACGACCGGTTGCCTGATCGGGATGCTGGTGATGAACCAGCCCTTCTCGATCATCATGACCGGCACGGGGATCGTCGCGCTGGCGGGGATCGTGGTGAACAACAACATCGTGCTGATCGACACCTACCAGGAATACGCCCGTTTCATGCCCCGGATCGAGGCGATCATCCGCACCGCCGAGGACCGCATCCGCCCCGTCCTGCTGACCACGGTCACGACCATGGCGGGGCTCGCGCCGATGATGCTGGGCCTGTCGCTCGACTTCATCAATGGCGGCATGACGCTCGACAGCCCCACCGCGCTCTGGTGGAAACAGCTCGCCACGGCCGTCGTCTTTGGGTTGGGGATCGCCACGGTGCTGACGCTGGTCTTTACCCCGGCGGCACTGGCGCTGCGGGTCTGGATCGGGCGCGGCGCCTATCGCGGGGCGCTGGGGCTGCAGGCGCTGGCCAATCGCAAGGTCGGCGCCGACCTGCGGCTGGGCCGCGCCGCGCGCAAGCTCGGGAACCCTGAATTCGTGTGGGATACCGACCTGCCCGCCCCCGCGGGCCCCGACCGCGATCGGCCCCGCCCGCCCCGGCTCGAGGCGGCGGAATAGGCGCGGCCGCCGTGGCGCGGGTGCTCTTCGTCGTGCCGCGGTTCCACACCAACCTCGCCGGGGCCGTCCGCACCCTGCTCGACGCGGGCCACGAGGTCGCGGTCTTCGCGGGCGGCGAGACCGGGATCGAGGATCGCCGCGGGCTCGCGCCTCGCATATTCGGCCCCAAGCCGGACCGGGCCGAGCTGCGCGCCGCGCTCGACGCCTTCGCCCCCGAGATCGCGCTGCTGCGCCGCACGCCGGGGCTGACGCGGGCCGTGCGCCGTGGCCTCGATCCGCGCCGGACGCGGACCTACGAATACGCGCTACGTCCCGCCGATGCGTCGCTGGGGCGGCTCAAGCGGCTGCGCCGATGGCTCAGGGGCGAGCCCGCGACCTGGGTCACACCCCTGCCCGGCACGAACGGCGTCGAAAACCCGAGGGCGCGGTTCCTGCCCTGGCCCGTGGATGGCGACGCCTCGGGGCGCGTGCCGGGCGCGGTGCCGCATGTGCTCTGCGTGGCCAAGATTGCCCAGCCGCGCAAGAACCACCTTGCGGTGATCGACGCGCTGCAGGCGACGGGACGGCCGTTTCGCCTGACGCTGGCGGGCGATACCGGGCTGCACGCCTCGGGCGCCTCGCGCGACTACCTTGCGCGGGTCGAGGCCCGCGCCGCAGCCGATCCACGGATCGCGGTCCTGCCGCCTCAGCCCTTCCACGAGATGCCCGCGCTCTACCGCGCGCATGATATCTGCGTGCTGGCCGCGCGGGACGAGCCGCTCGGCATGGCCCCGCTCGAGGCGATGGCCCATGGCACGATCCCGCTGGTCGCGCGCGATGCCGGGGCCGCGCGCTACATCACGGGCGGGATCGACGGGGTGCTGGTCGATGCGCAGACGCCGGATGCCTTGCGCGCGGCCTTCGACGGGCTTCTCACGGCAACGCCCGCCGCGCGCGTGGCGATGGCGCGGGCGGCGGCGGCCACCGCGCGGGCGCGGTTCTCGGGCGCGGCCTTTCTCGAGGCCTTCGCCCGGCTCTGATCCCCGCGCCGCGCCCGGCCTTCTCTGTTTCCGCAAATACTCATGGCGCGGCGCCGGCCGCGCTCAGGCCGCCTCTTCCATGGCCTGCCGGTTCCAGAGCGCGGCATAGCGCCCGCCGCGGGCCAGCAGCTCGGCATGGGTACCACGCTCGGCGATCAACCCGTCCTCGAGCACCACGATCTCGTCGGCATCGGCGACGGTGGACAGCCTGTGCGCGATCACCAGCGTCGTGCGCCCCTGCCCCATGGCGCGAAGCTGTTCCTGGATCGCGCCCTCGGTTTCGGTGTCGAGCGCGCTCGTCGCCTCGTCGAGCAGCAGGATCGGCGGGTCCTTGAGCAGCGTGCGCGCGATGCCGACGCGCTGCTTCTCGCCGCCCGAAAGCTTGAGCCCGCGCTCGCCGACCTGCGTATCGTAGCCTTGCGGCAATGCGGCGACGAAATCGTGGATGCGGACGGCGCGGGCGGCGTCCTCGATCTCGGCGCGGCTGGCCTCGGGGCGGCCATAGGCGATGTTGTAGAGGATCGTGTCGTTGAAAAGCACCGTGTCCTGCGGCACCACCCCGATCCGCGCATGCAGGCTGTCCTGCGTCACGGCCCGCAGATCCTGCCCGTCGATGCGCACCGCACCCGCATCCACGTCGTAGAACCGGAACAAGAGCCGCCCCAGCGTCGATTTGCCGGCGCCCGAGGGTCCGACCACCGCCACCGTGCGCCCCGGCGGGACCGTCAGGCTGACCCCCTTGAGGATCGGCCGCTCGGCATCGTAGCCGAAATGCACGTCGTCGAACACGACCTCGCCGCCCGTCACCTTCAGCGCGCGGGCATCGGGCGCGTCCTGCACCTCGGCCGGTTCCTCGAGCAGGGCGAACATCTGGCCCATGTCGACAAGGCTCTGGCGGATCTCGCGATAGACCGTGCCGAGAAAGTTCAGCGGCACGGTGATCTGGATCATGTAGGCGTTGACCATGACGAAATCGCCCGTGGTCAGTTCGCCCGCCTGCACCCCCGCGGCGGCCATCACCATGACCGCGACGAGCCCGGTCGTGATGATGAGCGATTGCCCGAAATTCAGCGCCGAGAGCGAATAGGACGTCTTGAGCGCGGCGGCCACGTATTGCGTCATCGCCCCGTCATAGCGGGCGCTTTCACGCGCCTCGGCGCCGAAATACTTGACCGTCTCGAAGTTCAGCAGCGAATCGATGGCCTTCTGGTTGGCATCGGTATCCTGCCGGTTCATCTCGCGGCGGATGCGCACCCGCCATTCCGTCACCGAAAAGGTAAAGCCCACGTAAAGCGCGATGGTCACGGCGACGACGGCCAGGTAGCGCCAGTCGAAAAGCCAGGCGAGCACCACGCCCACCATGACGAGCTCCAGCATCAGCGGCCCGATCGAGAACAGCAGAAACCGCAGCAGGAACTCGACCCCCTTCACGCCGCGCTCCATGATGCGGCTGAGCCCGCCGGTCTTTCGCTGCATGTGAAAGCGCAGCGACAGGCGGTGGATATGGGCGAAGGTCTCGACCGCGAGCGCGCGCAGCGCACGCTGCCCCACGGCGGCGAAGATCACGTCGCGAAGCTGCTGGAACCCCACGTTCATCGCCCGCGCCGCGCCATAGGCGACGGTCAGGCCGATGGCGCCCGCGCCCAGCATCCACGCGGCCTGCGTGCCCTCGCCGGCCAGCACGTCGACCGCGGCCTTGTAGAAGAACGGCACGATGACGGCGATCAGCTTGGAGACGACCAGCGCGATCATGGCCAGCACGACGCGCCGCTTGACCCACCCCTCGCCCGGCGGCCAGAGATAGGGCGCGACCCGCGCGATGACGGCGAGCCCCGAGGCTTCGGGCTGTCCGCCGTCGCCCGCCACCGTCCTGCCTGTCATGCGGTCCGCCATCGCAGCGGTCTAGCCGCCCGGTGCGCGATTGGCCAGCCTCCGACCCTGCGGCACGATGCGGCGCGGCTCACTCGGGCAGGTCGAAGATCTGGCCGGGATAGATCAGGTCGGGGTCGCGGATCCGGTCGGCATTGGCGTCGAACACCTTCACGTATTGAAAGCCGTCGCCATAGCTCGCCTCGGCAATGCCCCAAAGCGTGAACCCCGGCTGAACCGTCAGGCGGCGGGCCGGCGCGGCGGCCCCGTTCTCGCCCGCCTCGTCGAGCCGCGCCAGCACGCGGCGCACATCCTCGGGCGCCTCCGGGCGGAACGGGCTTTCGGTGCGGGCGGTGACACCGCCCTCGGGGCCGATCTGGTCGACCCGCAGCGTATAGAGCTGCGAGGGAAGCGCGGGCAGGTCGAGCCGCCAATGCCCCCCGGAATCGGCCGGAACGGTGTCCAGCGGGTCGTTGTCGAGATAGATCCGCACCGTCGATCCGGCGCTGGCCCGCCCGCCCAGCACCGCGCCGCCGGTCTCGTCATAGGCGATGGTATCGAGCGCCAGCCCCCCCGGCGCATCGGGCGCCGAGCCCTGCACCACGCGCAGCCCCTCTTCTCCGGCCATGAGCAGCCGCGGCCGCGCGGCCGAGGCGGGCGGGTCCGCGGGCGTGGGCGTGGGCGCGGTGCTTGCGGCCGGGCCGTCATCCGTGGGCACGGGGGCCGGGGCCATGTCGGGCAGCGCGGCCTCGCGCGGCTCGACTATGACAAAGCGGGGCGCCTCCATCGACCCGGCGGGGCCGATGCTGCGCGCGCTGAGCACGCGCGGCGCGTCGCCCGGCCCGATCGAGAGCAGCGCCGCGAACTGCCCCCGCGCATCGGCCCGCGCGGTGGCGATGGGCGCGCCGTCCAGAAGCAGCTCGATCTCGGCCTCGGGCGCGGCCGAGCCCGCCAGCAGCCCCGAGCCGTCCGGCGCGATCCGCACCACGTCGATCTCGGGCCCGGCGCCGCCCTGCGATGTCGTGCCGGGCGGCCCGTCGGCGGCGGGCGCCACGGGGGCCGCCGCGCGGTCGGGCGGCGCGTCGGGCGCCGGTGCCGCCACGGGGGCGGGGGCCGCCGGGTCG
>NZ_SNAA01000015.1 GCF_004358695.1 Palleronia sediminis
GCGATGGAGGAGAAGCTGCGCTTCGCCATCCGCGAAGGCGGCCGCACCGTCGGCGCCGGCGTGGTCTCCAAGATCATCGAGTGACGGCAAAGGGCCGGACGGGACACCCCCGCCCGGCCCGCCACGACAAGGGGGCGGGGCAACCCGCCCGAACATACTGGTCCGACGTGGGCGAGGAATGAGCCTCGTCCACCTCTCGACCGCCACCCTGTCAAGGGAACACGACCAATGGCTGCCAGCCAGAATATCCGCATTCGCCTCAAGGCGTTCGATTACCGGGTGCTCGACAGTTCCACCCAGGAAATCGTCTCGACCGCCAAGCGCACCGGGGCGTCCGTTCGCGGACCGATCCCGCTGCCGAACAAGATCGAGAAATTCACCGTCCTGCGTGGCCCCCACGTGGACAAGAAGTCGCGCGACCAGTTCGAAATCCGCACGCACAAGCGGATGCTCGATATCGTCGATCCGACGCCGCAGACCGTGGACGCGCTGATGAAGCTCGACCTCGCGGCGGGCGTCGCGGTGGACATCAAGGTGATGGGAGGCTGACCATGCTGCGCTCTGGCGTTATCGCGAAGAAGGTCGGCATGACGCGGATCTTCCAGGAAGACGGGCGGCAGGTCCCCGTGACCGTGCTCCAGCTCGACAAGTTGCAGGTCGTGGCCCAGCGGACCTCCGAGCGTGACGGCTATACCGCCGTCCAGCTCGGCGCCGGCACGGCCAAGGCCAAGAACGTCGCGCGCCCCATGCGCGGTCATTTCGCGGCGGCCAAGGTGGAACCCAAGCGCAAGATCGCCGAGTTCCGCGTGGCCCCCGAGAACATGATCGACGTGGGCGAGGAAATCACCGCGAACCACTATTTCGCGGGACAGTTCGTCGACGTGTCGGGCACCTCGATCGGCAAGGGCTTTGCCGGTGCGATGAAGCGGCACAATTTCGGCGGTCTGCGTGCATCGCACGGCGTGTCGATCAGCCACCGCTCGCACGGCTCGACCGGCCAGTGCCAGGACCCCGGCAAGGTGTTCAAGGGCAAGAAGATGGCCGGCCATATGGGCGCCGCCCGCGTGACCACGCAGAACCTGCAGGTCGTGCGCACGGATGCCGATCGGGGCCTCATCATGGTCAAGGGCGCCGTTCCCGGCTCCAAGGGCGGATGGGTGACGATCAAGGACGCGGTCAAGAAAGCCGCGCCCGAGGGCGTGATCTACCCGGCCGCGCTGAAATCCGCCGCCGAAGAGGCCGAGCGTCTGGCCGCCGAGGCTGCCGAAGCGGCCGAGCGCGAGCGGATCGAGGCCGAACAGGCCGAGGCCGAGCGTCAGGCCGCCGAGCAGGAGGCCGCGCTGAAGGCCGCCGAGGCCGAGATCTCGGAAGAGACGTCGCAGACCGACAATTCGGATGCCGAACCCGGCGAGAAGAAGGAAGGTGACCAATGAAGACCGACGTTCTGACCCTGGACGGCGGCAAGGCGGGTTCGGTCGATCTCGACGACGAGATCTTCGGGCTCGAGCCGCGCGCCGATATTCTGCACCGGGTCGTCCGCTGGCAGCGCAACAACGCGCAGCAGGGCACCCACAAGGTCAAGACCCGCTCGGAGACGAGCTATTCCACCAAGAAGATCTATCGCCAGAAGGGCACCGGCGGCGCACGCCACGGTGACCGGAACGCACCGATCTTCCGCAAGGGTGGCGTCTACAAGGGTCCGACCCCGCGCAGCCACGGCCACGAGCTGACCAAGAAGTTCCGTAAGCTCGGCCTGCGTCACGCGCTTTCGGCCAAGGCGCGCGAGGGCAACCTCATCGTGCTCGAATCCGCCGATCTCGCCGAGGCCAAGACCAAGGCGCTTTCGGCCAGGATGCGCGATCTGGGCTGGAAGCGGGCGCTGGTGATCGACGGGGCGCAGGTGAACGACAATTTCGCCCGTGCCGCGCGCAACATCGAGGGGCTCGACGTGCTCCCGTCGATGGGCGCCAACGTCTATGACATCCTCAAGCGTGATACGCTCGTCATCACGAAGGCGGGGATCGAAGCACTGGAGGCTCGTCTGAAATGAGCGTGAAAACCGAACATTACGACGTGATCCGCAAGCCGATCATCACCGAGAAGGCCACCATGGCGTCCGAGAACGGCGCCGTCGTCTTCGAGGTGGCGATCGACGCGAACAAGCCGCAGATCAAGGATGCCGTCGAGAACCTGTTCAACGTCAAGGTGAAGGCCGTGAACACGACCATCACCAAGGGCAAGCAAAAGCGGTTCCGGGGGATCCTGGGGCGTCGCGCCACGGTCAAGAAGGCCTATGTGACGCTCGAAGAGGGCAACACGATCGACGTGACCACGGGTCTCTGATCCCGGCGTCGAGATCGAAACGCGGCCCGGAGCATCCTTGATGCTCCGGGCCTTTTCATGTCGTCAGAGCACCCGGCGGCTTTCGGTGTCGCCGTTGCCCCTGAGCGCAAAGAACGCGGCGGCGGCCAGGATCATGCCCTGGAACTGCCAGCCCGAGAACGGCCCGAAATAGATCATCACGATGACGCCCGCGGTCACGCACATGATGGCGAGGCCACCCAGCCGTGTCAGCAGGTCGGTTTCCCACCGGTCGCGCATGAGGCCGCCCAGCAGGATCGCGAGTCCGCCGGCGAGATCGGCAAAGGTCGCGAGGGCAAAGACGATCAGCGGCAGCCCGTAGCCTTCGGCCTGCGCCGCGAAGCCCGACAGTTTGAAAAATCCCTGCTCGATCACGATCGCCGCGAGGGGCAGGCGAATGAACCAGTCCGAACTGCGGATCGTGGGAATACGGCGGCTGTAGCTACCGACGGTGTCGATGACCGTCATCGAAATCTCCTGTTCTGTGACCGGGCGCGGGGGCCCGTCCGTTCAACCAATGGTGAAGACATGGGAGAGGGCCGCGCCTGGCGTAAGACTTCTGCGACGGTTTGTCGTAAACTGTTCGGGTTGGGGGCGTTCCGCCGGGCGTTTTGGCGCCTCGCGGGTCTTGACCCGCGTTGCGGCGGACTTTAGGCACCCACATCGGCAAGGCTCCGGATTCGTCCGGGCTTATCGTTTTGCTGTATCGGCAAATTTCTTCGGGGACCTTCGGGGCCCTTTACTCGCGGCGGCGCACGAGAAAGACGCGCCAGTCGCCACAAGCAACGGAAGACAGAAAGCATGGCACTCAAGTCGTACAAGCCGACGACGCCGGGCCAGCGCGGGCTGGTGCTGATCGACCGTTCGGAGCTGTGGAAAGGACGCCCTGTCAAGGCCCTCACCGAGGGTCTGAGCAAGCATGGCGGCCGCAACAACACCGGACGTATCACCCAGCGTCGCCGCGGCGGCGGGGCGAAGCGGCTCTACCGCATCGTCGATTTCAAGCGGAACAAGCACGACATCAGCGCGGTCGTGGCCCGGATCGAATACGATCCCAACCGGACCGCCTTCATCGCCCTCGTTCAGTACGAGGACGGCGAGCAGCGCTATATCCTGGCGCCGCAGCGCCTCGGCGTCGGCGACAAGATCGTCTCGGGCGCCAAGGTCGACGTCAAGCCCGGCAATGCGATGCCGTTCCAGGGCATGCCCATCGGCACGATCGTCCACAACATCGAGATGAAGCCCGGCAAGGGCGGCCAGATCGCGCGCGCCGCGGGCACCTATGCCCAGTTCGTCGGTCGCGACGGCGGCTATGCCCAGATCCGCCTGTCCTCGGGCGAGTTGCGGATGGTGCGGCAGGAATGCATGGCGACCATCGGTGCGGTCTCGAACGCGGACAACAGCAACCAGAACTACGGCAAGGCCGGCCGGATGCGTCACAAGGGCAAGCGTCCCAGCGTGCGCGGCGTGGTCATGAACCCCGTCGATCACCCGCATGGCGGCGGCGAAGGCCGCACCTCGGGCGGCCGTCACCCGGTCACGCCCTGGGGCAAGCCGACCAAGGGCGCCCGGACCCGCAACAAGAACAAGGCGTCGCAGAAGCTCATCCTGCGCTCGCGTCACGCCCGTAAGAAAGGACGCTGATAATGTCGCGTTCCGTCTGGAAGGGCCCTTTTGTCGACAGCTATGTCCTCAAGAAGGCCGAAAAAACCCGCGAGAGCGGACGCAACGAGGTCATCAAGATCTGGTCGCGCCGTTCCACCATCCTGCCCCAGTTCGTGGGCCTCACCTTCGGCGTGTACAACGGCAAGAAGCACGTCCCGGTGAACATCACCGAGGACATGATCGGCCAGAAATTCGGTGAATATTCGCCGACCCGGACCTATTACGGTCACGCCGCCGACAAGAAGGCGAAGCGCAAATGAGCAAGGACAAGAACCCCCGCCGCGTTGCCGAGAACGAGGCCATGGCCAAGACGCGGATGCTGCGCACCAGCCCGCAAAAGCTCAACCTCGTTGCCGGCCTCATCCGCGGCAAGAAGGTCGAGAAGGCCCTCCAGGATCTCACCTTCTCGAAAAAGCGTATCGCCGGCGACGTGAAGAAATGCCTTCAGTCGGCCATCGCCAACGCCGAGAACAACCACAACCTCGACGTGGACGAGCTTGTCGTGGCCGAGGCCTATGTCGGCAAGAACATCACCCTGAAGCGTGGACGTCCGCGGGCGCGCGGCCGGTTCGGCCGCATCGTCAAGCCGTTCTCGGAGATCACGATCAAGGTCCGCCAGAATGAGGAGCAAGCCTGATGGGTAACAAGGTCAATCCGATCGGGATGCGCCTTCAGGTGAACCGCACCTGGGACAGCCGCTGGTATGCCGACACCAAGAACTATGGCGACCTGCTGCTCGAGGATATCCGCATCCGCGAGTTCATCAAGGAAGAGTGCAAGGCCGCCGGCATCAGCCGCGTGATCATCGAGCGTCCGCACAAGAAGTGCCGCGTCACGATCCACACGGCGCGTCCCGGCGTCATCATCGGCAAGAAGGGCGCAGATATCGAGACGCTGCGCAAGAAGCTCGCCGCGATGACCGACAGCGAACTTCACCTCAACGTGGTCGAGGTCCGCAAGCCCGAGCTCGACGCCGCGCTGGTCGGCGAAAGCATCGCCCAGCAGCTCGAGCGGCGCGTGTCGTTCCGCCGCGCGATGAAGCGGTCGGTGCAGAACGCCATGCGCATGGGTGCGCTCGGCATCCGGGTCAACCTGTCGGGCCGTCTCGGCGGCGCCGAGATCGCCCGGACCGAGTGGTATCGCGAAGGCCGCGTGCCCCTGCACACGCTGCGCGCCGATATCGACTATGCCAATATCGAGGCCAAGACCGCGTATGGCATCATCGGAATCAAGGTGTGGATCTTCAAGGGCGAGATCCTCGAGCACGATCCGCAGGCCCGCGATCGCCGCGCCCAGGAAATCCAGGACGGTCCGACGCCTCGCGGCGCCGGTGGCCGTCGCTAAGGAGGGTTGAGATATGCTCCAACCGAAGCGCACCAAGTTCCGCAAGATGCACAAGGGCCGCATCCACGGCGAGGCCAAGGGCGGGTCCGACCTGAACTTCGGCACGTTCGGCCTCAAGGCGGTTGAGCCCGAGCGCATCACCGCGCGCCAGATCGAAGCCGCCCGCCGGGCCATGACGCGCCACATGAAGCGTCAGGGCCGCGTCTGGATCCGCATCTTTCCCGACCTGCCGGTCACGTCCAAGCCGGTCGAGGTGCGGATGGGTAAAGGCAAGGGATCGGTCGATTTCTGGGCCGCCAAGGTCAAGCCCGGCCGCATCATGTTCGAGATCGACGGCGTGACCGAGCCGGTCGCCCGCGAGGCCCTGCGCCTCGCCGCGATGAAGTTGCCGATCAAGACCCGCACCGTTGTCCGCGAGGACTGGTAAGGGCAGGGCGGGGCCACCCGCCTCAGGACGTGCGAAAGGGCGGGGGGCTTCCTCCGCCCTTTTGCGTAACGCGGCACGGACCGCACCCCATTTCATGACCGACCGAGGTTCGCCCGATGTCCACCACACCGCTTTTCGTCACGCCCCTTTATCGCGCGCCCCTCTCCGCCCGCGATCCTCGGATCGACACCGCCGAGCTGCGCGCCTCGTGCCTGTCCATCGCCGAGGATGACGAGGCCGGCCAGGATTGGTGCGATCGCAACGATTTCCCCGGATATACCAGCTATGCCTCGCTGACCGACCTGCCTTGGCGCTTTCCGATCTTTGCCGAGGTGGTCAAGGCGCTCGACGCGCATGTCGCGGGTTTCGCCGAGGAATTGGCCTTCGATCTGGGCGACAAGGCGCTGAAGCTCGAGGATATCTGGATCAACATCCTCCCCGAAGGCGGCATCCACACCAGCCATCTGCATCCGCATTCGGTGATCTCGGGCACGACCTATGTCAGCCTGCCCGACGGAACCTCGCCGATCCGGTTCGAGGATCCGCGCTTTCCGATGATGATGGCGGCCCCGCCGCGCCGCAAGGACGCCCCCGAGAACCTGCGCAACTTCGTCTATGTCACGCCCGCCGAGGGCGAGGTTCTGTTGTGGGAAAGCTGGCTGCGCCACGAAGTGCCGATGAACATGACCGACGAGGACCGCATCAGCGTCAGCTTCAACTACGCCTGGGCGTAGGGGCTTTCGCCCCTTGCCACGCGCGGCCGGGCGCTCTATACGGCCGCTTCATCCACCTCCACCGGGAATCAGGGTGACGTGTTCGCACGGCTCTCCGGTGATGTTGCAAGGAGACGACATATGGCGCTCGACGCCCAGGAATTGCGCAACAAGACGCCCGACGAGCTTCGCGATCAGCTTGCGCAGCTCAAGAAAGAGGCCTTCAACCTCCGCTTTCAGGCTGCGACCAACCAGCTCGAGAACACGGCGCGGATCCGTGTCGTGCGGCGCGATGTCGCCCGCGTAAAGACCGTCCTGACCGAGAAGGCCGCCGCCGCGGCCGCCACGACCACCGAAGCGGAGGCCTGATCCATGCCCAAACGTATCCTTCAGGGTGTCGTGACGTCGAACCAGAACGCCCAGACGATCACCGTGCTGGTCGAGCGGCGCTTTACGCACCCGGTCTTGCAAAAGACCATCCGCAAGTCCAAGAAATACCGCGCCCATGACGAGAACGATCAGTTCAGCGTGGGCGACATCGTGCGCATCCGGGAATGCGCGCCCAAGTCCAAGACCAAGCGTTGGGAAGTGCTGACCGACGAGGCCTACCAGGCTTTCCTGGCCGAGCGTGCCGAACATGCGCAGGCCCAGCAGCAGGAAGACGCGCAGCGTCACGAAGAGAAAGAGGCCGCCGCCCAGCACTGAGCGGCGCGTTCCGATGGGGCCGGCATCCGCCGGCCCTGCATTTACGAAACCCCAGGGATGAGCCCTGAAGGTCGGGAGACACACAATGATCCAGATGCAGACCAATCTGGATGTCGCTGACAACTCCGGTGCCCGGAGAGTTCAGTGCATCAAGGTGCTCGGCGGGTCCAAGCGGAAATACGCCAGCGTGGGCGACGTCATCGTCGTCTCGGTGAAAGAGGCGATTCCGCGTGGCCGCGTCAAGAAGGGCGACGTGCGCAAGGCCGTCGTCGTGCGCACCGCCAAGGAAGTGCGCCGCGAGGATGGCACCGCGATCCGGTTCGACCGCAACGCCGCCGTCATCCTCAACAACGCGGGCGAGCCTGTCGGCACCCGCATCTTCGGCCCCGTCGTGCGCGAGCTGCGGGCCAAGAACTACATGAAGATCATCTCGCTCGCTCCGGAGGTGCTGTGATGGCTGCCAAGCTCCGCAAAGGCGACAAGGTCGTCGTACTCGCCGGCAAGGACAAGGGCAAGCAGGGCGAGATCTCGCAGGTGATGCCCAAGGCCGGCAAGGCCGTGGTCGACGGCGTGAACATGGCGATCCGCCACGTCCGCCAGAGCCAGACCGCCCAGGGCGGCCGCACGCCCAAGGCGATGCCCATCGACCTGTCGAACCTCGCCATCCTCGACGCCAACGGCAAGGCCACGCGCGTCGGCTTCCGCGAAGAGGACGGCAAGAAGGTCCGCTTTGCCAAGACCACGGGAGACGTGATCTGATGCTCGACGAAAGCACCTACACCCCGCGCCTCCGGCAGCTCTATCTCGACGAGATCAAGGGCAAGCTGAAGGAAGAGTTCGGTTACGCCAACGACATGATGGTGCCGCGGCTCGACAAGATCGTGCTGAACATCGGTGCCGGCTCCGAGGCCGTGCGCGACAGCAAGAAAGCCCAGACCGCGGCCAACGACCTGAGCACGATCTCGGGCCAGAAGGCCGTCGTGACCAAGGCCAAGAAGTCGATCGCCGGCTTCCGCGTCCGCGAAGAGATGCCTCTCGGCGCCAAGGTCACGCTGCGTGCCAACCGGATGTACGAGTTCCTCGACCGCCTCATCACGGTCGCCATGCCGCGTATCCGCGACTTCCGCGGCGTCCCCGGCAAAAGCTTCGATGGCCGCGGCAACTATGCCATGGGCATCAAGGAGCATATCGTCTTTCCCGAGATCAATTTCGACAAGGTCGACGAGAACTGGGGCATGGACATCGTGATCTGCACCACCGCCGCCACCGACGCCGAAGCAAAAGCGCTGTTGAAGCATTTCAACATGCCCTTCAACAGCTGAGAGGAATCCGAACTCATGGCTAAGAAAGCAATGATCGAGCGCGAGAAGAAGCGTCAGGCGCTGGTGGATCGTTTCGCCGCCAAGCGTGCCGAGCTGAAAGACATCGCGCGTGACGAAAGCCGGCCCATGGAAGAGCGGTTCAAGGCCCAGCTCAAGCTTGCCAAGCTGCCGCGCAACTCGTCGGCGACGCGGCTTCACAACCGTTGCCAGCTCACCGGGCGCCCGCACGCCTACTACCGCAAACTCAAGATGTCGCGGATCGCGCTTCGGGACCTCGGCTCGCAGGGCCAGGTTCCGGGCATGGTCAAGTCGAGCTGGTAAGGGAGGAACTGCAATGAACGATCCTCTCGGCGATATGCTCACCCGGATCCGCAACGCGCAGATGCGCGGCAAGTCGACCGTCATCACCCCCGCCTCCAAGCTGCGCGCCTGGGTGCTGGATGTGCTGGCCGACGAAGGCTACATCCGCGGCTACGAGGCCACGAAGGACAAGCTGGGCCATCCGGCGATCGAGATCAGCCTAAAATATTACGAGGGCACCCCGGTCATCAAGGAAATCCAGCGCGTCTCCAAGCCGGGCCGCCGCGTCTATATGGGCGTTCGCGACATCCCCTCGGTCCGTCAGGGCCTCGGCGTGTCCATCGTCTCCACCCCGCAGGGCGTCATGTCCGACCAGGCCGCGCGTTCGGCCAATGTCGGTGGTGAAGTCCTCTGCACCGTCTTCTGAGGAGGGAACCATGTCTCGAATCGGAAAACGCCCCGTAGCGCTTCCCTCGGGGGTCGAAGCCAACATCTCCGGCCAGACCATCGAGGTGAAGGGCCCCAAGGGCGCCCGCCGCTTTACCGCGACCGACGACGTCACGCTGACCGTCGACGACGGCACCGTGTCGGTCACGCCGCGTGGCAAGTCCAAGCGCGCGCGCCAGCAATGGGGCATGTCGCGGACCATGATCCAGAACCTCGTGACCGGGGTCAGCGACGGCTTCAGGAAAGAGCTCGAGATCCAGGGCGTCGGCTACCGCGCCCAGATGCAGGGCAACGTCCTCAAGCTGAACCTCGGCCTCAGCCATGATGTCGATTTCGAGGTGCCCGACGGCGTCACCGTGACCACGCCGAAACAGACCTCGATCCTCGTCGAGGGGATCGACGACCAGCAGGTCGGCCAGGTCGCCGCGAACATTCGCGACTGGCGGCGTCCCGAACCCTACAAGGGCAAGGGCATCCGCTATAAGGGCGAGTTCATCTTCCGCAAGGAAGGCAAGAAGAAGTAAGGACCGGACAGATGGCAAACAGCAAACGGGATCTGTTCCTCAAGCGCCGCCTGCGCGTTCGGAACAAGCTTCGCGCGGTAAACTCGGGCAAACTCCGCCTGAGCGTTCACCGCTCGAACAAGAATATCAGCGTCCAGCTCATCGACGATGTCCAGGGCGTCACGCTCGCCTCGGCCTCGTCGCTCGAGAAGGACCTCGGCGTCGTCGGCAAGAACAACGTCGAGGCCGCGGCCAAGATCGGTTCGGCGATTGCCGAACGGGCCAAGGCCAAGGGCGTCGAAGAGGCCTATTTCGACCGTGGGGGGTTCCTCTTCCACGGCCGCATCAAGGCGCTCGCCGATGCCGCCCGCGAGGGTGGGCTGAAGATCTGAAGGTGCAGACGCCCCGGTTCGCCGGGGCGTCTCGATGATCCGGGCCGCGGTCTTGCCGCGCGCACCGGGATCGGAACGAACCGGGGCCTGACCCCCGAAAAACAGGAGGCCGCATGGCCAGAGATGACAACCGCAGGGGCGGAAACCGTCGCGACCGCGACGAGACCCCCGAATTCGCCGATCGCCTCGTCGCGATCAACCGCGTCTCGAAAACCGTCAAGGGCGGCAAGCGCTTCGGTTTCGCGGCGCTCGTCGTCGTCGGCGACCAGCGCGGCCGTGTGGGCTTCGGCAAGGGCAAGGCGAAAGAGGTCCCCGAGGCGATCCGCAAGGCCACCGAGGCCGCCAAGCGCAACATCATCCGCGTGCCGCTGCGCGATGGCCGCACGCTGCATCACGACGTCTATGGTCGTCATGGCGCCGGCAAGGTGATCATGCGCACCGCTCCGCAGGGTACCGGGATCATCGCCGGCGGCCCGATGCGTGCCGTGTTCGAGATGCTCGGCGTGCAGGACGTGGTCGCCAAGTCGCTCGGTTCGCAGAACCCCTACAACATGATTCGCGCAACGCTCGACGGGCTGGTGAACGAGGCGTCGCCGCGTTCGGTCGCGCAGCGTCGCGGCAAGAAGGTCGCCGATATCCTCCCGCGCCGGGACGATCAGCCGGATGCCTCAACCCAAGTCGCCGAGGAGGCCTGATCCATGGCCAAGACCATCGTCGTCAAGCAGATCGGCTCTCCGATCCGCCGCCCCGCCATCCAGCGCGCGACGCTGAAGGGCCTGGGGCTCAACAAGATGCACCGCACCCGCGAGCTCGAGGATACGCCCTCGGTGCGCGGCATGGTGAACTCGATCCCGCATCTCGTCCAGATCGTCGAGGAGCGCGGCTGAGGCCGTAGCGCGACACGCGCGCGCGCGCCCCGTGCGATGCGGGGCGCGCGCCAGACCAAGCCGACCCAACCGGCCATTACGCAATGATCGCCGTGTCCCCCTCATCCGCTTCCCGGAGGGGTCGTCCGGCAAGACAGGAGAAGCATGATGAAACTCAACGAACTTCGTGACAATGACGGCGCCGCCAAGCGCGCCAAGCGCGTCGGCCGCGGCCCCGGTTCGGGCAAGGGTAAGACCGCCGGTCGTGGCATCAAGGGTCAGAAATCCCGGTCCGGCGTGGCCATCAACGGCTACGAAGGCGGGCAAATGCCGCTTTATCAACGCCTGCCCAAGCGCGGATTCAACAACATCAACCGCAAGGATTACGCGGTGGTGAACCTGAACCTGATCCAGAAATTCATCGACGCGGGCAAGCTCGGCGCCGAGATCACCGAGACCGAGCTGGTCGATTCGGGCCTCGTGCGGCGCAAGCGCGACGGGATCCGTCTGCTGGCCAAGGGCGAGATCACCCAGGCCATCAAGATCACCGTCACCGGCGCGTCCAAGGGCGCCGTCGAAGCCGTCGAAAAGGCGGGCGGAACGGTCACGGTCACGGGCGGCGCGTCGGATAGCGACGCCGCGTGAGACGGTCGCGGGTTGTGGCGGGCCGCGCCCGCCTTTACATGATCTCGTAGGTTTTCATCACGCCGCGCGGACCGCGAAAACCGGTTCGCGCGGCGTTTCCGATTGAGACGGGGCCCCAATGGCATCAGCAGCCGAACAGATGGCCGCCAACATGAGCTGGTCCGCCTTCGGCAAGGCGACCGAGCTACGCGCGCGCATCCTCTTCACGCTTGGACTTCTCTGCGTCTACCGGCTGGGGACCTATATCCCCGTGCCCGGCATCGACGGCGGGGCGCTTCGCGATTTCATCGACCAGGCTTCGGCCGGGCTCGGCGGGATCCTCAACATGTTCACCGGCGGCGCGATCGGCCGCATGGGGATCTTTGCGCTGGGGATCATGCCCTATATCTCGGCGTCGATCATCGTGCAGTTGATGACGGCCATGGTGCCCAAGCTCGAGCAGCTCAAGAAAGAGGGCGAGCAGGGGCGCAAGAAGATCAACCAATACACCCGCTATGGCACGGTGTTCCTGGCGACCTTCCAGGCCTACGGGCTTGCCGTCAGCCTCGAGGCGGGGGGGCTCGTCACCGATCCGGGCTGGTTCTTCCGCGTGGCCTGCGTCATCACGCTGGTCGGCGGCACGATGTTCCTGATGTGGCTGGGCGAGCAGATCACCCAGCGCGGCATCGGCAACGGCATCTCGCTCATCATCTTCGTCGGCATCATCGCCGAGGTTCCCGCCGCACTGGCGCAGTTCTTTGCCTCGGGGCGGTCGGGCGCGATCAGCCCCGCGGTCATCATCGGGATCATCCTCATGGTGATCGCGGTGATCGCCTTCGTCGTCTTCATGGAGCGCAGCCTGCGCAAGCTGCATATCCAGTACCCGCGCCGCCAGGTCGGGATGAAGGTCTATGACGGCGGCTCGTCCCACCTGCCGATCAAGGTGAACCCGGCGGGCGTGATCCCGGCGATCTTCGCCTCGTCGCTGTTGCTTCTGCCGACGACGCTCGCGACCTTCTCGGGCAACCAGACGGGCCCGGTCCTGTCGACGATCCTCGCCTATTTCGGTCCGGGGCAGCCGCTTTACCTGCTGTTCTTCGGCGGCATGATCGTCTTCTTCACGTATTTCTACACCGCCAACGTGTCCTTCAAATCCGAGGACGTGGCCGAGAACCTCAAGAACCAGAACGGGTTCATTCCCGGCATCCGCCCCGGCAAGCGGACCGAGGAATATCTCGACTACGTCGTGGCGCGGATCCTCGTACTCGGCTCGGCCTACCTGACGGCGGTTTGCCTTTTGCCCGAGATCGTGCGCGCCCAGTTCGCGATCCCGTTCTATTTCGGCGGGACCTCGGTGCTGATCGTCGTGTCGGTCACGATGGACACGATCCAGCAGGTGCAAAGCCACATGCTTGCCCATCAATACGAGGGGCTTATTGAAAAATCCCAGCTTCGCGGCAAGAAACGGGGTCGCAAGACCACGACCGCAAAAGCCAGGGGGAGCTCGCGTCGATGAACATAATACTTCTCGGACCGCCGGGCGCGGGCAAGGGAACCCAGGCCCGGCGTCTCGTCGAGGAGCGTGGGATGACCCAGTTGTCGACCGGCGACATGCTGCGTGAGTCGCGCGGATCGGGCACCGACATGGGCAAGCGGGTGGCCGAGGTCATGGACCGGGGCGAACTCGTCACCGACGAGATCGTGATCGGGCTGATCGAGGAAAAGCTGGCGGCGAGGACCGGCGGCGGCTTTATCTTCGACGGGTTCCCGCGGACGCTGGCGCAAGCCGATGCGCTGAACGACCTGCTCGACCGGTACGGCCAGAAACTCGACGCCGTGATCGAGATGCAGGTCGACGACGCCGCGTTGGTGCAGCGGATCACGGCGCGGTCCACCTGCGCCACCTGCGGCGAGGTCTATAACGACATCACCAAGCCTATTCCCGATGACGGGAAATGCCGCGTCTGCGGCGGGACCGAGTTCACGCGTCGCGCCGACGACAACGAGGCGAGCCTGCGCCAGCGGCTGATGGAATACTACAAGAAGACCTCGCCGCTTTTGGGTTATTACTATGCGCGGGGCCAACGCCGCGTGGTCGACGGCCTGTCCGAGATCGACACGGTCGCGGCCCAGATCGCCAAGGTACTCGACGAGGCCGAAGCCGGTTCGGAACGCGCCACGGCTTGACGCGGGCGCGAATCCCCACTAAGGGGCGACCTCGCATCATCGACGGTTCGGCAGGCGCTCTGCCGTGCCCGACCTGTCGCATCACCTCAACCGCAGCCCGTGGTCTCGGCCATGGGCTTCCGTTGTGAAAAAAGGGCCTGGAACGACGGGCTCGCAACGAAAGGACAATACGACTTGGCACGTATCGCCGGGGTCAACATCCCCACCGCCAAACGGGTGCCCATCGCGCTCACCTATGTGACCGGTATCGGCCGCTCTGCCGCCCAAGCCATCTGCGACGCCGTAGGAATCGACAGCTCGCGCCGCGTGAACGAGCTTTCGGATGCCGAAGTGCTGAAGATCCGCGAGCATATCGACGAGAACTACACCGTCGAGGGCGATCTGCGGCGCGACACCCAGATGAACATCAAGCGCCTGATGGATCTCGGCTGCTACCGCGGTCTGCGCCATCGTCGCAACCTCCCGGTGCGCGGTCAGCGGACCCACACCAACGCCCGCACCCGCAAAGGCCCCGCAAAGGCCATTGCCGGCAAGAAGAAGTAAGGGAGGTCTCGACAGATGGCACGCGATCGTCGCGCTACCGCGAAAAAGAAGGTCTCCAAGAACATCGCCGCCGGCGTTGCTCATGTGAATTCCTCGTTCAACAACACCAAGATCCTGATCTCCGACGTGCAGGGCAACGCGATTGCCTGGTCGTCGGCGGGCACGATGGGCTTCAAGGGGTCGCGCAAATCGACCCCCTATGCGGCCCAGCTCGCCGCGGAGGATGCCGGGCGCAAGGCCCAGGAACACGGCGTCCGCACGATCGAGGTCGAGGTTCAGGGTCCCGGCTCGGGCCGCGAAAGCGCGCTGCGCGCGCTGGCCGCGGTCGGCTTCAACATCACGTCGATCCGCGACGTGACCCCGATGGCTCATAACGGCTGCCGCCCGCCCAAGCGCCGCCGCGTCTGACCGCCTTTCGGATGCCTTCGCAGGTCGCGCCTTTCGTCGTACGGCCTGCATTTCTCGTTTTCAGCCTCGGGACGCCGCTGGACTGCATGGCCAGCGGCTAGAATTGGGGAGATATACATGCTTACCAGGAACTGGCAGGAACTGATCCGGCCCCAACAGCTCGAGATCCGGCCCGGAAACGACCCGCAGCGCCAGGCGACCGTGGTCGCCGAACCGCTTGAGCGGGGCTTTGGCCTGACGCTCGGCAACGCGTTGCGCCGCGTGCTGATGTCGTCGCTCCAGGGGGCGGCCATCACCAGCGTTCAGATCGACAACGTGCTGCACGAGTTCAGCTCGATCGCGGGCGTCCGCGAGGATGTCACCGATGTCGTGCTGAATCTCAAGGGCGTCGCCATCAAGATGGAGGTCGAGGGGCCCAAGCGCATCTCGATCCAGGCCAAGGGCCCGGTCGTTGTTACGGCCGGCGATATCTCGGTCAGCCAGGGTATCGAGATCCTGAACCGCGACCACGTCATCTGCCACCTCGACGAGGATGCCGAGCTGTTCATGGAAATGACGGTTCAACAGGGCAAGGGTTATGTCTCGGCCGACAAGAACCGCCCCGACGACGCGCCCATCGGGCTGATCCCGATCGACGCGATCTTCTCGCCGATCCGCCGTGTCAGCTATGACGTGCAGCCGACCCGCGAGGGGCAGGTGCTCGACTACGACAAGCTAACGCTCAAGATCGAGACCGACGGCTCGCTCAGCCCCGAGGATGCCGTGGCTTACGGTGCGCGCATCCTGCAGGATCAGCTTGGCATCTTCGTCAATTTCGACGAGCCGGAAAGCGCCTCGCGCCAGGACGACGACGACGGGCTCGAGTTCAACCCGCTGCTGCTGAAGAAGGTCGACGAGCTCGAGCTTTCGGTACGTTCGGCCAACTGCCTCAAGAACGACAACATCGTCTATATCGGCGACCTCATCCAGAAGACCGAGGCCGAGATGCTGCGGACCCCGAACTTCGGCCGCAAATCCCTCAATGAGATCAAGGAAGTGCTTTCGGGCATGGGTCTGCATCTCGGGATGGATGTCGAGGAATGGCCCCCCGAGAACATCGAGGATCTGGCCAAGAAATTCGAAGACAACTTCTGATTGGCGGCGGGGGCTTTCGGGCCCCCGCACGCCCGTCGGCACGACCGGGCCACAGGCCCCAAGGAGAGCCGGTGACACGCATCGCCGGCCGGACAAAGCAAAACACGCGAAAGGAAACATCATATGCGTCACGCCCGCGGATACCGCCGCCTCAACCGGACCCATGAACACCGCAAGGCGCTCTGGGCCAACATGGCCGGCTCGCTCATCGAACATGAGCAGATCAAGACCACGCTGCCCAAGGCCAAAGAGCTTCGCCGCATCGTCGAAAAGCTCGTCACCCTCGGCAAGCGCGGCGACCTTCACGCCCGTCGCCAGGCCGCCTCGCAACTCAAGCAGGACGCCTACGTCGCCAAGCTTTTCGACGTGCTGGGCCCCCGCTATGCCGAACGCCAGGGCGGTTACGTCCGCGTCCTGAAGGCGGGGTTCCGCTATGGCGACATGGCGCCGATGGCGATCATCGAGTTCGTTGATCGCGACCCCGAGGCCAAGGGCGCGGGCGATCGTGCCCGCCTCGAGGCCGAAGAGGCCGAGGCCTGATCCAGTTCCGGGCCGGAGCGTTGCGACGCTCCGGCCTTTTTGCCCTCCAGGTTTGACAGAAAGGTGCACCCCGCACCGCGGATCGCCAAGACATTCCGCGGGGGAACGACATGATAGACCTGACCGATCTGGAAAATGGGCAAGGCCCCTTTGGAAGCCGCGCGGATGGCGGTTATCTGATCGCCCTGCACATCCGTTTCACCTCGCCCATCGTCTATGTCAGCACCTATCCCGACGAATGGCAGCAGCATTACACCGAACGCGGCTATGTCCTGCGCGATCCGATGACCGCCTGGGCCTTTGCCAATACCGGCTGGACGCGCTGGTCGAACCCCGACATTCCCGACCCCTACGGCATCATGGCCGAATCCCGCGCCTTCGGGCTGCGGTTCGGCGCGACCATCTCGCATGGCGAGGTGCGGTCGCGCAGCATCGTCGGCGCCGCCCGGCGCGACCGCGAACTGACCGATGCCGAGATCGGCGCCATGGCGTCCGAGCTCAAGCGGCTCCATGACCTCACCAACCCCGAGAAACAGCTTACCGCGGCGCAAACCCAGGCGCTGTCCTTCGTGGCCAGCGGGATGCGATATGCCGAGGCCGCCGGGCGGCTGGGGATCTCGGAATCGGCGCTCAAGCTGCGCCTCGCCGGCGCGCGCAAGCGGCTTCTGGCGCGCACGACCGCCGAGGCGATCCAGCGGGCCAAGGATTACCGCCTGATCTGAGCGGCCGGCCGTCGGGGTCTGGCCTCGGGGCGCGCGCCTGCCTAGATGGACGGCATGGCCGATCTCTTCGACACCGCCGCATCCTCTGCCGATCGCAAGCCCGCCGGTCCGCGACCGCTGGCCGACCGGCTGCGCCCCGCCCGCCTCTCGGAGGTGATCGGCCAGCCGCAGGTCATCGGCCCGGATGCGCCGCTGACGGTGATGCTGGGCGCCGGGGCGTTGTCGTCGCTGGTGTTCTGGGGGCCGCCGGGCGTCGGTAAGACCACCATCGCCCGGCTGCTCGCGCGCGAGACCGATCTGAATTTCGTGCAGATCAGCGCGATATTCTCGGGCGTGGCCGAGCTGAAGAAGGTGTTCGAGGCGGCGCGCCATCGCCATGCCAACGGGCAGGGCACGCTGCTTTTCGTCGACGAGATCCACCGCTTCAACAAGGCGCAGCAGGACAGTTTCCTGCCCCACATGGAAGACGGGACCATCCTGCTGGTCGGCGCCACCACCGAGAACCCGTCATTCGAGCTGAACGCGGCCCTTCTCAGCCGCGCGCAGGTTCTCGTGCTCGAAAGGCTGGGGCCCGAGGATCTTTCCCGGCTGGTCGCCCGCGCCGAGGCCGAGCTGGACCGGACCCTGCCGCTGGCCCCAGGTGCGCGCGCGGCGTTGGTCGAGATGGCCGACGGGGACGGGCGGGCGCTGCTCAACCTTGTCGAACAGATCGCCGCCTGGGACGTGACCGAGCCGCTCGACCGCGAGACGCTGGCCCGCCGTCTGTCGCGCCGTGCGACGAAATACGACAAGACCGGCGACGAGCACTACAACCTGATCTCGGCGCTGCACAAATCGGTGCGGGGCTCTGACCCCGATGCCGCGCTTTACTGGCTGGCGCGGATGCTCGCGGGGGGCGAGGATCCGCGTTATCTGGCGCGGAGGATCACCCGCATGGCGGTCGAGGATATCGGGCTGGCCGATCCCCAGGCGCAGCGGCACTGTCTCGACGCGTGGGAGACCTACGAGCGGCTCGGATCGCCCGAGGGCGACCTGGCGCTGGCGCAGGCGGTGATCTATCTCGCCCTCGCGCCGAAATCGAATGCCGGCTACGCGGGCTACAAGGCGGCGATGCGCGCCGCGCGTCAAAGCGGGTCCGAGCCGCCGCCCAAGATCATCCGCAACGCGCCCACAAAGCTGATGCGCGACGAAGGCTACGGCGCCGGATACGAATACGACCACGACGCCGAGGACGGGTTCTCGGGGCAGAACTATTTCCCCGATGGCATGGCGCGGGGTGCCTATTACGAACCCGTCGACCGCGGCTTCGAGCGGGACCTGCGCAAGCGGCTCGACTGGTTCACGCGGCAACGCACGCGGCGCGCGGCGGATTGACACCGGCGCCGCATCCCCCGAGGAGGGCGACATGATCGGAACGCTTCTACAGGTCGCCCTTGGCGGGGCCATCGGCGCCTCGGCCCGGTGGGGCATGGGGCTATGGGTGCTGCGCGTGACGGGACCGGGATTCCCGCTTGCCGTGCTCAGCGTCAACGTGCTCGGCTCTTTCGTCATGGGCCTCGCCGTGGTGGCCATGGCGCAGCGCGGGCTGTCGCAATTCGCGCCGCTGGTGCAGACCGGCATCCTCGGCGGATTCACCACCTTCTCGGCCTTCTCGCTCGAGGCGTTCGCGCTGATGGAAAAGGGGCAGGCGGGGCAGGCGGCGGCCTATATCCTCCTGTCGGTCGGGGCGTCGATCGGCGGGCTTTATCTTGGCGTGCTTCTGGGACGGGGGTTGCTGGCATGAGCGGCGTGCAGATCGTGACGGTGGGCCCCGACGAGGGCGACCAGAGGCTCGACCGCTGGTTCCGCAAGCGGTTCCCGCATGTCCCTCAGGGCCGCATCGAAAAGATGTGCCGCAAGGGCGAGATCCGCGTGGATGGCGGCCGCGTCAAGGGCGCGAGCCGCGTGAGCGCGGGCCAGGAGATCCGCGTGCCGCCCCTGCCCGACGAGGCGGCGCCGCAGCCCTTTCACGCCGAGCCCAGGGTCAGCGATGCGGATGCGCGCATGATCCAGTCGGCCGTTATCTATCGCGACGACCATATCATCGCGTTGAACAAGCCGCCCGGCCTGCCCACGCAGGGCGGTAGCGGGCAGACGCGCCATGTCGACGGTCTGGCCGAGGCGCTGCGTTTCGGCTTTGACGACAAGCCGCGGCTGGTGCACCGCCTCGACAAGGACACGTCGGGGGTGCTGATCCTCGCGCGGACCCGGACCATGGCCAAGGAGCTGGTCGAGGCGCTCAAGCATCGCGGCACGCGCAAGATTTACTGGGGCGCGGTCGCGGGCGTGCCGCATCCGCGCATGGGGGTCATCAAGTTCGGCCTGGTCAAGGCACCGGGCCACGGCGCGGGGGGCGAGGGCGAAAAGATGCGTTGCCTGCATCCCGACGCGGTCCGCACGACCGAAGGGGCCAAGCGCGCCGAGACGCATTACGCCACGCTCTCGGCACTGGGCGGGCGGTTGTCGTGGTGCGCGCTCGAGCCCATTACGGGGCGCACGCACCAGCTTCGCGCGCATATGGCCGAGCTCGGCCACCCGATCATCGGGGACGGCAAATACGGCGGATCGGGGCAGGAGAACCTCGGCGATGGCTGGGGCGCCCAGCTTGGCGGCGGGATGAGCCGCAAGCTGCACCTGCACGCCCGCAGCCTGACCCTGCGCCATCCCGCCACGGGTGCGACGCTTGCCCTGACCGCGCCGCTGCCCGATCACATGGCCCGCACCTGGGAGGCGCTGGAATGGCGCCCCTCGGACGCGCCCGCCGATCCGTTCGACCCCGACGCCGGCATCTGAGACGAGGAGCATCGCAATGACCGAATGGGCCGTGAAACGGTTCTGGAGCGCCGCCGAAATCGCGGCCGAGGCCCCCGACCGCCATGCCGTTCTTCTGGATGGCAAGCCCGTGCACAGCCCCGCCGGCGCGCGGCTGACCCTGCCGACGGTCGCGCTGGCCCGTGCGGTCGCCGACGAATGGGACGCGCAGTCCGAGCGGATCGACCCCGCCGCCATGCCGCTGACGCGCACCGCGAACTCGGCCATCGATACCGTGGCCGAGCACCGCGCGGCCGTCGAGGCGCAACTGGCCGAATACGCGCGCACCGACCTTTTGTGCTATCGCGCCGACCGGCCCCTCGGGCTCGTCATCCGTCAGGCCGAGCTGTGGGATCCGTGGCTCGACTGGGCGGCGCGCACCCATGGCGCGCGGCTTTCCGTCACGCAAGGCGTCATGCCCGTGGCGCAGCACGAGGCCGACATCGCCCGGCTCGCTCAGGCGATGGAGGGGATGAACCATTTCGAGCTGGCCGGTTTCCACGAACTCGTGACGCTCTCGGGGTCCTTCGTTCTGGCGCTGGCCACGGCGGCGGGCGAGCTGTCCCACGACGCGGCATGGGATCTCTCGCGGCTGGACGAGATCTGGCAGACCGAACAATGGGGCCGCGACGACGAGGCCGAAGAGCTTGCCGCGCGCAAGGCGGCGTCCTTTGCGACCGCATGGCGCTTTCACGCGTTGTCGAACGAGGCGTGACGCGACGTTAGCGAATGTTAGCGCCGATTTTTTGGGCTTTTGGCGGTCCGTGGCATCACTGTTTATGATCGGTGCCTTGACCCGTCGCGATGAATCCGCCCACACTCATGACATTCGGCGGGGCGAAAGCCCGGCCCAAAGATCGTACCGGACCCAATCCGGGCGAGACAATAAACCGTCGCGCGTTGCGACGGCCATTCAGTAAGAGGGTTACATGACGAAAAAGATGCTTCTCGGCGCCGCCGCTGCCACGGGTCTCATGGCCGGCGCCGCCTCGGCCGCCACGCTCGACGACGTCAAGGAACGCGGAACGCTCAACTGCGGCGTCAGCACCGGCCTTGTCGGCTTCTCGGCCCCCGATGCCAGCGGAACCTGGGAAGGGTTCGACGTCGCGCTCTGCCGGGCCATCGCCGCAGCCGTGCTGGGCGACGCCTCTGCGGTCGAATTCGTGCCGCTGACCGGCAAGACCCGGTTCACCGCGCTCGCCTCGGGCGAGATCGACGTTCTGTCGCGCAACACGACCTGGACCTTCAGCCGCGACAACGACCTCAAGTTCGAATTCGCCGGCGTGAACTATTACGACGGCCAGGGCTTCATCGTGCCCCGCGACCTGGGCGTGACCTCTGCCAAGGATCTCGACGGCGCGACCGTCTGCGTCCAGACCGGCACCACCACCGAGCTGAACCTCGCGGATTTCTTCCGCAAGAACAACATCAGCTACGAGCCGGTCCCGATCGAGACCAATGGCGAGGCGCAGCAGCAATACCTCGCCGGCGCCTGCGACGCCTACACCACCGACGCCTCGGGCCTTGCCGCGACGCGGGCCACATTCGAGGATCCGTCGGCCCATGTCATCCTCCCCGAGATCATCTCGAAAGAGCCGCTCGGCCCGCTGGTCCGCCATGGCGATAGCGAGTGGGGCGATATCGTGCGCTGGACGCTGAACGCCCTGATCGCCGCCGAAGAACTGGGCGTGACCTCGGCCAATGTCGCCGACATGGCGTCGTCGGCGGGCGACAGCCCCGAGATCAACCGCCTTCTCGGCACCGAGGGCAATCTCGGCGAGATGATCGGCCTGGACGCCAACTGGGCGGTCAACGCCATCGCGGCGGGCGGCAATTACGGTGAGCTCTTCGCCAAGAACATCGGTGAAGAGACGCCCATCGGCCTGTCGCGCGGGCTCAACGCCCAGTGGACCGATGGCGGGCTGATGTATTCGCCCCCGTTCCGCTAAGACGCTTTCGCGCGGGCGGTTCGCGCCGCCCGCGCCTTTCTTCGTTCATCCAGACCACGTCATTTCCCACCTGCCGGGGCGTCTCTGCCTGCGGCCCGGTGACCGCAACCCTTCGGATATCCAGTCATGGCAAGCATACCGGACCAGGATCACAGCGGGTTTCGCCCCTCGATGCTGCTCAACGACCGGCGTTATCGCGGGCTGACCTACCAGTTCATCGCGCTGATCGTCATCATATTCCTGATGGCGTGGCTGGGGATGAACCTCGTCAGCAACCTCGCGGCGGCGGGACTCAATTTCAGCTACAGCTTTCTCGGCGATCCGGCTGGCTACGACATCAACCAGGCGCTGATCGAATATGACAGCCAATCCTCGCACTTGCGCGCGGCCATCGTGGGGCTGCTCAATACGCTGCTCGTCGCGATCATGGGCTGCATCACCGCCACGGTGATCGGCGTCACCGCCGGGGTGCTGCGCCTGTCGAAAAACTGGCTCGTGGCGCGCCTCATGTCGCTTTATGTCGAGGCGTTCCGCAATGTGCCGGTCCTGATCTGGATCCTGATGATCGGCACCATCGTCCAGCTTGGACCGAGCCCCCGCGTCTATCTCGGCGAAGAGCCCGAGCGCGGGCTGATCTTCGGCCTTTTCGCCTTTACCAACCGGGGCATCACGTCGCCCGCCCCGATCTGGGAGGCGGGGTCGGTCTGGGTCGTCGTGGCGCTGGTGGCCTCGATCGTCGCCGCATGGGCCTACATGCGCTTTCGCAAGAAGGCGCTGTTCTCCAGCGGCACGCTCTACCCCGCCTGGCCGGTGCTGCCGATCCTCGTCGTGCCGGCGGTGGCATTCTATTTCATCCTCGGCCAGCCCATCGGGCTGAACATGCCCGACACGCTGGCAAACCGGTTCAACCTTTCGGGCGGATTCGAGATTCAGCGCCCGCTGATCGCGCTGTGGCTGGCACTGTCGGTCTATACCGGCGCCTTCATCGCCGAGAACGTCCGCGCCGGCATCCTCGCCGTCAGCAAGGGCCAGACCGAGGCCGCGGCCTCGCTGGGGCTGCGCCCGCGACGGATCATGAACCTCGTGATCCTTCCGCAGGCGCTGCGCGTCATCATCCCGCCGCTGATCTCGCAATATCTCAACCTGACCAAGAACAGCTCGCTCGCCATCGCGGTGGGCTACGCCGACATCACCGCGACGCTGGGGGGGATCACGCTGAACCAGACCGGCCGCGCCATCGAGTCGATCCTGCTGCTGATGCTGTTCTATCTCGTCATCAGCCTGTCGATCTCGGCCGCGATGAACGTCTATAACGCCTCCGTCGCGCTGAAGGAGCGGTAATCATGAGCGACACCCACGCCCAATCCGCCGCCTTCGTCCGCGAAAGCTTCATCCCGCAAAGCCCGCCGCCCGCGCGTGAAAGGGGCATCCTCAAATGGGGCCGCGAGAACCTGTTCTCGAACTGGTTCTACACGCTTCTGACGCTGGTCTCGCTCTACGTCGTATTCTCGCTGCTCAGCGGCTTCCTGCCCTGGTTGTTCTCGGGGGTGTGGAACGCGGGCTCGCTCAGCGAATGCCGCGAGATCCTGCAGGGCGTCGACGCGGGGTGCTTTGCCGTCCTGACCGAGCGATGGAACCAGCTTCTCTTCGGCTTTTCCTACCCGACCGAGGCCTATTGGCGCCCCACGCTGGCCTTCATCCTGCTGTTCGTCTGCGCGGCGCCGGTGCTGTTCTCGGGGCTGCCGCGAAAGCTGCTGATCCTGACGCTGCTCTATCCCTTTGCCGCCTACTGGCTGCTGTGGGGGGGCACGATCGTCGTGCCGCTCATGGCGCTTCTGGGGGTGGTGCTGGGCTACGTGGCCTTCGGCGCCACCGTCTCGCGCGGCTTTGCCACCGCGCTTGTCGCCGCGTTGGTCGTGGCAGGCATCGTGTGGTGGGTGGGCATCGCCGTCGCGGGCGCCGTTCCCGATTTCGTGGCCCTGATGCCGGTGCCCTCGCGCGACATGGGTGGCTTCATGCTGAACATGATGCTGGGCACGGTCTGCGTCTCGCTCTCGCTGCCCTTCGGGATCCTGCTGGCGCTGGGGCGGCAATCGCGCCTGCCCATCATCAAGATCGCCTGCGTCGCCTTCATCGAGTTCATCCGCGGCGTGCCGCTCATCACGCTGCTTTTCGTGGCGAACGTGGTTCTCGCCTATTTCCTGCCGCCCGGCACGAATTTCGACCTGATCCTGCGCGTCATCATCATGATCACGATGTTTGCCTCGGCCTATATCGCCGAGGTGATCCGCGGCGGTCTGGCGGCCCTGCCGCGCGGCCAATACGAGGCCGCGGATGCGCTGGGGCTGGATTACGGGCAGGCGATGCGCCTCATCATCCTGCCGCAGGCGCTCAAGATCTCGATCCCCGGCATCGTCAATGTCGCCGTCGGCCTGTTCAAGGACACCACGCTCGTCTCGATCATCTCGATGTTCGACGTGGTCGGCATGATCCGCGGCCCGATCCTGGCCTCGACCGACTGGAACGGCGTCTACTGGGAACTCTACGGCGCAGCCGCCCTGCTGTTCTTCGTCGTCTGCTACACGATTTCGCAATATTCCCAATGGCTCGAGCGCAAGCTGGCCACCGATCATCGCTGAGGGATGCCCATGACCATGACCGACACCCCCCAAGCCGCGCCGAAAACCGTCGATCGCAGCGCCATGAAGGTCAGCGACGAGGTCGCGATCTCGATCGAGAACATGAACAAGTGGTACGGCGCCTTCCACGTCCTGCGCGACATCGACCTGACCGTCTACAAGGGCGAGCGGATCGTGGTCTGCGGCCCCTCGGGGTCGGGAAAATCGACGTTGATCCGCTGTATCAACGCGCTCGAAGAGCATCAGAAGGGCCGGATCGAGGTCGATGGAACGGTGCTTTCCTCGGATCTCAAGAATATCGACCGCATCCGGTCCGAGGTCGGGATGGTGTTCCAGCACTTCAACCTGTTCCCGCACCTCACCATCCTCGAGAACTGCACGCTGGCGCCGATCTGGGTGCGCAAGACCCCCAAGCGCGAGGCCGAGCAGGACGCCATGCAGTTCCTCGAAAAGGTCAAGATCCCCGATCAGGCGAACAAGTATCCCGGCCAGCTTTCGGGCGGGCAGCAGCAGCGCGTGGCCATCGCGCGGTCGCTGTGCATGCGGCCCAAGATCATGCTGTTCGACGAACCGACTTCGGCGCTCGACCCCGAGATGATCAAGGAGGTGCTCGACACCATGATCGAGCTCGCCGAAGAGGGGATGACCATGATTTGCGTCACCCATGAGATGGGTTTCGCGCGGCAGGTCGCGAACCGCGTCATCTTCATGGATCAGGGTCAGATCGTCGAACAGAACGAACCCGAAGAGTTCTTCAACCACCCCAAGAGCGACCGGACCAAGCTGTTTCTCAGCCAGATCCTCGGCCACTAGGCCCGGTCAGCCCATCAGGTCGCGCGGCACCGCAAAGCCCGCGACCGCTCCGCTGCGCGGCCCCAGATCGGCCCAGCATTGGGCCGCGATGTCGAGGATCAGCGTCGCGCAGGTCGGAAAGCGGTGGAACTCGACCGAGGCCGGGGTTTCGTCGACCAGCCATTGGGCGAGGGCGGCCATGCCGGGGTTATGCGCGATCACCAGCGCCGATTGCACCTCGAGCGGCGCCAACGCGGCCAGTATATCCTCGGGCGGGGCAAGGTAGAGCGCGCGCATCAGGCGCACCTCGACCGTGCGTGTGAACGCTGCCGACAGGTCCGACCATGTGTCGACCGCCCGTTTCGCGGTCGAGACCAGCGCCGTGTCGGGCGTCGCATCCTGCGACCTGAGCCAATCGCCCATCGCGCGGGCGCTGTCGCGCCCCCGCGCGTTCAGCGGGCGGTCGTGGTCGGGGGTCGCCGCATCGGCCCAATCGGATTTCGCGTGCCGGGTAAGGACAAGCCGCAGGCTCACCTCTGGCCCCGGATCAGGGTGCCGGCCCCGCCTTGGGTGTAAAGCTCGAGCAGGGCCGCATGGGGCACGCGCCCGTCGAGGATGACCACCGCCCGCACGCCGCCGTCGATGGCATCTAGCGCCGTCTGCGTCTTGGGGATCATGCCGCCCGAGATGGTGCCGTCCTCCGTCAGCGCGCGGATCGCCTCGGGCGTGATCTCCGAGATCACCTCGCCATCCTCGCCCTTGACCCCCGACACATCCGTCAGCAACAGCAGCCGGTCCGCGCGTAGCGACGCGGCGATGGCCCCCGCGGCGGTGTCGCCGTTCACGTTGAACGTCTCGCCCGCGCGGCCGGTGCCGATGGGGGCGATCACGGGGATCGTGCGCGTCGATTGCAGCGCGGTGAGAAAGCCGGGATTGCATTCGACCGGCGTGCCGACAAAGCCGAGCGCCGGGTCGGTCTGTTCGCAGACCATCAGCCGCGCGTCCTTGCCGCTGATGCCGACAGCCTGCCCGCCCTCGGCCTGGATGGCCTGCACGATGCGCTTGCCCACCAGCCCCGACAGCACCATCTCGACGATCTCGATGGTCGCCGCATCGGTCACGCGCTTGCCGCCGACAAAGGTGCTTTCGACGCCCTGGGCCTTGAGCATGGCGTTGATCATGGGGCCGCCGCCATGGACGATGACCGGGTTCACGCCGACATGGCGCATCAGCACGATATCGCGGGCAAAGCTGCGCATCGCCTCGTCCGAGCCCATGGCGTGACCGCCCAGCTTGATGACCACCGTGGCCCCGGCATAGCGCTGGAAATAGGGCAGGGCCTGGCTGAGAGTATGGGCCGTTGCGGCCCAGTCGTCATGCGTCGCGCGCGTATCTGTCATGGAGCGTCCCTCGTTCGCCTCTGCCTAGCGGCTGGCGCCGGAACGCTCAAGCAGATGGCGGCGCGCATCGCGGGGGATGCGCGCCGCCCTGGGTTCCGCCGCGCGGGCGGTCAGTCCTTGGGCAGCGGATCCTGTGCCGCAAACCAGGCGGCGGCGGCGGCGCGCTCGCCATCGTCCATGCGCGAGGCGATCCGGTGCATCGGGCTCAGCCCGTAGAGCCCATCACCCGTATCGCCGGCGAACTGTTCCAACCGCGAATCAAGATACTCGAAGGTCTGCCCGTGCAGCCGCGCGATGATCGGCACATCCCTGACCGAGCTTTCGGCGTGGCACGTCAGGCAGGACGGCACGTTGCGCTCGGGGATACCGTTGCGCACGATCTCGTCGCCCTGCGCTACCAGCGTGGCATCCACGGTCTCGTCGCGGTCCAGCGGCTCGAGCGAGCCGAAATAGGCGGCCGCGTCGCGCAGCTCTTCGGCCGAGAGCAGCTTGGTCGTTTCGCTCATCCGGCTGTTGGGGCGGATATCGTTGCGGAACTTCCAGAGCTGGTGGCTGATATAGGTCTCGTTCTGGAGCGAGATGTTCGGCACGTCGCCTCCGTCGCTGCCGCGCCCGCTGGCCTGGTGGCACTTGGAGCAGACATTGATGACGACCTGCTGCCCGGCCTCGACATCGGCCAGCGCGAGCGTGGGTTGCGGCAGCGCGGTATCCGGCTCGAGCGACGAGAAATAGGCGCCGAGCGCGATCATCTCGCGTTCCTCGAGCGCGCCGCCGACGTAGTGCATCGGGTTCCACAGCGCCTGAAACCGCCGCCCGCCCTTGGCGAACAGTTCAAGCTGCTCGCGGATGTAGATCGGCGATTGCCCGGCGAGGTTCGGCACGGCCAGCCCGTCGACCAGTTCGCTGCGGCCCTGCTGGTGGCAGGTGGTGCAGGCGGGGATGGCGCGCTCGGGCACGCCGTTCAGCGCGATTTCCTCGCCCACGGGGACCAGGTCGGCGGGCTGCCCGGCCTTGGGGGCCTTCTTGTCGGGCAGGTTGGCGAAATAGGCGGCAAGCTCGGTGCGCTGGGTCGCCGACAGGTTCGACGCGACGATCTGCATGATCCCGCTTTCGCGCTCGGCGGCCGCGTATTCCTCGAGCGCGGTCTCGATATAGGGCGCATCGAGCGCGGTCAGGTTCGGCGCATAGCCGTTGGTCGCGCTGCCGCTGCCGTCCACGCCGTGACAGGCGGCGCAGCGCTGGACCGGGTGGCCCTGGATCGCGAAATCGCGCCACTCGGTCGCAGGCGAGGCATAGAGATATTCGTCGAGCGGCGGTGCCTTGGGGGGCATGTCCGTCTCGATCAACGGGCCGCGTTCGCCATAGGGCATCATCGGCAGATCCTCGCCCTCGGGCCATTGCAGCCGCGAGACGTATTCCTCGGTCGAAAGCTCGGGCAACTCGCGCAAAAAGGCGACGACGTTCCAGATCTCGTCGTCGCGATCCTCGGCCGGCCACGAGGGCATGGCGGAGTAGCGCACGCCATTCTTGAGGATCCAGTGAAGCTCGCTGTCCGAGAACTGGTCGACCACCGAGGCGAGGTGCTGCGGCCGTGGCCGCATCGACAGGGCCTGAGGGTTCTGGCCCAGCCCCGGACCGCCGTGACATTTGGCGCAGGCATTGGCGTAATGCTGCGTGCCGAGCAGCCTGCGACCCTCGGCCATCAGATCCTCGGGGGGCTCTTCGCTCGACCTGACGGCGACGGTGCGCTTGAAGACATAGTGCAGCATCCAGTGGACGGGTTTTGGATGCGGATAGGTGGCCGAGACGTTGAACGCGCCGAAGGACAGGGCGGTAAAGGCGACGGCCCCGACGACGGCCCCGGTCCCGACCAGCGCGATGACGCCGGCATAGATATCCCTGCGCTTGATTTTCGGCCGCTTCATGGTCATCTCCCCGTCAAGGCTCGCGCGTTCGTGTACGAACCGAAACACGTCGCGGCGGATGGCGTTCCGAGCGGTGCGGCGTCAGTCGCGCCCCAGCCCGGCAATGACTGCGCGCAGATCGGCGATTCCGTCGCCCTTTTCCGAGGATGTGACCAGAATCTCGGGAAATGCGGCCGGGTGCTGCGACAGAACGCCCCTGAGCCGGTCGAGGATCGGCCCGCGCTCGCTCGCCTTGACCTTGTCGGCTTTGGTCAGCACCGCCTGAAAGGGCACGGCGGCGCGATCGAGCAGCTTCATGATCTCGTCATCGACGGGTTTCGGCCCGTGGCGGTGGTCGATCAGCAGAAAGGCGCGCCGCAAGGTCGGCCGTCCGCCGAGGTAGGACCGCATCAGCGCCTGCCACTTGCCCACGACGGCGACCGGGGCATTGGCAAAGCCATAGCCGGGCAGGTCGACCAGGAACATCTCACCGGCGGTGAAATAGTTGATTTCCTGCGTGCGTCCGGGGGTGTTCGACGCGCGGGCCAGCGCCTTGCGCCCGGTCATCGCGTTGATGAGGCTCGACTTTCCCACGTTGGAGCGCCCGGCGAAACAGACCTCGATCCGGTCGGCGGGCGGCAGCCCGTCCATGGCGACCACGCCTTTGACGAACTCGACCGGCCCGGCAAACATCAACCGCCCGGTCTCGCGCTCGTCCTCCGTTGGCTCGGCCAGGGGAAAGGGCAGGGTGGTCATGCCATGGTCTCCAGCATTTCGATGTCGCCCGCGCGGATCGCGGGCAGGGCGCGGGTGATCCGCTCAGCCGGCCAGTCCCACCACGCGACTGCCAAAAGGCGCGAGACGATATCGGGGGTGAAGCGCTGCCGGATTTCGCGGGCCGGGTTGCCCGCCACGACGGCATAGGGCGCCACGTCGCGCCCCACGACCGCCCGCGCGCCGATCACGGCGCCCGCGCCGATGGTCACGCCGGGCAGGATCATCGCCTCGGTCCCGATCCAGACATCGGGGCCGATCACCGTATCGCCGCGCGCGTTTTCGAAGAAACTTTCGAAATCGAACCCGTCATCCCAGCCATGACCGAAGATCGCGAAAGGGTAGGTCGACAGCCCCGTCATGCCGTGGTTCGCGCCGTTCATGATGAACTGGGCCCGCGCGCCGATGGCGCAAAACGCCCCGATCACCAGCCGGTCGCCGTGGAACGGAAAATGGTATCGCACGCAGCGATCGAAAAAGCCCTCGGGCCCGTCGGGGTCGTCATAATAGGCAAAGCGCCCGATCTCGACATTCTCGCGCCCCTCGGCGAGCGGCTGGAGGAACGCGACCTGTTCGCTGAAGGCCAGCGGATGCAGGCAGGACGGATCGGGCCCGACGCTCATGCCGGGGCGGGCGCGAGGCGCGCGCCGGTCACTTGGCTTCCTTTTTCTCGCGCTTGAACCCGCGCAATATGTTGCCCAGCACATCGGGTTTGTAGCCCTGGCTGCGCATGATGATGTATTGCTGCGAGAAGGTGATCGTGTTGTTCGCGATCCAGTAAAGCACGAGCCCGCTGGCGAAATTGCCCAGCATGAACATGAACACCCAGGGCATCCACGCAAAGATCATCTGCTGCGTCGGATCGGTGGGGGCCGGGTTCAGCTTTTGCTGAAGCCACATCGAGATGCCGAGGAAAATCGGCAGCACGCCCAGCGACACGATGGCAAAGAACGAGCTGGGATCGGGCACGCCCCAGGGCAGCAGTCCGAACAGGTTGAGGATCGAGGACGGATCGGGCGCCGACAGGTCGCGGATCCAGCCGATCCAGGGCGCATGGCGCAGTTCGAGCGTGACGAAGATGACCTTGTAGAGCGAGAAGAAGATCGGGATCTGCAACAGGATGGGCAGACAGCCCGAGGCGGGGTTCACCTTTTCCTTCTTGTAGAGCTGCATCATCTCTTGCTGAAGCTTCTGGCGGTCGTCGCCGGCCCGCTCCTTCAGCTTTTCCATCTCGGGCTGGAGTTCCTTCATCTTGGCCATCGAGACGTAGGACTTGTAGGCCAGCGGAAAGAGCAGCGCCTTGATGCACAGGGTCAGGACGATGATCGACCAGCCCATGTTGCCGATGGCGAGGTTCAGCCAGTGCAGCACGACAAAGATCGGCTTGGTCAGGAAAAAGAACCAGCCCCAGTCGATCGAATCGACGAAACGGTCGACGCCCTGGTTCTGGTAGGCGAGGATGCTCTCCCACTCCTTGGCGCCGGCGAAAAGCTGCATGGTGGTGGTCGCGGTCTGACCGTCGCCGATCTCCATCGTGGGCAGGCGGGCCTCGGTCTGGTAGACATCCGACCGCGGGACATATTTCGCCACCGAGGTGAACGCGCTGCCCGCGCCGGGCACCAGCGTCGTCATCCAGTACTTGTCGGTGAACCCCACCCAGCCGTCGCCGGCCACCTCGATCACGTCGGCCGGCGCGCCCTCGCGGGCATCGGCGGTCAGATCGGGCAGGTCGTCGTAATCGAGCTCCTGCAGCTCGCCGTCGGACATGCGGACGACGCCCTCGTGCAGGATGAAAAAGCCGGTGGTGTCGGGCTCGCCGTGGCGCGCGACGGTGCCATAGGGCGCCATGCGGACGGCCGCACCCGAGCGGTTCTCGACCGTCTGGTCGATGGTGAACATGTAGTCGTCATCGACCGAGATCACGCGACGAAAGGTCAGCCCCGCGCCGTTCTCCCATTCGAGCGTGACGGGCCGGTTCACGCCCAACTCCTCGCCCTCGACCAGCCGCCAGGGGGTGTTGGCGCCCGGCACGTCGTCGAACTCGAGCGATCCGCCCGGCGCCCAGCCGAACAGCGCGTAATAGGGCTGTCCGCCGCCCACGGGCGACAGAAGGTCGACTATGGGCGAGTCGGGGTCCAGCGTTTCGCGATAGCGCTTGAGCGAAAGGTCGTCGATCCGCCCCCCGTTGAGCGAGATCGAGCCCGCCAACGCCGGTGTGTCGATGGGGATGCGCGGGGCCTCGACCTCTGCCGCGGGGGCGTCGGGCACGGTTTCGCCCGCGACGCGGGCCGAGGGCGGCAGGTCGGCCACCGCCAGGTCGGCATCGGCCGCGACGTTATCGGCCGTGGTGTCGCGCACGGGCTGTTCGGGTGGAAAGAAGAACATCCACCCCAGAATGACGAGGAAACTCAGAACCGTCGCAAAGATGAGGTTCCTGTTTTGGTCGTCCATATCGTTCCGCCCCGGGCCAGCCGCCAATTCAGCCGGTGTTCAACAGGGCGTGCGGGTCGAGGTCAAGCGCAAAGCCCTTGTGGGTGCCCTCCGCTCACGCAGGGGTCAACGGGTCGTGTCGTCCGGCAACGATATATCCCCCGCCGCCGAAAGGTCGAGCCCGGCGAAATCGAACAGGGCCGGGTCGAGCAGGTGCGAGGGCTGCGCATGGGCCAGCGCGCGGAACATGATCTGTCGCCGTCCGGGGCTGCGCGCCTCCCATTCGTCGAGAATGCGCTTGACCTGCTGGCGTTGCAGCCCGTCCTGGCTCCCGCAGAGGTCGCAGGGGATGATCGGATAGGCCATCGCCGCGGCGAACCGCGCGCAATCGGCCTCGGCGACATGGGCGAGGGGGCGCAGCACGAACAGGTCGCCATCCTCGTTGACCAGCTTGGGCGGCATGGTCGCGAGCCGGCCGCCGAAGAACAGGTTCATGAAGAACGTCTCGAGGATGTCGTCGCGGTGATGGCCCAGCACGACCGCGCTGCACCCTTCCTCGCGGGCGATGCGATAGAGGTTGCCGCGCCGCAGCCGCGAGCAGAGCGCGCAATAGGTCCGACCCTCGGGCACCTTGTCCTTGACCACGCTGAAGGTATCGCGAAACTCGATCCGGTGCGGCACGCCGCGTTCCTCGAGAAACTCGGGCAGGACGGTGGCGGGAAAACCCGGCTGCCCCTGGTCGAGATTGCAGGCCAGAAGCTCGACCGGCAGCAATCCGCGCCACTGAAGCTCGTGCAGAACGGCCAGCAGGGTAAAGCTGTCCTTGCCGCCCGACAGGCAGACGAGCCATCGCTCGGGGCCCGTGTCACGCGGTCCGCGCACCATGCCATAGCGTGTGATCGCCTCGCGGGTTTCGCGCAGGATGCGTTTGCGCAGCTTGCGGAACTCGGTCGTCGCGGGGGCGCCGGCGAAAAGCGGATGGATGTCGTTGTGGTCCAGCATGACCGCGCGATAGCGCGGATCGGCCGGGCAGGGAAGCGGGCTCAATCCGGCACGTCGTCCACGCCGGCCCCGCCCCAGGGGTGACAGCGCGCGATGCGGCGCAGCGTCAGCCAGCCGCCGCGCAAGGCCCCGTGCCGCCGCAGCGCCTCGAGCGCATAGGCCGAACAGGTCGGGTCATAGCGGCAGTTATAGCCCACCCATGGCGAGAACACTGCGCGATAGACCCGCACCGGAAGCGCAAGGATCCAGGCAAGCGGGGTCATCCGTGCGCCCGGTCGAGCGCGCGCGCAAGCTCGGCGCAGAGGGTGTCGAAGGGGATTGCGGCGGTGCGGTCGCGCCGCCCGATCAGCACGTAATCCCATCCCGGCCGGGCGCGGCCGGGCAGCGTCAGGCGCGCGGCCTCGCGCAGGCGTCTCTTGGCGCGGTTACGCGCCACCGCGTTGCCGACCTTTTTCGAGCAGGTGAACCCGACGCGCACCGGGCCGGGCGCGCCCCGGTCGCGGGCCTGCAACACGAACCCGTCGGCCCGCACGCTGACCGCCCGCGCCGCCCGCAGGAAATCGGCACGCCGGGTGAGACGTTCGGTCGAGGGCGCGTCGTGCCCGGACGCGGAAACCCCGCCTGCACCTTGCGGCGCGGCGGGGCGATCCGTGTCAGCGGCGATAGCGATCAGGCGCTGAGCGACTTGCGGCCGCGGGCGCGGCGCGCGTTCAGGATCTTGCGGCCGGCCTTGGTGGCCATGCGCGCACGAAACCCGTGACGGCGCTTGCGCACGAGGTTCGAAGGCTGGAAGGTGCGTTTCATGGCGTCTCTCCGGTCTGCTGCATGCCGCGGCGTCGCGCCGGCCGCACGGGGGGCCACACGCATCGGCCGGGGCGCGATCGTCTCGAACCCCGCCTCTAGGGCCGGCGCGCCGCGCTGTCAACCGCCCGCGCGGACCGCGACGGGGTGGAACCGTTTCAGCCCCCGCCCCATTCCGTCACGACCCCTCAATCGCGCGTGATAGGGGTGGCGCCCGCCGCGCGAACCGCCACCATCGCCGCCGACGCCATCGACAGGAGTGCCCCGGCATGGACGACACCACGACTCGATCGGCCTGGGGCAGGCGCGTGCCGATCATCGTGATCGCCGCCGTGGCGCTGATCGGGGCCTTTACCCTGCGCGACTATCTCAGCTTCGACGCGCTGGCGCGCAACCGTGCCGAGTTGCTGGCCTTTCGCGATGCCAATTACCTCGCCAGCGTCGCGGGGTTCGTCGCGGCCTATGCGGCGATCGTGGCCTTCAGCCTGCCCGGCGCGACCATCGCCACCCTGACCGGGGGGTTCCTGTTCGCGACCTTTCCCGGCGCGCTCTACAACATCACCGGGGCGACGCTGGGCGCCATCGCGATATTCCTCGCGGCGCGCTGGGGCCTCGGAGAGCGGCTGTCGGCGCGCATGACGGCCGGCGAGGGGCTGATCCGGCGCATCAAGACCGGCATCGACGAGAACCAGTGGTCGATGCTCTTTCTCATCCGGCTGGTGCCCGCGGTGCCGTTCTTCGTCGCCAATCTCGTGCCGGCCTTCATGAACGTGGCGCTATGGCGATTCGCGGTCTCGACCTTTCTGGGGATCATCCCCGGCGCGGTGGTCTATACCTCGGTCGGCGCGGGGCTGGGCGAGGTGTTCGCCCGCGGCGAGACGCCCGATCTCGGCATCGTCTTCGAGCCGCACATCCTTCTGCCGATCCTCGGCCTGTGCCTTCTGGCGGCGCTTCCCATCCTCATCAAGGCCCTGCGCGGGCGGAAAGGTCTCTGACATGGAACGGATTTCCTGCGACATCTGCATCGTGGGCGCGGGCTCGGCAGGGCTGTCCGTCGCGTCCGGAGCGGCGCAGCTCGGCGCCGACGTGGTACTGATCGAGGGGCGCAAGATGGGCGGCGACTGCCTGAACTTCGGCTGCGTCCCCTCCAAGGCGCTGATCGCGGCGGGCAAGCACGCCCAGACCGTGCGCAAGGGCGGCATGGGCGTCGCGCCGGCCGCGCCGCAGGTCGATTTCGCCGCCGCCAAGGACCATGTCGAGGCGGCCATCGAGGCGCTGGCACCCGCCGACAGCGTCGAGCGGTTCGAGGGCTTGGGCGTTCGCGTCATCCGCGACTGGGCGCGCTTTGTCTCGCCCACCGAGATGCAGGTCGGTGAGCGTCGGATCAAGGCGCGCCGCTTCGTGCTGGCCACCGGATCCTCGCCGCTGGTCCCGCCCATCGAGGGGCTGGACGCGGTGCCCTATTTCACCAACGAGACCATTTTCGACCTGCGCGAGCGGCCCGAGCACCTGATCGTCATCGGCGGCGGGAATATCGGCATGGAAATGGCGCAGGCCCATCGCCGCCTGGGTTGCAAGGTGACGGTGGTCGAGGGTTCGCGCGCCCTGGCCAAGGACGACCCCGAGGCCGTCGCCATCCTGATGGAGCGGCTGCGCGGCGAGGGTATCGAGATCGTCGAGGGCGAACAGGCCGCGCGCGTCACCGGACAGGACGGGGCCGTGACCGTCGAGACCGAGGGCGGCCGCAGCTTTTCGGGCTCGCACCTGCTGATCGCGGTGGGGCGCAAGGTCAATCTCGACCGGCTCGACCTGGATGCGGGGGGCGTCAAGCATGACCGGGCCATCGAGGTGGGCGACGATCTGCGCTCGACCAGCAACCGGCGGGTCTATGCCATCGGGGACGCGGCCGGGCGGCTCCAGTTCACCCATGTGGCGGGCTATCACGCGGGCGTCGTCGTGCGGTCCATCGTGTTCGGCCTGCCAGCAAAGGCGAAACAGCACCACATCCCCTGGGCGACCTATACCGACCCGGAACTCGCGCAGGTCGGGCTGACCGAGGCGCAGGCCCGCGAGGAGCACGGCGGCAATCTCGAGGTCGTGCGCGCGGAATATGCCGAGAACGACCGCGCCAATACCGAAGACAGGACGACGGGGTTCGTCAAGGTCATGGTGGTGCGTGGCAAGCCCGTCGGCGCCACCATCGTGGGCGCGCAGGCCGGAGAGCTGATCGGGGTCTGGGCGCTCGCCATCGCCAACGGGCTCAGGATGAAGGCGCTGGCCGATACCGTCCTGCCCTATCCGACCCTGATGGAGCTGAACAAGAAGGCCGCTTCGGCGTATTTCTCGCCAAGACTGTTCGGAAACGATACACTCAAGAGCGTCGTTGGACTGATACAGAAATACCTGCCCTGACGGGAAGAACATGCTCAACAGCCTGTCCGGCCGCTTCCTCATCCTGACGGTGATCTTCGTCATGCTGGCCGAAGTGCTGATCTTCGTGCCGTCGGTCGCCCGTTTCCGTGAGGATTACCTTTATACCGCGGTCGAGCGGGCGCATATCGCGTCGCTGGCCGCGCTGTCGGACGACATGGTGAACCCGGCGCTCGAACGCGAGCTTCTCGAGACGGTGGGCGTCTACAATATCGTGCTGCGCGCCGATGACGCACGCCAGCTCGTGCTCAGTTCCGAGATCCCGTCGCCGGTGGCCGCGACCTACGATCTGCGCGACGCGACCGCCGTGACGCTGATCCGCGACGCCATGGCGACGCTCGTTCAGGACAGCGACGAGATCGTGCGCGTCCTCGCCACCCCGCCGCGCCGGCCCAACCTCGTGATCGAGGTGACGCTGGCCGACGGGCCGCTCAGGATGGCGATGCTGCAATACGGGCTGCGGGTGCTGATCCTGTCGGCGGTGATCTCGGGCATGACCGCGATCCTGCTGTTCTGGGCGGTGCGCCGCGTGATCGTGCTGCCCATCCGCGGCGTGGTGCAGGCGATGGAGAGCTATGCCGAGGCGCCCGAGGACGCGCGCCGCGTCATCGTGCCCTCGGCCGGCGTGCGCGAACTGCGGACCGCCGAACAGGCGCTGCGCAGCCTCCAGACGCAGCTTACCGCCGCGCTCAGGCAACGCCAGCGGCTGGCCCAGCTTGGCGGCGCGGTGGCCAAGATCAGCCACGACCTGCGCAACGTGCTGACCACCGCGCAGCTTTTCGCCGACCGGCTCGAGGAAACCAGCGAGGATCCCACCGCCAAGCGGCTGTTGCCGAAGCTTTTGAACTCGATCAGCCGGGCGATCTCGATCTGCGAGGGCACGCTGGCCTTCGGCCGCGTCGACGAGCCGCAACCGGCGCTGCAACGCGTTCCTCTGGGTGATATCGTCGAGGACGTGATCGAGGGCGAACGGCTCGCCGCGGCCGACCAGAACGTGACCATCGAACGCGACATCCCCCACGAGATGTACGTGCGCGCCGATCCCGAACAGCTTTACCGCGTGCTGGGCAACCTCGTGCGCAATGCCCGCCAGGCGCTGGCGCTGCGCCCCGAGGGCGGGCGCATCGCGATCCTCGGCCGCGAGACCGAGAGCGACTGGATCGTCGAGGTCTCGGATACCGGCCCCGGACTGCCGCCCCGCGCCCGCGATCACCTGTTCGAGCCATTCGCCTCGGCCTCGGGCAAGGGCGGCACGGGGCTGGGCCTGACCATCGCGCACGAGCTCGTCCGCGGCCATGGCGGAACGCTGACGCTGGTCGAGACCGGCCCCGAGGGCACACGGTTCGAGATCCGCCTGCCGCGCGCCGTGGTCGGGCTGGACGCGCCCGAATAGCCCCAGCGCATGGCGCCACTCGCGGCGTCGGATGGGTATTTGAGAAAGAGAAGAGCGGGGCGTGAGCACCCGTCCCCGCCGCGCAGCATCGTTGTGTCTTGCCCCCGGCCAAGCGGTGCCTAATGTGCGCGCCGATCCCCCTGATGCGAGGTTGCGACCGTGCCATCCCCCGAGACCTGCGCGGCCATCGTCGCGGCCCTGCGCGATGCGGCCCGCGCCGAGATCCTGCCGCGGTTCCGCAATCTCGACCAGGAAGAGGTCGAGACGAAATCGGGGCCCGAAGACCTCGTGACCGTTGCCGACCGCGCCGCCGAGGCTGCCATCTTTGCCCGGCTGGGGCCGCTATTGCCGGGCGCGACCCTGTTGGGAGAGGAGATCTCGGAAAGCGATCCGGGGCTTCTCTCGGCGCTGGACGGGGCCGGGACCGTCGCCGTGATCGACCCCATCGACGGCACCTGGAACTATGCCCACGGGCTGGCACTGTTCGGGATCATCGCGGCCATCCGCGCGGGCGGCGAGACGCGGTTCGGCGCGCTCTACGATCCGGTGCTCGACGATTGGGTGACGGCGCGGGCGGGCCAGGGGGCGCATATCGCGCGCGAGGGCGTGGCCCCGCGTCGGCTGTCGGTGCGCGGCGCGCGGGCGCCCGAGGACGAGACGGGATACCTGCCTTTGGGGCTGTTCGCGCCGGACCGTCAGGCCGCCGTCGCTGCGCGCGTGCCGGGGTTCGGCCGCATCCAGACCCTGCGCTGTTCGTGCCACGAATACCGGATGCTCGCGCAGGGGCATGTCGACTGGCTGATCGCCGCCCAGTCCAAGCCCTGGGACCATCTCGCCGGCCAGTTGATCGTGACCGAGGCCGGTGGCGCCTGCGGCACGCTGTCGGGGGACGCATGGGATCCCTCCGATACCGGCCAGATCCTGATGGCGGCCTCGTCGGCCGATCGGCTCGAGGCCCTGCGCGAGACATTCGCCCCGGCGCTGGGCTGATCGGACGGGCGGATCGGTCGCGACGCGGGGGCGTTGCAGGCGGCTCCCGTTCTGCCGATACTGCGTTGCGCGCCCGCCCTTTCAGGAGATCCGCCATGCCCAAGGACAGCCCCGAGCAGACCCCGCGCCATCCCGCGGGCCACGGCCCCGAACTGTCGGCCTTTGTCTGGGCCGATCCGCTGGGGCTCGAGGCGCAGCTCGACGAGGACGAGCGGATGCTGCGCGACGCCGCCGCGTCCTTTGCCGAGGCCCGGCTCGCCCCCCTCGCGCGCGACGCCTTTCGCGGCGAGACAAGCGCGCCCGAGCTTTTCCCCGCCATGGGCGAGGCGGGGCTGCTGGGCGCCACGATCCCCGAGCGGTTCGGCGGGCTCCAGGCGAATTACGTCACCTACGGGTTGATCGCGCGCGAGGTGGAGCGCGTCGATTCGGGCTATCGCTCGATGCTGTCGGTGCAATCCTCGCTGGTGATGTACCCGATCCACGCCTATGGCAGCGATGCGCAGCGCGCGCGGTTCCTGCCCGAACTGGCCGCGGGCCGGATGATCGGCTGTTTCGGCCTGACCGAACCCGATGCCGGGTCCGACCCCGCCGGGATGAAGACGACGGCGCGCAAGACCGCGGCGGGCTATGTCCTGAACGGCACCAAGACCTGGATCTCGAACGCGCCCTTTGCCGATGTCTTTGTCGTCTGGGCCAAGTCCGACGCGCATGACGGCAAGATCCGCGGGTTCCTGTTGGAAAAGGGGATGGCCGGGCTTTCGTCGCCCAAGCTCGAAGGCAAGCTGTCGCTCAGGGCGTCGCCCACGGGCCAGATCGTCATGCAGGATGTCGAGGTCGGCGAGGAGGCGCTTTTGCCCGGCGTCCAAGGGCTCAAGGGGCCGTTCGGCTGTCTCAACCGCGCGCGCTACGGCATCGCCTGGGGCGTGATGGGCGCGGCCGAGGCATGCTGGCACGTCGCCCGGCAATACGGGCTCGACCGCACGCAGTTCGGCCGGCCGCTGGCGCAGACGCAGCTTTTCCAGAAAAAGCTCGCCGACATGCAAACCGAGATCGCGCTGGGCCTGCAGGGCGCGTTGCAACTCGGGCGGATGATGGATGCGGGCACAGCCTCGCCCGAGGCGATCAGCCTGATGAAGCGCAACAATTGCGGCAAGGCGCTGACCGTGGCGCGGATGGCGCGCGACATGCTGGGCGGCAACGGCATCTCGGACGATTTCCCGGTGATGCGCCACATGCTGAACCTCGAGACGGTGAACACCTACGAGGGCACGCATGACGTACACGCGCTGATCCTGGGGCGGGCACAGACGGGGCTCCAGGCGTTCTTCTAGGTCGCGGGGGCCGGGGTCTTTCGGATTTCGGGCGGGCGGGCTATAGCGCCCCCCGCGCGGCCCGAGGTAGCTTGATGTCAGATCCCGATATTTCCATCGTCGTTCCCGCCCGGAACGAATCGGCGGTTCTGCGCGCGCTGGTCGCCGAGATTTTCGACGCCTTTGCCGGGGTCGACGCGCGGATCGAGGTGATCGTGGTCGATGACGGGTCGGATGACGGCAGCGCCGCGCTGCTGTCGGAGCTCGCGCGCGCGCATCCGGGGCTGCGACCGCTGCGCCATGACCGCCCCGCGGGGCAGAGCGCGGCGATCCATTCCGGCGTGCTGGCCGCACGGGCGCCCGTGGTCTGCACCATGGATGGCGACGGGCAGAACCCCCCGGCCGAGCTGCCGCGCCTTGCCCGCCGGCTGGCCGCGGCGAGCGGGCCGACGCTGGTCGCCGGGCAGCGCCGGCGGCGGCGCGACACGGCCAGCAAGCGGCTGGCCTCGCGCGCGGCCAACCGCATCCGCGCGGCGGTTCTTGGCGACGCCACCGCCGACACGGGCTGCGGGCTCAAGGCGTTCCGGCGCGACGATTATCTCGACCTGCCCTATTTCGATCACATGCACCGCTATCTTCCGGCGCTGTTCCTGCGCGCCGGGGCCGAGGTCGTCCATGTCGAGGTGGGCGACCGGCCGCGGATGGGCGGGCGGTCGAACTATACCAATTTCGGGCGGGCGATGGTCGGCGCCGTGGACCTGCTGGGCGTGGCCTGGCTGATCCGGCGGCGCAAGCGCGAACGGGCCCGCCCCATCGAGGCCGCCGCCGCACCCGTCGCCGCCACCGGGACGGACGCATGAACGCGGCGCTCGAGTTCGTGCATGTCGACACGTGGCTCGAGTTCTGGTGGGTCATGTTCGGCCTGACCGGGCAGCTGATGTTCTCGGGGCGGTTCCTCGTGCAGTGGATCGTGTCCGAGCGCGAGGGCCGGTCGGTCATTCCGCTGGCTTTCTGGTATTTCTCGATCGCGGGCGGGGTGATCCTGTTCGCCTATGCCGTTTATCGGCGCGACCCGGTCTTCATCCTCGGGCAGTCGCTGGGGCTGATCGTCTATGCGCGCAACCTGTGGCTGATCCATACCGAGACGCGGCGTGACTGACCTGCGGCCGGCCCTGACCGTCACCGCGGCCATCGTCGGGCTGCGGATCGTGTTCCTGGCCTTCGACCGTACCGATCTTTTCGTCGACGAGGCGCAATACTGGCTCTGGGGGCAGGAATTGGCCCTTGGCTATTTCTCCAAGCCGCCGCTGATCGGGTGGCTCTTGCGGGCCATGTCCGAGATCGCGCCGCAAGCCACGTTCTGGGTCCGCCTGCCCGCGCCGATCCTGCACGGCGCGACCGCGCTGATCCTGGCGCGGCTCGCGCTGATGGTGCGGCCCGGCGGTACGACGCTCGCCGCCTGGGTCGCCGCCGCCTATCTGACCATGCCCATCGTCTCGGTCGGAAGCTGGATGATCTCGACCGATACGGTCATGGCCCCGTTCCTCGCGGCAGGGCTGGCGCTGTGGTGGCGGGCGGGGCGCGGGGGGCTGGCGCCCGCCGCGCTGGCGGGGGCGATGCTGGGGCTGGCCTTCATGGCGAAATATGCGGCCGTCTATGCGGTGGCGGGCATTGCGCTTGCGCAGATGCTCGTGCCGGCCCGGCGTCTGGGCGGGGTGCAGCTCGCCGTCATGGTGCTGCCGTTCGCCATCGTGATCGCGCCGAACCTCTTGTGGAACCTGTCCAACGACATGACCACCGTGGCGCATACGATGGAGAACGTGGGCTGGATCGGCCCCGAGGGGCGGGGGCCGTCGGTGAATCCCGGCGGGTTCGCCGCCTTCGTCGCCTCGCAATTCGGGGTCATGGGGCCGGTGCTGATGGCCGCGCTTGTCTGGGCCGCGGCGACGCGGCGGGGCGCGGGGTTCGGGTGGCTCGCGCTGTTCGCGCTGCCCCCGCTTGCCGTGGTGTCGGTGCAGGCGCTGCTCGATCAGGCCTATGCGAACTGGGCCTTTGCGGGGTTGCTGGCGGGCGTGCCCTTGGCCACAGCCATCTTGTACGACCGCGCACCGCGCTGGCTGCGGATCTCGACCGCGTTGAACGCCGCGCTTTGCCTCGTCGTGCCGTTGGCCGCGGCCCTGCCGGGGGTGATGCGGTTGCCCTCGGGCGAGCCGATGGCCGCGCGCTATCTCGGGCGGGCGCAGGTCTCGCGCATGATCGACGAGGCGGCGCGGGCCGGGGGGGCGTCGGCGATCCTCGCCACGGATCGCGACCTTCTGGCCGATCTCTTCTGGACGCTCGACGGCACCGATTGGGCGATCTACGCGCCGCGCCCCGAGGGGGCGCCGTCCAATTACTACGAACAGACGCGGCCCTTGCCCGACGATCCGCCCGCCCCGGTGCTGCGCGCGAGCTTTGCGCCCTCGGACTGCGCCGCGGCGCGGACGCTGGCCGCGCCCCGCATCGCCGGCGGCGCCCATGCGGGCCGCGTCCTTCACCTGGAGCTTTTGCCGCCCGCATGCCTCTGAGCCCCCACGCCCGGCCGCTGGTCCTTTGCCTCGCGGCGATCGTCGTGGTGGCGGCGGTCTTTGCGCTGTTTCCCGGCCTCGACCCGGCGGTGTCGGGCTGGACCCATTTCCCCGAGCGCGGGGGGTTCAGCTATGACGCCGAGCCCGCCGCGCAGCGCCTGCGCAACCTGCTGCGGGGCGCGATGAACGCCACCTTTGCACTGTGCCTTGTGGGCGCCCTCATGGGGGCGGCGGGGCGGCGGCTTTGGGCCGTGCCGGGCCGCGTCTATGAATGGGCGCTGCTGGTCTTTGCGCTGGGGCCGGGGCTGATCGTCGATGTGCTGCTCAAATCCTACTGGGGCCGCGCCCGGCCCGCCGATGTCACGATCTTCGGCGGCGAGGCGCGGTATTCGCCCTTCTGGTTGCCGACGGATCAATGCGCCGACAACTGTTCCTTTGTCTCGGGCGAGGGCGCGGGGGCCGCGGCCTCGGCGCTGGCACTGGCGGCGATCCTGCGCGCGGCGCCCGTCGCCGACCGCCGCCCGGCGCTCGTGGTGATCTGGGGGCTGGCAGGGCTGACCGGGGCGATGCGCGTCGCCATGGGCCGGCATTTCGTGTCGGACGTGGTGCTTTCGTTCCTAATCGTCGCGGCCATCGGCGCGGCTCTGCGCCTGATCCCGCGTTACCGCTACGTTCGGCCGTAAAGCGCGAGGCGCGCGACCGAAAGATCGGCCTCGAAGGCGCGGCCGATGGCGACCAGACCGATCCGGCTCAGCCGCGCGGTGTCGAGCGCGCCCTCGATCCGGTGCGGCGCGAAGCGTGCGAACGGGATGCGCAGGTCGGTCCAGTCGCGCGGCGCGGTGAACGAGACCCGCCACGACTGCCAGGGCCGCGCCACGTCGGGGGTGCGCAGGTGGATGTTGTAGGCCTCGCCATTGCCGCGTAGCCGCAGCGCGAGCCCGTCACAGCCCCGCGCGTCGAGCGGCGCGTCCGGCAGGTCGGCGGCCATCTGCAGGAACCCCCCGTCATTGTCGAGCGACACGCGCCCCCGCATCCGGCAGCCCGTGGCGTCGCAATCGAGGCGTCCGGCGCTGACCCCGCCCATGACGCGGTCGGACACGAGGCTCCAGAACCCGTTTCGTCCGGCTTGCCAGATCACCATGCGCGCGCGCCCCTCCCGTTGCCTTTGCGCAGGGTGCGCGTGCCGGCGCGAAAGGTCCAGCCGGGTGCCGCGGGCGGCGTGACAAGCCCGCGCCGGGGTGGCACCAGTGGCGCGGGGTGCGGGCCGCGCCCCGAGGCAGGGACAGGAAGGGGATCCAATGACCGCCACGATCATCGACGGAAAGGCATTCGCGGGGCGCATCCGGGCACAGGTCGCCCAACACGTCGCGCGGATCAAATCCGACCACGGGGTGACGCCGGGGCTGGCGGTGGTGCTGGTGGGCGAGGATCCGGCGAGCCAGGTCTATGTCCGCTCAAAAGGCAAGCAGACCGGCGAGGCCGGGATGGCGAGCTTCGAGCATCGGCTCGATGCCGGCACGGCGCAAGAGGATCTGCTGGCGCTCGTGGCGCAGCTCAATGCCGACCCGGCGGTACATGGCATCCTCGTGCAACTGCCGCTTCCCGACCATATCGAGACCGACGCCGTGCTGGCCGCCATCGACCCGGCCAAGGATGTCGACGGGTTCCACGTCTCGAATGTCGGGCTGCTTGCCACGGGGCAAAAGGCGATGGTGCCCTGCACGCCCCTGGGATGCCTGATGATGCTGCGCGACCACCTCGGCGACCTGTCGGGGCGCGAGGCGGTCGTGATCGGACGGTCGAACATCGTCGGCAAGCCGATGGCGCAGCTTTTGCTGGGTGATAGCTGCACCGTGACCGTGGCCCATTCGCGCACGCGCGACCTGCCCGAGGTCGTGCGCCGCGCCGAGATCGTGGTCGCCGCCGTCGGCCGCCCCGAGATGGTCAAGGGCGACTGGATCGCCCCCGGCGCGACCGTGATCGACGTCGGCATCAACCGTGTCGCGGGCGAGGGCGACAAGACCCGGCTGGTCGGCGATGTCGAGTTCACGGCGGCCGCGCAGGTGGCGGGCGCGATCACGCCGGTGCCCGGCGGGGTGGGGCCGATGACGATCGCCTGTCTGCTGGCCAATACCGTCACCGCCTGTTGCCGCATTCACGGCCTGCCCGAACCCGAGGGCCTGACCGCCTGAGCCGCGCGCCGCGCCACCGTATCGAGCCGGGGCGCGGCCGCGACCAGGGCGCGGGTATAGGGGGCGCGCGGTGCGTCGAGCACGTCGCGGGCCGGTCCGGTCTCGACGATGCGGCCCGCGCGCATCACCGCGATCTCGTCGCAGATCTCGTCGACCACGCCGATATCGTGGCTGATGAACAGCACGGCGATGCCATGTTTCGCGCGCAGCCCGAGCAGCAGGTCGAGGATGCGCCTTTGCACCGTCACGTCCAACGCGGAGGTCGCCTCGTCCGCGACGAGCAGCCTCGGCCGCGTCACGATGGCCCGCGCGATGGCGATGCGCTGGCGCTGGCCGCCCGAGAACTGGTGCGGGAACCGGTCGAGGGCGTCCGGCTCGAGCCCCACCTCGGCCAGGGTCGCGGCCAGCAGGGCGCGCCGCGCCGCGCCGCGCGGCGGATCGGGCAGCAGGTGCAGCGGCTCGGCCACGATGCGCGCGACCCTCTGGCGCGGATCGAGCGACCCGTAGGGGTCCTGGAACACCATCTGGAAATCGGTGCGCGCGCGGCGCAGCACGGCGGGCGGCATCGCGGAAACCTCGCGCCCCGCGATCAAGACCCGCCCCGCGCTGGGCCGGTCGAGCGCCATGACCAGCCGCGCCAGCGTGGTCTTGCCCGACCCGCTTTCGCCCACCACGCCGAGGATGCGCCCCGCCCCGAGCCGCAGCGACACGTCGTCGAGCGCGGTCAAGCGGCGCGCGCCGACGGCGAAATGACGGCTCAGCCCTTCGGTGCGCAGGATCTCATCCATCGGCGGACCGGGGCAGGGTGGCGCGCGTCCGTCGCGGCAGCGCGTCGATCAGCGCGCGGGTGTGGTCATGGCGCGGGTCGGCCAAAAGCCGCGCGGTCGGCCCGGTCTCGACCGCCGCGCCGCGCCAGAGCACGAGGCACCGCTCGGCGAGGCGCGCGATCACGCCCAGGTCGTGGCTGACGAGGATGAGCGACAGCGCCCGCTCGGACACGAGCTCGTCCAGGATGTCGAGCAGTTCCGCCTGAACGGTCACGTCGAGCGCGGTGGTCGGTTCGTCGGCGATCAGGAGCTCCGGCTCGGGGGCGAGCGCAATGGCGATGCCGACGCGCTGGCGCTGGCCGCCCGACAGCTCGTGCGGGAAAGCGTCGAGACGTTCGGCCGCGCGGTCGATCCGCACCCGGTCGAGCAGGCGCAGCGCCTCGGCGCGCGCCTCGGCCCGGCCCATGCCGCGATGCAGGCGCAGCCCCTCGCCGATCTGGGCGCCGACGCGCATCGCGGGGTTGAGCGCGGTCATCGGCTCCTGAAAGATCATGCCGATCCTGCGCCCCCTGATCCGCGACATGGCCCCATCGCCCAGCGGCAACAGGTCGGTGCCGTCCATCTCGACCCGGCCGCGCGCCCGCGCCGTGCGTGGCAAGAGCCCGATGACGGCCAGCGCTAGGACGGATTTGCCCGAGCCGCTTTCACCGACGATGCCCAGCACCTCGCCCGGCCCCAGCTCCGCGTCGATGCGGCGCAGCACCTCGCGCGGGGGGGCGCCGCGCGGTTGTGCGAATCCGACCGAGAGATCGCGGATGGCCAGCCTCATGCGCTATGGTCCCGGCGCGGATCGGTCAGGTCGCGCAGCCCGTCGCCCAGCAGGTTCAGCCCCAGCACCGCGCCCGCGATGGCCAGCCCCGGCGCCAGCACGAGGTGCGGCGCGGTGCCGATCCATGTCTGCGCCTCGGACAGCATCCGTCCCCAACTGGGGCTGGGCGGCGGCACGCCCATGCCGAGAAAGGACAGGCCCGCCTCGGCGAGGATGGCGAGCCCCGTCTGGATGGCGAGCTGCACGACGATCTGCCCCGAGATATTGGGCAGCACATGCTCGAGCGTGATCCGCGCGCGCCCCTTGCCGGCCATGCGCGCCGCGGCGACGTAATCGCGCGCCCAGACGGGCAGGGCCGCGCCCCGCGCGATGCGCGCGAAAACCGGGATCATGAACAGCCCGATGGCCAGAATGGCGGTGCCGCCGCCCGGTCCCAGCAGCGCGCCCAGCAGGATCGCCGACAGGATCGGCGGAAAGGCGAACATCACCGCGTTGAGAGACATCACCGCCCGCTCGGCCCGCCCGCCCATCGCCGCCGCCGCAAGCCCCGCGGCCGTCCCCAGCGCCGCGCCGAGCGCGACGGCCACCGCCGCGATCCCGAGCGAGGTCCACGCCCCCGCCATCAGGATCGACGCCACGTCCCGCCCGATCTGGTCGGTTCCCAGAAACCCCGCCTCGCCCGGCGGGGCGAGGCGGCGGGCGATGTTCATCGCGGTAGGGTCGGCGGGGGTCCAGACGCGGCTGGTTAGCGCGGCGGCGAGATAGGCGGCGGTGATGGCGCCGCCGACCAGAAGCGACAGGGGAAGGCGGGTCATCGCCGCCCCCTCAGCCGCGGGTCGAGCACGGCATAAAGCGCGTCGACCGCCGCATTGCTGGCCAGCACGATCACGGCGAAGAACAGCACGACGTTCTGCACCACGATCAGGTCGCGCTGGGCGAGCGCATTATAGGCCAGCGTCCCGATGCCGGGCAGGTTGAACACCGTCTCGACCAGTACCGCGCCCGAGATCAGGAACGGGATCTGGAGCCCCAGCATCGTCACCACCGGCAAGAGCGCGTTGGGCATCGTATGCCGCCATAGTGCCTGTCCCCGCGTCAGGCCCTTGGCGCGGGCGGTGCGGATGAAATCCTCGGACGCGATCTCGATCACGGCGGCGCGCGTCACCCGCGTCAGCACCGCCGCCTGCGGGATCGCCAGCGCCAGCGCGGGCAGGACGAGCGCGTGGATCGCCGTTCCTGCGCCGGCGTCCCAGCCCGGAAAGCCGCCCGTCGGAAATGCGCCGAGCCCCAGCGCCACGCCCAGGATCAGCAGCAGGCCGATCCAGAAATTGGGCACGGCGATGCCCGCCTGCGCGAAGACCGTCGCCAGCCCATCCACCCCGCCGCCGGGGCGATGCGCGGCCCATGTGCCCAGCGGCAGCGAGATCGCGACGGCAAGCGCGGTGGCCAGCGCGGTCAGCGGCAGGGTCACGGCAAGGCGCTGGACGATGAGCTCGGCCACCGGCGTGCCGTAGGTATAGGACATCCCCAAGTCGCCCCGTAGCACGCCGCCGATCCAGTCGAGATATCGCAGCGCCAGCGGCCGGTCGAGCCCGAGCTCGGCGCGCAGCGCGGCCAGCGTGTCGGGCTGCGCGCCCGTGCCCAGCATGATCAGGGCCGGATCGCCCGGCGCCGCCTCGATCAGCGCAAAAATGACGACCGAGGCGAGCGTCAGCACGGCGGCCAGCCCGCCCAGCCGGCGCCCGATCCGTTTCAGGCGTCGCACGGGCGGGCAGTCACCGCGTCCAGCGCAGGTCGGTCATGTCGTTCGCAGGCACCGGCCCGTCCGCCCAGACGCCTTCAAGCCGGGCATCCCAGACCCCCAGCTTGGGGTCCGAATAGAGGTAGAGCGCGGGCACGTCGCGCGCGAGGATGCGCTGCGCGTCGGCATAGGCATCGGCCCGCGCCTCGGGGGTGGCGGCGGTGGCGACGGCCTCCATCGCGGCGTCGAACTCGGGGCTGTCGTAGTTGAAATAATAGGGATCGCGCGCATAGATCCCGATATCGAGCGGTTCGGCATGGCCGATGATGGTCATGTCGTAATCGGTATCGGTGAACACCTCCTGGATCCATGCCGCCGGGAAATCCGAGCTTTCGATCCGCGCGGTGACGCCGATCTGGGCGAAAAAGGCCTGCATGATCTCGGCGGTGCGTTCGGCGTAGGGCCGGTTCGGCACCTTGAAGGTAAACTCCAGCCCATCGCCCAGCCCGGCCTCGTCCAGCAGCGCCCTGGCCGCCTCGGGGTCGTAGGGAAACAGGTCGGTCAGATCGACGTAATAGGGGCTCGCGGGCGAGAAATGGCTGCCGATGGGCGTGCCGAACCCCGATTTCACCGCCTCGATCACCTGCGCGCGGTCGATGGCCATCTGCAACGCCTGCCGCACGCGGATATCGTCAAAGGGCGCGCGGGCGTTGTTCATGCCGGCCACGACCTCCATCTCGCCGGTGCCGACGCGGGCGGTATAGGCGGGGTCGTTCTCGAACTGGGCGAAAAGCTCGGCCGCGCCAAGCTCGGCGATCACGTCGACCTCGCCCGATTTCAGCGCCGCGGCCTGCGCCTGCGGGTCCGAGATGAACCGCGCGGTGATCCCGTCGAGCGGCGCGGCCTCACCCCAGTAATCCTCGGCGCGGGTCATCACGACCCGGTCGCCCTTGCGCCATTCCGCGACCCGGAACGGCCCGGTGCCCACGGGATCGGTGGCGTTCGTATCGGCGGTGTCGGGGGCCACGATCACGGCGGCGGGAAAGCCCAGCCAGTAAAGCAGGTCCGAGGACGGGCGCGACAGCGTCAGCACCAGCGTCCCGGCATCGGGCGCCTCGACACGCTCGATCACGGTGTAGAGCGCCTTTTGCCCGTTGGTGCTGTCCTCGGCGAGGATACGCTCGAGGCTGAATTTGGCCACCTCGGCATCGAAGGGCGTGCCGTCGTGAAAGCTGACGCCCTCGCGCAGCGCAAAGGTGATCTGCCGGCCGTCCTGCGACACTTCCCACCCGGTCGCGAGCTGGGGGACGATCTCGCCGTTGCGGTCGATGGTCACGAGCCCCTCGAACACGTTTTGCCATGTCACCTGCCCCGCCGCGACCGGCGAGCTGACCGTGGGGTCGAGCCCGGCCGGCTCGACCGACTGGACGAAGGCGACGGTGTTGTCGTCGATCCCGGCAAACCCCGCGGCGGGCAGGGCGCAGGCGGCCGACAGGACGGCCAGCGAAAGGGCGGTGCGGAACGGCGGAACGGGCATGGCGGCTCCTCAGGGCAGGGCGCGGGACCGCCCCGAGGGGGGCGGCTGCGCAGTCGCGCCACTAAAAGCGCAATGGCGGGCGGATTGGAACAACTTTATGTCGCGCCGGATCGCCCCGGCCCCGTCTGTCGCCGCGAGGCCGAGCCATCGCTTGCCACGACGGCCCCGCCCCGTAAGGTGAGGGGCATCATACCAGGGAGGACTAGTCACATGATCTCGGTCAGGATCGCCGCGGCCGCCGCCGCCATCGCCATCGCGGGCCCCGCGCTCGCCCAATCGCAGCTTTCCATCGCCACCGGCGGGACGGGCGGCGTCTATTACCCGATGGGCGGGGGCCTCGCCGAGGTCATCAACAACAACGTCGAGGGCGCGCAGGCCACCGCCGAGGTCACGGGCGCGTCGGTCGAGAACATGGGCCTCGTCGCCACGGGCGATGCCGACCTCGCCATCGCGCTGGCCGACACGGTCGAGCAGGCCTATTCCGGCACCGGCCGGTTCGACGGCCAGCAGCTTTCGATGGTGCGCGGGGTTGCATCGCTCTACGCCAACACGGTGCAGCTCGTGACCATGGCGGATTCGGGGATCGCGTCGCTCGAGGATCTGGCGGGCAAGCGGGTCTCGGTCGGCGCGCCCGGCTCGGGCACCGAGGTCAACGCGCAGGCCATCCTCGAGGCCAACGGGATGTCCTTCGACGATTTCACGGCGCAACGGCTCAACTTCAACGAGACGGCCGACGCGCTGGCCAACGGCGATATCGACGCCGGTTTCTGGAGCGTGGGCGCCCCCACCTCGTCCATCCTCAACCTCGCGACCACCGCGGATATCGCCATGATCGCGCTGACCGAGGCGCAGATCGCCGCCGCGGACGAGGCGAACGCGGTCTTTGCGCCCACGACCCTGCCCGCGGGCACCTATGAGGGGATCGACGAAGACGTGGCGACCATCGGCGTGCCGAACGTGCTGGTCGCGTCGTCCGAGATGGACGAGGATCTCGTCTATTCCATCACCAAGGCCATGTTCGAGAACATCGCCGACATGCGCGCCGTCCATCCGGCCGCGAACGAGACCACGATCGAGTTCACCATGGCGGCGACCCCGATCCCGCTGCATCCCGGTGCTATCCGCTATTACGAGGAAGCGGGCGCCGAGATCCCGGACGACCTGCGCCCGTGAGACCGGGCGGCGTGGCAGGGGGGCTTGCCGCCCTCCTGCTGATCGCCACGGCCGCGCCGGCCGCGACCTTGGTGGCCCGGCTCGGGGACGGCCGCGTGCTGGCCTCGGTGCCGATGCCCGAGGGCGAAGGCTGGTGCATTTTGTGGCGCCATTCCGTGCAGGGGTTCGAGGTGGCCGATTGCTATGAGAACCGCGGCGGGCGCATGGTGCTGACGCAGTCGCACCAGCCCGATTTCGCCGCCGGGCTCGGCCATCTGCCGGGCCGGGGCAGGCAGGTTTCGGACGGGCAGGGCGGCTACCGGATCGAGGACATGGACGAACCCGTGCCCGGCAACGCCTACGCGCTGCGTCCGGGCGGGATGGGCGTCGATCACCGCATCGGCTGGGCGGGCGGCACGGTGTCGCTGTCGGCCGTCGCCGCGCGGCAGCGCGTGTGGCTGACGCTCGAGCCCGCGCGATGAGCGACGCGATGCCAGCCGATATTGCCGCCCCCCGTGCCGTGCTGCGCGCGATCTCGGTCGTGGGGATCGCGCTGTCGCTCTTCCAGCTCTACGCCGCCGGCATCCAGCCGCTGGGGCTGTTCTTTCAGCGCCCGATCCATCTCGGCTTCATCCTCGTGCTGTGCTTTCTCATCTATCCCGTGACCCGCACCCGCCCCCGCGGCGTGCTGGGCTGGGCCATCGACGCGCCGTTGATCGCGACGGGCGCGCTGGTGGGCTACTGGGTGCCCGCCAATATCGACGCCATCGCCAATGCCATCATCCCGCGCGATATCGACGTCTGGGTGGGAGTGCTCACGGCGCTTGTCGTGCTCGAGGCGTCGCGGAGGGCCATCGGGCTTGCCATGACGCTGATCGGGGCGGCCTTCATCGTCTATGCCTTTGCCGGGAACCGGGGCGAGTTGCCGTTCCTGTCGGACCTGCTGCCCGGCATCCTCAACCACCGCGGCTATACGCTCGAACGGTTGGCGAGCCAGTTGACGCTGGGGGCCGAGGGGATCTTCGGCATCCCGCTCGGTGTCGCGGCGACCTTCATCTTCGTCTTCGTGCTGTTCGGCGCCTTTCTCGAGGTGACGGGCGCGGGCAAGTTCTTCATCGATCTCGCCTATGCCATGACGGGGCGGCAGCGGGGCGGGCCGGCCAAGGCCGCGGTGATCGCGAGCGCGGGCATGGGCTCGATCTCGGGCAGCGCCATCGCCAATGTCGTGACCACCGGCGCCTTTACCATCCCGCTGATGAAAAAGCTGGGCTATCGCCCCGCGCAGGCGGGCGGCATCGAGGCCGCGGCCTCGACCGGGGGACAGATCATGCCGCCGCTCATGGGGGCGGGGGCATTTCTCATCTCCGAGTTCACGCGGACCCCGTATATCGACATCGTGCTCGTCTCGATCTTTCCCGCGATGCTCTATTTCGGCGCCGTCTACCTGCTGGTCCATATCGCCGCGGTGAAACAGGGGCTCGAGGGGCTGGCCGCCGAGGATCTGCCACGCACCCGCGACGTGCTCATCGAGGGCTGGCATTTCCTGCTGCCGCTCGTGGCGCTGGTCTGGCTGCTGGTGGCGGGCTATTCGCCGATGCGGGTCGGGTTCTACGCGATCCTCGCGGTCATCGCCTCGGCCGCCGCCCGCGCGCTGTGGCGGTTCGCCACGCAGGGGCCGACATGGGCGGGGCTGGTCGCGCTGGGCCGCGCGGGTCTCGCGCAGCTTCTCGAGGCGCTGGAGCTGGGGGCGCGCAACGCGGTGGCGGTCTCGGTCGCCTGCGCCGTCGCGGGGATCATCGTGGGAGTGGTCGGGCTGACGGGGCTCGGGCTCAAGTTCTCGGCGATGATGCTGGCGTTTTCGGGCGGGAACCTGTTGCTCGCGCTGTTCATGGTGGTGCTGGCGAGCCTCGTGCTGGGGCTGGGGCTGCCGGTGACAGCGGCCTATATCGTGCTCATCATCCTCGTCGGCCCCGCCCTGACCGAAGAGTTCGGCATCCCGCTGATCGTCGCGCATCTCGTGGTGTTCTGGTGGAGCCAGGATTCCAACGTCACGCCACCCGTCGCGCTGGCGGGTTTCGCGGGGGCGGCCATCGCCGGGTCGGGCCCGATGGAGACGTCGGTGCAGGCGTGGAAATACGCCAAGGGCCTTTATCTCATCCCGCTGTTCATGGTGTTCAACGAACCGATCGTGACCGGCGGCCCATTGCCGCTGGTGCTGTGGAACGGGCTCGTGGTCGTGCTGGCCCTGACCGCCTTTGCCGTCGCGCTCGAAGGGTTCCTTTTCGCGCCCGTGCCCTTGTGGCAGCGGGTGGCGCTGGTGGCGGCGGTGGTGGCCGCCTTCTGGCCCAGCATCGCCGTCGAGGCCGTGGGCGCCGCGATCATCGCGGCGGTCCTCGCCTGGAACCGCCGCGCGGCGCGCGGTGGCGCGGCAGGCGCCCCTCAGAAGTTGTAGGTAAAGGACGCCTGCACGCGATCCACGTCAAAACTGCGCCCGGCAAAGGTATCGAGCGTGCCGTGGAAATACTCGACCCCCACCAGCACGTCCTCTACCACCTCGTATTCGGCATTCAGATGCACCGAGGTCAGCTTGTCGAAGCCCGAGAACACCGCCGGGTCGTTGCCCTCGTTCTCGCGGTGGCCATACATCGCGCGCAGCGTCAGCTTTTCGCCTACCGCCTGCGTCAGGCCGATATAGGCCGCGCGCTGTTCGGTCCGCTCGCCCGCCGCGTCCACGTCGTCGCCGACAAACACCATGTAGGACGCGATGCCCTCGCCGAAGGTATAGCTCGCGTCGAGCGTCCCCCCCTCCCATAGCCTGGCGGTGGTCGAAAGGTTGACGCCATAGATGTCCTCGGACCCGCCGAACCCGTCATCGACCGTCCCCGCCAGCCCCGACACGCGCAGCAGGAGCGGATCGGTGTCATAGGCCAGCGCCGCGACGAAAACCGGATCGTCGCTGTCGCCATTGGATTCCTCGAGCGCGATCTCGGCCACGTAATCGCCGCCGAACCCGTGGGTGAAGCGGATCTGCTCCTGCCGGGCAAAGGGGATGCCCGCGACTCCCTGGAAATCGAGGCTAGAGGGGTAGCTCGCCAGCGGCATGAAGGTCGTCCAGTCCTTGCCGAGCTGAAGCCCGCCCAGCGAGACCTTGGCGATGCGCACGCGCGGCTCGTAGGGATCTTCGGTGCCGACGGCCCCCTCGCCGCCGTAGAAGTCGATCTCGAGCTGGCTGCCGAACGCGCCGAGCCCCGTCGGCGTGGTCGTCTTGAACCCCAGCCGGGTCTGCTGCGCCGTGGCGTTGAAGAACGCGTCGCCATCGTCGCCCGTCAGCCCCACCAGCCCGAAGGTGGTGTTGCCCAGCTCGGCGCCGAAATCGTAGATCGCATCGACCTTGATGTAGCCGTAGAACTCGACCTCGGTGCGGGCAGACCCGAATGACAGGGCCGGACGCTCGGTCGCGGCGCCCGCCTCGAGATCGGCCACCCGCGCCTCGAGCGCGGCGATCCGCTCGGCGTCCGAGGTTTGGGCAAGTGCCGGCATGGCGGCGCAAAGCGCCAACGCCGACGCGCAGGCGAGGCGGGCGGGAATCGGGCAGCGGGGCATGGGACATCCTCTGGCTGGTTGCGGGGTCGCCCCTTTCGTCGTGGGGCGAACGGCCGTGGTTTCGAGCTTTTCGGCGGATTTCCGCCGCGGACGTGGCCGCCCGGCCACATAAAAAACATGGCCACGCATGTTTTCGCCCAAGCTGTTTCTTGCACGCCTGTGCTCGACTTGCCGTATCGGGTTCCCCCCCCTTACGCTGGTTCCGGGGCCGGGACGCCCCTGTACGAAAGGTCAGGATATTCATGCGGGACTCCGACACGCGATCCGTCCAGCTTGCGCCGCGCATTCCGGGCGTGGGCCGGTATCGCTGGACCGTGTCGCCGGAGCGTCTGGAATGGTGCGATGGCACGCTGGCCATCTACGGCGTGCGAACGGCCCCCCGCGACGAGGCCGAGTTCCTGGCCTTCGTGCATCCCGACGACCGGGTCGCGGTCGAGGCGCGGATCAGCCATATCCTCGAAAGCGGGGCGAGCTTTGACCACGGGTTCCGCATCCTGCGCCCGGACGGCACGCTGCGCCATGTGCAGGACCGCGGCGTGATCGAGCGTGACGCCGAGGGGCGGGCGGTGGTCGTGCATGGCATGACCTTTGACGTCACCGAGCAGATGGCCATCCGCGACGGCGCGCAGGCCGCGCAGGCGATGGCCGACCTGATCGAGCGTTGTCCCTTTGGCGTGTTCACCACCGATGCCGATCTGCGCATCACCCATGTCAGCCGCGGGGGAATCGAGGCGTTCGGCGAGATCCGCCCGGTCATCGGCCGCGATATCGGCGATATCCTGCATATCGCGTGGCCGCGCGCGTTCGCCGAACAGGTGATCGGCCGGCTGCGCGACACCTTGCAGACCGGGCGGCCCTTTCATGCCTCGGGGCGGGCCGAGCCGCGGCTCGACCGCGGCACCGTCGAATCCTACGATTGGCAGGTCGAGCGCATCGTGATGCCCGACGGGCAGCCCGGCCTGATCTGCCATTTCTATGACCTGACCGTTCAGAACGCCCGCGAGACCGCGCTGCGCGAGGGCGAAGAGCGGTTGCGCATGGCCGCCGCCGTCGCCGGGATCGGCACATGGGACAGCGACCTCGTCTCGGGCAAGTCGGTCTGGTCGGAGGAGATATACGACCTGATGGGCCTGCCGCGCGACGATCGCGCCTCGGCCGACCGGTTCTTCGATTTCGTGACCGAGGCCGACCGCCCCCGCATTCGCGACGCTTTCGTCCGCGCCATCGAGACGCGCGCCCCCTTCGAGGAGGAGTTCCACATTCGTCGCCCCAGCGGCGAAATCCGCTGCATCGCCGGGTATGGCCGTGTCGTGCGCGAGGAGGCCGGCCAGCCCACGCGCATGATCGGCGTCAATTTCGACGTGACCGAAGCCCGCCGCGCAAAGGACGTGCTGCGCGACAGCGAGACGCGGCTGCGGATGCTGCTCGACAATACCGTGGCCTTCATCGCGGTGCTCGATCTCGACGGCCGCTTTCTCGAGGTGAACCGCGCCGCGCTCGACCTCGCGGGGGTCGAGCGCGAGGACGTGATCGGCCTGCGGATGTGGGAAAGCCCGTGGCTCGCCCATATGTCGGCCAGCCGAAAGGCCGATCTGCGCCGGGGCGTGCGCACCCTTGTGCCCGGCAAGGTGCATCGCGGCGATACCGAGCTGCGCGGCCGCGACGGCGCGACGATCCAGGTCGCCTACATGATGTCGCCGGTGGTCTCCAAGGCCGGCAAGCTCGAGCGGATCGTCCTGTCGGGCATGGACATCACCGACCGCAAGACCGCCGAGGAACATGTCCACCTGCTGCTGCGCGAGATGAGCCACCGCACCAAGAACGCCTATGCGCTGGTGCAGGCCATCGCGCGGCGCATCCATCGCAGCGATCCCGACAATTTCTTCGACAGCTTTGCCGAGCGGCTGGCGGCGCTGGCGGCGTCGCATGATCTCGTCCATGCCGTCGCCGGGCCCAAGGATGCCGATATCGCCGAGATCGCGCGCAGCCAGCTTGCGCCCTTCGACATGGCGGGGGGGCGGCTCGAGATCTCGGGCCCGCCGCTGCGCCTGACGCCCGATGCCGCGCAGGCGCTGGGCATGGCGCTGCACGAACTGGGCACAAACGCGATCAAGCACGGCGCGCTGTCGGTCCCCGACGGGCGCGTGACGCTGGACTGGGACACCGAGGGCGGACGGCTGCGCGTGACCTGGATCGAGCGCGGCGGCCCGCCCGTCACCCGCCCCGCGCGCAACGGGTTCGGGACGATGGTGCTGGGCGCGCTGATCTCGCAAAGCCTTGGCGCGCGGGCCGAAACCGCCTGGCCCGAAGAGGGGCTGGAATGGCGGTTCGAAGCCGCGCCTGGGGATGTCTCGGCCCCCTGAGACGGCCACGCTTTCGCGTCGTTTCTTGATCTGGCGCAAGGAACGGGCATCGGGGATGTCCCATCTTGGGCGCATGGAACATACCGACAAACTCAAGGCCCTTGGCCTGTTCGATGCGCGGGTGCCGCGTTATACCTCGTATCCGACGGCCGCGGTGTTCTCGCCGCAGACCGGCGCCGCGTTCCAGGCGCGCGCGCTGGCCGCGCTCGACCCGGCGGTGCCGGTGTCGGTCTACCTCCATATCCCGTTTTGCGAACGGCTATGCTGGTTCTGCGCCTGCCATACGCAGGGCACGCGCACGCTGGGGCCGGTCGATGCCTATATCGGCACGCTCGAGACCGAGCTGGCCCTGCTGCGCCGGACCCTGCCCGCGGGCATCCGCATGGGCCGGCTGCATTGGGGCGGGGGCACGCCCACGATCCTGCCGCCGCACCTGATCCACCGGCTCGCCAAGGCGGTGCGCGGCGTGTTCACGCCCGACGACGCGTTCGAGTTCTCGGTCGAGATCGACCCGACCATGGTCGACCGCGCCAAGATCGACGCGCTGGCCGCCGAGGGCATGACCCGTGCCTCGATCGGGATCCAGGATTTCGACCCCGAGGTGCAGGCCGCCATCGGGCGCGAGCAACCCTTCGAGGTGACGCGCGCCTGCGTCGAGGATCTGCGCGCCGCGGGAATAACCTCGCTCAACACCGATCTGGTCTATGGGCTGCCCCACCAGACGCAGGCCCGGATCGCCGATACCATCGCCAAGGTGCAGAGCTTTGCGCCCGACCGGGTCGCGCTGTTCGGCTATGCGCATGTGCCATGGGTGTCCAAGCGGCAAAAGCTGATCCCCGAAGAGGCGCTTCCCGGCGATCTGGACCGCTACCGGCTGGCGACGCTCGCCGCCGAGATGTTCACCGAGGGCGGGCTGGTCCCCATCGGCATCGACCATTTCGCCCGTCCGGGCGACGAACTCGAGGTGGCGGCCCGCACGGGGCGGCTGCGCCGCAACTTCCAGGGCTATACCGCCGACAGTTGCCAGACGCTTGTCGGGATCGGCGCCTCGTCGATCTCGCGCTTTCCGGGTGGTTATGTCCAGAACGCCCCCGCGACGGCCGCCTATATCCAGCGGATCGAGGCGGGCGGGCTTGCCGGTGCGCGCGGTCACGAGATGGCTGGCGAGGATGCGCTGCGCGCCCGCGCCATCGAGCTGCTGATGTGCGATTTCCGGCTCGACCTCGCCGATCTGAGGGCCGAGTTCGGCGCGCCCGCTATGGCACTTGCACCGCTTCTGCCGCAGATTGCGGCGCGTTTCGGCGATCTCGTGACGCTCGAGGGCGAGTGTATCGCCATCCTGCCCGAGGGCCGCAGCCTCACCCGGATCGTGGCCAGCGTCTTTGACGATCATGTGCCCGACGGCGTGCGCTATTCGCGCGCGTCCTGATCGCCGCCCCTAGCGGGCCTGCCGCCGGAACAGGCGGCGGGCCATGTCGGGATAGGGCGGCGACAGCAGCCTCAGCCACGGCCCCTGGAACGCGGTAAAGACCGCGCGTTCATGGCTGAAGGCAAGGAACCCCCGCTCGCCGTGATAGGCGCCGATCCCGCTTTCGCCGATCCCGCCGAAGGGCAGGTCGTGCATCGCGACATGCAGGATCGTCGCGTTCACCGCGCCCCCGCCCGACCGGAGCCGCCGCAGGAAGGCGCGCGCGCGGGACGCGTCGCGGTCGAAGGCATATGCGGCCAGCGGGCTGCCGCCCGCCTCGGCGGCGATCACCTCTTGGGGGTCGCGATAGGTCAGGATCGGCAGGATCGGGCCAAAGATCTCTTCGCGCAAAAGCGCGCAATCCTTCGGCGGGTCGAGCACGAGGACGGGCGCGATGCCCGGCCCCTTGGCCGCGCCGTTGCGCAGCAGCCGCGCGCCGCCCGTCTCGGCCTCGTCCAGCAGCGCGCGCATCCGCTCGGCCGCGCGGTCATCGATCATGGCGGTATAGTCGCCGGGCCGGAATGCCGCCGCCTGCGCCAAAAGCGCCTCGGCCCAGGCATCGCGCCGATCCGCGGGCACCCAGAGATGGTTGGGCGCGATGCAGGTCTGTCCCGCGCTCAGCCATTTGCCCCAGCCGATGACCGGGGCGTGCCGCGCGGGATCCGCGCCCGGCAAGGCGACCGCCGGGCTGCGCCCGCCCAGTTCGAGCGTCACCGGCGTCAGCGTCGCGGCCGCCGCCTGCGCGACCTTGCGGCCCGTTTCGGTCGAGCCGGTAAAGAACAGGTGCCCCAGCGGCAACGACGATAGCGCCTGCGCGGTGTCGGCATCGCCGGTTATGCAGGCGGCCTCGTCCTCGGGAAAAACCGCGCCGATCAGCCGGGTCAGCGCCTCCGCCGTGGCGGGGGCACGCTCGGACGGCTTGAGGATCACCTTGTTGCCGGCCGCGATGGCCGTCGCGAACGGCACCAGCGCAAGCTGCACCGGGTAGTTCCAGGGCGACAGGATGCCCACGACCCCCTTGGGTTCGCGCCACAGGTCGGAGCGGCCGGGCAGGGGGGTCACGCGCCATCTGCGCCGCGGCCGTGCCCAGCGGCGCAGGTGGCGGCGCAGATCGGCGATGGCGGCGCGGGTAAAGGCAAGCTCGGCGGTCAGGGTCTCGACCTCGGCGCGGGGGCCGAAATCGGAATCCACCGCGGCCAGCAGGTCGTCGCGCGCGCGGCCCATCGCCTCGGACAGTTCTTTCAGCCGCGTGCGCCGTTGCGCCACATCGGGCAGGGCGTCGAGCGAGAACGCCGCGCCGAGCCGGGCGTGGGCCGCGCGTATCGCGTCGGGGCCGGTCAATTCACGTCATAGGTGCGGCCGCGCCACACCGCCCGTCGGCCCGCCCGCGCATCGCGCAGCGCCGCCCACTGGATCCACAGCGTCACCGCCACGCCCACCGGGTGCAGGACCACCGCGAGCCAATGCTGCCGCACCCTCACTGCCAGCAGCACCCGCGCCGCCACGAGCGCGAGCGTGGCGATCCCGGCGATGCGCGCGGCCTCGTCGGCGCCGGTGGCAAGCGCGGCCAGCCAGACCAGCGGCGGCATCAGGTGCCCGCCGGCCAGAAGCACCGTCCAGATCGGCAGGGCGACGGGTTTGGCCATCCCCTCGGTTGCGTTCTTGGTGAACCCGCGCCAGATATCGGCCCAGTTGTCATACATGCGACAGGCCGCGATGGGCGTTGCGTCCAGCAAGTCGGTGCGCCCGCCCGACAGGCGCACGTTGCGCGGCAGGTTCAGCCCGTCATGCATCCGGTCGCGAAACGCCGCGTGCCCGCCGGCCGCGCGATAGGCGTCGCGGCGCACCATCATCAACTGCCCGCATCCGGCGGCGAACCCCGCGCCGCGGAACAGCCGTGCCATGGGCAAGGGCAGGTAGCCCAGCAAAACGACGAGGATCTGCGGGATCACCACGATCTCGGCGAGGCTGCGCGTGATCTGGTGCGGAAATCCCGACACGAGGTCGAGCTTGCGTGCATCGAGATAGCCCTGCATCCGCGCCACCGCCTCGGGGGCGAGCCGCACATCGGCATCGACGAAAAGCAGGACCGGATGGCGCGCGGCCTGCGAAAGCTGGTGGCAGGCGTGTTGCTTGCCGTTCCAGCCCGCGGGCAGGGCTGCGCCGCGGACCAGGCGAATGCGGGGGTCGCGGGCGGCGCGTTCGGTCACGATGCGGTCGGTGCCGTCGGTCGAGCCGTCGTCGAGCACCACGATCTCGACCTCGCCCACCTGCGCCTCCGCACGGTCCAGCGCGGCGGCGATGTTCGCCGCCTCGTCGCGGGCGGGAATGAGGATCGAGACCGGCCCCGTCGCCATCCGCCGCGACGCGCGGAAGATCGCCAGATTGGCGAGCGTCATCGAGACGTAAAGCGCGGCCAGAGCGGCGGAGAGGATGGCGAGAGCATAAAGCATCGTTAACGGCTCCGTGACATCGGCGCGCCTGGGGCCATGAGGCGGGGCGCGCGGTCGGACATGTGATCGGGATCGTGCGGGCGTCCCTGCGCCCAGGCGCGCAGGCGCGACCAGGCGCCATAGACGCCTCCGACGCCGCGGCCCCCCGACAGCACGGGGGTAAAGGCCGACGGGTCGCGGGCGATGGCGGCATCCGCCAGCCGGTCCTGCGCGTCGGTCAGCGCGGCGGCCAGCGCCGCCTGCCACGCCTCGGCGGTGCCCTCGGCCCCGGCCGAGACGGGCGCGCCGAACGCCACCAGCGCCTCGGGGCGCTTTTCGGACCAGAACGGGTATTCGACGGCCATCGGCACCGCCCGCGCGCCCGGAACGCGTGCCATCAGATGGGCAAGGCCGGGCCTGAGATCGACGGGCCGCTCGCGCGGGTCGGCGAACCGGCCCTGCGCGGTCATCCACATGACCCGCCCCGGATCGGACAGCACATGCGCCCCAACGCGCAGGAAACGCGCCGCCCCCGCCCGCGTGCCCGGATCGACGCCGAAGATGCCGATCCGCTTCATGAAGCGGTAGCGATCGAGCGCCGCGGCCTCCATCGGGCCGAAACCCTGTCGCGAGCCCATGAGCGCGTCGTGCAGCACCATGAAGAGCGCCGGATCCCACCAGGAGGGGTGGTTGGAATAGATCACCAACGGGGCGTCGCCCGTGTCGGGCAGCCCGTCGCCCAGAACCCGCAGCGCTCGGAACCCGTGCCGGACCTGCCGCCGCATCACGCCGGCAAAGAACCGGCACATCGCGGGCGAGCGCAGCGCGACGGGATCGTCGCGCAGCGCCGGGGCAGGGCCGGGGTGCGGCCCGTCGCTTGTGCGCGCCGGGCGCACCTATTCCGCGGCCAGGTTCGAGGTCGCGTCGGCATGAAGGCTGTCGGCGGCGATCCATCCCGACATGAGCGCCATGGGCATCCCCGGCCCCGGATGGGCGGACCCCCCGGCGAGGTAGAGCCCCGCGACCTGCCGCGAGCGGTTGCCCGGCTTGAACGCGCCGTTCACGCGGCCATGGCTGACCAGCCCGTAGATCGCCCCGTCGAGCACCTTGTAGCGGTCGTGGATATCCTGCGGCGTCAGCACGCGCTCGACCTTGATGCGTTCCTCGAGATCGCCCATCCCCGCGGCGCGGCCGAGCTTGTCGAGGATCGTGCGCCGATACTCGGGCAGCATTTTCGACCAGTCATGGCCGGGGCGCAGATGCGGGGTGTGGACCAGCACGTAAAGCGCCTCGCCGCCCTCAGGGGCGACGTCTGGCTCGGTCCGGGCGGGGGCGGCGATATAGGCCGTCGGATCGGGGGCCGGGCGCCCCTCGTCGTAGATCGCACCGAACTCTTCCTTGGGGTCCCGCGAAAAGACGAAGTTGTGATGCGCGAGATGATCGTAGGCGCGGTCGAGCCCCAGGTAGAGCACGACGCCCGAGCAGGCCGGGCCGCGCTTGGCGTGGGAGAACGTGCGCCAGGCCTCGCCGCCGATGAGTTCGCGATAGGTGCGCACCGAATCCATGTTCGACACGATCCGGTCAAAGACCATGCGCTCGGCCCCGGCACGGACCGCCGTCGCGCGCCCGTTCTCGACCTCGATCGCGTCGATGTCGATGCCGGTGCGGTAGGTCACACCCAGCTCTTCGCCGAGGCGGACCAGCGCATTCGGCACGGCACGGGTGCCGCCCATCGGATACCAGACGCCTTCGCCCTGCTGCATCTGCGCGATGCCGCACAGCACCGCCGGGGAGGCCAGCGGCGACGAGCCGATATACTGGATGAAATGCTCGAGCATCTGCTGCACGCGCGGGTCGCGGATATCCTTCTTGATCTGGCCGGCGACGGTGCGGTGCATCCTCAGGGCCATGACATCCGACAGGGTCGAAAGGTTCATGTTCTCCTTGAGGTTCATCGTGTCGCGCAGATCCTCGACCGAGCGCCAGAAGAAGAACCGGTCCGACACGTCCGACAGGCGGTCGGCCACCTTCATGAACCGCTCGAACCCCTCGCGGTCGGGGGGCGAGAGCCGCCCGATCTCGGCGGCGGCGTCCTTTGGATCGTTGCGCAGGTCGAGCACCGTGCCGTCGTCGTAGAAACACCGCCACTGCGGATCGAGCCGGCGCAGGTCGAGATAATCGCCCATGTTCCGCCCGGCCTCGGCAAAGACCCGTTCCAGCACGCGCGGCATGGTCAGGATGGTCGGTCCCATGTCGAACCGGAACCCGTCCTCTTCGAGCAGGGCGGCCTTGCCCCCCAGCCATGCGTTCTTTTCCAGCACGGTCACGTCGTGGCCGCGCGCCGCAAGTGTCGCCGCCGCGGCCAGGCCGCCGAGACCCCCGCCGATGATGCCTACCTTTGTCATTCCGCGGCCTCCTTGACTGCGATATCGGGGATGAACCCCTCTGGCCATGGCAGGCCCATGTCCTGCGCGGCGAGTTTCGAGGCTATCTTGGCGCTCTCGAAGATGGTGGGCAAGCCGCTGCCGGGATGCGTGCCGCCGCCGGTCAGGTAGACGCCGTCGACATCCTCGAACCGGTTGCGCGGGCGCCAATGCAGCATCTGGCCCAGGTTATGCGCGAGGTTGAAGGTCGCGCCGCGGAAGATGCCCATCTGCGCCTCCCAGTCGGCGGGGGTGATCATCCGCTCGGTGCGGATGCGGGGCCGGATGTCGTGCCCGGTCAGGCGCGACAGCCGGTCGAGGATCTTTTCGCGGTAGATCGGGCCCAGCGTCTCCCAATCCTCGGGGCCGGACAGGTTGCCCGTGGGCACCAGTACGTAGAGGGTCGAATGCCCCTCGGGGGCGAGGGTGGGGTCGGTGACGCCCGCGTTCTGGACGTAGATCGTCGGCTCTTGCGGGGCGCGCCCCTCGTCGATCTCGCGGATGTTCTGGAGGTAGTCCTTGGACAGGTAGATCGTGTGATGCGACATGTCGCGATAGGTGCCCTCGATCCCGAGATAGAGCATGAAGGTCGAGCACGAGTATTTCTTGGCGTCGATCCGGCGATCGGTCCAGCGCTTGCGCCGCCGGTCGGGGATCAGCTTGCGGATGGTCGAGGCGAAATCGCCGTTGACCACCACCGCATCGGCCGGGATCGTATCCGTCGCGGTGCGCACCGCGCGCGCCTGCCGCCCGTCGAACTCGATCTCTTCGGCGCCCTCGGACAGCCGGATCGTGCCGCCCATCTCGCGAAAGACGCGCGCCATCGCGTTGGGGATCGCGTTGCAGCCGCCGATGGGGTGGAACACGCCGAACCCGTATTCGACATGCGCCACGATGGTGAAAAGCGACGGGCACTTGAACGGGCTCATGCCGAGGTATTTCGACTGGAAGCTGAAGGCGAGCCGCAGATCGGGATGCTTGAACCAGCGCCGCAGATCCTGATCGACCGTGAGCCACGGTCGGAACAGCGGGAAGGCGCGCAGCATATCCATCTTGACCAGGTCGAGCGGCCCGTTGAAAGGCCGTTGCAGGATCGGCTTGAACACGTCGAACTTGGCCGAGTTCTCGGTCAGGTAGCGGCGGACGTTCGGCGCGTCCTCGGGACTGATGCGCGCGGCCTCGGCGGTCAGCCGCTCGACATCGGCCGTCGCGTCAAATGTGTTCCCGTCATCGAATTGCAGCCGGTACATCGGGTCGAGGCGCCGCAGCTCGACCTCGTCGTCGAGCGAGCGCCCGCAGGCCGAAAAGATCTCGCGCAGGACATCGGGATAGAGGTAGAAGGTCGGCCCGTAATCGAAGGTGAACCCGTCCTGGGTGAAACTGGCCGTGCGACCGCCCACGCGGTCCGATTTCTCGAGCACCGTGACCTCGGCCCCGGCGGCGCGCAGCAGCATGGCGGTGGCAAGCCCGCCGGGCCCCGCACCGACGACGACCGCGCGGCGGGGCGTTTGAGAGGAGATGACGTTCATGTATCCTGCCTGCCTTGTTTATTGGTAGTAACGTATCGTGATCGGCACCGTGCCGTCGCCGTTCACCCGGATCGCCGCATCGCCGAACCGCGGCGGGCCGCGGCGCATCGGCGCATCGCGCGAGAACCCCAGCCCCTCGGACGGGCGAAAGCCACGCCGGTCGAGATCGCCGTCGCCATCCTCGTCGTGGAAGGCCTGCACGGCATAGACCCCGTCGGGAACCCCGCGCAGCACCACCATCCGCTCGGAGGCCGGGCGCGCGCCGGTGAATTGGCAGGTCGGGCGGGTGAAGTTTTCCTCGGAACAGAGCGCGACGCGCAACAGCCCCGCATCGCTGCGCAGGTTCGATACCGTCACCCGGACGTCGCCCGCGAAACACGGGGTCGCCGCGCAGGCCGCGATTGCCAGCCATGCCGTCGGATTGCCCATTCCCTCACCCCCTTGTCCATCCTCACACCAAGATAGTCCCTACGCGATTTTCGTCACGTTCGTTTCGCGCTAAGAGCCATGGCTATGACGAACCCGCGCGAAACCGCAATCGGCCCTGCCGCCGCACCGCCAGTTCCAGCCGCCCGCCTGAATGCCAGCGCGGGGGGCGAGAACTTTCCGGTGGCCTCGCGCCTGTTGCCAAGGGCCATACGCGGCAAGGTGGTCGCTTTCTACAACTTTGCCCGCGCCGCGGACGATGCCGCGGACGATGCCGCCGCCTCGCCCGAGGCGCGTCTCGCCCGGCTCGACGCGCTCGAACGGGGGCTCGTCCGGGGCGAGGGCGCGCCCGAGGGTGCGGCACTCCACCGCAGCCTCGCCGGGATGCCCGCGGCGCGTGCCGCCGCGCTGGACCTGCTGCCCGCGTTCCGGCGCGACGCCCGCGGGATCGCCTGCGCGGATTGGGACGACCTCATGGGATATTGCGCCCATTCCGCCGCGCCGGTCGGGCGGTTCCTGCTGATTGTGAACGATGCCGCGCACGCGGATGCCCAAGGCCCGTCGGACGCGCTATGCGCGGCATTGCAGGTGCTCAATCACCTGCAGGACATGGGCGACGACTGGACGTCGCTCGGCCGGCGCTACCTGCCGGGCGACTGGATGGCCGAGGCGGGGGCGCGCGATGCCGATCTTGCAGCGGCCGCCTCGACGCCGGCGCTCGCGCGGGTTCGGGCCCGCACGCTCGATGCCTGCGATGCGCTGCTGGCCGAGGCCGCGCCGCTGCCCGGCCGGATCGGCGCGCGGGGTCTGCGGATGCAGGCGGCAGCGACGCTGTGGCTCGCGCGGCGGCTCGCCCTGCGGCTGCGCAGGGGCGATCCGCTGGCCGGGCGTGTCGCGCTCGGCCGTGCCGATTTCGCGCGCGGCGCGCTGGCCGGGTTGAGGGTCGCGGCATGAGCTTTGCGCCTGCCACCGACGAGCCAGCCGATATCGCCGAGGTGCGCCGCGTCGTCATGGGCGCGCGGTCGAGCTTTGCCGCCGGGATGCGGGTGCTGCCCGCGCCGCGCCGCCGCGCCATCCATGCCGTCTATGCGTTTTGCCGCGCTGTCGACGACATCGCGGATGGCGACGCCCCCGGCGCGGACCGGGTCGAGGCGCGCGCGGCGCTTCTCGATCGGTGGGAGGGCGAGGTCGAGGCGTTGCGCGCCGACCGTCCCCGGACCGCCATCGGGGCCGAGATCGCCCGTGCCTCGGCGCGGTTCGACCTGCCGCGGGACGAGTTCGCGCTGATCCTCGGCGGGATGCGGATGGATTCGCAGGCCATCGTCGCCCCCGATGCCGAACTGCTCGAGCGCTATATCCGCCGTGTGGCGGGGGCCGCGGGGCTCTTGTCGATGCGCTGTTTCGGGGCATGGGTGGGCGATCCGTCGGAACGCTTTGCGCTGAACCTCGCGCGCGGGCTGCAACTGGTCAACATCATGCGCGACGTGGAACAGGATGCGGCCATGGGGCGGCTCTATATCCCCGCGCATATCCTGTCGCGCACCGGGCTGCCGGCCGATCCGGCGGGTGCGGCGGCCCATCCCGCGCTGGGCCGGGCCCGTGCCGCGCTGGGCGCCGAAGCGCGCGCGGCCTTTGCCCGCGCCTCAGCCGAGGTCGGCGCCCACCGCCGCCTGCCGCTTGCCCCGGCGCTGATGATGATGGGCCCCTACGAACGGCTCCTCGCCCGGTGGGAGCGCGACTGGAGCGTCGTTCCCCCCCGCCGCTCGGGCGCGGGAAAGATGGCCGATGCCCTGCGCGCGGCGCTGCGCCCCGCATGGTAGCCCTGCGCCGGGCCTACGTGATCGGCGCGGGGCTTGCCGGGCTCGCCGCGGCCGAACGCCTCTCGGCGCGCGGTGTCGCCGTCACCGTCTTCGAGGCGACGCCCAAGGCCGGCGGCCGCTGCCGCAGCTTTCGCGACGAGCGGCTCGGGCGGGTGATCGACAACGGCAACCACCTGATCCTCAGCGGCAACCGCGCCGTGCTGGACTATGCCGACCGGATCGGCGGCGGCCATCTGCTCGACATCGGGCGGGCCGCCTATCCGTTCCTCGACCTCGCGACGGGGCGGGGCTGGACCGTCGCGCCGGGGCGGGGACCGCTGGGCGCCTTGTCCAACGGGGCGCGGCCGCCGGATCTCGGGGCGGGGGCGATGCTGGCCGATCTCGCGCGACTGGTCGCGGCCGGTCCGGCGCGCAGCGTGACCGGCGCGGTGGGCGGCTCGCCCGCCTTTCCGACCTTTTGGGACCCGATGACGCGCGCCGTGCTGAACGAGCCGCCCGACACCGCCAGCGCCGCGCTGCTGCGTGCGGCGCTTCTGCGCAGTTTCGCGCGGGGGGCGGGTGCCGCGGCTCCCGTCTTTGCCCCCGAGGGGCTGGGCACGGCGCTGGTCGACCCGGCACTCGCCCTTCTCGCGCGGCGCGGGGTCGAGATGCGGATGCGCCACGCCGCCGAGGCATTGCAGGGCGACGACCGGCTGCGGACCCTGCGCATCGCGGGGGGCGAGATCGCGATGGGCGAGGGCGAGGCGGCGATCCTTGCCCTGCCGGCACGTCAGGCCGGCGGGCTGGTGCCGCACCTGCCCGTCCCTCGGGCGGGGCTGTCGATCCTCAACGCGCATTTCCGCACGGGCGATACCGAGCTTCCGCCGCTGCTGGCGCTGGTTCATGCCGATGCGCAATGGCTGTTCCGGCGCGGCGACGTGGTGTCGGTGACGGTCTCGGCCTTCGAGGCATCCGCGCTGGCGGAACTGCCGCGCGACGCGGCGCTCGCCCGGCTCTGGGGGGACGTGCGGCGCGCCGCCGCAGCCTTTGGCCCCCCCTTGCCCGAGGCGATGCCGCCCGCGCGGCTGCTGCGCGAGCGGGCCGCGACCTTTGATCAGACGGCGCGGGGCGCGCGCGGCCGCTCGGGGCCGGCAACGCCCTGGCCGAACCTCTTTCTCGCGGGCGATCACACGGCGACGGGCCTGCCCGCGACGATCGAGGGGGCGGTCCGCTCAGGCCTCGCGGCCGCCGACATGGCCCTGTCGCGCGGGGTCTGAGGCCCGCGCATCGAGCGGCCCGCGCCAGGCGCCGTAGATCACCGGGTTCCGCGCGATGAAATCGCGCAGCATCCCCGCGGGCGGCCAGACGCGGCCCGTCCCGACCGCCAGATGCGCGGCCAGCGTGCCCCACAGCGCTCCGGCGAGATTGGCCAGCGTGTCGGTCATCGTGTCGCTGTTGCCGCCCGCCTGAGCGTTGGTGCCGAACAGCGTGTCGAGCGTGAACTCGAGCACCTCCCACATCGCGCCGACCATCATCGCAAAGCCGAAGGCCAGCACCGACAGGATCCACAGCCCCGTGCGCGGCGTGGCCCCCGCCGTCGGCAAGAGCGCCAGCGCCATGCCCACCGCCGCCAGCACCGTGCCCGCCGATCCGTGCAGCGCGATATCCCACCACGGCAACTCCTCGTAGGTCTGAAGCGCCTCGCCCAGCAAGAGCGTCGCGGCGGCAAATCCCGTCACGATGACGATGAGCCGGCGCGGAAAGCGCAGCCCCGACACCGCCTCGAACAGTATCATCGACAGGCCGAACCCGGCGCAGACGAGCGCTAGCCCCAACTTGGGAAACGGCACGGCCAAAAGCGCGGCGGCAAGCCCCATCGCGCCGAGCGCGAGGGCAATGGGATAGATCGGTCGGCGGGAACGGTGCATCGGGCATCCAGCGGCAGGGCATTCGGGGGGGAACGCGCCCACCCCCATGCGGTTCGCCCCGTTCGGAAAAAGGCCGCGGACGCTCAACCCCCGCGCGGCGCGATGCGGGGCAGGAGCAGGTGTCGCGGATCGCCGAGGATCTCGGCATAGCGGGCGAGGAACCGCGCCGCATCGGCGCCGTTCAGCACGCGGTGGTCGTAGCTGAGATCGAGCGGGACCGTCGGGACGGGGGCGAACTCCGCGCCGTTCCAGACCGGGCGCAGTTCCGTACGGGTGAGCCCGAGGATCGCCAGTTCGGGCGGGTTGACGATGGGGGTGAAAGCCTCGCCGCCGATGCCGCCGAGGTTGGAGATCGTCATCGACGCGCCCCCCATCTCCTTCGACTTCAGTTTTCCGGACTGGGCGCGGGCGGCAAGGTCGCCGATCTCGGATGCGATCCGCCAGATGCCCTTGCGGTCCGCGTCGCGGATCACCGGCACCAGAAGCCCGCCGGGGGTGTCCACCGCGATCCCGACATGGACGTATTGCTTGACGACCAGCCGTTCGCCATCCGCGGTCAGCGATGCGTTGAAACGCGGAAACTCCACCAGGCACCGCGCGAGAACCTTGACGTGGAACGCCAGCGCCGTGAGCTTTACGCCGCGCGCGGCGGCCTCGGGTTTCATCCGGGCGCGCAGATCCTCGATCGCCTGCACGTTCGCCCGGTCGTGATGCGTCACCTGCGGGATCATCGCGTTGGCCGCGCCGAGGTTGGCGGCGGCGACCTGCGCGATCCGGTCCAGATCCTCGTGCTCTACCGGCCCGTAGGCCGCGTGATCGACCTCCCAATACCGGGCGTGATGGGATTGCGCGGGCGGTGCTCCGGCCATGGTCGCGCCGGTGCCGTCGCGATGCGCGACCACGTCCTCGCGGGCCAGATGCGTCCGCCCCGTGCTCTGGGCGAGCGTGTCGAGGTCGATCCCGGCGGCAAGCGCCATCTTGCGGGTCGAGGGAGAAGCCGTGACCATGTTCACCACTCCGCCGAGATGTATTGCGTTTCCATGAACTCGAGCATCCCCTCATGGCCGCCCTCGCGCCCGAGCCCCGATTGCTTGGTGCCGCCGAAGGGGGCCGCGGGGTCCGAGACGAGGCCGCGATTGAGCCCGACCATGCCGTAATCGAGCCGTTCGCAGACCTGCAATGCGCGTTTGAAATCGCCCGAGAACACGTAGGCGACGAGCCCGTATTCGGTATCGTTGGCCCGGCGCACCACATCGTCGGTCTCGGTGAACCGCTGGATCGCGGCTACCGGCCCGAAGATCTCGTCACCGACGCAATCGGCGGTTTCGGGCACATCGGCGAGCACCGTGGGCGGATAGAAGAACCCGCGCCCCGCAGGGCGGTCGCCGCCGCAGACGACCCGCGCGCCCTTGGCCACCGCATCCTCGACGAAGGCCGCGACCTTGTCGCGCGTATCCGCATTGACGAGGGGTCCGACATCGACCCCGTCTTCGCGTCCGTCACCCATCCTGAGCGCCGACATCGCCGCGGCGAGCTTGTCGACGAATGCATCATGTACCGCGTCGTGGATGTAGAACCGGTTGGCAGCGGTGCAGGCCTCGCCGAGATTGCGCATCTTGGCCTGCATGGCACCCTGCACCGCGAGGTCGAGATCGGCATCGTCGAAGACGATGAGCGGCGCGTTCCCGCCAAGCTCCATCGCCGGTTTCAACACTTGGTCCGCCGCGGAATGGAGCAACTTGCGCCCCACCCCGGTCGAGCCGGTAAAGGACACGACCCGAACCCTGGGATCGTGCAGCAGATGATCGACCAGCGCACCTGTCCGCCGCGACGGCAGCACGTTGACCAGCCCCCTCGGGACGCCCGCCTCTTCGAGGAGCGGCATCAGCGCCAGCATCGTCAACGGCGTCTCCGAGGCGGGTTTGATTATGACCGGACATCCCGCCGCGAGGGCCGGCGCGATCTTGCGGGTGCCCATTGCGGCGGGATAGTTCCAGGGCGTGACCAGCACGGCGATACCCGCGGGCTTGTGCTGGACCACGATGCGCGCGCCGGAGGCATGCGCATGCGCGATCATGCCATTGGCGCGCACGGCCTCTTCGGCGAACCAGCGAAAGAACTCGGCGGCGTAAGCGGCCTCGCCCATGGCATCGGCCCGCGCCTTGCCGTTCTCGAGCGTGATCAGCCGGGCAAAATCTTCCTGCCGGGCGATCATCAGCTCCCACGCGCGGCGCAACACCTCTGATCGGTCGCGCGGGCTGCGCCCGGCCCAGTCGGCAAAAGCGGCCTGCGCGGCGTCGAGGGCGGCATCGGCATCGGCGATCTCGGCCGAGGCGACCGAGGCGATGGTGGTCTCGTCCGCCGGATTGACGATGTCGAAGCGGTCGCCCCCGGCCCCGCCGCGCCAGGCGCCGTCGATATAGAGATCAGTTCTCAGGCGATTTTCGGTCCAGATGGCGTCATACATCGGTCATTCCTTTAAAATAGCTGCCGAAGCGGATCGGCGATCCGGTCCGCAAAGCCCGCGAGCAGACCGGTTGCGAGCGCTTCGTCCATGGTCTCGGGGTCGACGCTCAGCGACAGCACCAAATCGTCCCGGTCGCGTGACAGGGTCAGGGCGGGCAGGTTGGCCGTGCCGCCTTCGATTGCCGTCAGCCGGGTGGCGGTGAGGTCGCGCAGGATAAGCGTGGGGGGCGTCTCGGCATCGTCCCGGTCGTGCCCGTCGGGACGCGCAAGATCGGCGTCGTGCAGGCACCGCCCCTGGGGACGAAGCTCGATGGCGATACGCTCGGCCCCGGTCGTCTCCCGAAGTGCGCCGGAGGCCAACGCGGCCAGGATCGCCCCGCTCTCGGCACCCTCGCCCTCGGCCCAGCCGATCAGGGCGTCGAACCCGGCCGCCGGGGCGCGGGCGCTCAATCGCAACGTCGCGAGCTGCATCGCCGGTCGCGGGGCGGGCGCGGCCGCCTCGGGCCGGTCGAGATCGGCGGCGTGGAAGGGTTGGGCAAGGCCCGCCGCGACCAGCCGCGCCAGGTCGATGCCCCGCTCCTGCGCGAGCCGCCTGGCCTTGGGCGAGGCGAGAATGCGACCTCCGGCTTCGATCGGGGCGGGCGGCCGGGCGGGCTGCGAGGAAAGGTTGGGCGCCGCAGCCTGGGCAGGGGCCGCGGCCTGGGGTTCGGAAGCTGCGCCGCGCGAGACGGGGGCCTCGGGCCGCGTGCCGGATATGACGGCGATGGTCTCGCCCACCGGCACATCGTCGCCTGCCTCGGCAAGGATGGCGGCGACATAGCCGTCGCATTCGGCCGCGACCTCCATCGTCGCCTTGTCGGTTTCCACCTCGAACAGCGTGTCGCCTTCGCTTACGGAATCGCCCGCGGCCACGGCCCATCCTACGATACGCCCGGTATCCTGCGCCATGCCGAGCGCGGGCATGATGACCTTGCGCCCCTCGGGCACCGAGGCGGACATGTCGTCCGCCGCATCGTCCTCGGGCGGCGCGGTTTTGGCGGCGGGTGTGCCGGCGGTCTCGGCGATGCGCGCGATGATCTCACCAACGGGCACGCTGTCCCCCTCGGCCGCGCGCAGATCGATCAGGAATCCCGCGCCCTGGGCCTCGACCTCCATCGTGGCCTTGTCGGTCTCGACCTCGAACAGCGGATCGCCCTCGCGGACCTCGTCGCCCTCTTGTTTGAGCCAGGCGACCAGCACGCCCTTGTCCTGCGCCATGCCGAGCGCGGGCATGATGACGTCATGCGGCATGGAACATCTCTCCCCGGCAGAGACGGGCAGCGGCCTCGGCCACCTGGTCGGGGGTGGCCACGGTCAGATCCTCCAGCGCCGGGCTGAAGGGCACCGGCACGTCCATGGCGCCGAACCGCAGGACCGGGGCATCGAGATGGTAGAATGCCTTTTCCGAGATCCGCGCGGCGATCTCGGCCGTCACGCCGTAGCTGCGATGGCCCTCGTCCACCACGACTGCGCGCGAAGTCTTGCGCACGCTGTCCAGGATCGTCGCCTCGTCCAGCGGCACGATGGTGCGCGGGTCGATGACTTCGGCCGAGATACCCTGCGCCTCGAGAAGGCCCGCGGCCTTGAGGCAGACCTGCACCATGGAGGAGGTGCCGATCAGCGTGACATCGCGGCCCTCGCGCAGGATGTTGGCCTGTCCGAAGGGGAGGAGATACTCCTCTTCGGGCACAGGGGCCTTGTCCTGATACATCAGCTTGTCCTCGAAGATCACCACCGGGTTGTCATCCCGAATGGCGGTCTTGAGCAGACCCTTCGCCTCGTAGGCCGAAGATGGCAGCGCCACCCTGAGCCCCGGAATATGGGCCACCAGCGCATGAAGCGACTGTGAATGCTGCGCCGCTGAGCGGCGCGTGGCGCCCAGGTTGGTGCGCAATACCATCGGCACCTTGAGCTTGCCGCCCGACATGTAATGCGTCTTGGCCGCCTGGTTGCAAAGCTGGTCCATCACGAGGAACAGGAAATCGCCGAACATCAGGTCGACCAGCGGTCGGGTGCCGGTCATGGCCGCTCCCACCGCGAGCCCGACGAAGCCCGGTTCGGAAATCGGGGTGTCGATGACCCGCGACGTTCCGAATTCCTCGACCAGCCCCGAGGTGATCTTGAAGGGCGTTCCGGCCTCGGCCACGTCCTCGCCCATGAGGAAAACCGTTTCGTCGCGGCGCATCTCTTCGGCGATCGCCTCGTTCACGGCCTGAGACAGGGTGATTTCTCGCATCGTCTCTCTCCTCAGGCCAGGGCGTGTTCGGTGTCGGAATAGACGTGCATGTCCACCTCCGAGCCGTCGGGATAGGCGGAGTCCAGCGCATATTTCACCGCCGCCTCGGCATCCGCGCGCACCTCGTCATTGATCGCCACGAGATCGTCGGAGGACACGATGCCCTCGGATTGCAGCCAGGTGCCGAAACCGGTGATGGGGTCACGGGACTTCTTCCATTCGGCCTCCTCCTCCTTCGAGCGGTAATAGTCGCGGTTGATGTCGCCGACATGGTGGCCGTGATAGCGATAGGTCTTGAGCTCGATGAAGAACGGACCCTCGCCCTTGCGACAGCGCGCGACGAGATCCTGCGCAAGCCGGTTGACGGCCAGAACGTCCTGCCCGTCGATGCTGAAGCTTTCTATGCCGAAGGCCTCGGCGCGGGCGGTGATCGACCCGGCTGCGATTTCCTCGGTGCGGGTATATTCCGAATAGCCGTTGTTCTCGCAGGCATAGATGACCGGCAGCTTCCACAGGGCGGCCATGTTCATCACCTCGTACCACAGGCCCTGCGCCGTCGCGCCGTCCCCGAAGAAACACACCGTCACCTGCCCGTCGCCGAGCATCTTGTGGCTGAGCGCCGCGCCCGTCGCGATGCCCATCGACCCACCGACGATGGCGTTGGCACCGAGATTGCCGTTCGACTGGTCCGCGATGTGCATGGAGCCGCCCTTGCCGCGGCAATAGCCCTCGGCCTTGCCCAGAAGCTCGCAGAACATGGGCTTGAACTCGGCCCCCTTGGCGACGCAATGGCCGTGCCCGCGATGCGTCGAGGTGATATGGTCCTGGGGCGTCAGCGCCTCGCAGATGCCCACCGCCACGGCCTCCTGGCCGGAATACATATGCGTCAGGCCCGGCATCTTGGCGGACAGGTAAAGCTGGTTGGCCTGATCCTCGAAGGCGCGGATCCGCACCATCTGGCGATACATCCGCAGGTAGTCGTCCGTATTCGTCTTGGCCTTGGCCATCGTGCTCACTCCCGAAGGGGCGGCGCGCGGGCCGGCCTCCTTCCTTTCGTCGGACAATGTCCCGGCCGGCCTGCGCGCCGGTCGGAACGGCTCAGTAACGGTTGGCGATCGGCAGTTCCTCGGCCGGGAACAACGAGATAACCTCGCAGCCGGTATCGGTGACGACGACCTCTTCCTCGATCCGGGCGGCCGAATAGCCGTCGGCGGCGGGGCAATAGGTCTCGAGCGCAAAGACCATGCCGGTCTGGATCTCCATCGGGTTCTCCAGGCTGACCGCCCGGCTGATGATCGGACGCTCGTGGAGGGCGAGCCCCAACCCATGCCCGAATTGCAGCCCGAACGCGGCCAGTTCATTGGGGAAGCCGAGGCTTTCGGCGGTGGGCCAGAGCTTTGCCACCTGGTCGGTCGTCACGCCGGGCTTGATCGCCCCGATGGCGGCGTCGAGCCATTCGCGCGCCTTGACGTAGGCATCGACCTGCGCAGGGGTCGACCGGCCGATGTTGAAGGTCCGGTAGTAGCAGGTGCGATAGCCCTGGTAGGATTGCAGGATGTCGAAGAACGCCTGGTCGCCGGGGCGGAAATAGCGGTCGGTGAAATTATGCGGATGAGGGTTGCACCGCTCGCCCGAGATCGCGTTGATCGCCTCGACGTCGTCACTGCCCATCTCGTAGAGCATCTTGGTGCTCATCGCGACGATATCGTTCTCGCGGATGCCGGGTTTCAGCTCTTCGTAGATCATGTGATAGACGCCATCGACCATGCTTGCCGCCTGCGTCAAAAGCTGGATCTCGTCCCAGTTCTTTATCTCGCGCGCCGACAGCATGATCTGCTGGCCGTCCACGACATTGATTCCGACCTCCTGCAGGGCGTGGAACATGGCCGTCTCGGCATAATCGACGCCGACGGGCATGCCCTTCATTCCCGCATCCTCGATCAGGCCCGCGATCTCCTCGGCATATTTCTTCATCAGCCCGAAAGAGGGCGGGATCGTGCCGCGCATTCCGACCACGCCGGCGCGGCAATGATCGGGCACCAGCCAGTCGGCATATTTACGGTGATGCACGGCGGCCGAGCCGAAATCCCAGACATAGGGCGCGTCGTCGCCCGTCAGCAGGCAGAAACGGCACATCTTGTCCCGCTCCCATTCGCCGATCTTGGTGGCCGAGACGTAGCGGATATTGTTCACGTCGAACAGCAGAAGCGTTCCGCAATCGCTGGCCTTCAGCGCTTCGCGGGTGCGCGACAGCCGGTAGCGGCGCAGCCGGTCGTGATCGACGCGACGCTCGAAATCGACGCTGGTATGGCCCCAGGCGGGCAGACGCCCTTCCCAGCGCCAGTTCGGGTCGAGATCCTGCGGCTGCAGCACGTTCGGGGTCAGGGCGCGGTTCACATGGGTCATCTTGGGGTCTCTTTCAGGGCGGGTCCGGGTCGGGCCGGCACGGTCGGGCAGGGGGCGGCACCGCGGGCCAAGGGGTCCGCGGGCGGGGTCACTGGATGCACCAGCCGCCGTCGATATGGATCATCTGGCCGGTCATGTAGTCGCTGTCCCCGCTGGCCAGGAACGAGGCCGTGCCGACGATGTCGTCGGGGTAGGACACGCGCTTGATCTGAAGCGCATCGCGCACGATGTCGTCATAGGCCTGCCCCTCGCGTTGCTTGAATCCGATCTCGACGAGATCCTTGTCGAGCTGTTCCCATAGCGGCGTGACGACCACGCCCGGCGCATAGCCGTTGACGGTGATGTTGTGTTCGGACAGGGCGACGGCGCCGCAATGGGTCAGCGCGAGACATCCGTATTTCGAGGTGCAGTAGACGGTCACGTCGACCAGCGGCTTGCGCGAGGCGATACTGCCCACGTTGATGAGCTTGTAGGGATAGTCCTGCTTGCCCTGCGCAATCATCTGGCGCGCGGTTTCCTGCATCCCCAGCCACATCGCCTTGGTGTTCACGTTCATGATGAGGTCCCAGTTGTCCTCGTCGATATCCATGAAGAACCGGGGCTTGTTCAGGCCGGCGTTGAAGAGCCCGACATTGATCATGCCGAAGGCGTCCACCGTCGCGGCCACCGCGGCGGCGTTGTCGGCGCGCCTGGTGACGTCCATCCTGACCGCGATGGCCCGTCCGGCGCCCTTGTCGTTGATCGCCGAGGCAGACATTGGCCCCCTGGGCCGCGAAATGGGCGGCGTTGGCCGCACCCATGCCGCGCGCGGCGCCGGTGACGAGGATATTCTTGCCCTTCAGGCGATTGGGGTCCATCGGTCTTCCTCTCTCAGATGGTGTTCATCGCAGCCTCGGCGCGGATCTGGATCCGGGCCAGGGCCTCGCGCGGGGTGACGACCCGGCGCAGCATGTCGTGGAGTTCCTCGCCGCACGCCTGTATTATCGGCGTGATCGCGGGCACCGGGGGGCGTGGCCAGAACTGCAGCTCGTCGCGCCAGGACAGCGCGTCGACCACCTCGAAGATGGGGCTGAGCGCGCGCACTTCGGGATCGGCGCCGACGGAATAGCGCGGCTGGCTGCGCGATCCTTCCATCACCACCTGTTTCTGCGCGGCAGCCGAGGTAAAGACGATCAGCGCCTCGACAGCCGCCTCGCGTCGTTCAGGCGCGATATTTGCGGGAATGCCCAGCACGTAGCCGCCCACCGGTGCCACGTTCGGCGCCCCGGCGCCCGACGGATGGGGCAGGAACCCGGTGCGGCCATGCGCGGGCGAGCCGGGATCGCAGTCGAAATACGGCGCCAGCAGCGTGTAGCCATAGGCCATGCCGACGGTCCCCGCGGCATAGCGGCGGATGCGTTCGTACCAGCTCATCGACAGGATATCGGGCGGCGAGAAACGCAGAAGCTCCATGAGGTATTCGGCTGCCTCGAGCGCGCGGGGCTGGTCGAACATCGGGCGGCTGTGGCGGTCGGCGAGGCTCATCGCGCCAAAGCCGCCCGCGACCTTGGGCAGGTCGAGAACCGGCTGGCCGAACCCCGCGCAGGTCATCATGAACTGATGGCCGAGCGCGGTGCCACGCGCCGCGTTCCAGGCGATGCCGTATTGGCCCGCCTGCGGCCTGTGCAGCGCGGCGGCAGCCGCCAGCACCGCGTCGGCGGTGTCGGGCTGGGCCAGCCCGGCCTCGGCAAAAAGGTCCGTGCGCCAGAACAGGAGCTCGGGCGTGGTCTGGTTCGGCACGCCGTAAGGCCGCCCGCCCCAATGCGCGGCCTGCCAACCGGCGGTGTGGAAATCGGACGGGTCGAGCCGGTCGACCTCCATGATGGAATCGAGCGGCGAGAGCACGCCCTTGGTCGCGAACTCGCCGATCCAGGGCAGGTCCACCGCGATGATGTCATAACGGCTCGTCCTGCGCTGGGCGTCGCGCAACGCTTCCTCGCGCAGCCGGTCGATCGAGAAGGCCCGCTGGTGGATCGGGCAGCCGATCACCTGTTCGAACTGCCGCTTGAGGTTCGACATGGCGAGGAACGTGGGATCGCCATGCACGAGCACCCGCAACCCGCCGCCCAGCGTTATCGGCTGGGGCAGGGGCAGGACCGGGCCGATCACCTGGCTGGCGCGGTAGGAGCCTCCGAAATAGTAATCGGACGTCTCGTCGGCTTGACCCAGATGCTCGGCGGCTAGCCGCGGCAATCGCGCCGAGACCTGCCCGAAGAGGTCGATCAGCCGCGCCGAAGGGTGAAGCGTGTAGCTCTTGCCCGTTCGGGTGCGCGCACGTTGTTCGATCGTGCCGTCCGCGATCAGCTCGGCGAGGCGCCGCGTGCCGGTAGCATAGGGCACGTTCGAGGCCGAGACACAGGAAGACGGCGTGGCGCTGCGCCCGTCGAGATGGGCGGCCATCACGTGCGCGAGGATGCGGAAATGGGGGTGCGGCGCGCTCCGCCCGATGACGCCGTCGATCTCGGACAGCATCGCCTCGACAAAGCCGAGCGTGTCGCGCAGCCTCTCGTGACCGAACGCCCCGGCGGGGGCGGCCGCGGCTGAACTATGATGCGTGTCCTTCGGCATCTTGGGTGGCTTATCCATTTCGAATGTTTTTCGATCGGCCATGCGGCGCTCCGTTCAGAGTGGATATTGCGAGCGCCCCGGAATAGCGCGGTTATGTCCAGTTTGGATGATGCTCTATCCAGAATGGATATATTTCCCGTGCCGGGGATCGGCGTTTTCCCGCATGTTCGCCGAGATGCGGCCGGAACCGGACTCGACCACGGATCGCCGCATGAAACGTTCTTGGGAGGAACCGATATGAAAACCATTCTGACGGCGCTCGCGGCGAGCACCGCGCTGACCGGCGCCGCTTTCGCCGATAGCCATTCCGATACGATCACCGTGGGCATCACGCAGAACAACGTGGGCGTAGACAGCTATCAGACCACTTACGAGCAAGCCTTCATCGAGGCGGCCGAGGGCATGGAGAATGTAGAGGCGGTGATCCTCGATGCGGGCGGCGACGTGGCCCGGCAGATCGCGCAGATGCAGGATCTGATCCAGCAGCAGGTCGATGTCATCGTCATCTGGCCGACCAACGGCCAGGCCGTCGTGCCCGCCGTCCGAGCGGCCAACCAGGCCGGCATTCCGGTCGTCGTGACCAATTCCAACATCGCCGAAGAAGGTTTCGACTTCATCGCGTCATTTTCGGGGCCGAACAACATCCAGCAGGGCGCCTATTCGGCCGAGCTGATGTGCGAGGCGCTGGCCGAGGACGGTCAGGACCCCTCCGAGGCGACCGGCCAGATCGTCCAGATCTCGGGTCAGCCCGGATATACCACCGCGATCGAGCGGCAGGGCGGGTTCGAGGACAGGCTGGCCGAAGCCTGCCCCGGCGTCGAGATCATGGAGACCCAGCCCGGCGACTGGAACCGCGAAAAGTCGCAGCGCGTGATGGAGAATTTCCTGGTCAAGTACGACCGGATCGACGGCGTCTATTCGGGCGACGACAATATGGGTGTCGGTGCGCTGAACGCGGCCAAGGCGGCCGATCGCGTCGGCGATATCGCCTTTATCGGGGCCACCAATTTCGCGGTGGGCTACGAGGCGATGGCCGCCGGCGAGTATTACGGTTCGATCTACCAGTCGCCCGTGGACGACGCCCGGAATGCGCTCGATACGGCGGTCGCGGTCGCCAAGGGCGAGGAAGTTCCGTTCCTCAACTACTTCGAGACGCCCAAGATCACCCAGGAGAACATGGACGAGTTCACCAAGCCGGTCTTCTGATCGTCCGCGCTCCCGATGCGCGGCGATCCGTCGCCGCGCATCCCAATTCTTTCTTGGAGGGTCGTCCATGGGACGCGTGACGGGACGGGTTTGCCTGGTGACGGGCGCCGCGCAGGGCATCGGCCGCGCCATAGGCGAGGCTCTTCTCGACGAGGGCGCCGCGGTCTGTTTCGCCGATCTCGATTTCGACAAGGTCGCACAGGTCGCCGGGGCCGCGAATACGCGCCTCAATGGCGACGGCGGACGCGCCATGGCCGCCGCGCTCGACGTGCGCGACCGGGTGCAGACGCGCGCCGCCATCGCCGCCACGGTCGAACGGTTCGGCCGGCTCGACGTAATGTTCAACAATGCCGGCGTGAACAAGCCGATGAACTTTCTCGACGTCACCGAAGAGAACTGGTCCTTCATCATGGGGGTGAACGGTCTGGGCTGCCTGATCGGGATGCAGGAGGCCGCGCGCCAGATGATCGCGCAGGGCCGCGGCCCGGACGGAACGGCGGGCAAGATCGTCAACACCGCCTCCATCGCGTCGCGCCAGGGTTTCGACAACGTGGCGCCCTATTGCGCCTCGAAATTCGCGGTCGTGTCGCTTACCCAATCGGGGCGCGCGACCTTGCCAAGCACGGCATAACCGTCACGGGCTTTGCCCCCGGTGTCGTCGCGACCGAGATGTGGGAGGAGGTCGATCGCGACCTCATGGCCATCGGCGCGGCCGAACGGCCCGGCCAGGCGATGGAAGAGTTCGCCGCCGGTATCCTCAAGGGCCGTGTCGCGAATCCCCGCGACATCACCGGCACCACGACCTTCCTTGCTAGTGCCGACAGCGACTACATGACCGGGCAGATCGTGATGATCGACGGCGGGATGACCTTGGTATGAGCCGGGTCGAAACCGAAACCGCGGCCAGCGGCAAGCCGAAGGAGGCCGATGAGAGCGCGCCGGGCCCCGATACCAACCGGACGCTGGTGCAGATCCTGTCATCGCAGGGCATCCTGATCGCCTTCGGGCTCTTCATGCTGGGCTTCGGCCTTTTTTCCGAGCGGTTCCTGAGCCTCGAGAACATGGAGTCCGTCCTGCGGTCCTCGGCCATCATCGGGGTCATGGCGCTGGGTGTGACGGTGGTGGTGATCTCGGGCAATCTCGACCTGTCGGTGGGCTCGATGCTGAGCTTCGGCACCGTGATGGTGGTCGATCTGCACGACAAGATCGGCGCGGCACCGGGGATCGCCGTCATGATGGCGGCGGTTCTGGCGCTGGGATGCGTCAACGGGTTCCTCGTCGGCATCCTCCGGCTCAACTCGCTGATCGTCACGCTGGGGATGCTTTCGGCGATCCAAGGTCTGACACTCATCTATTCGGGCGGCAAGAACGTCGATATCGACCCGTCGAGCCAGGACACCACGTGGTTCAAGGTGTTCGGCCGCGGCGATATCGCCGGGCTCGACATGCCCATCATCCTATTCGGCCTTCTGGCCGTGATCCTGCATTGCATCGTCGCCTATACCGCCTTCGGGCGGCGCGTCTATGCGGTGGGCGGCAACCCGACCGCGGCGGTGTTCTCGGGCATCCGGCGGGGCAGGGTGGTGTTCTCGACCTATGTCATCTCGTCCTTCTGTGTGGGGGTCGCCGCGATCATCCTCGGCAGCCGCGTCATGGGAAGTCAGAACAACGTGGGGCAGGGCTATGAGCTGCTCGTGCTGGCTGGCGTGATCCTCGGCGGCACCTCGCTGCTGGGCGGATCGGGGTCGATCTTCGAGACGGTGATCGGCGTGCTGATCCTGGGCTTCATCCAGAACGGCCTGCTGTTGCTGAGCTATCCCTATTACACGCAGTGGATCGTCACATGGTTCGTCATCATCCTCGCCGTTTGGCTGGATATCGCGGGCAAGCGCGGCCGGCTCTTTTCACCAATCGCATGACAACGAGGCTGACATGACCAAATCGGGCCCTCTCGGCTGGCTGATCCGCAACCCGATCTGGGTGTTCGTCGCCATCATCTTCGTGTTCTTCTCCCTGTCGACGGACCGGTTCTTCGACATTGCCAATTTCCGCAACATCCTCGTCCAGACCTCGACCATCGGGCTGATCGCGCTGGGCATGACGCTGGTGATGATCAACGGCAACATCGACCTCAGCGTCGGGGCGACGCTGGCGCTGGCGGCCTCGGTGACGGTGGATGCGATGGGCTGGGCGGTCTTTGCCGACTGGGGCAACTGGCAGATCCTGCCCGCGGTCCTGCTGCGCCTGCTAACCGGCGTCGCCATCGGTGCGCTCAACGGGTTCATCGTGTGGAAGACCGGGGTCGACGCCTTCATCGTCACGCTGGGCGCGATGCTGGGCATTCGCGGTCTCGTCTTTGTCTACACGCAGGAACAGTCGTTCTTCGCGACGAACTTCACCTATTCCGATTTCGACTATTCCAGCGTGCTGGGCGTGCCGACCCTGGCCATCGTGTTCCTAGTGTTCACGGTCGCCACCCATATCCTGCTCAGCCGTACGGTTCACGGCTCGAATACCTATGCCGTGGGCGACAACCGCGAGGCGGCGGTGAATGCCGGCATTCGCGTCGGGCCGCATATGGTCGTCAATTTCGTCATCGTCGGGTTCTTTGCGGCGCTGGCCGGCATCACCCTCTCGACGCAGATGGGGGCCGCGACGCCCAACCTCGGGCGCGAGTTCGAGCTTTGGGTGATTACCGCCGTCGTTCTGGGTGGAACCAAGCTGACCGGCGGGGCGGGGTCCATCATCGGAACTTTCGGTGGGGTGCTGGCTATCGGGATGCTGCGCAACGGCATGAACCTGATCGGCGTGCCGGCCTTCTACGTGCTGCTCGTGCTGGGCACGATCCTGATCTTCGTGCTGTTCCTCGACAAGCAACTGAACCGCCAGGGCGACGAGGAGATCCGGCTATGACCGACACGGCCGCGGCGGGCACGATCCTGCGCCTCGAGAAGATCGTGAAGACTTTTCCTGGGGTCCGGGCGCTTGACGGGGTGGATTTCGAACTGCGCCGCGGAGAGGTCCATGCCCTCATGGGCGAGAACGGGGCCGGGAAATCCACCCTGATGAAGGTTCTCGCCGGCATGTATCAGCCCGATGGCGGGCGCATCCATATCGATGGGCTGCGCTGCGTCCTGCCCACGCCTATCGCCGCCAAGGAACAGGGCGTCATCCTCGTGCACCAGGAACTCAGCCTCGCCGAAGAGATGACGGTGGCCGAGAACATCTTTCTGGGCGAACTCCCGCGTTCGCGCTTCGGCTTTGTCGATTGGAAAGTGCTCAACCGGCGAGTAGGCGACATCCTCGAGACGCTGAACGTCGATTTCGGACCGCGCACCAAGGTCAATCGCCTGTCCATCGCGAAAAAGCAGATGGTCGAGATCGCCCGCGCCCTGACCCATGACGCCAAGGTCGTCGTGTTCGACGAACCGACCGCGTCACTGACCGATGCCGAAAAGACGGTTTTGTTCGACATCATCGGCGATCTGCAGGAGCGAGGTGTCGGAATCGTCTATATCTCGCACCGGATGGAGGAAATCTTCAGGATCTCCGACCGTATCTCGATCCTGCGCGACGGATCTTATCGCGGCACTCTCGTCACCGCCGAAACCGACGAGGACGAGGTCACGCGCGCCATGATCGGCCGTTCACTCGACCTCAGCCGAACGAGCGATGCCCGTGTCGCGCCCGGCGAGGTCCGCCTTGCCGTGCGGGACCTGTCCTGCGGCAAGCTGTTCCGGGACGTGAGCTTTGAGCTGCGCGCGGGCGAAGTACTGGGCTTCTACGGGCTGATCGGCGCCGGCCGGACCGAGATCGCCGAAACCCTGTTCGGGCTACGCCGTCCCTCGGCCGGGACGGTCCATCTCGACGGCGAGGCCGTTCGCATCGGCTCGCCCGCCGAGGCCATCGCCCGCGGGCTCAGCCTCGTGCCCGAAAGCCGCAAGGAACAAGGGCTCGTGCTTGGCATGAATTGCCGCGACAACATCACATTGCCGCAGATCGACCGGATGACCTCGGGCCCCTTCATCTCGGGCGCGCGCGAGGTCGAGATCTACGACAAGTACCAGGCGCGGCTCGAGATCAAGGCGCCGAGCTGGCGCACCATGGTCAAGAACCTCTCAGGCGGCAATCAGCAAAAGATCGTCATCGGCAAATGGCTGTCCATGGCCCCGCGGGTTCTGATCGTGGACGAGCCGACCCGCGGGATCGATGTCGGCTCCAAATCCGAGATCCACAACCTGATACGCGAACTCGCGGCCTCGGGACTCGCCGTCATCGTCATCTCGTCTGAAATGCCCGAGGTGCTGCGCGTCTCGGACCGGATCGCGGCGATGCACGAGGGTCGGCTCGTAACCGTGTTTGAGCGCGACGTCGTAACCGAGGACGATCTGATCCAGGCAATCTCGGGGATAGGAGAGCACGCGGCATGAAGCTGGGTTTCGCAGGGCTGGGGCGCATGGGGCGTCCTATGGCGGCCAATCTGATCGCCGCGGCGTTCGAGGTAACGCTCTGGAACCGGTCGCCAGACAAGGCCGTGGGCCTCGGCGTAGCGGTCGCGGACAGCCCCCGCGCCCTGTCGGACAGCGCCGATGTGATCGTGACGATGCTGGCCGACGACGCGGCATCCGAAACGGTGCATTTCGGGCCCGACGGCCTGTTCGCCGGCGGCGCGAGTGTCTTTCTCGAGATGGGAACCGTATCGCCCGACCATATCGCCGCGCTCGCCCGCGCGACGGATGCGCAGGTGATCGACGCGCCGGTATCGGGCTCGACCCCGCAGGCCGAGACGGGCACGCTCAAGATCATGGTGGGTGCCAATGAGGACGAGATCGCCCCGCTGCGCCCTGTGCTCGACGCGATGGGCGACAAGATCGACGTGATGGGCGGGCAGGGCCAGGCGGCGGTGATGAAGCTTGCCGTCAACATGCTGATCCACGCCATGAACCAGACCCTGGCCGAGGCGCTGGCGCTGACCGATGCCGCCGGGCTCGACCGCGAACGTGCCTTTGACGTGATCGCCGGGTCGGCGGCGGGTGCACCGATGCTGGGCTATCGGCGCGGGCTCTATCTTGACGAAACCGCACATGACGTGACCTTTGCGCTCAGTCTCGCTCGCAAGGATCTCGATATCGCGACCGCGCTGGCAGACCGACTGGGCGTCGCCATGCCGCAGGCCCAAGTGAACCGCCATCGTCTTGCCGAGGCTGAATCCCACGGGTTCGGAGATCGCGACATGGCTGCAATCGTCCCGCATGAACGAGGTGAAAGATGAAAGCCGTATTGTTTGCCGGAGGGTGGGAGGGTCACGATCCCAGCGCATTCGCCCATTGGTGCCGCGATCTGCTGGAGGCCGAAGGGGCCGAGGTCACGATCCACGACACGCTTGCGCCGCTCGCCGATCCCGACGGGATGCGGGACACCGACCTGATCGTGCCGATCTGGTCCTCGGCGCGCTCTGCACACCGCCCCGAATTCGGAAACATGACGAAGGACGAAGAGGACGGAATGCTCGACCTTATCGCCGGTGGCTGCGGCATCGGGGGATGGCACGGCCATATGGGGGATGCCTTCCGCGACCGGCCGACCTACCATTTTCTCATCGGCGGACAGTTCGTCGCCCATCCGCCCGGTTGGCCCGACAACCCTGTGCCTACCGACGACTATATCGATCACGACGTGACCGTCACCGCGCCCGATCACCCCATCATGAAGGGGATCGACAGTTTCAGCCTGCACTCCGAACAGTATTACATGCTCGTCGATCCCTCCAACGAGGTTCTCGCGACGACCACCTTTTCGGGCGAGCACATTCCGTGGATCGAGGGCTCGGTCATCCCGGTGGTCTGGACACGGCGCTGGGACAAGGGGCGGGTCTTCTACTGTTCGGTCGGCCATGCGCTCGACGATCTCAAGGTGCCCCAGATCACCGAGATCGTGCGCCGCGGGCTGATCTGGGCCGCGCGCAAAGAGCCCTAGCCCGCATCCCCGCGCGGCGCGGCCGCCCGCGCCGTCAGGCGTCGAGCCGGATCACGCGTTTGCCGAAGGCCCGGCCTTCGAGCAGCCCGACGAAGGCTTCGGGGGCGCGTTCCAGACCGTCGATCATCTCTTCGCGGTAGTGGATGCGCCCCTGCTTGACCCAGTCGCCCATCTGGCGGGCGAAATCGGGGTAGAGATGGCCGAAATCGTCAAAGACGATGAACCCCCTCAGCGTCATGCGCTTGCGCAGGATCATGCCCATCAGCAGGCTCAGCCGGTCCGGGCCTTTGGGCAGCGAGGTGGCGTTGTATTGCGAGATCAGGCCGCAGACCGGAATGCGCGCCAAGGTATTTAGGCAGGGCATCACCGCGTCGAAGACCGCCCCGCCCACATTCTCGAAATAGATGTCGATGCCATCGGGCACGGCGGCCTTGAGCGCATCGGGAAACCGCTCGGCCTTGTAGTCGATGCAGGCGTCGAACCCGAGCGTCTCGGTCACATGGGCGCATTTCTCGGGACCGCCGGCAATGCCCACGACATGGCATCCGAGGATCTTGCCGATCTGGCCCACCGTCGCGCCCACCGGGCCGCTCGCCCCCGCGACGACGACCGTCTCGCCCGCCTCGGGCTGCCCGATCTGGGTCAGCCCCGACCACGCGGTGAGCCCCGGCATCCCCAGAACGCCGAGCGCCCAGGAGGGGTTCTCGGGCGACTTGCCCATGTTGATGACGCCCGCGCCATCCGACAGCGCGTAATCCTGCCATCCGCCGAAGGCCGAGACCCAATCGCCGGGCGCGAACCCGTCGACGTCCGAGCGGACGACCTTGGCTACGGTGCCCCCGACCATGACCTCGCCGAGGTTCACCGGCTCGGCATAGGAGGGCGCATCGCTCATCCGGCCTCGCATGTAGGGATCAAGCGAGAGATAGACGTTGCGCAGCAGCATCTGCCCCGCGCCGGGCTCGGGGATATCAACCGTCTTGAGACGCAGGGTGTTGTCGTCCGGCACGCCCCGAGGCCGCTCGGCCAGGACGAAACGGCGGTTTTTCGAAGAGGTCTGTGTCATGTCGTGCCTTTCCAGCCCTGTCAGATCCGCGGGCCGAGCATGTTGCATCCGTCACGACAGCAATGCCCGCGCACGCGCTCGGGTCCGTCCGCGGCCGCAGAGACGCAAAGACATGATCGGGCGGGGTGCTGCGGGCTTGGAGGAAATGGTGCCCGGGGGCGGAATCGAACCACCGACACGAGGATTTTCAATCCACTGCTCTACCCCTGAGCTACCCAGGCACGGGAGGACGGGGCGTGTGCTGCCCGTCCGGGTGGGCGTGTATTAGACGCGGGACAGGGCCAAGTCCAGAGGGCCGCGGGGGAAAAATCACGCTATTGGCGGGGCGGGGGTTCGGTGCTGTCCTCGGACCAGTCCTCGTCTTCGGCGGGCACCGCATAGCCGCCCGTCAGCCACCGCCCGAGGTCGATATCGGCGCAGCGACGCGAGCAGAACGGGCGGTAATTCGGGTCGGCCGGCCGGGCGCAGATCGGGCAGGTCACGGATGCGCCTCCAGGCTCAGGGACAGGGGCAGACGGTCGCGCTTGCGCGTCAGCTCGAAACAGCCCAGCGGCGTCCAGCCGGCCAGCGTCGTGGCCACCGGATCGGCGCGAAACGCCGCGCGCAGGATCTGTTCGTACTGGCGGCGGTCCTTCTTTGGCATGGGCGCGAGATCGAGCGTGATCTGCCCGCCGAGACCGCGGGCGCGAAGTTGGGCCGGCAGGGCGCGGGCGCAGGCGATATTGGCCTTGAACCCCGCCGCCAGCGACGTGTCGGCGCCGGTATTCACGTCGATCGCGACCATGGCGCGGGTCGGCTCGATCGCCATCCACGCGCCGCCGGCCAGATCGACGCGCGGTCGGTGCAGCGCGTCGATGGCGTCGAGGATGCCATGAACCGCGAAATTGCCGGTATCGGTAAAGATCGCGTCGGGCGTGTCCCAGTCGCGCCAGGCCAGCATATGGGGGTCGGGGCCGTCGAAAAGCAGCTCGGGCGCGGCGCCGGTATCGTCGGCCACGCGCGCGGCCAGATCGAGCATCGCAGCGATGTCCTCGGCCACCTCGTCATCGGGCGCGGTCTCGGCGGCCGAGCGCAGGATCAGCCCCAGATCGCCCGGCGCCCCGGCCACGTCATGCGCGATGGCCAGCAGCGCCTCGGCGCGATCCTCGTCGCGCACCCGGCGCGAGACGTTGTAGCCGGGCTTGCCGGGGGTGACGATGACGTGGCGCGACTTGAACAGCGGCTCGGCGGTGACGGGCACGGCCTTGCCGTCCTCGGCATAGCCTGTGACCTGCACCAGCAGCCGCGCGCCTTCCGACAGGCCGCGGGCGTTGCGCAGAAAGGCGCGGCCCTCGGGCAGGCGCAGGGTGACGCCGCCCTGTCCCTTCATCTGGCGGTCGACGACGGCGCGGTAGATCGCGCCCGGAACGGGGCGGTCGTCCGGGGCGGGCACCAGCAGGTCATCGAGCCGCCCGTCGACCATCAGCGCCGCGGCCGGACGCCCGTTGAGGTGATCGAGATGGATCGTGCGGCCTTTCATGCGACCTCCCACAAGGGCCAGCCCGCCGCGTGCAAAAGCTGCGCCGTCTCGTGGAGCGGCAGGCCCACCACCGCCGAATGCGAGCCCTGGATCCACGACACGAAGGCCGCGGCAGGCCCCTGAATGGCATAGCCCCCGGCCTTTCCGCGCCAGTCGCCGGTGGCGATATAGCCCTCGATCTCGACGCTGGAGAGACGCTTGAGCTTGACCGCCGTCTCGACATCGCGCTGCCAGCGCCCCGCGGCGCTGCGAAGGGCGACCGAGGTGTGAACGCGATGGCGCCGCCCCGACAGCGCTGCGAGAAAGGCGCGCGCCTCGTCCGCGTCCCGCGGCTTGCCGAGGATGCGTCGCCCGAGCGCGACCGTGGTATCGGCGGCGATCACGATCTCGTCCGCGCCGGGCGCCAGCGCGTCGGCCTTGGCCGCCGCCATGCGCGCGCAATAGGGGCGGGGCAATTCGCCGGGGCGGGGCGTCTCGTCGATATCGGGCGCGCGGATCTCGTCGGGGACGAGCCCGATCTGCGCCAATAGCTCGCGCCGACGCGGCGAGCCCGAGCCGAGGATCAGCCGCACGGGCCGGGCCGCGGCCTTACTTGAAGCGGTAATTGATCCGCCCTTTGGTCAGATCATAGGGGGTCATTTCGACCTGTACCTTGTCGCCGGCCAGAACGCGGATGCGGTTCTTGCGCATCTTGCCCGCCGTATGCGCGATGATTTCATGGCCGTTTTCCAGCTCGACCTTGAACGTCGCATTCGGCAGGAGTTCCTTCACGACGCCGGGAAATTCGAGCAGTTCTTCCTTGGCCATGTGTAATCCTGGTTATGCATCCCCACTGCGGGATGCCGCTATATGGGCCTGCTTGCCCGGCTTTTCAAGCCGTATAGGCGGGCGCCGCGCTCACGGATCGAGCGTGGCGATCAGGGTAAAGAGCCGTCGCGCGGTCTGCGGATCGAGGATCGCGTGGGCGGCGAGCCGTTTTTGCAGATCGGCCCCGGCGCGGTCGTGCAAGGCGCGCCGCGCGGCGTCGAGCGCGGCGATCCGCGCGGGCGGCAGGGACTTCACCGCGCTGGCATAGGCGCGGCAAAGGTCGCGGTAGTCGCGCGCCATGGCGTCGATGCGCGCGCGGGGGATCGCGAACGCGGCGCGCGGCGTGCCGCTTTCGTCCGCGACCGCGAATGTCACCGCGTCGCGGTCGGCCGACAGCGTCAGGCGCAGCGGCGTCAGCGACGGCTCGGCGGCAAGGGCAAAGCTGTTGTGCTCTTCGAGGTCGAAGATCGCGACGCGCCGATCCTGTTCGGTCTCGGGCGGCACCTCGGGCGCCGAGGCCAGCGCGACCGAGATCAGCCGCGGCCCGCTCAACGGTTCAGCTTGTCGAGCCGCGCCTGCACCGACAATCCGTGCGCCTCGAGGCTTTCGGACCGCGCCAGCGTCGCCGCCGCCGGCCCGACCGCGCGCAGCGCCTCGGGGGTCATGCGCGCCAGCGTGGTGCGTTTCATGAAATCGAGCACCGACAGCCCCGAGGAGAACCGCGCCGAGCGCGCGGTGGGCAGGACGTGGTTCGGCCCGCCGACATAGTCCCCGATGGCCTCGGGGGTCCATTGGCCCAGGAAAATCGCGCCCGCATTGCGGATATTGGCGGCCAGCGCATCGGGGTCGGCCACGCAAAGCTCCAGATGTTCGGGCGCGATGCGGTCGGCCAGCGCCGCGGCCTCGCCCAGGTCGCGCACGGTGACGATGGCGCCGTGATCGCGCCAGGCCCGCCCGGCGATCTCGCGCCGCTCGAGCGTCTGCAATCGCGCCTCGACCGCCCTTGCGACGGCATCTCCGAAACCCGCATCGGTGGTGATGAGGATGGATTGCGCGCTTTCGTCGTGCTCGGCCTGGCTCAGCAGATCGAGCGCGATCCAGTCGGGGTCGTTGTCGGCATCCGCGATGACGAGGATCTCGGACGGCCCGGCGATCATGTCGATGCCCACCCGGCCAAAGACGCGGCGCTTGGCGGCGGCGACATAGGCGTTGCCGGGGCCGGTGATCTTGTCGACGGGGGCGATGGTCTCGGTGCCGTAGGCCAGCGCCGCGATGGCCTGTGCCCCGCCGATGCGATAGATCGTCTCGACCCCCGAGATCCGCGCGGCCAGCAGCACCAGCGGGTTCACCCGCCCGTCGGGGGTCGGCACCACCATCACCAGCCGCTCGACGCCTGCGACCTGCGCCGGGATCGCGTTCATCAGCACCGATGACGGGTAGGAGGCCAGCCCCCCCGGCACATAGAGCCCGGCCGCACCCACCGCCGTCCAGCGCCAGCCCAGCCGCGCCCCGGCCGCGTCGGTCCATTCGGCATCCTCGGGCAACTGGCGGTCGTGATAGGCCCGGATGCGCGCGGCCGCCTGTTCCAGCGCCGCGGCCTCGTCCGCGGGCACGCGGGCAATCTCGGCCTCGATCTCGTCGCGGTCGAACGCCAGCCGCTCGGGCGTGAGGTCCAGCCGGTCGAACCGCGCGGTCAACTCGATCAGCGCCGCGTCGCCGCGGTTCCGCACATCGGCGATGATCGCGGCCACGGTATCGTCGACATCGACGCTGTCCTCGCGCTTCATCGTCAGCAGCGCGGCGAACGCTTCCTCGAAACCCGGATCGTCGGTGGCGAGCCTAAACATCGTCGGCCTCTTTATGGTCGGGCAGGCGCCCCGAGGGCGCGCGATAGGGCTGCGTCACGTCGCGCAAGGTGCAGTCGAGCGATTCGACCTCAAGCGCGATGGCCCCGTCGCCCGCGAGCGTCAGCACGACGCGGCCGGTGCCGTCCTCGCCCGGCTCGAAGGTCACGGACAGCAGGGACAGCACGAGGTCGCGCTCGGCCGGGTCGAGCCCGGAGCGGCGCACCGCCATCACGTCGTCAAAGACCAGAACCGTGCGAACCCGCTCGACGGCGCGGCCTTCGGCGACGGCGCGATCCTCGCGGCGTATGCGGTTCAGCAGCAGCCCGAACCGCCGCCGGGCACGGTCGTACCGGGCCTCGGTGATCGGAAAGACGCTGTCCTGCACCAGCCCCGAGATCAGGGTAAGGTCCTCGGCATCCAGCGCCCTGAGCCGCAGCGGACCGCCGCGCGCGTCCTCGAACCGTGCGTCGCTCATGATCCGCGCACCCGCTCGACGCTGGCGCCCACGGCGCGCAGCTTGTCCTCGAGCCGCTCGTAGCCGCGATCGAGGTGATAGACGCGGTTCACCTGCGTCTCGCCCTCGGCGGCGAGCCCGGCCAGGATCAGCGAGACGCTGGCGCGCAGGTCGGTGGCCATGACCTGCGCCCCCTTGAGGCGCGGCACGCCCGTCACCCGCGCGGTGCCGCCTTGAACGTCGATCCGTGCGCCCATGCGGGTCAGTTCGGGCGCGTGCATGAACCGGTTCTCGAAAATCGTCTCGTGCAGGGTGCTGACCCCGTCGGCCGTGCACAAAAGCGCCATCATCTGCGCCTGAAGATCGGTGGGAAAGCCGGGGAAGGGGGCCGTTTCGACGTCGACCGCCCCCACCCGGTCGCCGCGGCGCGCGACCTTGAGCCCGCGGGGCGTTTCCTCGACCGAGATGCCGGCCGCGTCCAGCCGCTCGCAAAAGGCCTCGACCAGCGCGATGCTGCCGCCGAGGCATTCGACGCTGCCGCCGGCGATGGCGGGGGCCAGCATGTAGGTGCCGAGCTCGATCCGGTCGGCCACGACCGGGTGCGTCGCCCCGTCGAGCGCATCGACCCCCTCGATCTCGATGGTGGAGCTGCCCTCGCCCTCGATCCGCGCGCCCATCCGCTTGAGGCACCGCGCGAGATCCGCGATCTCGGGCTCGCGCGCGGCGTTCTCGATGACGGTCGTGCCGCGCGCGAGCGTCGCGGCCATCAGCGCGTTCTCGGTCGCGCCCACCGACACCACCGGAAAGGCGATGCGCCCCGCCTTGAGACCGCCGTTCGGGGCGGTCGCGTGGACATAGCCGTCGCGCAGGTCGAGCTCGGCCCCCAGCGCCGACAATGCCTGAAGGTGCAGGTCGACCGGCCGCGCCCCGATCGCGCAGCCCCCCGGCAGCGACACCTCGGCCCGGCCCTCGCGCGCCAGCAGCGGCCCCAGCACGAGGATCGAGGCGCGCATCTTGCGCACGATATCGTATTCGGCCCGCGGCTTGCCCAGCGCGTGGCTCGACATGGTCAGGACGCGCCCGCCCTGCAACGCGCTGACCTCGGTCCCGAGCGACCGCAAAAGCTCGGTCATCGTCGCGATGTCGGACAGGCGCGGCGCGTTGGTCAGCGTCAGCGGCGCATCGGTCAGCAGCGTGGCCGGCATCAGAGTGAGACAGGCGTTCTTGGCCCCGGCGATGGGGATCTCGCCGTTCAGCTCGGCCCCGCCCTTGACGATTATCGAATCCATGCCGCTATCCTTGCTGTCTGGGCGGGGTATCGCGCGAACCCGGCGCCGCGCCGTCCCCGGTCGCATCCCCTGCGCGCGACCGCGCGCGCGCCTGGGCCTTGCGCCGGGCCATGTTCGACTTCAGCGCGGATTTCAACCGGTCCTCGCGGCTTTGGCCGGTGCCGGCGCGCGGTTTGTCCCTGTCGGTATCGCGTGTCATGCGACGTGCTTAACGGCCCCTCGACACGGGGTCTAGGCAGAGCCGCGCGCCGCGCCGCGCGGGGTACGAAAACCGCCGAAGGGGGCCTTGCGCGGCCCGCCCCGAGGGTCTAATGACCCGCCACGCCCGGACGCTGCCGTAGCTCAGGGGTAGAGCACTCCCTTGGTAAGGGAGAGGTCGAGAGTTCAAATCTCTCCGGCAGCACCAGCCTTACCCATTGAATTTATAGAAAATCCTGACTTATCAGGGTCGTGGCCTGCCCAACTTAGATACAGGGCAGCGATACATGGGCTTGAAAATGGCGACACCATGGAAGCATCCCGATACCGGGATTTTCTACGTATATGAGCGTGTTCCGACTGATGTTCTCGGGGTGGCCAAAGGGCGGATCGTTACGGTCCAGTTCGGGGAGCAATCCTATCAGGTAAAGCTGGGAACCCATGTTAGGTTGTCCCTACGGACCAAGGACGGCAGGACCGCTAAGGGCCGCTACAGGGAAGCGGCGGCGTCTTTGCAGGATCACTATGGCCTCATGCGACGGGAGACCCTCACAGGCCCGGTAAGCCTCACACAGCGTCAGATCGAGGCTATTGCGGGGGAATACTACCGCAGCCAGACAGTGCAGCATCAGGATAGCCCCGGAGACCCGGAGGGATGGGATGCGGCGCTATCGGTTCTGGGTGAGGCAGGCGAGACCCCTGCGGGTGTGGAGCGCCTGCACGGAGATGAGGCAAACAGATTGCTCCACACTCGGGGCCTGTCCATCGACGCAACCAGTCGGGCGCTCCTGCTGGAAGCGATGCACCGGGCTTACATGATGTTCGCTGCCGCGCAGGAACGCAGGGGGCTTGGGGACTACCGACCAGACCGACAGGCCGAACGATTCCCCGAGTTCCCCGCCTAGCCCATGGGAGGCAGGAGGTTCAAAGATGGCGCTGGGGTGTCTTTGACGGACCTGTTCGGCCTGTGGGCGCGTGAGCATCGGCGGGACGATAAACCGGAAAGGACGGTCGGTGACTACCGTCAAAAGATCGAAAGTTTACAGGTGTGGCTTGGGCATGAAGATGCGGAAAAGATCACCGCCCGACAGATCATCGACTGGTGCGATCACCTTCGGGACGAACGCGAACTGTCCCCGCGAACTGTCAAGACCAAGTATCTGGCGGCTGTAAGGACCGTGTTCCGGCTCGATGTGGAAAGGCTTGCGATTGCGGTCGATCCAACATCAACCGTTCGGGTCCGGGGCCGGGGGAAGGTCAAGGAACGATCACGCGGCTTCACCGATGATGAGGCCAGGGCAATCCTTACTACGGCACTATGCGACCCCTCGGCGCTTGGCGGCATGGCAGAGCGGCATAAACTGGCGGTCAGGTGGCTGCCGTGGATCGGCGCCTATACCGGGGCGCGGATCACCGAACTGGCGCAGCTACGGAAGCAGGACTTTTTCACAGAGGCTGGTATCGCCTGTATCAAGATCACGCCCGAAGCGGGCAGGGTGAAGACAGGTGAGTTTAGGTGCGTTCCGCTTCACCCGCATCTATTGGAGATGGGCCTCTTGGCAGTCGTCAAGGGGCGCCCAGAGGGGCACCTATTTGCCATACCCGGCGACTCGGCACAGGAAACCTACAGGCGATGCGAGAACGCCGGGGCGGCTGTAGCCAAGTGGGTCAGGCGGTCTACTGGTGTGACGGATAAGCGGGTATGGCCGACCCACGGCTGGCGGCACCGGTTCAAGAGGATTGCCGCTATAGCCGATATCGCCCCGGACTACGTTGACATGATCGAGGGCCACAGCCTTGCGGGCGGCGGTTCCGGCAAATCATACAGGGAAGCGGAGATGCAAACGCTCTTTCGCGAAGTCCAAAAACTACCCCGGTATGAATGGCCGGAGGACGATTGTTCGGCATAGGCAATGGCACTGCAAAGCGATGGTGTCGTGGCGACCAGACGGCCTGACTACCTATTCCCGCGCACCCACTTGTGGGTGTAATATCAAGTGATTGGAGCATTTCCCTTTGGCACCTTAAGTCGTCCCATAGGCCATTTTATGGGACACTTACGGACATGATCGCATTGCAAATCGGCGCAGGTCGCCTGCGCTTCACCTTCGCCCTCGGCCGCCTTGGGCTGGCCGTCAGGACACCCTTCGTCGGGGAGATGGCATGGACACGCGGCATCGGCCTGACTTTCGACCGCTGGCGGGATGTTCGTGGCGGGAAAGGCTTGGGGGTGGGCGTCGCCTAGGATATGCCGTCAGACGCGATAGTGGGGCCGTAGGGGTGCCCTGCGCCTTTTTGGCTGTAGGTGTAGCGATGATGGGCTTTGCGCACTGTGCGCGGCTTGTGGGGCCTCTGGGGTTGCCCCCACCCTATAGAGAAATCACGACAGGGCGGTCCCGCACTCTAGGGACTAGGGTCAGGATGCATTGATTGGTGCTGTTCGGCGTGATTCACGGCCCGAAAAACGGAGCGGTGACATGGACGACCTCTACTGGCTGAGCGACGAGCAGATGGCCAAGCTTTCCCCTTTCTTTCCGAAGTCGCACGGGAAGCCA
>NZ_SNAA01000016.1 GCF_004358695.1 Palleronia sediminis
ACCGAACAACGAGCCAGATCAACCAACCCGCCGCCAGCCCCGGAAGACCGCCCCAACCGCGCCTCAGCGCCGCCGGTGAAGCGCTATCTACGGACCACCAACCAAACCCGCAAGAGGGAAAATCGCCTGCTCGCGAAAAAGAGAGCGTGACGTGGGGTGAGCCGCTGCCAAGCCCCCTTCCCCGCGCCGATCCTGCCGGAAAGCCGAAAGGTGCTGTCGCGCGTTTCCCGGTGGTCAGGCGCGCCGGCACCCCCCTAGACTCGGGCAACGATCACAGGACCGGGGACGGACATGACCGCACGCTATTACGCGCCCACCGGAGGGCATCCGCCGCAGGACCAGCTGCTGACCGACCGGGCGGCGTTCACCGACGCCTATGCCGTCATCCCGCGCGGCACGATGCGCGACATCGTCACCAGCTTTCTGCCGTTCTGGACGGGCACGCGGCTCTGGGTGTTGTCGCGCCCGCTCAGCGGATTTGCCGAGACGTTCTCGCAATACATCATGGAGGTCTCGCCGGGCGGCGGATCGGACCGCCCCGAGACCGACCCCGGCGCCGAGGCCGCGATCTTTGTCGTCGAGGGCACGGCCACCATCACAATCGAAGGCGTCGATCACACCCTTTCGCCGGGCAGCTATGTCTACATGCCGCCTGCGACGGACTGGGCGTTCCACAACGAATCGGACGCGCCGGTGCGATTCCACTGGCTGCGCAAGGCCTATGAGGCGGTCGAGGGGCTCGACCTGCCCGATGTCGTCGTGACCTCGGATGCCGAGGTCGCGCCCGTGGCCATGCCGGGCACGGATGGCGCATGGGCCACGACACGCTTTGTCGATCCCGCCGATCTGCGCCACGACATGCATGTCACCATCGTCACGCTGCAACCCGGCGCGGTCATCCCCTTTGCCGAAACCCACGTGATGGAGCACGGGCTCTACGTGCTCGAGGGCAAGGCAGTCTATCGGCTCAACCAGGATTGGGTCGAGGTCGAGGCGGGCGATTACATGTGGCTGCGCGCCTTTTGCCCGCAGGCCTGCTATGCCGGCGGGCCGGGTCCGTTCCGCTACCTGCTCTACAAAGACGTCAACCGGCACATGGCCCTGCGTCCGGCGCTGTCCGCGCCGATGCGCCGTGCGGACCTCAGGCAGGCGGCCGAATAGGCGCCACCCCGGCAATGGCGACGGTCAGCTCGGCCGCCGCCGACATCACGGCCGCGGCGATGGGGGCGCTGCGGTCGCGGTCCATCCGGCTCGTCGGTCCCGAGACCGAGATCCCCGCCACCGCCTCGCCGTGAACGTCGAAGACCGGCGCCGCGATGCAGCGCATCCCGACATTGCGTTCCTCGTCGTCTATGGCGTGACCGCGCGCCCGCGTCGCCGCGAGATCGGCGGCCAGCGCGTCGGCGCGTTGCAACGTCTTGGGCGTGAAGCCCGGCAGCCCGCTGGCCGCCGCGATCCCCGCCACGCGGGCGGCCGGCATCTCGGCCAGCAGAGCCTTGCCGATCCCCGAGGCATGCAACGGCGACAGGGTGCCCGGCGGGAAAAAGGCGCGGATGGCCTCATGCGTCTCTACCTGGCTGAGAAACAGGACCGAATCACCCTGCACGCGACCCAGGTTGGCCGTCTCGCCCGTGACCTCCATCAGGCGGCGCATGATCGGGCGGGCGCGTTCCACGAGGCTGGTGCGGCGCAGGAACTGCGCGCCGATGACGAAGGCGCGCGGCCCGACATGCCAATGCTGCTCGAGCCGGTCGAGCTCGACCAGCCCGCGCGATTCGAGCGTCACGAGAACGCGGTAAACGGTCGCGGGCGACTGGCCGAGATCGCCCGCCAGCGTCGAGAGCGACAGGCCCGAATGCTGCCCGAGATGGTCGAGGATCGCCATCGCGCGGTCGAGCGACTTGACCACCGCGGCGCCCGTATCGTCCCAGCCGCGCGGGCGTCCGCGCATCTTGCGGGTGGTCCCGCCGGCATCCCTGGGGGAATCCATCGACTGTGCCTTGCCAAACATGAAATTCGATTTCACGATATGAAAAATATAACGCCTTGGCAACACGCGTGAATCCGCCCCTGCGCGTTTTTGAAATCGTTTTTCAAAAAAATATCCCTGCGCCCGAAACACGGCTACACAAGGGCATACCCTATCAAGGAGACGGTCATGAGCTTCCAGAACCCGGTTTTCATCCCTGGCCCGACCAACATCCCGCGCGAGATCCTTCAGGCCTGCTCCATGCCGACGATCGATCACCGGTCGGCGCTGTTCGGCAAGATCCTGCATCCCTGCCTCGAGAACGTGCGCAAGATCCTCAAGTCGCGCAGCGCGCATGTCTTCATCTTTCCCTCGACCGGCACCGGCGGCTGGGAAACCGCGATCAGCAACACCCTGTCGCCCGGCGACAAGGTTCTCGCCGCGCGCAACGGCATGTTCAGCCATCGCTGGATCGACATGTGCCAGCGCCACAAGCTCGAGGTCGAGATCGTCGAGGCGCCCTGGGGCACGGGCATCCCCGCCGACCGCTACGAAGAGATCCTGACCGCCGACAAGGGCCACGAGATCAAGGCCGTGCTGGCCACCCATAACGAGACCGCGACGGGCGTGCGTTCGGACATCGCCGCGGTGCGCCGCGCGCTGGATGCGGCGGGCCACCCTGCCCTTCTGCTGGTCGACGGGGTCAGCTCCATCGGGTCGATGGATTTCCGGTTCGACGAATGGGGCGTCGATATCGCCGTCGCCGGGTCGCAAAAGGGCTTCATGCTGCCGCCGGGCCTTGCGATCCTCGGGTTCTCGGACCGCGCGATGGAGGCGACCCGCACGGCGCGCCTGCCGCGCACCTTCTTCGACGTGGCCGACATGGTCAAAGGCTATGCCGCGAACGCCTATCCCTACACCCCCGCCGTCGGGTTGATGAACGGGCTCAAGCTCTCGACCGAAATGCTGCTGGCCGAGGGGCTCGAGAACGTGTTTGCCCGCCATGCCCGTATCGCCGAGGGCGTGCGCGCCGCGGTTGGCGGCTGGGGGATGAGCCTTTGCGCGGCGTCGCCCGACCTCTATTCCGATACGGTCAGCGCCATCCGCACCCCCGAGGGGTTCAACGCGACGACGCTCGTCACCCATGCAGCGGAAACCTATGGCGTGGCCTTCGGAGTCGGCCTCGGCGAGGTGGCCGGCAAGGTCTTTCGGATCGGCCACCTTGGCAGCCTGACCGATGTCATGGCATTGTCGGGTATCGCCACGGCGGAAATGTGCATGGCCGATCTCGGCCTCGATGTGAAACTCGGCTCGGGCGTCGCGGCGGCGCAGGAATACTACCGCGCGCACCCGGCCGCGCTGCGAAAGGAAGCGGCATGAAGGACGACGCTCCGATGGAGATCCCCGGCTACGAGGACATGCTGGCCGCGCATGAGCGCATCCGCCCGCATATCCGCCGCACGCCGATCCTGACCTCGGACTATCTCAACGAACTGACCGGCGCGCAGCTTTTCTTCAAATGCGAGAACCTGCAGGAGCCGGGTGCCTTCAAGGTGCGCGGCGCCACCAACGCGGTTTTCGGGCTGAGCGAGGACGAGGCCCGGCTGGGCGTGGCGACCCATTCCTCGGGCAACCACGCCACCTGTCTCAGCTACGCGGCCGGGCGCCGGGGCATCCCGTGCAACGTGGTCATGCCGCGCACCGCGCCGCAGGCGAAAAAGGATGCCGTGCGCCGCTATGGCGGCACGATCACCGAATGCGACCCCTCGACCACCTCGCGCGAGGAGACCTTTGCCCGCGTGCAGGCCGAGACGGGCGGCAATTTCGTTCACCCCTACAACGATCCGCGCGTGATCGCGGGTCAGGGCACCTGCGCCAAGGAATTGATGGAACAGACCGACGGCGTCGATATCGTCATCGCGCCCATCGGCGGCGGCGGGATGATCTCGGGCACCTGCCTGACGATCTCGACCTTCGCACCCGAGACGCAGATCATCGCGGCCGAGCCCGAACAGGCCGACGATGCCTATCGCAGCTTCAAGGCGGGCCACATCATCGCCGACGACGCGCCCGAGACGATCGCCGACGGGCTCAAGGTTCCGCTCAAGGATCTGACCTGGCATTTCGTGTCGCGCCATGTGACCGATATCCTCACCACCTCCGAGGACGAGATCGTCGACGCGATGAAAACGACGTGGAAATATCTGCGCGTGGTCATGGAACCCTCTTGCGCCCCGCCGCTGGCCGCGATCCTCAAGAACAAGGACCGTTTCGCCGGCAAGCGGGTCGGCGTGGTCATCACCGGCGGCAATGTCGATCTCGACAAGCTGCCCTGGACACTTTGAAAAACGGAGTCTCTCACATGAACGCACCAGTGAAACTCGAAGGGCTCGAAGTCGGCTATGACGTGCCGGCCCTGCCCGGCATGGACGAGGCCGATATCCAGACCCCCTGCCTGGTCCTTGATCTCGATGCGCTCGAGCGCAACATCAAGAAGATGGGCGACTACGCCAGGGCCCACGGGATGCGTCACCGCGTCCACGGCAAGATGCACAAGTCCGTCGACGTGGCCAAGCTTCAGGAAAAGCTCGGCGGCGCCGTGGGCGTGTGCTGTCAGAAGGTGTCCGAGGCCGAGGTCTTTGCCCGCGGCGGCATCAAGGACGTGCTCGTGTCGAACCAGGTCCGCGATCCGCAAAAGATCGACCGCCTGGCCCGTATCCCCAAGCTCGGCGCGCGCGCGATCTGCTGCGTCGACGATCTCGAGAACGTGCCGCAGCTTTCCGAGGCGGCGCAGCGTCACGGCACCCAGATCGAGTGCCTGGTCGAGATCGATTGCGGCGCCGGCCGCTGCGGCGTGACCACCACCCCCGCGGTCGTGGAGCTTGCCAAGGCGATCGAGGCCGCCGACGGGCTCAAGTTCGCCGGCATCCAGGCCTACCAGGGCGCAATGCAGCATCTCGACAGCTATGACGAGCGCAAGGCCAAGATCGACGTGGCCGTGGCGCAGGTCAAGGACGCGGTCGACGCGCTCAAGGCCGAAGGGATCGAGTGCGACATCGTCGGCGGCGGCGGCACCGGCAGCTACTATTTTGAAAGCAACTCGGGCGTCTATAACGAGCTGCAATGCGGCTCCTACGCGTTCATGGATGCCGATTACGGCCGCATCCTCGACGCCGACGGCAACCGCATCGACCAGGGCGAGTGGGAGAACGCGTTCTTCCTGCTGACCCAGGTGATGAGCCACGCCAAGCCCGACAAGGCCATCTGCGACGCCGGCCTCAAGGCGCAATCGGTCGATAGCGGCCTGCCGGTGATCTACGGGCGCGACGACGTGGAATACGTCAAGTGCTCGGACGAACATGGCGTGATCGCGGACCCCAAGGGCGTGCTCAAGGTCGGCGAAAAGCTGCGCCTCGTGCCTGGCCATTGCGACCCCACGGCGAATGTCCACGACTGGTATGTGGGCGTGCGGGGCGGCAAGGTCGAAACCGTCTGGCCCGTCTCGGCCCGCGGCAAGGCCTACTGAGCGCGCTCGCACGTCCCGCACGGCCGCGCCTTGGGGCGCGGCCCATACCGCCCGCGCATCCGGCCCCCCCAGGGGTCACGGCGCGGGCGTTTCTTTTTTGTCCAAGGAGAACTTTGCCCATGTTCATCGTGCCCGAACGCGACATCGCCGATCTGATGACGCAGGAGGCCGCCTATGACGCGGTCGAAAAGGTGTTCGCGTCGATGGCGTCCGGCGACGCCTACAATTTTCCCGTCATCCGCGAGGCCATCGGCCATGTCGGCGCGCTCTACGGCTTCAAGGGCGGGTTCGATCGCGCGGGGCTGACGCTGGGGCTCAAGGCGGGCGGCTACTGGCCCGAGAACCTCGAGCGGCACGAGATCATCAACCACCAGTCGACGATCTTCCTGTTCGATCCCGATACCGGCCGCGTCAGCGCCATGGTGGGCGGCAACCTGCTGACGGCGCTGCGCACGGCGGCGGCCTCGTCGGTGTCGATCAACCACCTCGCGCGCAAGGACGCCAAGGTGATGGGCATGATCGGCGCGGGCCATCAGGCAAAGTTCCAGCTTCGCGCGGCGCTGAAGCAGCGTGCGTTCGAAAAGGTGATCGGCTGGAACCTCCACCCCGAGATGCTGCCCAATATCGAGGAGGTCGCGCGCGAGGCCGGCTTGCCCTTCGAGGCGGTCGAGCTCGACGGGATGCGCGAGGCCGATGTGATCGTGTCGATCACCTCGTCCTTCGAGGCGTCCCTTGCCGCCGATCAGGTCAGCCCCGGCACGCATGTCGCCTGCATGGGGACCGACACCAAGGGCAAGCAGGAAGTGGCGCCCGAGCTGCTGGCCCGTGCCACCGTCTTTACCGACGAGGTCGCGCAATCGGTCAGCATCGGCGAGGCGCAGCACGCCGTTGCGCAGGGCCTCATTGCCGAGGGCGATATCAACCAGATCGGCGCGGTGGTGAACGGCACCCATCCGGGCCGCAGCTCGGCGGACGAGATCACGCTGTTCGACGGCACGGGCGTCGGGCTACAGGATCTGGCCTGCGCTGCGGCGGTCGTGGCGCTCGCGCGTGAAAACGGGACGGCCATCGAGGTCGAGGTCTGAGGCCACACCCCATCGTCGGCCCGACAGGCGCCCCCCGGTTTCCGGGGGGCGTTTTCCGTTTCGCGCCGCGCCCCTCGGCCATGAAAAAGGCCCCCCGGAAACCGGGGGGCCCTGATCGTCCGCGGAGGCGGCCGGGTCAGACGTTGGCGGCCGTGGCCTCGGTCTTGGCCTTGAGGCCCGCGCCGTGTCCGGTCAGCCCGCCCGAGACTTCCTCGGTCGACTCGTCGGCCAGGGTTTCGGGCAGGATCAGGTTCAGCACGATGGCGATGAAGGCCGCGGGCAGGATGCCGCTTTCGCCCAGCACACGCAGCGTATCGGGCAGGTGCTGCAACGCGCTGACCGTGGTCGGCCCGGTATTCATCACCTCGAGCTGAAGACCCAGCCCGACTGACAGCGCCACCGCAAAGATCACCATGTTGCGCCGGTTCCAGTTCACGTCCGACAGCATCGACACACCGGCCGCGACGACCATGCCGAACATCACGATCACGCCGCCGCCCAACACCTCGATGGGCACCGTGCGGATGACGCCGCCGACCTTGGGCACGAGCCCGCAGACGATGAGAAAGATGGCGCCGATGGTCACGACATGGCGGCTCATCACGCCGGTCATGGCGATCAGCCCGACATTCTGGCTGAACGAGGTGTTCGGGAACCCGCCGAAGATACCGGCGACCGCCGAGCCGAGCCCGTCGGCATAGGTCGCGCCGGTGATCTCGGCATCGGTCGCCTCGCGCCCGGCACCGCCCTTGCAGATCCCCGACACGTCGCCCACCGTTTCCACCGCCGAGATGAAGGCCATCAGGCAGAAGCCGATGATCGCCGCGACGCTGAACTCGATCCCGTACTTGAATGGCTGCGGCAGCGCGAAGGCGGCCGAGTTCTCCCACGAGCCGACGATCGCCTCGAAGGGCAGCTTGCCGACGAGGATGCAGTAGACATAGCCCACGAGGATGCCGATCAGCACGGCCGAGATCGACAGCATCCCGCGCGCGAAGAACTTGAGCCCCAGCGTGACGAAGACCACGATCAGCGCCGGTGCCCAGCTTGCCATCGAGCCGTAGCTCTCGGACCCGCTGGCCTTGGCCGGCACGCCGCCCGCCGCGTATTCGATGCCGACCTTGACCAGCGCGAGGCCGATCATCGTGACCACCAGCCCGGTGACGAGCGGCGGCAGCGCAAAGCGGATGCGCCCGATGACGAGCCCGAGCGCCGCGTGGAACATGCCGCCGATCAGCACGCCGCCGAACAGCGCGGCCAGTGCGTCGACACCCTTGCCCGCGACGAGAGGGATCATGATCGGGATGAAAGCGAAGGACGTGCCCTGAACGATGGGAAGCGCGGCGCCCACGGGACCGATGGTCAGCGTCTGGAGCAGCGTGGCGACGCCGGCAAAGAGCATCGACATCTGGATAAGGTAGAGAAGTTCGGGGAAATCGGGGCTGTTGGAGCCGAAGCCGAAGCCCGCCGCCCCGGCCACGATGATCGCCGGGGTCACGTTCGAGACGAACATCGCCAGAACGTGCTGGATGCCCAGCGGAATGGCGCGATGCAGCGCCGGTGTATAGTTCGGATCGCGGAGCTGTTCCGGCGTCCCGATGGATGATGCGGCCATGGTGGTCCTCCCTTTAGCCTTTCGCCGACACCCCGATCAGGTGCCTCCTTCCGGCGCGACACGATATGGCGTGTCGAACCAATGCTCCTCCAGGTTCGGACCGTCTCCGATCCGGTCCACTACCGCGAATAGGCCCGGCGCGTGCAGCGGGGTGAGAACCCCGTGCCAGGTTCCGCGGTAGAGATTGATGCCCTGCCCCGGACGCGTCAGGAACGCGCGCGGGCGGCCGGGCCGCCCCCCGTCATCGGGGGCCACGACGACGAGAAACCCGTGCTCGGTCATCGGCAGGAAAGCCTGCGCGCCGTCGGGGTGCCGCTCGACCATGTCGAGCGTGTAGGGCAGGCTGCGCGGCTCGGCGCGGAACAGGCTGATGCCCGCGCGCCCGCCGTCGAACTCGAGCCGGGCGAGATCGTGATAGCGTCCGCACAGCCCCTGGTTGATGATCCTGTCGGGCGTGCCCTCCGCCTCGAGAACGTCGCCGAAGGGGGCGAAACCCGCCGCGGTTAGCGGCTCGGTGACGATCGAGCGGCTCATGCGGGCAGTTTCTCGCGCAGGCGCAGCTCGGCGATGCGCTCGACCTGTCGGCAGGCCTCGGCGAACTCGGTCGCGCGGTCATGTTCGATCCGGCGCCGGAACGCGTCCATGATCGACGCCTTGGTGTTGTCGCGGACCGCGATGATGAAGGGGAACCCGAACCTTGCCTGGTAGGCGTCGTTCAGCTCGGTGAATGTCGCGCGTTCCTCGTCGGTGAGCGAGTCGAGCCCGACCGACGCCTGTTCCGCCGTGGATTCGGCCGTCAGCCGCTTGGCCGCCGCCAGCTTGCCCGCGAGATCGGGATGCGCCGTCAACACGCCCAGCCGCTGTTCCTCGGAGGCCGAGCGGAAGATACGCGCCAGCGCCGAATGAACCCCCGTCGCACTGTCATGCGCGGGCCCGAGCTCGAGCGCATGGGCGCCCTCGGCGATCCAGGGCGAATGCTCGAACACCCCGCCGAACTCGGCCACGAAACTCTCGCGATCCATCTGCGATGGGCGCGGGCGGTCGACCGGCGGATGCTCGGCCGCCCAGTGCCGCGCGATCTCGAGCCGGGTTGCGAACCACACCCCGTCATGTGCGCGGAAATACTCGATCGCGCGCTTGAGCGCCGCGGCGCGGCTCGGCCGGCCGATCAGGCGGCAATGCAGACCGATCGACATCATCCGCGGCGCGCCGGCCTCGCCCTCGGCATAGAGCGTGTCGAAAGCATCGCGCAGCATCGCCTCGAAATCGTCGCCCGAGGCGAAACCCGCCTGGATTGCAAAGCGCATGTCGTTGCAATCCATCGTGTAGGGCACGACAAGCTGATCCTTGCCGCCAGCCTTCATCCAATATGGGAGGTCATCGGCGTAACTGTCTGCGATATAGTCGAAATCACCCTCTTCGGCGGCAAGGTCGTTGGTGTTCATCGAACACCGCCCCGTGTACCAGCCGCGCGGGGGGCTGCCCGTGACCTCGGTATGCAGGCGGATCGCCTCGCGGATCTGGGCGCGCTCGTCCTCGGCCGTCATGTCGCGATGCTCGACCCATTTCAGGCCATGCGACGCGATCTCCCAACCGGCGGATTTCATGGCGGCGACCTGTTCGGGGCTGCGCGCAAGCGCCGTGGCGACCCCGTAAACCGTGACGGGCAGATCCTTGAGCATCCGGTGGATCCGCCAGAACCCCGCGCGCGCGCCGTAATCGTAGATCGATTCCATGTTCCAGTGCCGCATGCCGGGCCAGGCCTGGGCGCCGGTGATCTCGGACAGGAACGCCTCCGATGCCGCATCCCCGTGCAGCACGTTGTTCTCGCCCCCCTCCTCATAGTTGAGAACGATCTGCACGGCGATCTTCGCCCCGTTGGGCCAGTTGGCCGCGGGCGGCGTCTTGCCGTAGCCGGTCATATCGCGGGGATAGCGGATCACGTCGTCGGTCCTCTCGGATGGGATGACCCTTTCTAAACCGAAAGACGCCCGCATTTTGTCAAATTAAACCGAAAGGTGCCTCTTGGCGCTCCGGTTTGCGCGGCGCGGCCCCTCGGCCCTACAAGGAGACCGCAAAACAGGAGCTTTCGCGATGGCCGGATATCTGACGACCCATGTTCTCGACACCGCGCGCGGCTGCCCGGCCGCGGGCCTGCGGATCGAGCTGTTCCGGCTCGACGGCGACACGCGCATCCATCTCAAGACGGTCGAGACCAATTCCGACGGGCGCACCGATGCGCAGATCCTGCCCGCCGACGAGTTCCGCACCGGCACCTACGAGCTTGTCTTTCACGCGGGCGCCTATCTCGACGCGACCGGCACGCCGCCCGAAAGCCCGCGGTTCCTCGATGCCGTGCCGATCCGCTTCGGCATGTCCGAAGAGGCCCATTACCACGTGCCGCTCCTGCTCTCGCCCTTTGGCTATTCGACCTATCGCGGAAGCTGAAACCGCTTTTCCGCGTCGCGCACGACCGAGGCGATACGGTCGATCATGAACTCCATGAACAGCCGCGTCTTGGGGTCCTGCCGCCTGCGATGCGTGAAAAGGCAGGCCATCTGGATCGGCTCGGGCGGGGTCTGCGTGGCCACGGGCACGAGCCGCCCGGCCTGAAGGTGATCCCCCACCTCGAAGATCGGCTTCATCGCGATGCCCTGCCCCGACAGCGCCCAGTCGGTCAGCACATCGCCATCGTCGCATTCATAGCGCCCCGCGATGCGATAGCGCCGCGGCCCGTCCCTGGCCACCAGCCGCCACTGGAACTCGGTCGCGCCGGGAAAGCGCAGATTGAGACATTCATGCCCGTCGGCCACGATCGCATCCCCGTCGCGTGGGTTGCCGTGTTCGGCGATATACGCGGGCGACGCGCAGAGAACCCGCGCCACATCCGCGATCTTGCGGATCCTGAGCGTGCTGTCCTCGGGCTGGCCGAGAAAGAAGGCGAGATCGAGCCCCTCGGTGGTCACGTCAACCTTGCGGTCGGTCAGGCGCAGGCGGACCGACACCGCGGGATAGGCGCGCAGGAACTCGGGGATATGCGGCGCGATGAGCCGGCGCCCGACCCCCAGCGGCGCCGCGACATAAAGCGATCCGCGCGGGTTCTCGGTGATGTCGACGATCTGTGCCTCGGCGCTCTCGACCGCCTCGAGCACGCCGCAGGCCCCGGTGTAGAAGGCCTGCCCCTGCTCGGTCGGGGTCAGGCTGCGCGTGGTGCGTTGGAACAGGCGCACGCCCAGGTGTTCCTCGAGCTGGGATATCCGCGACGAGGTGACGGCGGGCGACACGCGCAGGTCGCGCCCCGCGGCGGACATGCTGCCCAGCTCGTAGACGCGCACGAAGGTGCGGATATTGTCGAGATAGGACATTCGGGGCGGGCTTTCCGGTCGGTCGTCGTACCGCGACGCTAGCAAGGAATGCCCGGTCGTCAAAGCCCGGACGTCGCGGGATCGGCGCGGCCCGCATGGCGGCCGCGCCGGGATTGCGTCAGCCGACGACGTTGAACTCGGGGCCGTAGGGATAGCCCGTGATGTTCTCGTTCCCGTCCCCGGTGATAATAAGGATATCATGCTCGCGGTAGCCACCGGCGCCGGGCTGCCCCTCGGGGATGGTCAGCATCGGCTCCATCGAGATGACCATGCCGGGCTCGAGCACGGTGTCGATATCCTCGCGCAGTTCCAGCCCCGCCTCGCGGCCGTAGTAATGCGACAGGATGCCGAAGGAATGGCCATAACCGAACGTGCGATATTGCAGCATGTCACGCTCGGCGAAAAAGACGTTGATCTTTTCGGCCACCTCGGCGCAGGAGACGCCGGGTTTCAGCAGGCTCATGCCGTATTCATGCGCGCCGACATTGGCCTCCCAGACGTGGCGGCTGGCATCGTCGAGCTCGCGCACGAACAGCGTGCGCTCGAGCGCGGTGTAATAGCCCGAGATCATCGGAAAGGTGTTAAGGCTGAGGATATCGCCCACCTCGAGCGCACGCGCGGTGACGGGGTTATGGGCGCCGTCGGTATTGATGCCCGACTGGAACCACACCCAAGTGTCGCGATACTCGGCCTGCGGAAAGCGTTTCGCGATCTCGAGCTCCATCGCGTCGCGCCCCGCCATGGCGATGTCGATCTCGCGCGCGCCGACCTTGATCGCGTCGCGGATCGCGTAGCCGCCCACATCGGCGACCGCGGCGCCGTGGCGGATCAGCGCGATCTCGGCTTCGGACTTGTGCATCCGCTGGCGCATCGTCGCCGGGGCGATATCGACGGTCGAGGACGGCTTGAGGAACTCGTCGAGCAGCGCCTTTTGCGCCAGCGTCAGGTGATCGCCTTCGAAGCCCACGACCCGGCCCTCGCCCGTGACCGAGCGGATGGCGCGCCAGTAATTGTTCCGCTGCCAGTCGGTATAGGTGATGTTGTCGCCGTGGCTGCGCCGCCATGGCTGGGCCGCGTCGATGCCCGCGCTGATCGTCACGCTTTCGCCGGCGGTCACGACCAGCCCGTAGGGCCGCCCGAAACTGCAATAGAGAAAGCCCGAATAATAGGCGATGTTGTGCATCGAGGTCATCACGCAGGCATCGACGCCATGCTCGGCCATCGCGGCGCGCAACCCCTTGAGCCGCGCCTCGTATTCGGAGGCCTCGAAGGGCAGGACACGCTCGCCCTGGTGGAAACGGTAGAATTCGGGTCGGTCCATCGGAACACTCCTTACAAGCGTTCCGCGCGCGGGCGGGTCGATCTCGACTTGCCGCGGTCGCGGAAAAGCAAGATCCCGGCGTTCAGGACGGGTGCAAGGGGCGCGCGGAGTGCGCCGGCGACGCCATCGCCTGCCCAGCCCCGTCTATGGCGCGAAATCGGGATTCGGGCAAGATGGCACGGGCCCGCCCGCGCCCCGGCCGTCACAGCGGGTGCAGGTCGAAAACCTTGATCGCCAAGGCCACCGCGGCGGCCATGAACACCGTCTCGGCCAGCAGCAGCGCGGCCGCCGGGCGTCCCACCTTGAGGATCTCGGCGGGGCGCGTCCTCAGCCCGACCGCCGCGATGGCCACCAGCAGCAACCAGCCCGATCCGTCCTGTGCAAGCCGCTGCACCGCCTCGGGCAGGGGCAGCACCGTGTTCAGCGTCGCAAGTGCGACGAATGCGAGGACGAAGCCCGGCACCAGCGGCGGGCGCGCGCCCTCGGGCGCGGTCTCTCCGCTACGCAGAACCAGCGCCGCCAGGATCACCACCGGCGCCAGCATCGCCACGCGCAACAGCTTGACCAGCGTCGCGGTCTCGCCCGCCTCGTCCGAGATCGAGAACCCCGCCCCGACGACCTGCGCTACGTCATGCACGGTCGCGCCGATATAGATCCCCGCGGTCACGTCGTCGAAATGCATCGCATGGCTGAGCAGCGGATAGAGGATCATCGCCAGCGTCGACAGGATCGTGACGCCCACCACGGTGAACACCAGCCTGTCGTCGGACTTGGCATCGCGCGGCAGGATCGCGGCGATGGCCAGCGCGGCCGAGGCACCGCAGATCGCCACCGCCCCCGCCGACAGGAAGGCAAAGCGATAGCGGAACCCGAAAAGCCGGGAGGCCGCGAAGCCGAAGCCGATGGTCAGCGGCACCATGGCGACCACCATCGTCACCACCGGCCAGCCCAGCGCGCCGACCATGCCGAAACTGATCCGCAGCCCCAAAAGCGCCACGCCCAGCCGCAGCACGTCGCGCGCGGCGATCGCGATGCCGGGGCCGCAACGCGCGTCGTCGGCCATGAAGTTCAGCGCGATCCCGAAAAGCAATGCCAGCAGCATCGCCGGGGCGCCGTAATGCTCGGATATGAACTTGCTCGCCAGCGCGATGATCGCCGCCAGAAGCAGGCCGGGAAAGGCACCGCGCAGCCGCTGGCCAAGGCCCTTGACCGAGGGAAGGCTGACGCGGGGCGGCACCCGCCCCCGCATCTTCACGCGCCCGCGGCCAGCGTCCCGGCCTCGTCGAGATAGCGGATCGGCACCTCGATGCCGTCGGCTTCGGCCTCGGCCAGTGCCGCGCGACGGCGGGCGCCGGGCAGGCGCGTGCCCTCCATCCCGGCGATGAGGTCGAGCAGCGACGCCGTGCGCGCGCCGAACCCGTCCTCGGGGCGCAGCACGATCAGGGTCTGCCCGACCCGCGGCGCCGGCCCCTCGGCGTCGAAAAACGACGCGGCCTCGTGGCTGAAGGCGCTGCCGGTGAAGGCGGCGGCGAGCAACTCCACCATCAGCGCGAGCGACGTGCCCTTGGGCCCGCCGATGGGCACCATCGTTCCCGCGAGCGCCGCTTCGGGGTCGGTGGTCGGCTGCCCGTCGGGGTCGAGCGCCCATCCCTCGGGAATCGAGCGTCCCGCCTTTTTCGCCGCCATCACCTTGCCGCGCGCCACGCGGCTGAGCGAGAGGTCGATGACCAGCGGCGGCCCATCGGCGACCGGCGCGGCAAAGGCGATGGGGTTCGTGCCGAAGACCGGTGTGCTCGCCCCCCATGGCGCGATGGCCTTGGGGGCATTGGCGACCATGATGCCCACAAGCCCCGCCTGCGCGATCTTTTCGACCTGCACCGACAGCGCGCCGCAATGATGCGAATTGGCAATGCCCATGACCGCGGCGCCCGTTTCGCACGCGGCCGGGATCCCCGCCTCGAGCGCCGCGTCGAGCGCGGGATAGGCAAAGCCCCGGTCGGCGTCGATCAGCAGCGATGACGGGCCGCGATGCGTGACCGCGATCCGGGCGCCGGCATTGATCTTGCCCGACCGGACCTGCGCGGCATAGTCGCCCAGCCGCGAAAAGCCATGGCCCCCCTGCCCCTCGGCCTCGGCCGCGACAAGCGCGGCGGCGACCGAGGCGGCGGCCGGGTCGGGCACGCCCTGCGCGACGAGGGCGGCGGCGATGAGGCGGCGCGCCTCGGGCAATCCGATGCGGCGGGTCTGTGTCATGGAACGGGTCTCTCCGGGGGGTGTCGTGCTTTGGGAGCGTCCAGCGGGCGACCGCCCGCTGGACGCGGCCCGGTCAGGCCGAGCGATAGAGCTTGGTCATCGAGAACTCGCGATGTCCCAGCGCCTCGGCGGCGGTATTGCGGCCGTTGGCGGTGCGGCGGATCATCTCGATCAGGGCGTCGCCCGCCTCGTCGATCGTCATCTCGCGGCGCAGGATGCCCGAGACGTCGACATCGACATGCTCGCCCATGGTGCGCACCGTGCGCGGATTGGCGGTGATCTTGATGACCGGCACGATGGGGTTGCCGACCACGTTGCCCTGCCCGGTTGGGAAGGTATGGATCACCGCGCCGCCCGCGGCCATCAGCGTCACGCATTCGGCGGCCGCAGACGAGCTGTCCATGAAATAGAGCCCCGCGCCCGAGCGCGGCGCCTCGGCCGGGTCGAGAATGTCGATGAATTGCGAGGTCCGGCCGATCTTTTCGAGATTGCCCAGCGCCTTTTCCTCGATGGTCGTCAGGCCGCCCTCGATATTGCCCTTGGTGGGCTGGCTGTCGGACAGGTCGTCGGTCTGGTGGGCAAAGATGACCTCGTCCTGATAGGCCTTCCACATCGCGTACCAGCGGTCGCCCACCTCTTTCGACACGGCACGTTCGCGGCAGATATGCTCGGCGCCGGTGATCTCGGAGGTCTCGCCGAAAAAGCCCGTGATGCCCTCGGGCAGCAGCTTGTCATACATGTTGCCCACCGTCGGGCACGATCCGAGCCCGGTGGTCGTGTCGCTCTCGCCGCATTTGGTCGAGATCCACAGCTCGGAGATCGAACATTCCTCGCGCTGCATCTCGGTCGCGGCATGCACGAACTCCTTGGCGGCCCAGGACGCGGCGCGGATGGTCTCGAAATCGCCCTTCTGCTCGATCGAGAACTCGGCCACGGGCTTTCCGGTCTCGCGGATGCCGTCGGCGATCTTGCGCGTCCAGCCCGGCTCGATCCCGATCACCACCACGGCCGCCACGTTGGGGTTGGCGCCGGTGCCGATCATGGTGCGGAAATGCAGCTCGAGGTCTTCGCCGAACTGAAGACGGCCATAAGCGTGCGGGATGGCCAGCGTGCCCTTGACGTTGTTGGCCACCGCCTCGCAGGCCGCGTTCGAGATGTCGTCCACGGGCAGGATGAGGACATGGTTGCGCACGCCGACCCGGCCGTTCTCGCGACGATAGCCCTGTACGGTCATGTTGGAGAAGTTCGATGCCATGGGACGGGTTCCTTACCAGCGCTTCGTTTTGCAGTTGTGGGTGTGGACGTGTCCGCCCTTTTCGACATCGGCCGTGATCCTGCCGATATCCTCGCCGTACTTGATCGCGGTATCTCCGGCCTTGAGATCGCTCAGCGCGACCTTGTGGCCGATGGGCACGTCGGCCTTGGCCGTCAGGCGAAAGCTCGAATCGTCGTGGGTCACGACGCACAGCATGTCGGTGCCGGCGGTCAGGCCCTCGACCACCACGACGCCGACATTGTCGGCCGCCTCATGGACAAGCAGGTGCGGGATTTCGGACATACGGGGTTCCTTTTCTTTCGGCCTCGGGAAACGGGACGATCCCGGTCGCGGCGACGGTATCGCGGGGCACCCCGCGCAAGGCGGGCGGCGCCGCCCATGACGCGCGAACCATGCCGCGTTGTCTTGCGGATATCCAGACCGCCCGCGACCGGCGGCCCTCGGGCTAGGCGGGGTCTCGGTCCGTGCGCCCGAGATCGAACGCCTCGCCGGGAAAGAAACGCTCCAGCCGGATATCGGCGCTGCGGGCGTGCCCCTCCATCCCCTCGAGCCGGGCGATGCGGGCGGTCGCCTCGGCGACGGGGCGCATGCCCGCGCGGGTCGACCGCTGCCAGGTCACGAGCCTGAGGAACTTGTGGACGGACAGCCCGCCGGTATACCGCGCCGCACCCGAGGTCGGCAGGACATGGTTCGGCCCGCTGACCTTGTCGCCGAAGGCCACGGTCGTCTCTTCGCCGAGAAAGAGCGAGCCATAGCAGGTCAGCCGGTCGAGCCACCAGTCGAGATCGCCTGCAATGACGGTGAGGTGCTCGGGGGCATATTCGTCCGAGGTCGCGGCCATCGCCTCGCGGTCGGCGCAGACGATCACCTCGGCATGGTCGCGCCATGCCGACGCGGCGTTCTCGCGGTTGAGCGGCGGCAGCGCGGCGATCAGCGCGGGCACGCGGTCCATGACCGCGCGGGCGAGATCCTCGTCGTCGGTCACGAGCCAGACGGGCGAGTTGTAGCCATGCTCGGCCTGCGCCACGAGGTCGGCCGCGACGATGCCGGGATCGGCGGTGCAATCGGCCAGGATCAGGCTGTCGGTCGGACCCGCAATCATGTCGATGCCGACGCGGCCGAAGAGCTGGCGCTTGGCCTCGGCGACGAACTGGTTGCCGGGGCCGACGAGGATATCGGCCCGCGGCAGGCCGAACAGCCCGAACGCCATCGCCGCGATCCCCTGCACGCCGCCCATGGCCATGATCGCATCGGCCCCGCAGACATGGGCGGCATGGATGACGGCCGGCGCGATTCCGTGACCGGCGCGCGGCGGCGCGCAGGCGACGACATGACCGCAGCCCGCGACCCGCGCCGTCGTCACCGTCATCACCGCCGAAGAGACATGGCTGTAGCGCCCGCCCGGCACGTAGCAGCCGGCCGCCGCGACCGGGATCGCCTTTTGACCGGCGACGAGACCCGGCACGATCTCGACCTCGACATCGCGCAGGCTGGCCCTCTGCGCCTCGGCGAAACGGCGCACGTTGTCATGGGCAAAGCCGATATCGTCCTTGACCCGCTGCGGCACGAGGCGCGAGGCGGCTGCGATCTCGTCGCCGGTCAGCAGCACGTTGCCCGTATAGCCGTCGAGGCGCGCCGAATAACGCAGGGCGGCCGCCTCGCCCCCGGCCTCGATGTCGCGCAGCATGTCCTCGACGATGGCGCGGGTGTTCCCGGCATCGGCGGCGGGGCTGCGGGGGGCGGTCTTGAGATAGGCGCGGGTCATGCTGTCCGATCCTTGGGGGCGCGGGGGCTTGTGCCGGTCAGTCGTCGGACCCGTCCGGCCCGGTCACGCCGATCTCTACCCCGTTTTCGCGGCAGAGATCGACGACGCGGCGGGGCAAGGGCCGGTCGGTGAAGAACGCGTCGAGCCGCCCGAGATTGGTTACGCGCACGGGTGCCTTGCGCCGGAACTTGGAGTGATCGGCGACGAGGAAGGTCCGCCGCGAATGATCGAGAATCGCGCGGGTAACGCCCGCCTCGCGGATGTCGAAATCCAGGAGGTCCCCATCCTCGTCGAGCGCCGAGCATCCGATCACCGCGATATCGAACTTGAACTGCCGGATCGTCTCGAGCGTGAGATCGCCCACCAGCCCCCCGTCGGACCGGCGCAGCGTGCCGCCCGCCACGACCACGTCGCAATCGGGATTGGCGGCGAGCGTGGTGGCGACGTTGATGTTGTTGGTCACGGCGAGGATGTTGCGATGCGCGAGCATCCGTTCGGCCACGGCTTCGGTCGTGGTACCGATATTGAGAAACACCGAGCAATCGCCCGGAATGGCCGCGACGCAGGCCGCCGCGATGGATGCCTTGGCCTCGGCGTTGAGCGAGCGGCGTTCCTCGTAGCCGATATTCATCGTGCCCGATGGCAGGACCGCACCGCCATGCACACGCTCGAGCCGGCCGGCATCGGCCAGGTCCGACAGGTCGCGCCGGATCGTCTGAAGCGTGACGCCGAAATGATCGGCGAGGCCCTCGACCGTCACCTTGCCGTCGCGCCGCGCCATGTCGAGGATTTCGGGATGGCGGATCGTCTGGGACATATGTTCGCTTTGCTCCGCATCGGGCGTGGCCGCGCCGCGCCGACTCCCCAGCGTCACCTGTTCTGAAACAGTATGATACGGGGCGTAATTCATCCTAGGCATAAGCTCCCCGGACAAGCAGGAACAGAATACCGCAAAAAAGCGAAAATCAAGGGTTTCATTTCGCGCTTTGCAGTCCTAGGGTCCGGCAAAGCCGTCCACCTTGCCTTTCGGACAAGGGCTGGCGACGGTGAAAGGCATCGGACGGCCGGAAACGGCCCGCGACGGATCGCCCCGGAAAATGCCGGTGCGCCCCATGCGCCGCGAGGAGGCGGGTTCGACGCAAGGGGGGAAAGACGCATGAGCCTCGTGCTCGATCACGTATCCAGAACCGCCGGGGGCGAGACCCTCATCTATCCGACCGATCTCACGCTCGAGCCCGGCACGATGAACGTGCTGCTCGGCCCGACCAATGCGGGAAAGACCTCGCTCATGCGGCTGATGGCCGGGCTCGACAAGCCGGCGAGCGGGCGCATCCTGTGGAAGGGCGAGGACGTGACCGGCCAGCGCGTGCAAGATCGCAAGGTCGCGATGGTTTATCAGCAGTTCATCAACTACCCCTCGATGACCGTTTACGACAATATCGCTTCGCCCATGCGGCTGATGGGGCTCGACGCCGGCGAGATCGACCGCCGCGTGCGCGAGACCGCCGACCTGATGCAGCTCGGCCCCATGCTCGAACGCAAGCCGCTGGAGCTGTCGGGCGGCCAGCAGCAGCGTTGCGCGCTGGCCCGCGCGCTGGTCAAGAACGCGGGGCTGGTGCTGCTCGACGAGCCGCTAGCCAATCTCGACTACAAGCTCCGCGAAGAGCTGCGCGCGGAAATTCCCAGGATCTTTGCCGAATCCGGCTCGATCTTTGTCTATGCCACCACCGAGCCCGAAGAGGCGCTGCTGCTCGGCGGCAATTGCGCGACCCTGTGGCAGGGGCGTGTGACCCAGTTCGGCCCCACCCCCGAGGTTTACCGCAAACCCGCCGACGCCACCACGGCGCGCGTCTTTTCCGACCCGCCCATGAATTTCCTCGAGGTCGAGAAACGCGACGGCGTGCTGGCTTTCGGCGAGGGCGAGACGCTGCCCGCGGGGGCCTTCGGGCCCGAGCTGGCCACCGGGCGCTACACCGCCGGGTTCCGCCCCAATCACCTGTCGCTCGACCCCGGCGCGCAGACCATTGCCTTTGACGCCACGCTGGCCGTGACCGAGATCACCGGATCGGAAACCTATGTCCATCTCGACCACCACGGCGCGCGCTGGGTGGGGCTCGTCCACGGGGTGCGCGTGCTGCGCCCCGGCGAAAGCCTGACCGTCCATCTCGACCCGCGCCACGTCTACCTTTTCGACGAGGCCGGCGCGCTGGTGCGGCCCGCCCCCTATGCGGAGGCCGCGTGATGGCCAAGATTACCCTGTCGAACCTCGCGCATTCCTACCTGCCCGATCCACAATCCGAGGACGATTTCGCGCTCAAGGAAATGACCCATGACTGGCGCGACGGCGAGGCCTATGCCCTGCTCGGCTCGTCGGGATGCGGCAAGACCACCCTGCTCAACATCATCTCGGGGCTGCTTCGTCCCTCGCACGGGCGCGTCCTGTTCGACGGTCGCGACGTGACCGACCACCCCACGGCCGAGCGCAATATCGCCCAGGTGTTCCAGTTCCCAGTCGTCTACGACACGATGACCGTGCGCGAGAACCTCGCCTTCCCGCTCAAGAACCGGGGCCTGCCCGCCCCCGAGATCGCGCGCCGCGTGCAGAAGGTCGGCGACATGATCGGGATGGAGGCCGTGCTCGATCGCAAGGCGCGCGGCCTGACCGCGGATGCCAAGCAAAAGATCAGCCTGGGCCGCGGCATGGTGCGCGAGGACGTGAACGCGCTGCTCTTCGACGAGCCGCTGACCGTCATCGACCCCCATATGAAATGGGAGCTTCGGACCCAGCTCAAGAAACTGCATCACGATTTCGGGCATACGATGATCTACGTGACCCACGACCAGACCGAGGCGCTGACCTTTGCCGACAAGGTCGTGGTCATGTATGACGGCCGCGTGGTCCAGATCGGCACCCCGCAAGAGCTGTTCGAGCGTCCCGCCCATACCTTTGTCGGCTATTTCATCGGCTCGCCGGGCATGAACCTGTTCGACGCGCGGATCGACGGGACCAAGGCGCAGATCGGCGGCACCCGGTTCGATCTGGGCACGACCTACCCGCTCGGCGGCGGCCGGGTGAAGATCGGCGTGCGTCCCGAATACATCCGCCTGTCCGATACCGGGCTGCCTGCGCGGGTCAAGCGGGTTGAGGATGTCGGCCGCCACAAGATCGTGCGGCTCGAGATGGACGGCGCCGAGGTGAACGCCATCGCTGACGAATCCGGCACGGTCCCCGATGGCGGGACGCATGTGCAATTCGTCGAGGGCGGCGTGAACGTCTATGAAAACGACTGGCGCGTCGCGGCCCGCCGGGAAACGGAGGCCGCGGCATGAAGACCGACAACCAGAAGGCCTGGTTCCTCGTTCTGCCGGTGCTGGTGCTGGTGGCCTTTTCGGCGGTGATCCCGCTGATGACGGTGGTCAATTACTCGGTGCAGGACACGTTCGGCAACAACGTCTTCTTCTGGGCCGGGCTCGAGTGGTTCGACCAGATGCTGCATTCGGAACGGATGTGGAATGCGCTGGGACGCCAGCTTGCCTTTTCCTCCATCATCCTCGCCATCGAGATCCCGCTCGGCGTGTTCGTCGCGCTGAACATGCCCAAGAAAGGGTTCTGGGCCTCGTTCTGCCTCGTCGTCATGTCGCTGCCTTTGCTGATCCCGTGGAACGTGGTCGGCACGATCTGGCAGATCTTCGGCCGGGTGGATATCGGGCTTCTGGGCTATACGCTCGACGCGCTGGGGATCGACTACAACTACACCCAAGGGTTCTATGCCGCCTGGACGACCGTCATCGTGATGGATGTCTGGCACTGGACGTCGCTCGTTGCACTTCTGGCTTATGCCGGGCTGCAATCCATCCCCGACGCCTATTACCAGGCCGCCAAGATCGACCAGGCGAGCCGCTGGGCCGTGTTCCGCTATATCGAGCTCCCCAAGATGCTGGGCGTGCTGATGATCGCGATCCTGCTGCGGTTCATGGACAGCTTCATGATCTATACCGAGCCCTTCGTCGTCACCGGGGGCGGCCCCGGCAACGCGACGACGTTCCTGTCGATCGACCTCGTCAAGATGGCACTGGGGCAGTTCGACCTCGGCCCGGCGGCGGCGTTCTCGCTGATGTATTTCCTCGTGATCCTCGTGATCTCGTGGGTGTTCTACACCGTGATGGTTAACCTCGACCGGAGGGACGCGAAATGAGCGATGCGACCATCGAGGCCCCCGGCGCGGGCCACCTGCCCGAAGACCTGACCGCCGCGCGCAACGACGTGCGCACGGCGCGCCGGTTCCGGCCCTCGGGGTCGGCCGTGGTGATGGGGCTTTACCTGCTGTTCCTGATGCTGCCGATCTACTGGCTGCTGAACATGAGCCTCAAGACGAATACCGAGATCCTCGGGCAGTTCTCGCTCTGGCCGCAGAACCTGACCTTGCAGAACTACGCGACGATCCTGACCGATGCCTCGTGGTACATGGGCTATGTCAACTCGCTGATCTACGTCGTGCTGAACACCGCGATCTCGCTCACGGTGGCGCTGCCCGCGGCCTATGCCTTCAGCCGCTACAACTTCATGGGCGACAAGCACCTCTTCTTCTGGCTGCTGACGAACCGCATGGCGCCGCCCGCGGTCTTTGCCCTGCCCTTTTTCCAACTCTATTCGTCGGTCGGGCTGTTCGACACCCATATCGCGGTAGCGCTGGCGCATTGCCTGTTCAACGTGCCGCTCGCCGTATGGATCCTCGAGGGGTTCATGCGCGGCGTTCCCAAGGAGATCGACGAAACCGCCTATATCGACGGCTATTCCTTCGGGCGGTTCTTCATCAAGATCTTCATGCCGCTGATCTCGTCGGGGATCGGTGTCGCGGCGTTCTTCTGCTTCATGTTCTCGTGGGTCGAGCTTCTCCTGTCGCGCACGCTGACCAGCGTCGAAGCCAAGCCCATCGCCGCCACCATGACGCGCACCGTGGGCGCGGCCGGCGTCGATTGGGGCGTTCTGGCCGCGGCCGGGGTGCTGACCATCGTGCCGGGCGCGCTCGTGGTGTTCTTCGTGCGGAACTACATTGCCAAGGGCTTTGCCCTGGGGAGGGTGTGACGATGCAATGGATGGCCTGGACCTGGCCCACGGCGGCCTTTTTCCTCGTGATCGCGCTGTTGCTCGTGGTCTTCAGCATCCTCGCGATCAAGCGGCCCGAGACGCCGCGCGTGGGCGTGCTGGGGATCGAGACGACGCGGGGTGACCGATTGTTCATCACGCTGCTCGCCTCGGCCTTCATCAATCTCGCGTGGCTGGGCTTCGGCATCGCGCCGCAGGCCTGGGCGCTACTCGTCTGTCTTGGCGTCGCGGCGGTCATATTCCGCTATGTCTGACGGATTTCTTCGACGTTCACCAAACCATGGGAGGTAAACCATGAACGTTACACTCAGATCCTCGACCGCGCTTGCGCTGGTCTGCGGCCTCGCCGCCGGGCCGGCGCTCGCCGGCATGGAGGAAGCGCGCCAGTTCCTCGACACCGAAATCGACGGCATGTCCACCCTGACCCGCGAGGAGCAGGAGGCCGAGATGCAGTGGTTCGTCGATGCCGCCGAGCCGTTCCGGGGCATGGATATCAACGTCGTGTCGGAAACGATCACGACCCATGAATACGAGTCGCAGGTCCTCGCCCCGGCCTTTGCGGCGATCACCGGGATCAACGTGACCCACGACCTCATCGGCGAAGGCGACGTGGTCGAAAAGCTGCAGACGCAGATGCAGTCGGGCCAGAACGTCTATGATGCCTATGTCAACGACAGCGACCTGATCGGCACGCATTGGCGCTATGGGCAGGTGCGCAACCTGACCGACTGGATGGCGAACGAGGGCGCGGACGTGACCTCGCCGACGCTGGATCTCGAGGATTTCATCGGGACGCAGTTCACCACCGGCCCTGACGGCAATCTCTACCAGCTTCCCGACCAGCAATTCGCGAACCTCTACTGGTTCCGCTACGACTGGTTCAACGATCCCGAGATCAAGGCCGCCTTCCAGGAGGAATACGGCTACGAGCTCGGCGTTCCGGTCAACTGGGCGGCCTACGAGGATATCGCCGAGTTCTTCACCGGCCGCGAGATCGACGGCGTCGAAGTCTATGGCAACATGGACTACGGCAAGAAGGACCCGTCGCTCGGCTGGCGCTACACCGACGCGTGGATGTCCATGGCCGGGATGGGCGACAAGGGCAGCCCCAACGGCCTTCCGGTCGACGAATGGGGGATCCGCGTCAACGAGCAGTCCCAGCCCGTCGGCGCCTGCGTCGATCGCGGCGGCGCCACCAACTCGCCCGCGGCGGTCTATGCCGTCGACAAGGCGATCCAGTGGCTCCAGAAATACTCGCCGCCCTCGGCCGCGGGCATGACTTTCTCCGAGGCGGGTCCCGTCCCCGGACAGGGCAACATCGCGCAGCAGATGTTCATGTACACCACCTTTGTCGCGCCCCTGGTCGACAGCCCTGCGGTGATGAACGAGGACGGTACGCCGAAATGGCGCCTCGCTCCCAGCCCGCACGGCGTCTACTGGGAGGAAGGCATGAAGGTCGGCTACCAGGACGTGGGATCCTGGACGCTGATGAACTCGACCCCCGTCGACCGCGCCAAGGCCGCCTGGCTCTATGCGCAGTTCGTCACCTCCAAGACGGTGGACGTCAAGAAATCCGACGTGGGCCTCACCTTCGTGCGTGAAAGCACCATCGACTCGGATCACTTCACCGAGCGGGCCGGACGCCTCGGCGGCCTGATCGAGTTCTACCGCTCGCCGGCGCGCACCGCATGGTCGCCCACCGGCACCAACGTGCCCGACTATCCCAAGCTGGCACAGCTCTGGTGGCAGAATATCGGCGACGCCATGTCGGGCGCGAAGACCCCGCAAGAGGCGCTCGACAAGCTCTGCGCCGACATGGAAAGCGTCATGGAGCGGCTCGAGCGGGCCGGCGTCCAGGGCGAGTTCGGCCCCGCGCTGAACGAACAGCGCGATCCGTCCTACTGGCTCGAAGAGCAGCCGGGCGCGCCCAAGCCCAAGCTCGAGAACGAGGACGAAGAGCCGGAAACCATCGCCTATGACGAGCTGGTGAAATCCTGGCAGCAATAAGCCGCGATACCGTCTGAGACCGGGGCCGGCGCGTCGCAGGACGCGCCGGCCCTTTTCCGTGGCTCAGCCGAGCAGCAATTCCGCCTCGTGGCGACGGGCGATCAGGCGCGAGGCGCGATAGGCCTCGATCCCCTCGGGGCGGCCGAGTTCGAGGAAAAGCGACAGGATCTCGCCGCGCTGATCGTCCTGAAGCCCGTTCATCGCATAATCGCCGGGGTGAAAGGTCTCGGTCCAGGCACCATCGGCCAGCACGACCTCGTGACGGTCGCACATGATGTGCACATAGGTGACGCCCGCCCTTGGCATCGTCCGGGCGACGCCCGCCCGCGCGCGCAGATGCTTGGCCGCTATCAGCACTTCGGGCGTGGCGAACAGCAGCTCGGTATCCCCGCCCTGGATCAGCATGCGGTGGTTCGGCGACACCAGCATATCCGTTTCGGGGCAATCCGGCCCGAGCGATCCGGCGCGGATGAGCACCGGGCGCAGCTCGGTCCGGCGCATCATCTCGGACGGGGTCACATCGCGCGCGCCGACCCAGCTTACCGTCTGGAACCCGTTGTCGCGGGTCAACACCCGGTCGCCCGGCCGCAGATCCTCGACCGCGACGAGCCCGCGCCGCGTCAGGATGGCCGTGCCCGGCGTGAAGCAGATGCAGGGCGGCGGCGCGTCCACGCTTTCGACCGAGGCGATCCGCCCGATATCGTCGAAATCGACCCGCGTGCCATCGCTCAGCGTCGCGATCCCGCCATCCTGCAGGTCGTCGTCGATCCCGTCCTTTTCGCGGATGATCGCGCGGATCTCTCCCGGGTCGAGGGTAAAGGTCTCGCCGCTTTCCAGCGTGACGGAAACCGGACCTTCGACATAGAGCGTGTCGTTCTCGTCGGCCCCCTTGGCCGATCCGCCGCGCGAGCCGGACCCCGACCCCGAGCCGTACAGATGGGACGAGCCGCCAAAGACCGTGTCGGTCCCGCCGCCCTGCAGCCCGACAAAGAACCGGTCGCCGCCCGATTTCGAGCCCGAGCCGCCCTTGCCACCGATCAGCAGGTCCTCGCCTGCGCCGCCGTAAAGATCGTCGTTGCCCGAGCCGCCGAGGATCACGTCGTCGCCATCGTCGCCCGTCAGCACATCGCGGCCCTTGCCGCCCTCGATCGTATCGTCGCCGGCACCGCCCGAGATCGCATCGTCGCCCGATCCGCCGCGGATCGCGTCATCGCCCGCGCCGCCCGCCAGGCAATCGTCGCCCTTGCCGCCGTCGATGGTGTCGTCCCCGGCGCCCCCGGCAACGGTATCGGCGCCCGAGCCCGCGTCGATCCGGTCGTCGCCGTCGCCGCCCAGGATCAGGTTGTCGCCATCGTCGCCGTCGATCCGGTCGTCGCCCCCGAGGCCGCGGATCGTGTCGTCACCGTCCCTGCCCCGCAGCGTGTCGTCGCCATCCGTACCGACGATCGAGTCGTCGCCCTTGGTACCGTTTATCCGTGCCATGTTCGTTTCCCCCAGGCGACCCTGTCGAGTGACGGGCCTCCGGTCCTGTGCCTCGTGCCGGATCGGGCGCCGCCCCCCGCGGTCGCATCGCGGGACCGGAAAGAGGCGCGGGATCGGGCGGTTGATGCACCGACGGATCGGCACATACCAAGCGGCGACCGAAAGGATCGCCGCCGTCATGTTCCTATCCGACATCCCGCGGCGGTAATCAATTCTTCATCTTTGCGCGATACGGCACCAAACCCGATCAATTTACGCACAATTGCGCCCGATTGGCCGGTTTGTCGCAAAATATGAAACACTCCGCGATCACGGCCGGAACCGGCTTGCGGTTCGGCACGATCCGTTGCCCCCCTGTCGGGGTGAACCCAGGGGCAAGGGCGATGAACGGCACGGATGGCGGGCCGCCGCCGGCAGAGGACGCGGCGCAAGCGGCCGAGGCGCTGTTCGGGGATCCGGTCGACCGGATCACCGCGCCCGGCGGCCGCCGCAGGGCGAGCGTCCGGGTGCATCTCGGGGGGCGGTCGGTGATCGCCTCATGGCGCGCCGACCCGGCGCGGCGCGCGCGCGAGATTGCGCTGCTCGAGGCGCTGGCGCGCGAGGATGCGCCTGTGCCGCGGTTTCTCGGCCAATCGCGCGGCTGGAGTTTCCAGAGCGACGCGGGCAACCGTCGCCTGACCGCCGAGCTTGAAAGGCAGGACGCGCAGGGCCGCGAGACGGTCGCGGCCGCCGCCCTCGAAAGCCTGCTGCAGATCAAGCGCGCGGCGCGGCGGCTCGGGCTCGTAGCCGACCTGCCGCCCATCGCCAACGGGCCCGAATGGCTGGGCAGTTTTGCGCGCGGGCCGGTGCGCCTCGCCGAAAGGCTGGGCATCCCCGCGCCGGATTACGATGCGGCCGCGCTGGCCCATGGGCTGACCAGCCTGCCGCTGGCCTTCATCAAGTGGGACGCGCGGCCCGGCAATGCCGCGATCGCCGCGGATGGCCGCGTGATCTGGTTCGACTGGGAGGATTACGGCCGCCGCGCGGGCGTCGAGGATGCGGCGTTCCTTGTCGCGGACGAGTTCTGGCCCCTGCCCGCCGACAGCTCGCGCGACCTGTTGCGGCGTACCGGCTTTGTCGCGCCCGGTCACGAGCCGCTTTTCATCCGCTTTGCCGTGTTGCAGGGGATCGAGCGCTGCCGCCTCATCCTCGGGCAGCAGGGCCGGCACGGATGGCAGGACGCGGCGCGGATGCGGCGCTATGACCGGATCGGGGTCAGCCGCGAGCTTGCCCTTCGCGTCACCGCGACGGCCGCCGCGCTGGCCGGAATGGACGGTGCGGCGCAACCGCTGGCGCGCTGGCTCGACCACGCCGCCATGGCGCTGCCGGAGTAGCCGCGGGCGGCGTCGCGCTCAGTCGGCGTCCTCGTCCTCGACCCGGCGCGCCACCCTGTCGAAGAACGGGCCCAGCGCCTCGGTTCCCGCATCGGTCAGCGCGTAGTCGCGCGCGCGCCGCGCCAGCGCGGCGGACATCGGGCGGGCCACGCCGATCAGGTCGTAATGGCGCAGCGTCCGGTCGTTGGTTTCCCAGCCGCCCGTCGCCGCCTGCCGCAGGATCTTGCGCAGCCGGCTGCAGGCGTGAAGCATCGCATAGGTTGCAAGCGGCCCCGAATCGGTGTCGGGCAATTCCTCGGCCACGATGCGCAGCGACATGGCTGCGTCGAGCGGCCAGAACTCGTCCGAGATCAGCGCCGCGACATCCTCGAACCCGCCGCGGCGCCCGACCATGCCCCAGTCGAACCACATCACCGGGTCGTCATCCGACAGCGCGGCATTGCCCGGCCGCGCGTCCCACTTGGTAAAGACCTGCGGCCCGGCAATGAGCGATTGCGCGAGCCCCGGCACGTCATAGCGCGGCGCGGCGATGCCAAGCCGTTCGGCCAGGCGCACCGGCCCGAGCGAGAAATCGGCCAGCCAGTCCGAGGCCATGCCGATGAAGGGCAGTTCCTGCGCGATGCCCGTGGCGGTCGCGATCCTGCGGATCGCGGCCAGCGACGCCACCGCGTCGGCCGCGATGGTCTCGCGCATGATGCTCTTGGTCGCGGCGAGCGCGTCGGACAGCCGTGCGCCGCCGCAATCCTCCTGGATCAAGACCCCGCCGCCGAAGGCCAGCAGCCTCGGGACATGGCCGTCGGCCCCGTCGAGGATGCCCAGCACCAGCGCCTCGCGCAGCCGCTCGGCCCGGTCGGGGCGGCGCGTGGCGATGACGCGGCGCCCGTCGCCCAAGATCAACCGCAGACTGGCGCGGCGCGGCCCGCCCGGCGCCTCGATCCGCTGAACGGAGGTTCCCAGGAGCCGCCCCGCCTGCCCGGCCAGCGCATCGAGATCGGCCCGCATCGCGGCGGCGTCGGGTTGGGTGAAACTGCCGAAACCTGGGGGCGGCGGGGGAATTGCGGTCTGCGCCTCGGCCTGGATCATGCTGTCGGTCTTTCCTGCTGCGGGGGCGATAAGCCCATCAGTTCGGAGGCGAGCCGTGCCTCGTGATGGCGGAGCGTGATGCGGGCCGAGGCGCCATAGGCGCGTGGATCCTCGGCCAGTTCGGGAAACAGGGCGTGGATCTCGGCGCGGGCCTCGCGGGCGAGGCTGCCCATGCCGATCCGGCCGGGGTGAAAGCTCTCGCTCGGGGCGCCTTCGGCAAAGACGATCTGGTGGTCGTCGAAGAGCATGTGGTGATATTCGACCTCGCCGCCCGGATCGACGGTGATCGTACGGCCATTGACCAGCATCCGGGCGGGAACCAGTACTTCGGCCTCGTCGAAATACAGGCCGAGCTGGCGATGGGCGAGCAGTATCCGGTGCTGCGGCGACACCCGCAGGGCGCGCGTATTGCCGATGGCGCCCTGCGCAAAGCGGATGGGGGCAAGATGACCGTCTGCCGGCACGCGGGTCCGGCCGATCCACCGGATCGACTGGAACCCCGCGTCGCGGGTCAGCACCCGGTCGCCCGTGCGCAGATCCTCGATCGCGACCGCGCCCTCGGCCGTCGTGATTCGCGTGCCCGAGGCGAAACAGACGATATTGATCCGGTCGAAATTCTCGATCTTGGTGTTCTGCCATGTGACGGTGGATTTCGACGCCTCGTCCCATCCGGCCCCGTTCTGGGTATATCCCTGCGCCTGTAGCGCGGCGATGAGATCGGCACGTTCGGCCGGGCTGCTCGTGGCGATGGTCAGCTCGTCGTAATCGCTGCCCGACCCGGCCATGATCCTGTTGGCCATCGACGGGTCGATCCCGCCCAGCCGAACCGTGTCGTCGCCCCTGCCTGCGTCGAGTTCAAAGGCCCGCGCCCCATTTGCGGCATCGCCCAGCCAAATCGTGTCCGCGCCTTCTCCCGTCATCAGCTTGCGCGCGTGGAAATCGTAGCCGTCGCCGATGACGATCGTGTCGCGCCCGTCCCCCGCGTTCAGATCGCCCCAGAAATCGGCGTTCTTTCCGACGGTCAGCACGTCGTCCCCGCGCCCCAGTGTGATCCCGTCCAGCTCGGACTGGTGGCCGAAGGTCAGTGCATCGTCGTTCTCGCTCCCCCGGATCTCGCCCGCGACCACGCTGCCGGCCGCGCCGTTCACGGTAAGGGAATGGGCTTTTCCGGCCTGGATCGTGGCAAGCGTGACGTTGTTCTCGATGGCGACATCGGCCGCGATATTCGGCCCGATGACCATTCCGAAGACATGCGGGTTCGCGCCGTCGAACTCGACCGAGACCGAGATGGGCGCCCCCGCGCTTGTCCCGAGTTGGATTTCCTGGTCGGCCGTCGGGGCGATGACGACGCTGTCGCCGTCGGAAAGATCGACCGCCTGAAGCTTGTCGGCCTCGACCCGGAACAGGCCGGGGCCGTCCACGACGATATCGTCGGGGTCGAGCTCGCCTTTTCCGACAACCGTGTATTGCGCCATGGCCCAGTCCCCTCGGTCCGGCCGCCCGTGATCGGGCGACCCCACGCCCCGAGGTCATGCATTGCGCGTCGAACGTCGTGCGAAACCATCGGGTTGTGGAGGAGAGTTTTGCCCCGGCAATGCGGACAATCCGCGACGCGAATGTGGCGATTTACGCCCAACTCGCCGTCATTCGACGCAATCGGGGGCATCCGTTGCGTGATCGTGGTTAATCGACGGGTGGCGCGCGAGGGCGCTCAGGCCTCGGCCTTTTCGGCCGTCGCGCGGATCCGCTCGACCATGGCGCGCAGCCCGTTGGAGCGTTGCGAGGACAGATGCTCGTCCAGACCCAGCCGCCGCAATTCGGCCGGGGCGTCGACCGCGCGCACCTCGTCCAGCGGCAGCCCGGCATAGAGCGCATGCAGCACCGCGATCAGACCCTTGACGATCATCGCGTCGCTGTCGCCGCGGAAATCGAAGCGGCCATGCTCGAGCGTGGGCACCAGCCAGACCTGGCTCGCGCAGCCCTCGACCTTGGTCGCGGGCACCTTGAGCGAGGCGTCGAGCGGTTCGAGCGCGCGGCCCATCTCGATCACGTGGCGATAGCGGTCTTCCCATTCGTCCAGGAACTCGAAGGTTTCGGCGATTTCCTCGAAGGCGGGGGTGGCCATGGGTCGGTCTCCGTCGGTCTGGGCGTGACCCCGAGGTAAGCGCAGCACCCCCCGAGGGCAAGCGGCCCGCGCCGCGCTTTCCAACGCCGCCCTGCCCTGCTAATCCGGGCGGGAACAGACGGTCGGAGGGGAATATGGGCCGATATCTCGTGGCGACGGCCATCGTGCTGAGCCTTGCTGGCTGCGCCTCGCGGCTCAATCCGCTCAACTGGTTCGGCGGTGCCGAGGCCCGGCCCGCGGTGGCGGGCGCCCGCGCGGTCGAGACCGATCAGCGGCCCCTGATGCCGACCGTTACCGATCTGCGTGTCACCGCCAACCCCTATGGCGCCGTCATCCAGGCCACCGGCATTCCGCCGGTTCAGGGCTATTGGGACGGCGAGCTGGTGCGCGTCGCCTCGGCCGAGGCGGGCGTCGCGGTCTTTGCCTTTCGCGCCGTCCCGCCCCTGAGGGCCACGGGCGTCGCGACCCCGCGCTCGCGCGAGATCACGGTCGGGGCGGAGCTGTCGAACCGCGAACTCGACGGCATCCGCGAGATCCGGGTATCGGGGGCCTCGGGGGCGCTGTCGGTCCGGCGCTGAGCGCCGTCAGGTCAGGTCGAACACCACGACATCCCCGCCCCGCGCGGCCAGCCCGATCTCGCCATCGAGAAGCCGTGCGGCATCGCGGCCGAACACCTCGGCGCGCCAGCCCTGCATCGCCGCCACGTCGCGCTTGCCCGCGGCGATGAAATCCAGGTCCGACGAGGTCGCGATGAGCTTTTGCGCCACGCCGGCCATTTCGGCCTTGGCCTTGAGCAGGACGCGCAGCAGGTCGGCCTGCGCGGGGTTCACGTTCAGGTTCTCGCGGCTGCGGTCGGGCTGCGGCGCGTTCCTGGCATCGGTGGCCAGGCCACGCTCCACCGCGCGCAGGATGCCGGCCGCGATCTCGCCGCGGCGCGCATCGCGCCCGAGCAGGCGCGCGCGGCCCAGATCCTTGTCGTTGCGCGGCTTGGACGAGGCCAGTTCGATCAACGCATCGTCCTTGAAGACGCGGTTGCGCGGGACGTTGCGTTTTTGCGCGTATTCCTCGCGGAAGGCGGCGAGTTCGCGCACCAGCGCCAGGAATTTCGGCGAATGGGTGCGCGTCTTTATGCGCAGCCAGGCATCGGCGGGTTCCGTGCGGTAGGTCGCGGGATCGGTGAGAATGCCGATTTCCTCTTCGACCCAGGCGGTACGGTTGGTTTCCTCGAGTCGCGCGGCGAGATCCTCGTAGATGATGCGCAGATGGGTCACATCGGCCAGCGCATAGACCTTTTGCGCGTCGGTCAGCGGCCGGCGCGACCAATCCGTGAAACGCGAACTCTTGTCGACGGTCTGGTGCGCGATCTTGCGCGCGAGCGTTTCATAGCCCGCCTGCTCGCCATAGCCGCAGACCATCGCCGCGACCTGCGTATCGAAAAGCGGCCTCGGGATCACGTCGCCGTCATGCAGGAAGATCTCGAGATCCTGCCGCGCCGCGTGGAACACCTTGACCACGCTTTCGTCGCGAAACAGCTCGTAGAGCGGGGCCAGCGACAGGCCATCTGCCAGCGGATCGACCAGCACCGCCTCGCCCCCGCCGGGGCCCGGAATCGCCAGCTGCACGAGGCAGAGCTGCGCGTAATAGGTCCGTTCGCGCAGGAACTCGGTATCGACGGTGACATAGGGATGCGCGCGGGCGCGGGCGCAGAACGCGGCAAGGGCATCGGTGTCGGTCAGGGTGACGATGGGGGCTGTATCGGGCAATGGGGCACTCATGCTGGCGGAATATGCGAGGCGTCGGGAATATGGAAGATCAGGCGGCGTCGCGAAGGCTCTCGGCCACCCCTCGCAGAACCTGCGGGTATAAATCGTGCTCGGCCGCCCGGACCCGCGCGGCGAGGGTCTGCGCCGTGTCGTCCGGCGCGATGGGCACGGCCATCCGGCCCAGCACCGGCCCCGCGTCGAGATCGGGCACGACCTCGTGGACCGTGCAGCCGGCCTCGGTGTCGCCCGCCGCGATGGCCCGCGCATGGGTGTCGAGCCCGCGGTATTTCGGCAGGAGCGACGGGTGGATGTTGAGCATCCGCCCCTCAAATCGCGAAACGAAGCCGGGGGTGAGGATACGCATGAACCCGGCCAGGCAGATCAGGTCTGGCGACGCGGCCTCGAGATGGCGCAGCATCTCGGCCTCGAACCCCGCGCGGTCGCCGCCAAAGAGCCGGTGATCGACGCAGGCCGTGGGGATGCCCATGTCGCGCGCGCGGTCCAGCCCCGCCGCATCGGGCCGGTTCGACAGCACCAGCACCGGGCGCGCGGGATGATCGCCCGTCATGCTTTCGGCCAGCGCGACCATGTTCGAGCCGGCGCCCGAGATCAGGATCGCGACCCCGATCACAGCAGCGTTCCGGCATAGCGGATGCCCGCCCCTTGCGTCACGCGCCCGATGCGGCAGGGCGAGAGGTCATGCGCGGCCCAAAGCGCCTCGGCCTCGTCGGCGCGGGACGCGGGCACGGCGGCGATCATGCCGATGCCGCAGTTGAACACCTTGAGCATTTCGGACGGCGCCACGTCGCCCGCCTCGGCCAGCCATCGGAACACGGCAGGCAGATCCCAGGCGTCGAGGTCGATCTCGGCCCCTAGGCCATCGGGCAGGACGCGCGGCAGGTTCTCGGTCAGACCGCCGCCGGTGATATGGGCCAGCGCATGGACGAGGCCGGGCTTGGCGATCGCCTCGAGCACGGGCCGCACGTAAAGCCGCGTGGGCACCAGCAGCGCCGCGCCCAAGGGCCCTTCGGCAAAGGGCGCGGGGTCGTCCCATCCAAGACCCGCCCGCTCGACCACGCGCCGCACCAGCGACAGCCCGTTGGAATGGACCCCCGACGAGCCGAGCCCGATCAGCACGTCGCCCTCGGCCACGTCGCGCGGCAGGTCGGCGCCGCGCTCCATCGCGCCCACGGCAAAGCCCGCGAGGTCGAAATCGCCCGCGCGATACATGCCGGGCATCTCGGCCGTCTCGCCGCCCACCAGCGCGCAGCCCGCCTCGACGCAGCCGCGCGCGATGCCCTCGACCACCCGCGCGGCGGTCTCGGTATCGAGCGTGCCCGTCGCGAAATAGTCGAGAAAGAACAGCGGCTCGGCCCCCTGGCAGACGAGGTCGTTCACGCACATCGCCACGAGATCCACCCCGACCCCGTCGACATGGCCGGTGTCGATGGCCACGCGCAGCTTGGTGCCGACACCGTCGGTCGCGGCCACGAGGATCGGGTCGGCATAGCCCGCGGCGCGCGGATCGAACAGCGCGCCGAACCCGCCGAGTCCCGCCATGGTGCCGGGGCGTTCGGTGGCGCGTGCCGCGGGTTTGATCCGGTCGACCAGCGCGTTGCCCGCGTCGATATCGACACCGGCCTCGGCATAGGTCAGGCCGTGTCCCGTGCGCTTGGTCTCGCTCATGTCCGGGGGCCCTTTCGACGGTTTGCGCGGGGTTATCCAAACCCGCGCGCCGTTGCAACGCCCGCGTCGCACCATGGCGGCGCGCTTGACCGTGGCGGCGGGGCGCTCTAGGCCCGTGGCTCAGGTGGGGCCTGTAGCTCAACGGTTAGAGCAGAGCGCTCATAACGCTTTGGTTGGGGGTTCGAATCCCTCCGGGCCTACCAGACCGAGCCCCGCCCGGTCAGGCGTTCCAGACGACCCGCCCGAGCATCCCGGTATCGTATCCGCCCGAGGCCGCTGCGCGCGCGGCGAACCGCTCCGTGGCGCAAAACGCTAGCAGGGCCTGCATCGGCGGCTCGAAATACCCGCGGCGATCGACCAGCAGATCGAAGCGTTCCTCGACCAGCGGCCGGAACTCGAGCCCGAAGGATCGCGCCACCGCCTCGAGCCCGAAGGCGATATCGGCCTCGCCACGGCGCACGGCCTCGACGGCCTCGTCCTCGGTGCGGGCCTCGTCGGCGAGGATGAGCGCGCCGAGGTCCAGCTCCTCGGCCGCCGCGAGTTCGCGAAAGAGCGTCTCGGTGCCCGATTCCGGCTGGCGCGGGACGACGCGTCGCCCGGCGAGATCGGGCAGCCCCTCGGGCGCGCGGTCGCCGGGCCGGAACACCAGCCCGCGCCGCCGCGCGGCAAAGGCGATCAGCACGGCATCCAGACCCGAGGCGACCCGCTCGGCCGCGTCGACGTTCCAGCGGTCCGAGCTCGCATCACGGACATGCAGCCCCGCCATCACGCCCTCGCCGCGGGCGAAGCGGTCGAGCCCGTCGAGCGAGCCGTCGTAATAGGTAGCGAGCCCGCAGCGCGACTGCCTGATCGCCCAGTCGAGCAGCGGATCGTGGCTGCCCAGCGCGATCGCGGGGCGCGGCGCGGACTGCTCGGGCGCGGCCCCGCCGCCGGTCTGCGACCGGGCGATCCAGTCGCGAATCCCGTCCGCGGGAAACAGGAGCTTGCCGGTCGCGCGCGCGCAGGGCACCTCGCCCGAGGCGGCGAGGTCATAGACCTTGCGTTCCTTGAGGCGCAACAGCTCGGCCAGTTCCTTGACGGTGAGGTATTCGTGGTCGGGAAAGGCCGTATCCGTCATGGTCATCCACTGGCAGCACCGGGGCGGCGGCATCGCGCCGCCCCGGCAAGCCTATCAATTCTCGGGCGCGTTGGGGAAGAAAAGCTGCTGCCCCGCGACCTCGAAGCCAGCGATGGCCGACTGCCCCTCTTCGGAGACGAGCCAATCGGCAAAGCTCTGCGCGGCCTCGGCATTGACCGAGGGGCATTTCTCGGGGCTGACCGGGATCACGCCGTACTGGTTGAACAGATCCTCGTCGCCCTCGACCTGGATCTCGTAATCCTGCTTGTTGTCGAAGCTGATCCAGGTGGCGCGGTCGGTCATGACATAGGCGCCCATGCCGATCCCCGCGTTGAGCGTCGCGCCCATGCCCGACCCGGTCTCGCGATACCAGTCGCCCGAGGCCGCGGTCGGATCGACGCCCGCATCCTCCCAAAGCGCCATCTCTTTCTTGTGGGTGCCGCTGTCATCCCCGCGCGAGGCGAAAAGCGCGCCCTGCTCGGCGATCTGCGACAGCGCGGGCTGCGCGTCCTGCATCCCCGCGACGCCGGCCGGGTCGTCGGCGGGCCCCACGATGACGAAGTCGTTGTACATCAGGTCCGTGCGTTCGGTGCCGAAGCCCGATTCGACGAATTTCTCTTCGGCGGCCTTGGCATGGACCAGCAGCACGTCGCCGTCGCAATTCTCGGCATTGGTGATGGCCTGCCCGGTGCCCACGGCCACGACGTTGACCTTGATGCCGGTCTCGTCCTCGAAGATCGGCAGGAGATAGTCGTAAAGGCCCGAATTGGCCGTCGAGGTCGTGGATTGCACGATGATCGACTGATCCTGCGCCAGCGCCCCGCCCGCCAGCAGCACCGCCATCGCGGTCGTCCCGAGTGTTCTTGCAAGCATGGAAATATCTCCGTTTCCGTTGGGTGGTCAGACGACGATCTTGCCGCCGAGGTAATCCCGCGCCGCCGCGCAGCGGGGTCGGGGAAAGAAATCCGGGGCGGGGCTGTGCTCGGCCACGCGGCCGCGGTGCAGGAACACCACGTCGTCGGCCATGCGCCGGGCCTGCCCCATGTCATGGGTGACGAAGACGATGCGCACGCCGCGCGCCCGCGCGTCCGACACGATACGCTCGATGGCCAGCACCGAGGCCGGGTCGAGGCTGGCGGTCGGCTCGTCGAGAAACAGCACCTCGGGGTCGGTGGCCAGCGCACGGGCCAGCGCGAGGCGCTGCGCCTCGCCCCCAGACAGGAGCCGCGCAGGCTGCGCGGCCTTGTGCGCGAGCCCGACGTGATCGAGCAGCGCCGCGCGCCGCCCCGCATCCTTGCCGCGCGCCTTGAGCACGAAATCGAGGTTCGCCGCGACCGACCGGCGCAGCAGCACGGGTTTCTGGAACACCAGCGCCTGCCGCCGCGTGACCTCGCGCGGGGCATGGCCGCCCCAGTCGATGCGGCCCGCGCTAGGCTCGATCAACCCGTGGAGAAGCTTGAGAAGCAGGCTCTTGCCCGACCCGTTCGGGCCCATGACCATGGTGCATCCTATGGCGCCAAGATCCAGCGCGAGCCCGTCGAGGACCGTCGTCTCGCCGAAACGCAGTACCAGATCGCGCACCGTCAGCGGCAGCATCGGCGCCTCGGAGGACCGGCGCGCCGCACCCGCGGCGGGGAGGCTCAGCGCGTCAGACATAGGCGTGCCGCGCGGCCGTGATGCGAACCGATTGCACCGCCGCATTCACCCCCAGCGCGATCACCAGCAGCACGATCCCCAGCGCCAGCGCCAACGCCAGATCGCCCTTTGACGTCTCGAGCGCGATGGCCGTCGTCATCACGCGGGTCAGGTGGTCGATATTGCCGCCGACGATGATGACCGCCCCCACCTCGGCCACGGCGCGGCCGAACCCGGCCAGCCCGACGGTCAGAAGCGAATAGCGCGCGTCCCACAAAAGCGCCCGGATCGTCTGGAGCCGCGTGAGGCAGAGCGAACGGAACTGCTCGGCATATTCGGTGTGCAGATCCTCGAGCACCTGCCGCGACAGCGCCGCGACGATGGGCGCGATCAGGATCGTCTGGGCGACGATCATCGCCGTGGGCGTATAGAGAAGGCCCAGAAAACCCAGCGGGCCGGATCGCGACAGGTGCAGATAGACCAGCAGCCCCACCACCACCGGGGGCAGCCCCATGAGCGCGTTCATCACGATCAGCACGACATCGCGCCCCCGGAACCGCCCGATGGCCACCAGCGCCCCGATGGGCAGGCCGACGAGGCAGGCGATGACGGTCGCCGACAGGCTGACGCGCAGCGACAGCAGCACGATCTCGAGCAGGTCTGCATCGCCCGACAGCACCAGCGCCACCGCAAGCCCAAGGGCATCCCCTATATCGTGCACGCGCCCCCCTTTGGTGCATAATTTCCAGCCAGACGATAGCTATGCAGCTTTCCCGAGCGAGTTCAAGGCTGGCCTTTACCGGGAAACCCGCGCAAACAGGGATGGAATCGGTCTTCCGCAAAAGGGATCGACACAAATGGTACTGCATAATTTACGGAACCCCGAATGAGCACCGCCGACGACCTGCGGCCCGGCGAGCGGGCGATAGACACGGACCCGCCCGGCGATGCCGCGCTGCGCTTCATCGGGCGGATCGAGACACCCTGGGCGCGGCGCGAGGATTGTCCGCGGCAAGGGCGGCTCGACGGGCCGGAATGCCGCGTCGTGCTCGATCCCGCCTGGCACGACGCGCTCGAGGGTCTCGAGGCCTATGACCGGATCGAACTGCTCTACTGGCTCGACCGCAGCCGTCGCGACCTCGTTCGGCAAAGCCCGAAAAACGACGGCCGGACCGTCGGCACCTTTGCCCTGCGCTCGCCCGTCAGGCCGAACCCTATCGGCACGAGCATTGTGCACCTCGAGCGGATCGAGGGCGGCACGCTGGTCGTGCGCGGGCTCGACTGCCTCGACGGCACGCCCCTGATCGACGTGAAGCCCGACCGCTGCGCCTTTACCCCGCTGGCTCCCGCCAAGCCGGGCGAGGACACCGCCCCGTGACGACCCCCTTTCCGAGGAATGCCATGTACCGAAATCTCGTTCTCGCCCTGGGTCTCGGCCTGTCGATGACCGCCGCTCATGCCCAGGACCTGTCGCTTTACGCGGCGGGCAGTCTCAAGGCCGCGATGTCCGATATCGCGCGCGACTATACGCAGGCCCATGGCAGCGGGGTTGCCACGACCTTCGGGCCCTCGGGGCTGCTGCGCGAGCGTATCGAGGGCGGCGAGGCCGCGCATGTCTTTGCCTCGGCCAACATGCGCCACCCCCGCACGCTGGCCGAGGCCGGCAAGGGCGGGCCGGTCGCGCTCTTCGCGCGCAACGGGCTGTGCGCGCTCGCGCGGCCCGGTCTCGAGGTGACGACCGACAGTCTGCTCGACACCATGCTGGACGAGGACACCCGGCTCGGCACCTCGACGCCCAAGGCCGATCCGTCGGGCGACTACGCCTTTGCGCTGTTCGACAAGACCGACCACGCCGAGGCGCTCAAGGCCAAGGCGCTGCAACTGACGGGCGGCCCCGACAGCGCGACGCCGCCCGAGGGGCGCAACGCCTATGCCTGGGTGCTCGACAGCGATCAGGCCGACCTGTTCCTGACCTATTGCACCAACGCGGTTCTGGCCCGCAACGAGGTGCCGGACCTGCAGATCGTGCAGGTGCCCCCGGCCCTGGCGGTCGGGGCCGATTACGGGCTGATCGTGCTGGACGACGCCCCGGCCGAGGCATGGCGGCTCGCGCTCTATATCCTGTCGCCCGCGGGCCAGTCCGTGCTGGCCGATTACGGCTTCGACGTGGGCGCGCGCCCACGGGAGGACTGAGATGCGCGCGGTCCTTCTGACGCTCGCGCTGCTGTTGGCCGCGCCGCTCGAGGCGCGCAGCGTCACCGACAGCGCCGGTCGCACCGTCGAGATCCCCGACACGGTCAACACGGTCTTTGCCGCCGGCCCCCCGGCCGCGATCCTCGTCTATATCCTCAAGCCCGAGGCACTGACCGGCTGGCCGCGCGCGCTGCGCCCGGAGGAGCGGGACTATATCGCCGCGCCCTTCCGCGACCTGCCCGAGACCGGGCGCATCACCGGCCGCGGCGGCGAGGCCAATCTCGAACGCGTGCTCGAGATCGCGCCCGATCTCATCATCGATTTCGGCTCGGTCCGCGACACCTATACCGATCTCGCGAACCGCGTTCAGGACCAGACCGGCATTCCCTACCTGCTGATCGACGGGCGGTTCGAGAACACGGCCGGGGCGCTGCGCCTGCTGGGCGACGCGCTGGGCGTGCCCGAACGGGCCGAGGCGCTGGCCGCGGATGTCGAGGCCACATTCGCCCGGATCGACGCCATGCTCGAGGCCATCCCCGAAAAGGATCGCCCCCGTGTCTATCTGGCCCGCGGACCCGAAGGGCTCGAGACCGGGATGAAGGGGTCGATCAATACCGAGATCATCGAACGCGCGGGCGGCCGCAACGTGGCCGATGACGGTGGCGCGACGCGCGGGCTGGTACAAAGCTCGATGGAGCAGGTGATCGTCGCCGATCCCGACACGATCGTGACGTGGGATCCGAACTTCTACGCCGCTGTCTTCGACGATCCGCTCTGGCAGGGCGTCGATGCGGTCGATGCGGGCCGGGTCTACCTGTCCCCCACGGCGCCTTTCGGCTGGATCGACCGCCCGCCCTCGCTCAACCGCATGATGGGGCTGATCTGGATGGCGGGGCTGCTTTATCCCGACGGTTGGGAGGGCGACCTCCGCGAGGACACGCGGGCGTTCTACAAGCTCTATTACCACGTCGATCTCGACGACGACGCGCTGGAAAGGCTGCTCGAATGGGCCGAGGGACGACCGCCGATGTGACCGCACCGCGCCCCGCGCCGACGCTTGCGGGATGGCTGACGCTGGGGCTCGCCGCCCTGTCGATCGGCGCGCTCATGGTCGGCCCCTATGGCCTGACGCCCGGCGAGGTGGTCGCGGCGCTCGTCGGCCGGGGCGATCCGCAGGCGGCGGTCGTGGTGTGGAACATCCGCCTGCCGCGCGTCGGCGCCGCGCTGCTGGTGGGCGCGGCGCTGGCCGCCGCCGGGGCGAGCTACCAGGCGCTGTTTCGCAATCCGCTCGTCTCGCCCGATATCCTCGGGGTCTCGGCCGGTGCAGGGCTCGGGGCGGTGGCGGGGATATTCCTGTCGCTGCCGGTGGCCGCGATCCAGCTTTCGGCCTTTGCGGGCGGGATGGCGGCGGTGGCGGTCGTGGCGTTCGTCGCGTCACTGGTGCGCAATACCGACCGCACGCTGACGCTGGTGCTGATCGGCGTGGTGATCGGGGCGCTGGCCGGTGCCGCGACCTCGCTGCTCAAGGTCATGGCCGATCCATATGACCAGTTGCCCGCGATCACCTTCTGGCTGCTCGGCTCGCTCGCCGCCGTAACCTCGGGCGACATCCTGCCCGCCCTGCCCGCGGTGGCGGCCGGGCTTGTGCCGCTGGCGCTTTTGCGCTGGAGGATCAACGTGCTGAGCCTCGGCGACGAGGAGGCCAGCGCGCTCGGGGTCGAGGCCGCCCGCACCCGGTTTCTCGTCATCGTCGCCGCGACGCTCATCACCGCCAGCGTCACTGCGCTGGCCGGTGTCGTGGGATGGGTCGGGCTCGTGATCCCGCATATCGCGCGGATGCTGGTCGGGCCGGGGTTCGGGCGGCTCTTGCCGGCCTCGGCGCTGATCGGCGCGGGCTACCTGCTGGTCGTCGACACGCTGGCGCGCACGATGGCGCAGATCGAGGTGCCGCTGGGCATCCTGACGGCCGTTATCGGGGCGCCGTTCTTCGTATGGCTCCTGGCGCGCGGACGGCGGGGGTGGTCGTGATGCTCGAGGCGCGGGACCTGTCCATCGGCTACGGCACGACGGTCGTCGGCACCCGCCTGTCGCTGGTCGCGCGCCCCGGCGACGTGGTGTGCCTGCTGGGGCCGAACGGCTGCGGCAAGACCACGCTGTTCCGCACGATCCTGGGTCTGCTGCCGGCGCTGGCAGGCAGCGTGATGCTGGGGGGCAAGCCGATCGCGCAACAGCGCCGCGCCGAGATCGCGCGCCGCATCGCCTATGTCCCGCAGGCCCATGCCCCGCCCTTTCCCTTCGAGGCGCTGGACGTCGTGCTGATGGGCCGCACGGCGCGGCTGGGCCTGTTCGGGCAACCCGGCGCCCGCGACCGCGCGGCCGCGCGTCACGCCATGGCGCGGCTGGGCATCGCGGACCTTGCGCATCGCGACTATTCCCGCCTGTCGGGGGGGCAGCGCCAGCTCGTGCTGATCGCCCGCGCGCTGGTGCAGGAGGCCGCGCTGATCGTCATGGACGAGCCGACCGCGAGCCTCGATTTCGGCAACCGCGCGCAGGTGCTGGCCCAGATCGCGGGGCTGACGCGCGACACGGGCGCGGCGGGCTGCGGCGTCATCCTGTCGACCCACGACCCCGATCAGGCCTTTGCGCTGGATGCGAGGGTGCTCTTGATGAAAGACGGCCGGCCCCATGCCGAGGGGCCGGCCGATACGGTTCTGACCGCGCGCAACCTCAGCGCGGTCTATGGCATCCCCGTCACGGTCGAGACGACGCGCGGCGGGCGCAAGGTTTGCCTGCCGTCGCTCGACCTTCAGTCCGCGCCGACGATGACGTCGGACGCCTTGACGATGGCATAGGCCGTCTTGCCGACCTCGAGCCCCAGATCCTCGACCGAGGCATTGGTGATCATCGCCGTGACGGTCGCACCGCCGCCGAGGTCGATCTGCACGGTCGAGTTGACCGCGCCCTTGTCGATGGCCTTGACGGTACCGGCGAGCTTGTTGCGTGCGCTGAGTTTCATGGTCCCTATCTCCTGCGTGTCGCTTGACGCATCATGGTATGGCCCGTGGCGGCGAATGCAATGCGAGGCCGCCGCAGTGTCGACCCGGACCGCGACAGAACGATGACCGACCGCACCGATCCCGCCTTTCGTTTCGACCTGCGCGATTTCAACGGCGCGCTGGGCGATATCGGAACGCTGCTGCCGCTGACCCTCGGGGCCATCGCGCTGGTCGGGCTGTCGGCACAGACCGTGCTCATGGGGTTCGGGCTGGTCTATATCGCGTCGGGGCTGATCTACCGCTTGCCCGTCCCCGTCCAGCCGATGAAGGCCATCGCGGCCGTCGCCCTCGTCGGAGGGGTGACGCCCGGCGCGATGGCCATGGCGGGGGTCGCCATCGGGCTGATCCTCGTCGTTCTGGGCAGCAGCGGGGTCATCGACCGGATCGCGCGGCTGGTGCCGCAATCGGTCATGTCGGGCCTGCAACTGGGCCTCGGGGTGGCGCTCGGCTGGCTGGCGCTGACGCTGATGGCCGGGCAGCCGCTCATCGCGGCGGTATCGCTTGCCGTGGCGGCGGCGGCGCTGCGGCGGGGCACCCATGCCGCCCTCGCCGCGTTGCTATGCGGTGCGGCGCTGGGCTGGATCGCGGGCCATCCGGGCCTTGCCCCGGAGGCCGCTCCCCATGCCGGCACATGGCCGCCCGCCCTGCCCGTCGCGGACGATCTACGGGTCGCGCTGTTCGACCTCGCGCTGCCGCAACTGGCGCTGACGGTGACGAACGCGGTCTTTCTGACGGTGCTGGTCGCGGGCGACAGTTTCGGCGCGCGCGCCGCGACGGTGACGCCCCGCCGGTTGTGCCTGACCTCGGGGGCGGCGAACCTGCTGCTCGCGCCGCTGGGCGCGCTGCCCATGTGTCACGGCGCGGGCGGGCTGGCCGCGCATCACCGCTTCGGCGCCCGGACCGGAGGCGCCCCGATCATGCTCGGCGCGGTGCTGATGGCGCTGGCCTTCCTGCCGCACGAGATCCGCGGCCCGGCCCTGCAGGCGATCCCCGCAGCCACGCTGGGCGCGCTCTTGCTGATTGCCGCGATCGAGCTCGGGGCCAGCCGCCGCCTCATCGACGCCCGCCCCTCCTGCCGGCCCGTCATCGCGGTCACGGCGGCCATGACGCTGATCGCGAACCCGCTGATCGGCCTTGTCGCCGGCACAATGGCCGAGATCGCCCGCAAGCTGATCCTGTCGCAGAGGCGGGCAAAGCAGGAGTGACGACGGCGGCATGACGCCCAAGGGGCGCGCGGCCCCTCGCCAGACGGGCCTTGCGTACATATCTCAGACCGAGGCCCGTTCGCCGCCACAGGAGAGCCCCCCATCGCCCCGGTTCCACCGTCATCGCGTGTCGATCTGCCGCCGTCCGGCGATCCTGTCGCGCGCGCGTATCTCGACGCCTGCCGGGCGCGGATCGATGGCTTTGTCGCGCGGCATTTCACATGGCCGGGGACGCTGCGGCTGCATCGCGCGGCCTTCGGTCGGGATATCCTGCGCGCGCCTTGCAATGTCGTGCTGTCGCCCGTGCTTGTTCTGAGCCGGGTCGGCGCGGCGCTTTTCCGTCGGGTCGGTTGGGTCCGCTGGGCGGAGTGGCTGTCGCGACGGCGGATCCTGCTGCCGACCGCGGTTTCGCGCCGGGTCGAGATCCTGCTTGCCGCCGAGCTTCTCGATCTCGCGCCCGCGGGCGTGGTCGATCCGGGCGACCCGGATACGCTGGCCCGCGCCGTGCTGGAGGCGCCGCAGTTGCGCGCGGCGTTCCGCGATTGCGCCAGCCCCGACGCGGCCCATGGCCTCGCGCAGAGGATCGAGGGGGCGGTCGGGGAATACGCGGGCACCCGCTCGGCCGTGGCCGAGATCACGGTGACGGCCTGCGTGCTGGTCGTGGGCGCGCTCGTGTTCCAGGCGCTGACGCCGGGCATGATCTCGATGGCGCCGGGCGTGGCCGATGCACTGGCCCGCAGCACCGCCATCGCGTCTTTCCCCTTGGGCGAGACGCTGGGCGGCGCGTGGTACGGGATTTTCGGCATAGGCGCGTCGCCCTGGCTGATCGGCGCGACGGTCGCGGCCTCGGTCATGGCGGGATCGGTCTTTGCAGCCTTTGCGGGCATCGTCGCCGACCCGGTGCAAAGCCTGGCCGGCATCCACCGCCGCCGCCTCGCGCGCCTTCTGGATACGCTCGAGGCGGATATCGCGGGCCGGCGCGACAGACCCTTCACCGCCCGCGAACACATCTACGCCCGCGCCTTCGACCTCTGGGACGCGGCGGCGAGCGCGTTCCGGCTGTTTCGAAACTAGGAGCGGAGCCCTGCTCAGCCCCGTTTCAGCGCGCTCAGGACCGTTCGGGTGGCGGCGACCAGCGGTTCATGGGTTTCGCGCAGGATCTGCACGCGGTCGAACCTGTCCGGGTCGCGCTCCACCGCCGCGCGCAGCGCCCGCCCGAAGGCCATGCGCAGCTCGGTGCCGATGTTGAACTTGCAGATCGCCGAGCCATGCGCCAGCGCGCGCCGCTGTGCGACCGGCACGCCCGAGCCGCCATGAATGACCAGCGGAACCTGCGTGACCGCCTCGATGGCGCGGATGCGCTCCTCGTCCAGACCGCCTTGCCTGTCCTGTTGCAGATGGACGTTGCCCACCGAGATCGCCATCGCGTCGACGCCCGTATCCCGCGCAAAGCGCGCGGCCTCGTCGGGGTCGGTTCCGGCCGAGATTTCGCCGCCGGAATAGCCCACGAACCCGATCTCGCCCTCGCAGGAGACGCCCGCGGCGTGGGCCATGTCGACGATGGCCGCGGTTTCGTCGATGTTGCGGGCCAGCGGTTTGCGCGAGCCGTCATACATCACCGAGGTAAAGCCGCTGTCGATTGCGATGCGGCACTCTTCGGTCGTGTAGCCGTGATCGAGATGGGCGACGACTGGAACGGACGCGGTTTCGGCGAGGTGGCGGAACATCGCGCCCAGCACCGGCAGCGGCGTATGTTCGCGGCAGGAGGGCCCGGCCTGCAGGATCACCGGGCAATCCTCGGCCTCGGCGGCGGCGACATAGGCGCGCATGTCCTCCCACCCGAGGGTGACGAGCCCCGCCACGGCATAGCCGTCGCGCAGCGCGGGTTGCAGGACCTGCGACAGGGTGACGAGGCTCATTTGAACTTGGCCACCATGTCCATGATGCCGGGAATGGTATGGAGCTGCTCCGCGTGGGTCGGCTGGAAATACTGCTTGAGGCTGCGCTGGCTGAGGCCGCCAAGGATGGTGAAGTAATACATCTCGTAGCCCGGCAGCACGGCGCAGGGGTGATAGCCCTTGTCGATCAGCACCGTCGAGCCGTTCATGATGTGATAGGCGGCGCCGGGCTCGTTCACTTTGCGCTGCAGCATCTGAAGGCCCGAGCCGTAATCGGGACGGAACCGGAAATTGTAGGTCTCGTCGTGGCGGGTCTCGATCAGTTCGCCCGTCTCGTCGCGGCGGTCGGTGTCGTGCTTGTGCGACGGAAAGCCGGACCAGCCGCCCTGCCCCACCGTGTAAAGCTCGGACACCAGCAGGCGGCCGACCCGGTCGTGATGCCCGGCGCCCAGGATATGCTTGATCTTGCGATGGGTCTTGGTGTCGTCGGACCCGTATTGTACCACGTCCAGATCGGCGGCCCGGACCGCGAAAGGCGCGAGTTTGGTGTCGTAGCGCGCCCCGGCGACAAAGGTTTCGGTGGCGTCCGTGGTGCAGGTGATGCGGACGCTGGCGCCGGAGGGGACATAGACGCCTTCGGGCTCGCCATCCCAGACGTTCTCGGTCCGCTGGCCGATCCCGTCAAAGGCGGTCCCGTCCACCTCGACATTCACGGTTCCGGTGGCCGGAACGACGCAGGTCTCGTAGCCCGCCACGGAGTAGTCGAAGCTCTCGCCCTCTTTCAGCTTGACGATGTTGAAGTAATTCAGCGGGACGAGGTCGTGATCCGCGTCGACGATGGGCATGTTGGCATTGTCATGGGGCGCGATATGCATCGGCCTCTCCTTTCAGGGTTCTGTGGGGCCGGGATGGTCGGCCAGGAAATCGTCGAGCTGTCGCGCGTCGGGCATCGCCGGGGCGCAGCCCGGCTGGCTGACGACGATCGAGGCGCAGGCCGAGCCGCGCAGCACCGCCTCGCGCAGGGGCCGGCGCTCGGCGATGCCGGCAAGCAGCCCCGCGATGAAGCTGTCGCCCGCCCCGTTGGGCTTGACGGCCGTGACGGGATAGATGCCGGTGCGGATTTCCTCGCCGCGCGCAAAGGTGATCGCACCGCCCTCGCCCATCTTGTAGATCACGAGCTTGCCCGAGGCGGCCAGCGCACGCGCCTTTTCGAGCCCCTTGTCGATGCCGCCCGCCATGAAGCCGAACTCCTCGTCGTTGCCGACGATCATGTCGCTCTCTTCGCCGGCGCGGGTCAGCGTCTCGGACGCGACCTGTGCCGAGGGCCAGCTATAGGGGCGATAGTCTATGTCGAAGATCACCGGGATGCCGGCCTTGCGGGCGTTCTCGAACGCGCGGAAGGTCGAGCCGCGCGACGGCTCGGCGGCAAAGACGGTCCCGGCGGTGATCAGGGCGCCGAAATCCGCGTAATCCACCCGGTCCACGTCGTCTCGCGTGACCTGGAAATCGACGGCGTTGTTGCGGTAGATGCAGAGCTGGAAATCGTCCATCGTGCTTTCGTAGACGGCGAGCGAAACGCGGTATTCGCCGCCCAGAACCTTCACGTATCGGGTGTCGACGCCGTAATGGCGCAGCCGGTTGGTGCAGAACCGCCCCACGGTGTCGTCGCTGACCGAGGTCACGAGCGCCGATGCCATGCCCAGCTTGCACAGCCCGGCGCAGATATTGGCCGAGGATCCGCCCAGATCGGCGCGAAAGGTCTCGGCATTCTCGGCCTTGGTGCCCTGCGGATCGGCGAACAGGTCCATGCCGGCCCGTCCGAACACCGCGAAACGGCCCTTTTCGATGCCCCGGATCAGATGCTCCATCAGATCCCCCGCCGCTGACCGGCGCGCCCGGCTTCCTGTTCCTCGTGGGCCTTGCGGACGCTTTCGCTGTCGGTGACATTTGGCGTGCCCACCTCCCACCAGGCGTGGCCTTCGGTGGTCCAGCCCTCGTAGGCATCCACGTCCATGACGATCACGTAGCTCTTGTCCGACCGCTTGGCGCGCTTGAACGCCTCGGCCAGTTCCGCGGGGGTGTCGACCTTTTCGGCCGCGGCCCCCATCGAGGCGGCATGGGCCACGAAATCCACGCCGAAGGGCTCGGGGATCGTCGGGCAATCGGAGAGCAGGTTGTTGAAGCTTTCGTTGCCGGTATTGTTCTGCAGCTTGTTGATGACCGCAAAGCCGCCATTGTCGAGAACCAGCACGATCAGCTTCTTGCGGCTGAGGACGCTGGAATAGAGGTCCGAGTTCAGCATCAAGTATGAGCCGTCGCCGCAAAAGGTTATGGTATCGCGGTCGGGCTCCCGCTCCATCTGGGCGATGCGGGCGCCCCAGGCCCCCGCGATCTCGTAGCCCATGCAGGAAAAGCCGAACTCGACATCGACCGTTCCGGTCTCGAGCGTGCGCCAGTTGGCCGTGACCTCGGCCGGCAGGCCGCCGGCCGCGGCCACCACCCGGTCGCGCGGATGGCAGAGATCGTTCACGATGCCGATGGCCTGCGCGTAGGAGTTCGGCCGATTGCCGGGCGCGACGTTGCGCGCGACATAGGCATCCCAGTCGCGGCGTTCCTCGCGCGCGAAACGCACCCACGCCTCGGGCGCGGTGTAGTCGAGCGCCGCGTCCAGCGCCGCCAGCGACAGCCTGGCATCGCCCACGACCGGCAGCGCCATGTGCTTGCCCGCGTCGTGGCGCGCGGCGTTGATCGAGACGATCCGCGCATCCCCGGCAAAGGCGGTCCATGACCCGGTGGTGAAATCCTGCAACCGGGTTCCGACGGCGAGGATCACGTCGGCCTTGCCCGCCACGGCATTGGCGCTGTTCGATCCGGTCACGCCGATGGGGCCTGTATTCAGCTCGTGCGTCGCCCGCATGTTCGCGCGCCCGGCGATGGTCTCGACCACCGGGATGCGGTGCCGTTCGGCAAAGGCGGTCAGTTCCGCCACCGCGCGCGAATACTGCACCCCGCCGCCCGCGACGATCACCGGGCGCTCGGCGGCCCGGATCGCGGCGGCGGCATCGGCGATCTCGGCCGCGTCGGGCGACTGGCGGCGGATGCGGTGTACCCTCTCGGCAAAGAACTCGGCCGGATAGTCATAGGTCCAGCCCTGCACATCCTGCGGCAGCGCGATGAAGGCCGGTCCGCAATCGGCCGGGTCGAGCATGGTAGCGATCGCGGCGGGAAGCGACTGGATCACCTGCGCCGGATGACAGATGCGGTCCCAGTAGCGGCTGCACGGCCTGAAGGCGTCGTTCACCCCGAGGGTCGGATCGTAGAAGTTCTCCATCTGCTGGAGCACCGGGTCCGGCAACCGCGTGACGAAGGTATCGCCGCAAAGCATGAGCATCGGCAGGCGGTTGGCATGGGCGAGCCCGGCGGCCGTCAGCAGGTTGGCGGTGCCCGGCCCGGCCGAGGCGGTGCAGAACATGAAGCGCTGGCGTAGCCATTGCTTGGCATAGCCCGCGGCGGCAAAGCCCATGCTGGTCTCGTTCTGCCCGCGATAGAGCGGCAGCTCGTCCCGCACGTTATGCAGCGCCTCGCCGAGACAGGTCACGTTGCCATGGCCGAAGATGCCGAAACCGCCGCCGCACAGGCGCATCCGCGTTCCGTCGATCTCGATATACTGGTTGACGAGCCAGCGGATGATCGCCTGGGCCGTGGTCAGCCGGACGGTGTTCTCGGATGCGGGCATGCGGCGCAAACCTCCCTGAAACTTCTGGCGGCCGGCGAAAGCCGCTTGCGGGTCGTCGGGGCTCAGGATACAGCTTTTGCAACCGGTTGCAAATTGAAATGCAAGGACGCTGGAATGACGCAGATCGGCATCGGAATCCTCGGCGGCGGCTACATGGGCAAGGCGCACGCGGTCGCCATGTCCGCGGTGGGGGCCGTCTTCGACACGGCGCTGCGCCCCCGGCTGGAGATGGTCTGCGCCGCCTCGCCCGAAAGCGCCGAACGGTATCGCGCGGCCTACGGTTTCGCGCGGAGCACCGGCGATTGGCAGGCGCTCGTCTCGGACCCGCTGGTCGATGCCATCGTGATCGCCACCCCGCAGGATACGCATCGCGCGATCGCCGAGGCGGCCTTTGCCCTCGGCAAGCCGGTGTTCTGCGAAAAACCGCTGGGCGCCTCACTCGACGACAGCGCGGCGATGGTCGCCGCCGCCGAAGACTCCGGCGCGGTTAATATGGTGGGCTTCAACTATATCCGCACGCCGGCAAGCCAGTTCGCGCGCCAACTCATCGCCGATGGCGAGATCGGCGAGGTGACGTGGTTCCGCGGCGAGCATACCGAGGATTTCCTCGCCGATCCGCAGACCCCCGCAAGCTGGCGGACGAGCGGAATGGCGAACGGCACGATGGGCGATCTGTCGCCACACATGATCAACGGGGCGCTCGCCCTGATGGGGCCGATCACGCGGGTGATCGGCAGCTACGAGACGGTCCATGCCTCCCGCCCCGGCGGCGCGGTGACGAATGACGATCACGGGCAGATGATGTGCCGTTTCGAGAACGGCGCGATGGGGCAGATGTATTTCTCGCGCATCTCGACGGGGCGCAAGATGGGCTATGCCTACGAGATCTCCGGCACGAAAGGCGCGCTCCGCTTCGATCAGGAGGACCAGAACGCACTCTGGCTCTATCGCAGCGAGGGCCCCGAGGCGACGCGCGGATTCACCAGGATCCTGACGGGCCCCGCCCATCCCGATTACGCGGCCTTCTGCCAGGGGCCGGGACACGGCACCGGCTACCAGGACCAGATCATCATCGAGGCGCGGGATTTCCTGCGCGCGATCGAAACCGGCAAGGCCATCTGGCCGACCTTTCGCGACGGGCACGAGGTGAACCGGGTGATCGCCGCGACGCTCGCCTCGGCCGATGCCGGGTCATGGAAAGATATCAGCGACTTCTGACGACGGGAGACACCGAAGAATGACCATCCGCATCGGCAACGCGCCCTGTTCCTGGGGTGTGGAGTTCGCCAACGACCCGCGCAATCCGACATGGCGGCATGTCCTCGCCGAATGTGCCGCGGCGGGCTACAAGGGGATCGAGCTCGGCCCCGTGGGCTTCATGCCCGAGGACCCGGACGTGCTGCGCGACGGGCTGCACGAGCATGGGCTGGAGTTGATCGGCGGCGTCGTGTTCCGCCCCTATCACGACCCCGATGCCTGGGACGACGTGCTGGACGCGACCCACCGCACCGCCAGGGCGCTGCGCGCGCATGGCGCGAAACACCTCGTGCTGATCGACTCGATCTCGCCCCGCCGCGCGCCGACCGCGGGCCGCGCCGCCGAGGCCGAGGCGATGGACAAGGCCGAATGGGTGGCCTACCGCGACCGCATCGCGGAATCGGCGCGCATCGGGACCGAGGAATACGGGCTGACCGTCGGCATCCACGCCCATGCGGCGGGTTTCATGGATTTCGAGCCCGAGCTCGAGCGGCTGCTGGACGAGGTCGACGAGAAGATCCTCAAGATCTGCTTCGACACCGGGCACCATTCCTATGCGGGCTTCGACCCGGTGGCGTTCATGCGAAAGCATATCGGCCGGATTTCCTACATGCATTTCAAGGATATCGACCCCGAGGTGAAAGCGCGCGCGATCGAGAACCGTACCGGGTTCTACGATACCTGCGGCCAGGGCATCTTTTGCAACCTCGGCGAAGGCGATGTCGATTTCCCCGCCGTTCGGCAGGTGCTGCTCGACAATGGTTTCGAGGGCTGGTGCACGGTCGAACAGGATTGCGATCCGACGCTCGATCCCAACACGCTCGGCGATGCCCGCAAGAACCGCGAATATCTCGAATCCATCGGCTTCAAGTAAGGGGCACGGACATGACGAAACTGAAATGGGGCATGATCGGCGGCGGCGAAGGCAGCCAGATCGGCCCGGCGCATCGCCTGGGCGCGCAGGCCGATGGCCGGTTCGCGTTCATCGCGGGCGCGCTCGACCATCGCCCCGAAGAGGGACGCGCCTATGCCCGGCGCCTCGGCATCGCGGCCGACCGGGCCTATGGCGACTGGACCGAGATGCTGGCCGGCGAACGGGATCGCGACGACCGGATCGACCTCGTCACGGTGGCGACCCCGAACGCCACGCATTTCGAGATCACCAAGGCCTTCCTCGAGGCGGGCTTCAACGTGCTTTGCGAAAAGCCGATGACCATGACGGTCGAAGAAGGCGAGGAAATCGTCCGCGTGGCCGAGCGTTCCGGCAGGATCTGCGCGGTGAACTACTGCTATTCCGCCTATCCGATGGTGCGGCAGGCGCGCGCCATGGTGCGCAACGGCGAGATCGGCAAGGTCCGGCTGGTGGTCGCGAATTTCTCGCATGGCCATCACGGCGATGCCGCGGATGCCGACAACCCCCGCGTGCGCTGGCGCTATGATCCCGCGATGGCCGGGATCTCGGGGCAGTTCGCCGATTGCGGCATCCACGCGATGCACATGGCGAGCTTTGTCTGCGATGACGAGGTCGAAAACCTGTCGGCGGATTTCGTCTCGACCATTCCCAGCCGCGAGCTCGAAGACGACGCGATGGTGAATTTCCGCATGTCGGGCGGCACGGTCGGGCGACTCTGGACCTCGTCGGTTGCGATCGGGCGGCAACACGGTTTCGACATCCAGGTGTTCGGCGAGACCGGCGGGCTACGCTGGGCCTCGGAGCAGCCAAACCAGTTGCTCTATACGCCGGTCGGCGGACGCACCCAGATCATCGAAAAGGGCGAGGCCGGGCTGCATGAGGATGCGCGGCGCCTCTCGCGCGTCTCCATCGCCCATCCCGAGGGGTTTCCGCTCGCGGTTGCCAATATTTACTGCGATCTCGCGGATGCCATCGCCGGTGAAACGCGGGACGGCCTGCCCGATGCCGCCGCAGGCGTGAGGTCGATGGCGGCCGTGCATGCGGCAGTGGCATCGGCCCGCAAGGACGGCGCCTGGACCGATGCCCGCCCGCCGATGTTCCGTCAGGAGTAGTTTCGGACGCGCCCGAGATCCGTTTCGCCCAGATCGGTCGGAACCTCGGGCGCGTTCACCGCATGTGACCGCGCCCCGGTCGCCGGCAGGGGCCGCAACGTGCCCCTTTCGACGACGGGGCAGGAATAGAGCCGCGCCTCGGGCCGGCGGCCCGGATCCTTGAGCAGCGCGAGCATCAGTTCGATCGAGGAGGACACGATCTCTTGGATCGGCTGGTGGATGGTGGTCAGGTTGATGCTTTCCCACCGCGCCATTTCCATGTCGTTCAGCCCGATGATGCCGATATCGTCGGGGCAGGACAGGCCGCTTTCGGCGATGGCCGACAGCGCCCCGATCGACAGCACGTCGTCGCCGCAGAAATAGGCTTCGGCCGGTTTCGATTTCAGCAGGTCGAGCATGGCTCGGCGGCCCGCGTCGAACGAATAGGCCTCGGCAAAGGAAAAGCTGCTGCGGATTTCGGGATGGAGCGCCAGTTCCGCGTCGAACCCCGCATGGCGATCCTCGGTCGAGGTCGCGTCTTGCGGACCGCCGAGGAAAGCCACGTCCCGGTAGCCGCGCGCGATGAGCGCCCTTGCGGCCGTCCTGCCGGCCTCGCGGTTGTCGATGGTGACGACGTGAACCTGCGGAGAGGGCGAAAAGCGGCCGAAGGAATGGACGACCGGGATACCGGCATCCCGGAACGCCTCGGAGAACTTGGGCGGCAAGGTCGACGAGGCCACCACGACCCCGTCCACGGAATATTGCCGCAGCATCCTGATCGAGCCTTCGGGCTCGATCTCGTCGGTCAGGTTGACCAGCAACGGTCGCAGCCCCGCCCCCTGCAAGCCGCGGGTGAACAGGTCGAAGACCTGTAGGAAGATCGGGTTGCGAAAGTTGTTGGACACCAGCCCGATCAGCTTTGTCCGCCCCGTGGTCAGCGACGAGGCCAGCGCATTGGGGCTGTAGCCGAGTTCCCGCGCGGCCTTTTCCACCTTGCGGCGCATCTTTTCCGAGACCGAGGCCCCGTCGGTGAAGGTACGCGACACGGCCGAGTGCGACACCCCTGCCCTTTCCGCCACGTCTTTCAACGTCACCGCCACAACCCCGCCTCCTCGCGCCGTGGCACCGCCGCCCTGTCGACGGACGTCGCCCCCATCTGGATTGCATGTAAGCTAGCCGTACTGCAACCGGTTGCAAGAAGCGTCGGGATGTGTTTTGCTCGACTCGTTGTTCCGCACCGGTCCAGCGTGATCGGATCGGCGAACGCGAACTCAGGGAGGATGAACATGATCTCAGCGGCAAAGAAGGTTCTCTTGGCGACGGCGGTGGCGACGCTGCCGATGGTATTGGCATCGACGGCCTCGGCGGAGGGCGAGAAATACGTGCTCGTGAGCCACGCGCCCGACAGCGACAGCTGGTGGAACACCATCAAGAACAGCATCGCCCTGGCGGGCGAGCAGATGGATGTCGAGGTCGAATACCGCAACCCGCCCACGGGCGACATCGCCGACATGGCGCGCATCATCGAACAGGTCGCGGCCTCGGGGCCGGACGGGATCATCACCACCCTCGCCGATTTCGACGTGCTGAGCGGCCCGATCCGGTCAGCGGTCGACAGCGGCGTCGACGTGATCATCATGAACACCGGCTCGGCCGAACAGGCGCGCGAACTCGGCGCGCTCATGTATGTCGGTCAGCCCGAATACGACGCGGGGTTCGCCGCCGGTCAGCGTGCCAAGGATGACGGCATCACGTCGTTCCTGTGCGTCAACCACGCGATCCAGCAACCGACGCTGGTGCAGCGGTGCCAAGGCTTTGCCGATGGCCTGGGCGTCGAGCTCGGAAACCAGATGCTCGACAGCGGCACCGACCCCGCCGAGATCAAGAACCGCGTGATGGCCTATCTCTCGGCCAATCCCGACACCGACGCGATCCTGACGCTGGGCCCGCTCTCGGCCGATCCAACCCTGCTCGCACTCGACGAGAACGGCATGGCCGGCGACATCTATTTCGGCACGTTCGACCTTGGCGAAGAGATCGTGAAGGGCATCACCTCGGGCGTGATCGAATGGGGCATCGACCAGCAACCCTTCCTGCAGGCCTATCTGCCGGTGGTGATCCTGACCAACTATCACCGCTACGGCGTGCTTCCGGGCAATAACATCAACTCCGGCCCCGGATTTATCACCGCCGACAACCTCGGCAAGATCGAGGAGTTCGCGGGCGAGTACCGCTGACGATCACCAATGCGAGGGGGCTGGCGACCCGGCCCCCTTTTTGCTCTCGACGCTGCGAGACGAGTTTGAACCCTTGGGGGAGTTGAGCATGACGAACGCGGCCCAACCAGCGGCACCGGACGAACGCATCAAGGAGATATCGGCGTTCCGCAAGGCGCTGATCCGCCCCGAGCTGGGCGGTATCGTCGGAACGATCGCAGTCTTCACCTTTTTCGGGCTGTTCGCCTTCGACAGCGGCATGTTCAATTCGCAGGGCATCATGAACTGGTCCGTCGTCTCGGCGCAGTTCATGATCATCGCCGTGGGCGCCTGCCTGCTGATGATCGCGGGGGAGTTCGACCTTTCGGTCGGCTCGATGATCGGCTTTGCCGGCATGATGATCGCGATCTTTTCGATCACCTATGGCTGGCCCGTCTGGCTTGCCATCATCGTCACCTTCGTCCTGTGTTGCTCCATCGGCGCGCTGAACGGGTGGATCGTCATCCGCACCGGCCTGCCGAGCTTCATCGTGACGCTGGCCTTCCTTTTCATCCTGCGCGGCTTCACGATCTTCCTGCCCCAGGTGCTCGAGCGCAAGACCATCATCGGCGGCGTCTCGGACGCGGCCGAGGGCGACTGGCTGGCCCCGATCTTTGGCGGCAAGATCCTCAAGGGCCTGTTCACCTGGCTGGGCGATGCCGGCGTCATCGCCACCTTCGACCGCGGCACGAATGCCGGGCAACCGGTCGTCGACGGCATCCCCATGCTGATCGTCTGGGCGCTGGGGCTGATCGTGTTCGGCCATGTCCTTCTGACCAAGACCAGGTTCGGGAACTGGCTTTTCGCCGCCGGCGGCGATGCCGAGGCCGCGCGCTATTCGGGCGTTCCGGTCAACCGGGTCAAGATCCTGATGTTCATGTTCACCGCCTTCTGCGCGACAGTCTTCGCGGTCTGCCAGGTGATGGAGTTCGGCTCGGCCGGGGCCGACCGCGGACTTCTGAAAGAGTTCGAGGCGATCATCGCCGTGGTCATCGGCGGCGCGCTTCTGACCGGCGGATACGGCTCGGTCATCGGCGCCGCGCTCGGCGCGCTGATCTTTGGCGTGGTGCAACAGGGCCTGTTCTTTGCAGGGGTCGAAAGCTCTCTCTTCCGGGTGTTCCTGGGCGTGATCCTCTTGGGGGCCGTCATCCTGAACACCTACATCCGACGCATCATCACGGGGGAACGCTGACATGACCCGGGACGGCACGTTCCACCACGGCGATCCCGCCGCCGGCAAGACGCCGATTATCGAGATGCGCAACATCGAAAAACATTTCGGCAGCGTGATCGCGCTGGCGGGCGTCAGCTTCGACGTCCGGCCCGGCGAATGTCACTGCCTTCTGGGCGATAATGGCGCGGGCAAATCGACCTTCATCAAGGTGATGTCGGGGGTGCACAAGCCCACCGCCGGTGAGATCCGGTTCGAAGGCAAGCCGATGCATTTCGAGGATCCGCGCGACGCCATCTCGGCCGGGATCGCCACGGTGCACCAGCATCTCGCGATGATCCCGCTGATGAGCGTGTCGCGGAATTTCTTCATGGGCAACGAGCCCGAGCGCAAGGTCGCGGGGATCCGGTTCTTCGACAAGAAGCGCGCGGATGCCGTGACCATGGAAGAGATGCGCAAGATGGGCATCAACCTGCGCGGCCCCGACCAGGCGGTCGGCACCCTCTCGGGCGGCGAGCGCCAGACGGTTGCCATCGCCCGCGCCGTCCATTTCGGTGCCAAGATCCTGATCCTCGACGAACCGACCTCGGCGCTCGGCGTGCGCCAGACCTCGAACGTGCTGGCGACGATCGACCGGGTGCGCAAACAAGGGATCGGCGTGGTCTTCATCAGCCACAACGTCCGCCACGCCCTCGCCGTCGGAGACCGCTTCACCGTGCTCAACCGCGGCAAGACGCTGGGCACGGCGGAACGCGGCGGCATCACGCCCGAAGAGCTCCAGGACCTCATGGCCGGCGGCCAGGAACTCGCCCTCCTCGAAGGATCCCTCGGCGGCACGGTGTGATTTTTCGGCCGTAGAGGTTGCGGGGGCGGGGCGATGGGGGGGAGGCCTTTGGCCTGATAAGTGGTGTTCTCTGGCGTTGTCGACTGACGATATTGAGCCCGAACCCATCCGTGATATTCGAACAGGCAGTCAGATCGAACGCATGACGATATCGGGGACGATCCCGCTCGCGCGGGTGTAGCGACCGACGTCGCGGCCGGCGAAAAGCCCGTGATCCGTTACCAGGATCGTATCGAGGCCGGCCGCCTGCCCGCCGAGAATGTCGGTGTGCAGGGTATCGCCGATCATGGCATACCGCCCGGGCGCGATCCCTGCACATGCCATGGAAAACGCTTCCCGGTAGGGTTTCCCGAACAAGCGCGGCGTTGCTCCGGTCCTGTCCTGGAATTCGTGCGCCCAGAAACCCGGCTCGATCGTCAGACCGCTTTCGCGCGGAGCCACAAGGTCGGGATTTCCCACGACGACGGGACGCGGCCGTTGCAAAACCTCCGCCACGAGCCGATCCTGCAACTCTGATGTCCATCGAGCCGAAGACAGGAAGAGAAATCCATCGGCGTCCTTCCAGTCCGCTCCGGGATCAAGGAGGTCGAAGATGTCCACGTCGGGAGCATCTTCGAAGACATCTTCTTCCGCCGCGATGGCACCCCAGCGCAGACCGGACGCCACGCTTTCGAGATGATCGAGGGTCACATCCCGACTCGAGACGATTTCATCCTGCGCGACATCGAGCCCGAGACGTCGGTACTTCTCAAATGCCGCCTTGCTTGTATAGCTTGCGGCGTTTGTCAGAATCCGGATGAGCTTGCCTTTGCGCCGCAGAGCACCGAGGCATTCCGCGGCTCCGGCGATGGCCGTCTCGCCGACATTGAGGACGCCGAAGCTGTCGAACAAAAACCCGTCGTAGTCGTGCGCAACGGAAAGGAGATCCGGCGCCGGTTTCGCTTGTCCGCCGGGTCCGGCTTGAGGCAGGCGTGGGCGGATCGCCTCGTACCGGTCGAAGGCCGCGTCCACCGTCAGGGTGTTGGCCTCTGCGGCCGATATGGCCGTCCGGGCGTCAGGCAATGTCATTCGCAACGTCCTTGAGCCGGCGGAAATGATCGCGAAGAGCCGGGTAGATGTCCTTGTATACGTCGAACATGCGGTCGTATTTTTCACCTGCCACCGGGTCCGGCTCGTAAAGCCGCCCGGGATGGCTCATCGCCTCGGCGGCCTCGGCAATACCGTTGTGCAATCCTGTTGCCGAAGCGGCGAGCATGGCCGCCCCGAGACAGGTCGCTTCGGGCTCGCTCGCCACCTCGACGGGGCGATGAAGCATGTCGGCGAGCATCTGGCACCAGAGCTGGCTTCGAGAGCCGCCGCCCATGATACGGAACGTTTCGGTCACGCTTCCTGTGGCGGCCTCGGCGCCGGTCGTCGACAGGCGCTGTTCCATCGACAGGCCCTCGAGGATCGCACGGTAGACGTGTGCCTTGCCGTGTCGCCCGGTAAGGCCGAAAAAAACGCCGCGCGCGTTGCTGTCCCAATATGGCGTCAGCGAGCCGGTAAGGTAGGGCAGCGCGATGAGGCCGTCCGCCCCGATCGGCAACCCGGCAGCGGCGCTTTCGAGGATCTGTTCCGGGATCACGCCCAGTCCGAAGGCGTCGGAGGGAACGCCGGAAAACCGGTCGACGAACCAGGTAATGTTGTAGGTGCCGCCGCCGAAGAACGTCTCGGTCAGATAGGAGCCGGGCAAGCCTCCCGCCATCGTCCGAAAGCTTCTATCGGTCCGGTAGTCCGCTGCGAAGCTGCCGGAGACGATCCCGGTGCCAAGATTGAGATAAGCCTGTCCGGGCCGGACGATCCCCACGCCCAACCCCGCGGACTGGCCGTCGCCAAGACCCGCAACCACCGGAAGGCCGGAATTGAGGCCGAGATCTTCGGCCACGGTGGCACGGAGGGATCCGACGACTGTTCCAGGCGCATGAACTTCTCCGAAATGGTGCTTTTGAAGCCCAAGCGCGTCGATCAGGCCGCCGTGGAGTTGAAAGGTCTCGAGGTCCAGCACCCCCAGTGGATCGACGCTGCCGTAAGAGGTCTGCCATTCGCCGGTCAGCCGGTTCACAAGGTAGGTGTGAACGTCGACGACCTTGTGCGCGCTCTCCAGCAGCTTCCGCTCACGGGCCTTGAGCCAAAGCAGCTTGTACCAGCTCGTCGCCGTGTTCGGCGGCTTGCCGGTGATCCGATGCACTTCCTCGCTGCCGTGCTCGGCCACCTCGGCCGTCGCACGCGTGTCGAGCCAGAGCATCGCGGGGCGCAGAGCATGACCAGCCTCGTCCAGGCAAGCGAAGGTTTCGCGCTGATGCGTGATCGAAATCGCGGCGAGACGGGACGGCGCGATCTGACGGCAGGCCTGACCGATGGCATCCGACGTGGCGCGCCACCAGTCGACAGGATCCTGCTCGCCCCAGCCCGGCTTCGGCGCCGTATGCCTCATCGTGGCGCGACCCATGCTGAGTGCCCTGCCCTCGCAATCCCACACCACGGCCTTCGCGGCGGTGGTCGAGCAGTCGATGCCGAGAACGAGATCCCCGCCGCTCATGCAGCCTCCTTCCGCTCGGCGGCGCGGCACGCGTCTTCTACGCGCCTGACGACCCGGTCGACGCCCGCCTCGTCCCACCAGCCGGCAAGAACGAGGAGATCGGCGATGGTGCCGCGTTCGCGCATGAACTGACAATTGGCCACCGTCCAGCGCATCAGGTCTTCGCCGACGACAGGATCGAGATCGCTGAACCGCTTTGGAGCAGATGCGCGGTGCAGACAGGCGGCGATCTCGTGCGATCCGAGAACGAGGGCATCATGGCCGCGACGAAGGTCCTGCCAATCGGCAAAGGTTTCCTCGATCCGGTCGCGGGATGCGTGCCAACGCTTCATCTTGGTGAGGTAGCGTGTCCAGCATTCGCGTCCGATGCGCCCGGTTGGATCGAGACCGGCGAAGGCGTCCTTTACCCGGGTCTCGAAGGCATCGACCCCCGGGAACATGCGGGCGATGTCGAGGCCCTCTTCGTCGATCCGGGCGCAGAACTCCTCCCAAGCGGCCATGCGGATGACGGAACCGACCCCGACCTGCGCGCCGTGAAGTCCGGTGGGTTCCCCCCTCTCGCCCGCGACCATGTCCAGCATGTGGCTGAAAAGATGCTCCATCCCCGAGAGGGATGCGGTCGTGCCGCCGGTGCCGGTGACGATGCCCCGCATGGCGAGGGCTTCGGCGAGGCGCGTGGTGGCTCCGGGCTCGGCCCTGCTGATGCCGGCGGACCATTCCTCGACGCCCTCGCCGCACAGGGCGAGGATATCGATAAGCACCGGGGCGAATGTGTTATCGAGACCGAGTTCGTTCGCCAGGAACCAGTCGCCCGGGGCGCTATAGATCGACAGCAGCTCGCCAAATCCCGAGGCGTTCAGGATCAGCGGCGCCTGAGAAATTGTCACAGTGTCGATCAGCACCGCGTCGGGCCAGCGGCTCGGCAAGGTCGTCTTCACACCGTTTTGGAGGACCACGGCGAAGTTGTCCGTGTATCCGTCGACGGAGGCGGCGGTCTGTATGACGACCTGCACCGGGACGCCTGCCCGTTCGCATGCGACCTTGGCCACGTCCGTGATCGTGCCGCCTCCTACGGAAACGATGCAATCCGCTCCGATCGAGCGTTCGGCCGCCTCCGCGAGGATGGGTTCGTCGGCGTGCAACACCGGATGCCCGTCGTCAAGGATAACGACCGTTGTGTCGAAGCCCGAAAGAAGTTCCGCGACGAGGTCCTTGAGCGGCTTGCCGTCGCGCCTGATGACGATAGGGTCGACGAGCATGCGGATCTTTGCGTTGCTGCCCGACGGACGCCCCGCTTCGGACAACATTCTGCGAACGACTTCGGCGAGATCGTCGAGCACCGTATCGCCGATACGGAGATCGGTCATACCCAGCGAGGTGAACTGCGCGTTCGCGTCGTTTTCCGCGAGCACCTCGCGGATCCGGTCGAGCCGCGAGAGGTCGGAAAGTTTGAGATCCAATGCCATGAACTTGTCCCCTTTCTGTTTCAATTCGCGGTTTTGCGGTCCAGCATCACGGCGATGATGATTGCGATACCGATAACGACCGGTTGCAGGTTTGGGGACACGTTCAAAAGAGCCATACCATTGCGAAGCACGCCGATGATAAGTAGGCCGATGAACGTACCGAGCATGCCCCCCGATCCCCCGGCCAGGCTCGCCCCACCGATCACCACGACGGCGATGACGCTCAGCAGATCGCTTATGCCGGCAGTCGGATGCGCGCTGTCGAGGCGGGCGCCCAGCACGAGAGAGGCCACCGCTGCCAGGAAACCCGCGATGACGTAGACGAGGATCTTTACCTGCCGCGTGTTGATGCCGGAAAGCCGCGCGACCTCCTCGGAGCCGCCGATCGCGTACAGAGACCGGCCCGTGGGACGGAAGGTCAGCCACCATGCGACAGTCAGGAAAATCGTCACCATCAGCAGCGACTCGAATGGCAAACCGAAAATGCGGAGCGACGCAAGCCCTGTGAACCAATCGGGAAAACCCGTCACCGGACCGCCATTGGTGACGTAAAGTGCGAGGCCCGAGCATGCCGACATGGTCGCGAGCGTCGCCACGAAAGGCTGAACGCGCCCGTAGGTCGAGAGAACTCCGTTGACGAGGCCCACGAGCGCACCGACCCCGAGGCCGACGAGGCTCGAAAAGACGAAGGGCACGCCAAAATCGCGGTAGAGCCAGGCGTTGACCATCAGGCTCAGTGCGACGACCGCACCCACCGAGAGATCGATGCCGCCGATAAGGATGACGAGTGCCGCCCCGACCGCCATGATCCCGATCTCGGAGATCTGGCTGAAGATGTTGACCAGATTACGCTCTGTCAGGAAGTAAGGCGACATCCACGAAAATGCGATGCAGACCGCAATCAGCCCGATAAGCGGCCCCGGGACTTGTCGCAGGACGCTCCCGCCGAGCGCCACCAGGCGCTCCGAGCTCGTTTGCGCCTCGGAGTTGCGGCCCGCCTTTACCGGCTCGTCCGTATTGGAATTGGCGTGTGACATGACGGTACTTTGCCTCCCCATTTTCGATCCGGTCCGTATCGCTCAACCACTGACCGCCAGCGACATCACGCGCTCCGGAGTTGCCTCCTCACGGGACAATATCCCGCTCTGCCTTCCCTCGCTCATCACCAGGATGCGGTGCGACAGGCCGAGGACCTCTTCGAGTTCCGACGACACCACGATGATGCCCATCCCGGCTGAAGCCAGTTCTCGCAGGATCTTGTAGATCGCCATCTTTGCGCCGACGTCGACGCCGCGGGTCGGTTCGTCGACGATGAGGACGCGCGGCTCTTCCACGAGCCACTTCGCGAGCAGCACCTTCTGCTGATTGCCGCCCGACATCGCGCCGACCGGAAGGCTCATCCGGCCGCGGATATCGAAGCGGTACTTCTGGGCTTCGCCGATCTCCGCCACCCTGCGGCCCGTGATCTGGCCGAACTTCGCCAGCTTTTTTTCCCAAGGCAGGGTAATGTTCTCGGATGCGGAACGGTCGAGGTTCAGCCCCTGGCCCTTGCGGTCCTCCGGGACCATGAAGATCCCTGCCTTCATCGCGCCCTTGGGGCTACGAAACCGGATGCCACGGCCGTCGACGCTGATCGTGCCCCGGTCGAGGCGGTCCGCGCCGGCAATCGTGCGAACGACATCGGTACGCCCGGCGCCGATCAGGCCGGCCATGCCGAGGATCTCACCCTCGTATAGATCGAACGACACGCCCTCGAAGGCGCCTGAATGGCCAGCGTCTCGGACCTCCAGCACGACCTTGTCGCGCGAGGGCGAAGGCGGGTGATGCTTGAAGGTGAACTCGCGCCCGACCATCGCATTGATCATCTCGTCCTTGGGCACCGGCCTTTCGGTCCAGTGGGACACACGGTGGCCGTCGCGCAGGCAGACGACCTCATCGGCGAGTTCCCGAACCTCGTCGAGACGATGCGAGACGTAAATGACCCCGACGCCTTCGGACTTGAGCTTCTGCACCTGACCCATGATCTGCTCGGCCTCGGTCTCGCCGACAGCAGCGGTCGGCTCGTCGAAGATCACATAGCGGGGGTTGCGGAGTATCGCCTTGGCGATCTCGATGCCCTGCTGCACGGCCATGGTCAGTCCGCGCACGGGCCGACGCGGATCGACATGCACACCGAGGGTGGCCAGCACTGCGCGTGCTTTCTCCTCCATATAGCGGCGGTCGATGCGGCCGGCCTTCATCGGCAGCGCCCCGAGGAACAGGTTCTCGGCAACCGAAAGGCCCGGCAGCAGGCGGATTTCCTGATGAATGAGGGCGACGCCGCGTTGGATCGCGTCTGACGGCGAATGCGGTTCGTAGGGTTGCCCGTCCAGCCACATGCGGCCGTCCGTAGGGGCGACCACTCCGGCGACCAGGGAATTGAAGGTCGACTTGCCGGCGCCGTTCTCGCCGATCAGACCGACGCACGTGCCCGGCGCCAGAAAGAGATCCACGGATTTCAGAACGCTGATCGGGCCGTAGTTCTTGACGAGACCGCGACATTCCAGACCTTTCGGGGAGGGTGCGTTCGTTTCCATGACTTGCTCCGAACAATCGGGTCGTGTTTCCGGGAGGCGGAATGGGTCCGAACCAATGGCTCGGACCCTCCTGGATCACTTCATCTCGTCCGCTGCCGGACCGTAGAAGTCCGACGGCTGGTACTCGTCGATGTTATCCGCGGTCAGCAGCACGGCATCCTGGTACTGAAGCTCGGGAATGGAATCGCCCTCGCCGTTCATGATCTTCATGGCGTCCTGTACGGCCATCATGCCCATCTGGTACGGGATCTGTGCCATGGTCGCCTGCACGAACCCCTCGCGGATAGCGTCGAACATGGTGGGAAATCCGTCGATCCCCACGGACAGCAGGTCATCGCGGCCGGCCTGGCGGGCGGCCTTGGCGGCGCCAAGGGCCATTGCGTCGCTTTCGCCGAAGACGGCCTCGAGTTCCGGGTTCGCAGTCAGGATGTTCTGGGTGGCCCGGAACGCCTCGTTTTCGTCCCAGTTCGCCGTCTGCGTGGCCACGACCTCGATGTCGGGGTAGTTCTCCAACGCCTCGTTGCAGCCTTGGGTACGCTGGATCTCGGCAGTCGAGCCCAGGACGCCTTTGAGGATGGCCAGCTGTCCTTCGCCGCCCATCTGATCGAACAGCCACGAGCAGAGATCCCGCGCCGCCTTGACACTGTCTGTGGCAATGAAGGTGGCGATGTCGCCGTCTCCCGACTCCGGCCGCTGGTCAACGGCGATCACCGGAACGCCGGCGGTGTTGGCGGCCTTGACGCCGGCGGCCGCGGCCGTGGAATCCTGAGATATGAAGAGCAGCGCATCGGGCTGCTGGACCAGCAGGTTCTGGACCTGACTGATCTGCTCGCGGGAGTTGTTGTTCGCCGAGGCGACATTGAAATCGAGCCCGGCTTCCTCGGCGGCGGCGCGCATCCCGTCGACCGCCGCAATGTAGAACAGCGATTTCTGATCTGCGACTGAGGCAGCGATCAGCCCGTCCTGGGCGGAAGCTCCCGTGCTCCCGAGGGCGAGAAAGGCACCGCCCAGAAGGCTGCCGATGACAGTCCGGCGAGTGGTGGTGTATTCCATGTGTGTTCTCCTCCGATAAATGGTTAGTGGTGTTGCGGTTATCGTTTCGGATCCTGACCGCTTCAGGCAGGGTATCCGTCCGCTCGACGCGTCATGCGGCCGCCTCGTGGCCTTCGAGACGGGCCTTGAGCGCGGCAAGGAACCGGGCTGACGCCGCCCCGTCGACCGCGCGGTGATCGCTGGTCAGGGAGAGTTCGGCGATGTCCCGCCATTCGGGCGCACCACCGTTCCAGACCTGGCGCCGGTTCGTCGCGCCGATAGCGAGGATCGCGACCTGCGGCGGATTGATGATCGCGGTGAATCGGGTGACGCCGAACATTCCGAGATTCGACACGGTGAACGTGCCGCCGGAAACCTCGCGAATTCCGATCTTGCCGTCCCGGACCTTTGCGACCAACGTCTTCCGGCGCTCCGCGATCTCGGTCAGGGACAGTGCCTCGGCGTTGTGAATGACAGGCACCGTCAGTCCTCGATCGGAAGCCACCGCCAGCCCGATATTCACGGTGCCGTACTCGATCACGCGATCCTCCCGAAAATGGGCATTGATCCACGGATGCTCGACGAGGGTCGCGGCGCAGTCGGCAAGCAGGATGTCGGTGACCGTCACGCCGTCGGCGCGGCGAGCGAGGACGTTCTCCATCGCAACTTCGACGGTCACGCCGAACATCGGTGCCGACCATGCCGTACCCATGTGGCGCGCCATGATCTTTTCGGTTTTCGACAGCAGCCGCTCGCGGCCTTCGGGTTCCAGCGTAACTGTATCGGCCATCTCATGACCCTCCGTTCAAGCGGCGCGCGGCAAGGACGACTTGTCGGCGCAACCGTAGAGGCGGAGCTTTTCCACAGTCGCATCGACCATGCGCGCCCGACCCTCGGCCATCGCCTCTTCGAGCTGTCGGTCGCCCTTGGCCCAAACGGATTCGAAACCCTTGCGGAAAGCATGGCGGAGATCGGTGTCGGCGTTGAACTTGTGTACGCCGGCCTCCATCGCATCGGCGACTTCCCGATCTGTCAGGCCAGAGGCTCCGTGCAGGACCAGGGGAATTCCGGTCGCCTGCCGTATCTCGTGGATCCGGTCGATATTGATGGGTTCGAGCGGAATGTCGGGAATGACGCCGTGCACTATGCCCACGGAAATCGCGAGGTAGTCGACACCGGTCTCGGCGACGAAGCGGCGGGCCTCCTCGACGTCGGTGTAGTATTCGTTCCAATCGACCTTCACCCCGACGTCGGGGATCTTGCCCAGTTCCGCCTCGACCGGAATGCCGAAGGCATGCGCGATCTCGACGATCTTCCGGGTCGACTGGATGTTCTCTTCGAAAGGCAGGTGAGCCCCGTCGTACATCACTGACGCGAACCCGAGACGGATCGCTTCGAGCACCTCGTCCCACGATCCGTGGTCGAGGTGGATGACGTATTCGGCGGCGGAGCGCTCGGCGATCCGAGACGTCATTTCAAAGGCGCGACGGACTCCCATGTGCGGGATGATCGCACGGCCGACCTGAAGAAAAATCGGGGAATTTGCCTTTTCGGCGGCCCAGACGAGGGCCTCGGTCGTCTCTTCGTTGTGCATGTTGAAGGCCCCGGCGGCATAGCCTCCCGCCTGCGCATTCGCGATGATGGACCTGGGATCGGACTGGGTCATGACGGCTGTCCTTCGAGGTTGTTCGACCGTTCGGTCGATTTGGCAAGACTGGCTTCGGCCGCAGGCGCTTGTCGCCCCGGCACGCCAAAGCGCTGGATGTATTTGCGATAGGCCGCGATCTCGCGCTCTCGCCGGTGGGCACTCCACCCCTGGTCCCGCGCGAGAATGTCGGCTGCGCGCTCGAGCGTGTCCTGCCCGCAGGTGGCGTTGAGGCCGACCATGATCCGGCGGATCAGGGCATCGGTCAGCGTGCGGCAGAACTCTGCCCGGTAGGTAAAGACAAGCTCCGCCCCGATCGCGCCGCTGTCTGGGTCGAATATCTCCAGAAGCGCGGGATCTTCGCGGCCGATGGCCAGGACCTCTTCCGCCCGCGCGCCGTAGATTCCGATCAGCCTGTCCAGCCTGTCATCGCCAATGCCGTAGGTTCGGGCGAGGCCCTGCCGAAATGACACCCAGTCGCCGACGCGCGCGCCGGGAAAGAGCGTTTTCGCGGTCGTACAAGGCATCGCCTTCATGCCGAGTTGCTTGTACACGACGTCGACCGTCTCTTCGGCAAGGCTCCGATAGGTGGTCAATTTGCCGCCGATGATCGACAAAAGCCCCCTCAGCCGGGGCGCGTGATCGTGGATCACGTGGCTGCGGGGCACCTTCCACTCCGACTGTTTCGGAACATAGGGCAAGGGCCTGACGCCGCTATACGTATAGAGGATGTCATCTTTGGTGAGGTTCGCTGTCGGGACGAGGCTGTTGACTTCTCCGAGGAGGTATTCGACCTCGGAGATGTCGGCGCGGGCCGTGTCCGGATCGTCGTCGAACTTTTTGTCGGTCGTCCCGATGAGGTAACGATCGCCCCAGGGAATGATCAGCACGAGCCGTCCGTCGGTGCGGCTCTCGTAATAGACTACGTCGTCCGGAGCGCCGGGAAAGGGATTGACGATCAGGTGACTGCCCTTGGCGCCGCCAATATAGCGTTTGTCGTCGCCCTTGGCCCCGCCCACGACCTCATCGACCCAGGGGCCGGCGGCGTTCACCACGATCCTCGCCGAAAGCTCATTGCGCTCTCCGGTCAGGACATCGGTGAACAGTACACCGGTCACGCGTCCATCGTCGTCGAGGAACCCGTCGACCTTGGCATACGTGAAGATGTGCGCGCCCTCGGCGTGGGCCGCCAGCACGACTTCCACACAAAGCCGCTCCGACCAGACGACCTGGCCATCCATGAAGATCGCGCATCCGTCGAGGCCGTCCGGATTGATTCCGGGGAAACGCTCCAGCGTTTCGCGTCGCGATAATGTCTTGTGCGAGGCCGTCGTCTTGTCGAACGACAGGACATCGTAGGCCATCATCCCGGCGCGCAGGGTCCAGCGAGACCGCTGATTGTGCCGGTAGAACGGGATCATGAGCGGCACCGGCTTTACCAAATGCGGAGCCAGCCGGAACAGGCGTTCCCGCTCGCGAAGCGACTCGCGGACGAGTGCGACGTCGCCCTGTTCGAGATAGCGCAGGCCGCCATGGATCAGGCGGCCCGACCAGCTCGACGTGCCGCTTCCGATGTCTTCCTTTTCGACGAGGGCCACGCGCAGGCCGCGTGCAGCGGCGTCGCGCGCGATCCCCGCGCCGTTGATGCCAGCCCCGATCACCACAAGATCGAAGACGCCGCCGGCTTTCGGGGCCTTGCTGCCCCGGTCGCCGCCTGGGCCGATATCTCCGTTGACGTCGGTCATCTCGGTCTCTCGCCTAGCTTCGCCGCCGGATCCGCCGGGATCGGCGATCGGTGGGGCTCAGTCGTCGGTTTCGATGATTGCCAGCACGGAGCGGACCTTGGCCTCTTCGCCCTTCTGGACGAGGATCTCGGTCAAGATGCCGGTGGCGGGGGACTCGAGTTCCTGGGTGGCCTTTTCGGCCTCGATCTCGGCGAGCGCCTCGTCCTCCTCGACCCGGTCACCAACCTTTTTCATCCAATCGGTGACCGTTCCCTCGCTCATTCCCATGCCCCACTGGGGCAACAACACCTCGACCTTCATGCCGAAATCCTTTCTTTTACGGCTTCTTCCAGTCCGACCACCTGACGGATCGCTGCGGCAATCTTTTCGGTCGTCGGGTAGAGCTGGGCCTCCAGCGCAGGGCTGAAGGGAATCTGCATGTTCGGCGCGGTCAGCCGCCGGATCGGAGCACGCAGCGCGTCCTGCGCCTCCTCGGCGACCGTTGCGGCGATCTCGGCCGTCGCGCCGCAGGCCCGATGCGCGGGCTCGGCCAGAACCAGTCGACCGGTTTTCCGAACCGACTCCACGATCGTCGCGGTATCGAGGGGAACCAGCGTACGCGGGTCGATAACCTCGCAGGAAATACCGTGTTCTTCGGCCATGGCTTCGGCGGCCTTCAGTGCAAGCGGCAGCGAACCCGAGATGCCCACGACGGTCACGTCCGAGCCCTCGCGGCGGATGCGTGCCTTGCCGAAGGGAATGCGGTACTCCTTGTCCTCGATCTCTTCCTTAAGGCCCCAGAGTGGCACCGCTTCGAAGGACATGACCGGGTCGTCGCTGTCGATGGCCTGACGCAGCAGCCCCTTGGCGTCGCTCGCAGAGGCCGGCGCGATGATCTTGAGCCCGGGCACGTTCATGAACATCGGGTATGGCCTGTCCGAATGGTGGGCCCCCGTGTTCAGGCCGTAGAACATGGCCGAGCGGAAAACGACCGGCACCGAGCTCTGGCCGCCGAACATGTACCGGTTCTTGGCCGCCTGGTTGACCAGCTGGTCCATCGCCATGTACAGAAACGAGGAATAGCTGAGGTCGACGATGGGGCGGAGGCCGGTCATTGCGGCGCCGATCGCGGCGCCGACGATCGCCTCTTCCGAAATCGGTGTGTTGCGGATGCGGCGATTGCCGAATTGCTCGACGAAATCGCCCTTTTCGGCGCGCTGCTTGCCGCCGCCGGTCGTGCCGTAGACGTTGGCCTCCACATCCTCGCCGATGATGATCACGCGCTCGTCGGCAATCATCGCTTCCTGCTGCGCAGCGCCTATCGCGCCGATATAGGTCATCACGCTCATAGAACGGCCTCCAGGTCGTACGGGTCGGTGTAGAGATCTTCGAAGGCCGCCTTCGGCTCGGGGTCGGGGCTCTCCATCGTGAAGGTCACGCAATCCTCGACTTCCTGCGCGATCGCGTCGGCGAGAGCGTCCAGCTCGGCCTCCGATGCCACCCCTTCTGCGATGAGCCACGCGCGGTGCGCCTGGATCGGATCTCTGGCCAGCCAGATCTCGCGCTCGTTGGTGTCGCGATAGTCGACGTTGATACGGAGCCCCTCGGAATGCTCGCGATAACGATATGTCATCACTTCCACCAAGGTCGGTCCGTCTCCGCGGCGGCCCCGCGCGGCGGCCTCGCTCACGGCTTCGTGGACATCGAGGACATTCTGCCCGTTCTCGACACGCACACCCGGCATCCCGAAGCCGGCAGCACGGTCGACGATCCGCCCGCCGGTCACGGTGTGCGCCGGCGTCGAAAGTGCGTAATGATTGTTTTCACAAAGAAAGATTACGGGCAGCTTCCAGGCCGAGGCGAGGTTCATGCTCTCGTAGAGGACGCCCTGGTTGGCCGCGCCGTCACCGAAGAAGCACATGGCGACCCGATCTTCGCCCAGCGTCTGCGCCGAAAGCCCGGCGCCCACGGCGATCGGGATCGAGGAGCCGGTAATCCCGCTCTCGCCAAGGCTGCCATGCGCGTAATCGGCAAGGTGCAGCGAGCCGCCCTTGCCGCGACACACGCCCGTGGCTTTGCCGACGAGCTCGGCCATGAGCGGTCCGAGAGGCGATCCCATGCCGATCGGATGGCCGTGGCTGCGATGGTTACCGGTGATGTGATCGCCCTTCCGGAGCGCCATGCACGCACCCACGACCTGCGCCTCCTGGCCGATGCTCGTGTGCACCGTGCCGGGGATGTAGCCACGCTTCACCATCTTCGATGCACGCTCGTCGAACAGCCGGATGCGGATCATCCGACGCTGCATTTCAAGCAGGGTGTCGTTCTGAAGGTCGGCTTTCCGAAGCATTCACCGTTCCTTTAAGTCATATGTTCCATCTGGGGACATTCGTTTCACAGACAGAGATTCGGTGCAATGATTAATTTGATCTGACTAAAGTCATTTGCGTCACACGTCTAAAAGCTTCATGAATTCAGGGATCTGGCCGCAGCCGGAAGTGCCGCCCTCGTTCCGACGAACAAGACCGATGACCGCGGAGAGGCGGCTTCGCGACTAAAGGCAGCATTCAGAGCGGGGCGGCGCCGAGGCCGCCCCCGATCGTCTCACTTGATGACCGCACCACGAGTGCGGGAGGTGGTCAGTGCGACGATGACGATGATGAAGATCCCGTAGACGAGGCTCTGCGCCTGCGCGCCGAACCCGAGCGCCTGCGCCGCAATCGGCACGAAGGCGACGGTCAATGCGCCAAAGACCACGTTGATCGGGTTTGCTTGGCCGCCTGAGATCGAGGTTCCGCCGACCAGTGCGGCGGCGATACCGGGCAACAGAAGGTTGCTACCGAGCCCGCTCGCGGAGGCCGATCCAGCCTGCGCGACGATCGCCAGGCCTGCCAGGCCGGACGCGAAACCGGAGATCGCAAATGCAATGATCTTCGCCTGCTTGTTCGGCACGGCCGACAGGATCGCCCCGGACTCGTTCTTGCCCACGGCGGTCATGTTCTGACCGATGATCGTAAAGCGAAGCAGGGCCCAGAAAAAGATGGCGGCGAACACGCCGATCCAGAACGTAAGCGGCACGCTCAGCACCTTGATCGTATGCAGCGCCGTCACGAGGTCGCGGTTCTCGGACACATAAATCGTCTCGGACCCGCTGGTCACGAGCGCCGCCGTCTGCAGGATGCCAAGCGTGCCGAGGGTCAGCGCGAAGGATGGCACCTGGGTATAGGCCAGGATGGCGCCATTGACTGCGCCGATGAGCGTGAGGACGATCAGGACCGCAATCATCGCGACGATTCCGGCATCGGGAATGGTCAGCGCGAAGATGATCGCGCCGAAAAGCGCGATGGCGGCATTCGAGAGGTCGATCGAGCCGGTATTGAGGACCATCGCCTGACCGAGCGCCACGAGCAGGATGGGCGCGGCTGACGTCGTTGCGATCGAGATGCCGAAGGGCCCGAGATAGGCGGGATTTGCGATTCCGACCACCAGGAGGATGGCAAAGAACACGAGGGGCGGCGCGATGACGTGCCAGCTGACCATCCGGCGGAGACGCACAAGGGTGGCGGCCACCTTGTCCGGTCGGTCGAGGGCCTCGACGTTTGCGGGAGTGCCGGATCTGTAGGTCATACCATCTCCGATACGATTTCGCGCACGTCGAGTTCGCCAGCGCTGCGCATGTCATGTCGTGCAGAAACTCGCCCGTCCTTCAGGACCAGAATTTCATCCGCCATCTCGAGGGCTTCTTCGATCGTGTCTGGAATCAACACGACGGCCGTTCCGTTGTCGCAGGCCTTGCGGATCTCGCGATTGACGGCCTGGGAGACGCCGACATCCAGACCGCGCAGCGGGTGATCGAGGATCAGGACCTTGAGTTCGGGGTTGTTCAGCCACTTCGCGAGCACGACCTTCTGCTGGTTGCCGCCCGAGAACTGGGCCAGCGGCTGGTGGATGTCGTTGGGGCTGACGCCGAGCCGGTTGAACCATTGCTGCGCAATGTGCGCCATCTTTCGCGGCCTGAGGAACGGCCCGACGCGGGCATGTTCGGGATGAACGAGGGCGATGTTCCGGGTGCCGGGATAGCCTCCGATCATGCCTTCCACCTTTCGCTCGGCGGGAACGTATGCCAGCCCAGCACGAACCGCCTTGGCGATGGTCCAGCGAGAAACGGCCTTTCCGTTCACCTCGATCGTGCCGGCGTCGAACGTCTCGGCCCCGAAGAGGGCCCTTGCGAGCGCCCCGCGTCCCGATCCGTTCGTCCCGACGAGCGCGACGATCTCGCCGGGGCGGACAGCGAAGCTCACGTTGTCGAAGCGCCCGTGTCGCGTCAGATTGCGGACCTCGATGGCTGCCTGACCCTCTTTCGACGGCGCCGCCCGAGACCGCATGGCGACTGAAGGCGTCTCGTGGACCATTGCCCGGAACAATTCATCCTTCGTCACGCCCTCGGTGAGGCGATCGCTTGTCAGTTCGCCGTGCCGCATGACCACCACGCGGTCGCAGATGCGCAGCACCTCGTCCAGCCGGTGGGAAACGAAGATGACGCTCGCAAATTCTCGGAGCTTCCTGATCTCTCGCTCCAGCACCTCGACTTCGGCCTGTTCGAGGACCGCGGTCGGTTCATCAAGGATGATGAGCGGCGTGCCGGACTTGTCCGGATTCACGCTTACCGCGCGGGCGATCTCGACCATCTGACGATCGACGAAACCGAGATCACCCACACGCGTCCGCGAGTCGAGGTCGACGCCGATCTTCTCCAGCACCTTTTGCGCTTCACGATTGATCCGGCCCCAATCATGGATGCCGAAACGGCTGAGACCCTGCCGCTCGATGTTCTGGTGCTCGATGTTCTCGGCGACGGTCAGATTGGTAAAGAGCGACTGTTCCTGATGGACGACACCGACACCGGCTTTCAGGGCGTCGTTTGGGCCTTTGAAGTTGGCGACCTTTCCGTTGATCTCCATCCGCCCCTCGTCCGGCCGCTCGATCCCGGCTAGGATCTTCAGCAGGGTCGACTTGCCGGCGCCGTTCTCACCGGTGAGGCCGATCACCTCCCCCTTGCGGATCTCGAGGGACACCGATCGAACGGCCTTGATCTTGCCGAAGGAGCGGGAGACGTTCGTCAGTCTGAGGACGACAGGTGCATCGGGTTTCATTTCGCCACCTTCAGCCGGCCGCGCTCGGGCCATGCAACGGCGATGATCGCGAACAGAAGGATCAGTCCGAAAACGCCGGATTGATAGTCGGGGTCGACGCCCGCAAGGACGAGCCCGTTGTTCAAGATGATCAGCAGGACGACCCCCAGGGCGGAGCGGATCATGCCGCCTTCGCCACCGCCCAGCGCCGTGCCGCCGATCACCGCCGCAGGAATGACGACGAAGAGCTGGCCGAAGCCGATGTCGGTCGATCCCGAACCCAGCTGCATCGTCGCGAGGATGCCGGCCAGGCCGCCGAGAAGCCCGGCGATCGCGAACGCGCCTATCTTGTAGACGTTCACCGGCATGCCGGACATCCGCGCGATCGGTTCGTTATTGCCGATCGCCATCAGTCCCCGGCCGAGATTGGTGTAGTTCGAGATCAGCAGGCCGAACAGAAGAACGAGGGCGGCAAGCCAGAACGCGTGAGGCAAGCCGAGCGTAAGGCCGGTCGGCCAGCGGGCGAGCGCCTCGCTCGTGAGGCTCGGCAGAGAATTGTTGCCGTAGAGCAGGATCGCGATGCCGAGCCCCACATACCACGTCCCGAGAGAGACGACGAAGGAAGGCACCTTCAGCTTAGCGTAGATTACCCCGGTCATGAGGCCGAGCGACATGCCCAGTACAAGCGCGATGAGCCACGCCCACAAACCGAGGTCGATCATCGTCCGCGTGTTCGGCGAAAGCAGGATCCAGGTCATGCCGGCCGCGCCCATGATGCCCTCGATCGACAGATCGATGGATCCCATCTGGATCACGAGCGTCGCGCCGACGACCAGGATCAGAGGGACAGACACCTGAAAGAGCACGTTTTGCAGGTTCTCGATGCTCGCAAATCTCGGATTTAGGAATGAGAAGACGACGATCAAGACAACGAGTGCGGCAAGGAGTCCGATCGGTCCCTTGGCACCTTCGGCAAAGAGACGCCGCATCGAGGCGCTGCCGTTCCTCTTCATGCCGGCCGCTCCGCGCGGGCCGTCTTCGTGCATCACGCTGGTCATGTCGGCTCCTCGGGCTGTGGATTTCGTCGAGATTCGATCGCTACTCCGGCCGGGTCGGTTGGACGGCCCGGCCGGAGAGGGTTCGCCCGATGTCAGCTTTCCGGCAGAACTTCGACGCCGCCACCGACAAGCGGCACAGGCTCAGTGTCCCAGGGGCCGTTCGCGATCAGCCGCTCGACGAATTCGGCCGGGGCGCCCTCTTCGTCATACTGCAGGTACTGCTCATAGTTCTCCGGCGTGACGCAGCTCAGCTTGAAGAAGCTCTCGCGCTTGTTGTCCTCGAGCTCGCTGGGGACGATCTGACCGGACGCGGCGAGATAGGCCGTGTAGAGGCCGATGGCCGAGGCCATGTAGCCACGATGGAAGGTCTCGCCGACGATGGCGTTGTTGCCTCGGCCCGATTTGATGTCCTCCAGCGTCTTGGGATACAGTCCGTCGGAGGCGAACTTGACCCGGTCGAGCAGGCCCGCGTTCTCGAAGGACTGCATGGCCCCAATCTGCATGCCGTCATCCGCGCTCCAGACACCGTCGATCTGGTCGCCGTACTTGACGATCAGGTCGCGGGCATTGCGCGCGCCGAGTTGCGGATCCCAGTTGGACGGGCGCTCCTCCAAGATATTGATGCCGGGGTAGTTCTCGGCGATCTCGGCCCTGAAACCGGCCACACGGGTCTTCGACGTCGTGCTGTCCTGCACGCCCGGCAGAAGGATCACATCGCCTTCGCCGCCCAGCGCTTCGGCCAGCGCCTGAGCGCCGCAGCGACCCGAGTCGACACCAGTATGCTTCTGGAACGCGACGAAATTGTCGCCGACATCCTGCGGCTTGTACTCGTCGGGCTTGTTCCACCAGATCGTGACGTAGCCGCCTGCCTGCTTGACCGCCTCGACAATGGTCGGCGCGTCGGAGCTTGCCACGGTGTTGACGAACATGATCGGTTTCTTGCCGCTCGCCAGGATCGCGTAGATCGACGAGATCGACGTCTGCGACGAGTTGTTCGAGTTGACGATCTCGAGCGGAATGCCGAGCGCCTCGGAGATCGCCTCGGCGCCTTCGATGTTCGAGATCATGTAGGGGTTCGTCGTGTTGATCACCGATGCGACGATCACCCACTCGTCAGGATTGAAGCCCTCGGGATGCTCGACAGTCTGGGCGTCCGCGCCGGTGGCGCCGAGACCGGCGATCAGCGCTGCGGCAACGGCTGCTGCGCCGAAGGCGCGGCGCGTCGGACCGGTAAGTTTCATGGTCAGGATCTTCATAGGTCTCTCCTCCTCATCGCTTTCGTGGGACAGTCGGGGGTCAGGCTCGCAGCCCGCCGAAGAAGGTGCGGACGTCGTCGACGAACAGCTCCGGCACCTCGAGCGGAGCGAAGTGACCGCCTTCGTCGTGAACCCGGTACTGCTGCAGATTGAAGTACTTCTCGGTCCAGCTGCGCGGCGGTTTGTAGATCTCGCCGGGGAAGATCGAGACCGCGGTCGGCACGCCCACGACCGGGAAGCGGTCATGGCTCGGCGACCAAGGGTTGCCGCGGCATTCCCAATAGTAGCGTGACGAGGTACCGCCGGTTTTGGTCAGGAAATAGACCGCCGCCGTGGTGACGAGATCCTCTTTCGGCCAGACCTTTTCGAATGGCTCGGTTCCGGCGCCGCGTTCGGCAAGGCCCCAGAAATATCGCTTTTCGGTGATCCAAGCGAGCTGACCGGCAGGGGAATCCGTGACAAGAGCCGCCAGCGTCTGCGGCTTGGTCAACTGAATTTCACCGTACCCGCTTTCGTTCTCGACGAAGTGCTTGCCGCGCTCGAACCATCCCTCCTCGTCCGCCGCGTACTCGTTCCTCGCGGGAAGTCCGAGGATCGGATCGAACTCGATGCCTTCGGGCTGGTCGGGATGCGACGGCAGGTAATGGCTCATCTGAGCCGGGAAATGCGTGTAAACGCCGATAACGTCCTTCTCATACTTGTGGCCGTGCTGCTGCGCCACGAGCGCCCCCCAATCGCCGCCGGCCGTCGCGTATTTCTCGTAGCCGAGGACGTCCTTCATGAGGGCGTTCTCCAGATCCGCGGTATGCCAGAAGTTCCAGCCGGTCTTCTTCAAGGGCGAGGAGAATCCGTAGCCGGGCAGCGAGATCAGAACGACGTCGAAGCTGTCCTCGGCCTTGCCCCCATGCGCCTCGGGATCGGTAAGCGGGCCAATCACCTTGCGCAGGTCCCAGAACGTCCATGGCCAGCCGTGGTGAATCAGAAGCGGCATCGGGTTGGAGCCTTTGCCCTTCACGTGGATGAAGTGCAGCGGCACGCCCATCAGGTCGATCTTGAACTGCGGCAGTTCGTTCATCCGCCGCTCGACGTCGCGCCAGTCATACTCGTTGATCCAGTAGTCGACGAGCGTGCGGTGGTAGGCCGTGTTGTAGCCATACCTCCAGTCATCGTTGGCGAAGTCGTCAGGAAAGCGCGTGCGCTTCAGACGCTCCATCATGTCATCGAGATCGGCATCCGGGATCTCGATTTTGAACGGACGGATCTCGTGGTCTAGCGGCATCAATGCCCCTCCCCTTTGAAGTCCCGCGCGGAATGCGCGCTCAGTCTTTCAGATTGGCCATCACGTCCTTGATCAGGGGCCAGACGCGCGCCGCGGACGTGTGATCCATGCTTTCCTTGGGCGAATGCAGATCGTAGAGGTTCGTCCCGATCCCGATCGTGTCGAGACCATCGATCCGCTGCGTGAACATCCCGAGCTCCAGGCTGCAGACCGACACCAGGACATCCGGTTTCCTGCCCATGACCCGTTCGTAACAGCCCTTGGCGATCTCGAGCATCCGGCTCTCCGGATTCCAGGGGAACTCGGGCGCATCGAGCCCGATCTGCTTTGCGCTGACGCCCGCGCCGGCGAGTTCGGCAAGCATCATCATCTGGTCGAGGACGGCGTGCTTGCGCGAGGTGACGGCGCTGGTGATCGTGCTGGTGATCTCCACCCGGTCACCTGCCGTCCGCAAAAGCCCGATGTTGTTCGATGTCTCCCAATTACCCTCGACCTCGAGGTTCTGGTTGATGATCCCGTTCGGCAGAAGCGCGATCGCCTGAACGAGCTTGGCCGCGGATGCGTCGGACATGACGCGCTCGATGGTCACGTCCGGACGAGCGACCGTGATCCGCATGTCCGGGTCGGAGATCCGGAACTCGTGCCTGATCTTGCCCGCGAGGTCGCGGACGGCCTCTTCGACGGTGTCGGCGGCGTCCGGATCGACGAGGATCAGCGCCTCGGCCTCCGCCGGGATGACATTGTTCTGCACGCCGCCCGAGACATTCGCGATTCGGACAGCGCCGTCCTGCATCGCCTGACGCAGAAGGCGCCCGATGAGCGCAATGGAATTGCCGCGCTCTAAGTGAATGTCGAATTCGCAGTGGCCGCCGAGCAGGCCGCGAATGTCGATCAGCATCGCGACGCCCGCATCGTCCGGCACCTGCCAATCGGCGTCGACATCTATCCGGCAGGTTACGTCGCCAGAACATCCGGCGAGGAGTTGCTTCTCTTCGATCCAGTTGAAGTCGATCATCCGCTTGCCGGTGAGCTTGGTCAGATCGACGTTGTCGCCTCCGACCTTCCCCATCTCTTCCATAACGGTCATCACGCATTCGAGCGGCGGGTGGGGAATGTCGTCGGAGTCGAGCAGGGCAAGCATGTAGGAAATGCCAAGCCCGTTATCGGCGCCGAGAGTCGTGCCCTCCGCGCGGATACGGTCGCCGTCGACCTTCAGTTTGACCCCGTCCCTGGCGAAGTCATGGCTGACGCCTTCGTCGAGCTTGCACACCATGTCGATATGGCCGTGCAGGATGACTGTCGGGGAGTGTTCGTAGCCCGGCGTGCCGGGCTTCTTGACGATCATGTTGTCGAGATCGTCGCGATGGTACTCGAGATCGCGTGCCTTCGCGAATTCGGCAACGTAGTCGGCGGCGTCCTTCTCATGTTGCGAGCAGCGGTGCCGGGCGCTCAGCTCCTCGAAGAAGAACATCACCTCGCGCGGCTCTATGTTCTCGAGCACGCGCGCCGCCGCGCCGGTTTCCTTCGCCCGCTCCGGAGCCTTCACATCCATGATCATGTCTCCTCCCCCTCAGGTCCGGGCCAGCGCTAACGCGGCATCCCGAAACTGTGCCAACCTCACAGCTGGACCAAATGTCTCTAATTTGGACTTATGTATCATCAAGGCTTATGCTGTGGCAACGAATATTTTGTTGTGGTAGTAGTCAATTGCGTCATGCGGACAGCAAGTTATTGATGTAAAATAAACAAATACGGTTCGGGCATGCGGAAGAAGTCGAAGCGGGCAACAGGGCCCGCCCTGCCGCTGCCGCACACTCAGGAGAAAGACATGAACGAATTTGACAGGCGCAGCAGCGAACCGGCCAGGGCGGCGTGGCTCTATTACGCGGAGGAGCTCACCCAAAGCCAGGTAGCCGACAAGCTGGGGGTAAGCCGGAGCACGGTAATTCGCCTGCTCAGGCGCGCCAAGGAGAGTGGCCTGGTCCAGATTTCTCTTGGGGTCTCCTCAGAGACTTTCGCCACCGAAAGAGACCTCGAAGACAAGTATGGGCTGAAGAAGGCGCGAATCGTCCCGGTAGCGGAAACCGAAGAGATGCAGCGGCGCTGGCTCGGGCAGGTCGCTGGCGAAGCGCTGATCGAGATGGTCAAGAGCAACTCTACCGTCGCTGTCAGCTGGGGTCGCACGATGCTTGCGATGGCCGATTCCCTCACCGGGGAAGCGCCGACAAGCAACATGGAGATCGTCGCGCTGATCGGTGGGCTCCATAATGCGAGCCGCGGCACCAACCCCTACGAAGTGGCGGAGCAACTGGGGAAGTATTTCGGAGCGCCCGCGCGCGCCCTGTACGCGCCGGTTTATGTAAAGAATGCCGCAACCGCCGAGGGCCTGCGCGACGACCCGGGCCTCAGCGAGGCACTCGATCTCGCGCGAAACGCGGATCTTGTCGCTTTCAGTATCGGCGCCCTGAGCGACGACGCGACGATGCTGAGTCTCGGCTACGTCAATCCGGAAGAGCGCGACTTCCTCGCGGCCCGTGGCGCAGTCGGGGATATTGCCTGTCGCTGGGTGGACAGCAATGGTGCCGAAGTGGAGATGCCGGACACCATTCATCCCATCGGCATCTCGCTCAGCAGCCTGCGCAAGATCCCCGACCGTCTGGCCGTTGCGGGCGGTCCCGACAAGATCGACGTCCTCCGGGCCAGCCTCGTGGGAGGCTACGTGACGCACCTCATCACGGATGAAGCGAGCGCGGCAACGCTCCTTTCGAGCTGAGCGGCTTTCTGAAGCACTTGTCCTATTGAAGCACATATGCTTCAATGGGTGACGAGAAGGCGGAAGGGAGGCGAGGACATGCTACTCGGAATCGATCTTGGCACCTCGATGACGAAGGCCGCCGCATTCGATCTGGACGGCACCTGCCTCGCCGTATCCTCGCGCAAGCCAACGCTTCGGCATCTTGGAAACGGGCGGATCGAACAGGACTTCGAGGACGTGGTTCGACTGGTGTCGGAGGTCGTTCGGGAGGTCGTTGCGGATGCAGGACGTGTTCCGGAAGCAATCGGTATCACCGGGCAGAGCGATGGCCTTTGGCTGCTGGATGACAATGCTCGCCCCGTCCGCTCTGCCATCTCCTGGCTCGACAACAGGGGCAGCCCCTATCTGCAGGGCTGGATGGACAGCGGGGTCTACGAGGAGGTTTTCCGGCGGAACGGCAATGCGATCTTCCCCGGCTCTCACGCGCCCTTCATGGCGGCGCTGGCGCATGAGGATCCGGGCGCGCTCGGCCGGGCAAGGACAGCGAGCTACCTCAAGGACGGCATCCTGCAGCGGCTGACCGGCGTGCGCGTCACCGACGCTTCGGACGCCTCACTGCCGTTTCTCGATACCCGCACCCGAAAATACGACCCAAAGATTTTGGAGCTGCTCGGGCTCTCCGACTGTGCCCGTCTGCTGGCGCCGGTGATGCCCGCGCCCGGGCAGGCATTCCCGCTTTCGGCCGAAGGGGCCCGGCTGACCGGCCTGTCAGAGGGTGTGCCGGTCCACGCAGGGCCCTTCGACATCGTCGCCTGCGCCGTCGGCGCCGGCGTCGACCGGGTCGGGGACGGCCTTGTCATCTTGGGGACGACGCTGGCCTGCGAAGTATTGGTCGACCGTGTGGATACCAGCGGAGAGCCTGTCGGCATGACGCTGTGCATGCCGCAAGAAGGCCGGTGGATGCGCGCCCTTCCGGCGACTGTCGGCACCGCCTCGCTGGACTGGATTCTCGATCTGATCGGCGCCGAATGCACACAGGTCGAGGCGCTCCTCGCCCAGAGCCGGCCCGGCGCCAACGGCGTGACCGCCCTGCCCTACTTCTCGGCCACGGGCGAGCGCGCGCCCTTTGCCGATGTCCGGGCGAGAGGCCAGTTATGCGGCCTCAGCACGGGCACCTCGAAAGGCGACATTGTCATGGCGATCTGCGAGGCGGTCGCCTATGCCACGCGGCACTGCGTTGAGGCGGCCGGTCTGTCGGGGCAGCTTTCGGTCTCAGGCGGGGGCGCGAATTCGGTGGCATGGAGCCAGATGATAGCGGATGTCCTGCAATGCCCGCTTGCCATCGCACCGAAACCCGAGGTCGGTGCACGCGGGGCGTGCCTTGCGGCAGCCGATATCGTCGGGATCGACTGCGATCGCACCGCCTGGACGAAGGCCAGTGGCGTCATCGAGCCACGAGCCCGGTTGCGCGACCATTACGAAGCGGGCTTCGGGCATTATCTCGAGACCGTCGAAGCGGCGCGTCGGCTATGGCACAGGCCGGAAAAAGACCGGCTGGCCGTCGCAAGCCACCCTCCCCTCGTTTCTGCATGAGGACCGTCATGCCTCGCGACCTCACGATCCCCGACCAGCGCCATCCCGAAAAGGCGCATCGACCCGAGACTGCGCGCCAGCCCAAGCCCGCGTGGATTCGCGTCAAGGCGCCCACCTCCGCCGGCTACCGCGCCACCCGCGACACCATCCGCGAGCACCGCCTCGTCACCGTCTGCGAAGAGGCGGGATGCCCCAATGTCGGCGAATGCTGGTCCCAAGGCCACGCCACAATGATGATCATGGGCGAGATCTGCACCCGCGGATGCACGTTCTGCAACGTCGCGACCGGCCGCCCCGACAATCTCGACACGTTCGAGCCCGGACGGGTCGCAGATGCGGTCGCCAGGCTCGGCCTTAACCATGTCGTCGTCACCTCGGTCGACCGTGACGACCTTGCCGATGGCGGGGCCGGGCATTTCGCCCAGACCATCCGCGCCATCCGCCACCGTGCCCCCGGAACCACGATCGAGGTACTGACACCCGATTTCCTGCGTTGCGGCCCCGAGGCTCTCGAGACCGTGGTCGCCGCCCGCCCCGACGTCTTCAACCACAACCTCGAAACGGTTCCCGGCCTCTATCCCGAGGTCCGCCCCGGCGCCCGATATTTCCATTCGCTCCGACTGTTGCAGCGCGTGAAGGAACTCGACCCTCAAATATTCACCAAGTCCGGCATCATGGTAGGCCTCGGCGAGGACCGCCAGTCCGTCCTTCAGGTCATGGACGACATGCGCTCCGCCTCGGTCGACTTTTTGACCATCGGACAGTATCTTCAGCCCACATCGCGCCATCACGCCGTCGTACGTTTTATACATCCCGACGAGTTCGGCGCCTTCGAGCGGGCCGCCTGGGGCAAGGGCTTTCTCATGGTGAGCGCCACGCCCCTGACCCGTTCGAGCTATCATGCCGGGAACGATTTTCAGCGGCTCCGCGAGGCCCGCAGAAAGGGCCTGCGTATGGCAATGGACAACGGGCTCAATAATCAGGAATCACGGATGGAAAAATGGAGCGGCCACGAGGGTACGGGCGGCGACGAAGCCTCCCTCTCAAGCAGCGGTAATCCAAGGGGCATTACGTGAGCCCCGTCGGCGCCCTGAAGGGGGAGTTACCTGCCGCTGAACTTTGGTCCAGCGGCGCCCGGAGCCTCGGCCATTTCGGTTGCGCCGCGGGGCTCGGGTCGAGCAACCATTGAAGACGCTAGGGTCAGGATTCATAACCAGAACATGACGGTTGCGGCGAGGGCGATGGCGGAGAGGAAGACCTTCGGGCATCTGTCGTAGCGGGTGGCGATGCGACGCCAGTCTTTCAACCTACCGAA
>NZ_SNAA01000017.1 GCF_004358695.1 Palleronia sediminis
CATAGGCCCGGAAATCGCCGAAATACTTCGTGATCGCCGCCGTCAGCGTCGTCTTGCCGTGATCAACGTGACCGATCGTCCCAATGTTCACATGCGGCTTGTTGCGTTCGAACTTTGCCTTCGCCATGGAAGTGTGCGCCTCATTCCTTGGGGGCCGCGACGCGTTGGCGGGCCCGGTTCATGATCGCGCGCTCTCTACAAAGCACAGGGGCGGAACGCAAGCCTGACTTGGCGCGGCCCCGGCGCGCGCGGATCAGTCGAAGGTGTTGTCGCGCGGAAACCCGCGCGGGGCCATGCGCCCGGCGGCGGCGCGGCGGCCGAGATACTCGGTCAGTTCGGGCTCGCGCACGGTGCGGGTCCGGCCCGCGGGGTCGAGCCAGGACAACCCCGCCCCCATTTCGAAGGTCGTCGCGTCCGACAGCCCGCCATCCTTGTATTTCTGCAACCGCACGCCCTTGCCGCGCGCCATCTCGGGCATCTCGTCCAGCGCGAATACCGCCATCTTGCGGTTCTCGCCCACCACGGCGACGTGATCGCCCGCCACGGGCCGCACGACGCGCAGCTCGGCCGGGGCGCGCAGGTTGAGCACCTGCTTGCCGCCGCGGGTCTGGGCCAGCGCCTCGTCCTCGGGCAGGACGAACCCGTCGCCCGCGCTCGACGCGACCAGCAGCCGACCGCCGGGCCGGTGGACGCGCAGCGCGACGATCCGCGCCTCGTTGGGCAGGTCGAGCATCAGGCGCACCGGCTCACCCAGGCCGCGCCCGCCCGGAAGCCCGGCGACCGGCAGCGTGTAGAACCGCCCGTTCGAGCCGACCAGAAGCAGCCGGTCCGTGGTCTCGGCATGAAAGAGGAACCCCGGCCCGTCCCCGTCGCGGAACTTGAGCTCGGTGGCGAGGTCGATATGCCCCTTCATCGCCCGGATCCAGCCCATGGCCGAGCAGACGACCGTGACCGGCTCCCGGTCGATCATGGCCTCGAGGGGCACGTCGGGCACCTCGTCGGCGGTCTCGATCCGGGTCAGCCGCCCGCCGCGCGGGGCCGATTTGCCGAAGGCCTTGCGCGTCTCGCGCAGCTCGTCGGCGATGCGCGCCCATTGCAGGCCCTCGTCATCGAGCAAATCCTGCAACCCGGCGCGTTCGGCCATCAGCGCGTCGCGCTCGGCGCGAAGCTGCATTTCCTCGAGACGGCGCAGCGCGCGCAGACGCATGTTGAGGATCGCCTCGGCCTGCACCTCGGAGAGGTAGGGCTCGTCGTCGCTGGGCAGGGGCGAGACGTAATCGGTCTCGTCGGTGGCGCGCGCCTTCGGGGCCGACCAGTTTTCGTGCATCAGCGCGGGCTTGGGGTCGCCGTCATAGCGGATGATGTCGATCACCCGGTCGAGATTGAGAAAGGCTATGAGAAAGCCCTCGAGCACCTCGAGCCGGTGGTCGATCCTGGCCACCCGGTGGACCGAGCGGCGCAGCAGCACCTCGCGGCGGTGGTCGAGAAAGGCGCGCAGCACCTCCTTGAGCGAGCAGACCTTGGGCGTCCGGCCGTCGATCAGCACGTTCATGTTCAGCGCGAACCGCACCTCGAGATCGGTCTGGCGGAACAGCATTCCCATCAGCACGCCCGGCTCGACGCTGCGCGAGCGCGGCTCGAGGATCAGGCGGACATCCTCGGCGCTCTCATCTCGGATATCGGCGAGAATCGGCAGCTTGCGCGACTGGATCAGCTCGGCGATCTTTTCGATCAGCCGCGACTTCTGGACCTGGAACGGGATCTCGGTCACGACGATCTGCCATTGCCCGCGGCCGAGATCCTCGCGCTCCCAGGTGGCGCGCAGACGGAACCCGCCCCGCCCCGTGCGATAGGCCTCGGCCATGCTTTCGGGGCTTTCCACGATCACGCCGCCGGTCGGGAAATCGGGCCCCTTCACATGGGTAAGCAGCGTCTCGTCGCGCGCGTCTGGCGACTTGATGAGATGCAGGCAGGCCGCCACCAGCTCGTCGATATTGTGGGGCGGAATGTTCGTGGCCATGCCCACGGCGATGCCGCTGGCACCGTTGGCCAGTAGGTTGGGGAACGCGCCGGGCAGAACGACGGGCTCTTCGAGGGTGCCGTCGTAATTGGGGCGGTAGTCGACGGCATTCTCGTCGAGCCCCACCATCAGCGCCTCGGCGGCGGCGGTCAGCCGGGCCTCGGTATAGCGCGAGGCGGCAGGGTTGTCGCCGTCGATCGAGCCGAAATTGCCCTGCCCGTCGACCAGCGGATAGCGCATTGCGAAATCCTGGGCGAGCCGGGCCATCGCGTCATAGATCGCCGCATCGCCATGGGGGTGATAGTTGCCCATCACGTCGCCCGAGATCTTGGCCGATTTTCGGAACCCCCCCGTGGACCCGACCCGCAGTTCGCGCATTGCATAGAGGATGCGGCGGTGCACCGGCTTGAGCCCGTCGCGCGCATCGGGAAGCGCCCGGTGCATGATCGTGGAGAGCGCATAGGTGAGGTAGCGGTCGCCGATGGCGCGCCCCAGGGATTCCGTCAGTTCGTCGTCGCGCTTGTCGGCCATGGGCGGGGGGATAGCGGCGGGGCGGCTGCGCGGCAAGGGCGCCCGCCGCCCCCGAGGCGCGGCGCGGCGGCAACAGGGCGGGCAACCGCATGAATGGAACGGAAAAAAGCACGCGGCGCAAAGGCGTCGCCATGCTAGATCCGCAACAGGATACGAGGGATCAGATGATTCGACTGGTTATGCTGCTCATCGCGGGCATCGTGGTGACGCTTTCGGTCGCGGGGCGCGATCTCGACCGCCCGCAAGGCAGCGATGGCGACGCCGGTTTCGTGGCGCAGAGCGACGTGCGCCCCGAGCGGGCGGGCGACTGGTTGGGGGCGATCGACGCCCGCGGCGACGCCATCGACCGCGCCGTCGAGGCGAGCCTGTCGCCCGAACCGGTGATCCGCGAGCCGCGGCGCGAGGCGAGCCTTGCCCCCCTCGCCCCGATCCCGTCCGACGCGCAGTCCTTTGTCGTGACCGCCTCGCGGGTGAACCTGCGGCAAGGCCCCTCGACCGCGCAGCCGGTGGTCGACCAGGTCCTGCTCGACGAACGGGTCGAGGTCGTGTCCTGGACCGATGACGGCTGGGCGCAGATCGTGGTGCCGCGCACCGGGAACACCGCCTATATCTTTGGCCAGTTCATCACGCCCAAGGGCTGAGCCGGGCTTGCCACGGCCGCGCCGGCGGGCCATGCCCGGCCGATGACCCGTTCCATCCTCATCACCGGCTGTTCGTCGGGCATCGGTCTCGATGCCGCGCGGGGCCTGCGCGATGCGGGCTGGCGGGTCTTTGCCTCGTGCCGGGCCGAGGCCGATTGCGCCGCCCGCCGCGCCGAGGGGTTCGACGCGCCCCGGCTCGACTATGCCGACGCCGACAGCATCGACGCCGCGCTGTCCGAGGTGCTCGACGCCACGGGCGGGACGCTCGACGCGCTGTTCAACAACGGCGCCTTCGCCTGCCCCGGCGCGGTCGAGGATCTGCCCACCGATGCCCTGCGCGCCGTGTTCGAGGCCAATGTCTTTGGCTGGCACCACCTGACCCGCGCGGCCATCGTGCCGATGCGCCGGCAAGGGCGCGGGCGGATCGTCCAGTGTTCATCCGTGCTGGGGTTCGTGCCGATGCCGTGGCGCGCGGCCTATGTCGCCAGCAAACATGCGCTCGAGGGGCTGACCGACACGCTGCGGCTCGAGATGCGGGGCACGGGGATCGACGTGATCTCGATCCAGCCGGGGCCCATCGCCACGCGCATCCGGGCGAATTCGATCCCGCATTTCGAGCGGTGGATCGACTGGCGCGCCTCGCCCCGGCGCGCGCAATACGAGGCGACGCTGCTGAGACGGCTCTACGAGGGGGCGCCCGACCGGTTCCAGCTTCCGGCATCGGCGGTCACGCGCCGGCTGGTCGAGGCGCTCGAGACGCCGCGGCCGCGCGACCGCTACCGCGTCACCACCCCCACCCGTCTCGCCGCGCTGGGGCGGCGGGTGCTGCCCGGCCGTATGCTGCACGCCCTGCTGGCACGCGGCTGATCGCCGCGTTCGCCCCGCGGACCCCATGATCTAGGTGCTAGTCACCGCGACACCGAAAGGCCCCATATGCTTGCTGACCCGCTGTTTCTGATCGTCGCTGCGTCCCTTCTGGTCGTTCTCGTCATCCTGGCCATAGGCGTCGGCAATTTCGGGCGGGGCGGCGAGGCGGCCGCCAAGAACTCGAACAAGTACATGCGCTGGCGCATCTATGCCCAGGCCGTCGCCATCGTGGTGATCCTGGCCTTCGTCTTTTTCCGTCAATAGGGGGCTCTGTCCATGGTCGTTCTCAACCGCATCTACACCCGCAGCGGCGATGGCGGGGAAACCGCGCTGGTCAATGGCGAGCGGGTTCCGAAACACTCTGTCCGGGTCGAGACCTACGGCACGGTGGACGAGGCCAATGCGACGCTGGGCATGGCCCGGCTGCACGCGTCGGACGAGATGGCGGCGCAGATCGAGCGCATCCAGAACGACCTGTTCGACCTCGGCGCCGACCTCGCGCGGCCCGACATGGCCAGCGATTCCGAGGCCGGTTATACCCCGCTGCGCATCGTCGCCGCGCAGACCGACCGGCTGGAGCGCGAGATCGACGCGATGAACGAACGGCTCGAGCCGCTGCGCAGCTTCGTGCTGCCGGGCGGATCGGCGCTGGCCGCGCATCTGCACCTCGCGCGGACGGTCGTGCGCCGGGCCGAGCGGCTGGGCACGCTGCTCGCCCGCGAGGACGAGGCGAACCCGGACGCGCTGCGCTATCTCAACCGCCTGAGCGACTGGTGCTTTTGTGCGGCGCGGCTGGCCAATGACGACGGGCGCGCGGATGTTTTGTGGACCCCCGGCGCGAACCAGTGAAATCGCGCGGCGGGGTGTCGTTTTTTGACCTCGCGCGGGCCTGACGGCTGCGCTAGGGCTTGGGGCGAGAGTTCCGAGGAGATGCGCCATGAAGGTTATCGTGCCCGTCAAGCGGGTGATCGACTATAACGTCAAGGTCCGCGTGAAGGCGGACGGATCGGGCGTCGATCTGGCCAACGTGAAGATGTCGATGAACCCCTTCGACGAGATCGCCGTCGAAGAGGCCGTGCGGCTCAAGGAAAAGGGCGCCGCCGACGAGGTGATCGCGGTTTCCATCGGCGTGAAGCAGTCGCAGGAAACCCTGCGCACCGCGCTGGCGATGGGCGCCGACCGGGCGATCCTCGTGATCGCGGCCGAGGATGTGCATGACGACATCGAACCGCTGGCGGTGGCCAAGATCCTGCGCGCCATCGTCGACGAAGAGGGCGCGGGCCTCGTGCTGTGCGGCAAGCAGGCCATCGACAACGACATGAACGCCACCGGCCAGATGCTCGCCGCGCTTCTGGGGTGGAGCCAGGCGACATTCGCCTCGAAGCTCGAGATCGAGGACGGGACGGCCACGGTCCGCCGCGAGGTCGACGGCGGGATGCAGTCGATCCGCGTCTCGATGCCCGCCGTGGTCTCGACCGACCTGCGCCTGAACGAGCCGCGCTATGCCTCGCTGCCCAACATCATGAAGGCCAAGAAAAAGCCGCTGGTCGAAAAGACGCCCGCCGATTACGGCGTCGACACCACGCCCCGGCTCGAGATCGTCGCGACCTCCGAGCCGGCCGAGCGCAAGGCGGGGATCATGGTCGGCTCGGTGGACGAGCTTCTGGACAAGCTGAAAAACGACGCGGGGGTAATCTGATGGCGGTTCTGCTTCTGGCCGAGGTGACGGACGGCGCGCTGGCGATGGATGCGACCGCCAAGGCCGTGACGGCGGTGCAGCCTCTGGGCGATGTCACCGTGCTTTGCGCGGGCGAGGCGGCGGCCGAGGCGGGCCGCGCCGCGGCGACGATCCGGGGCGTGGGCCGCGTGCTCGTGGCCGAGGATGCGCTTTACGGGCACCGCCTGGCCGAACCGACCGCCGCGCTGATCGTGTCGCTCGCCGGCGATTACAGCCATATCTGCGCACCGGCCACGACCGACGCCAAGAACATCCTGCCCCGCGTCGCCGCGCTGCTTGACGTGATGGTCATTACCGATGTGTCGGGGATCGCGGATGCCGACACGTTCGAGCGGCCGATCTATGCCGGCAACGCGCTTCAGACCGTCAAATCGCGCGACGCGGTCAAGGTGCTGTCGATCCGCACCTCGTCCTTCGACGCGGCGCCCGAGGATGGCGACGCCCCGGTCGAGACGATCGCCACCGCCGAGGCCCCCGGCCTGTCGGAATGGGTCGCGGACCGTGTCGCGGCCTCGGACCGGCCCGAACTGACCTCGGCCGGGATCGTGGTGTCGGGCGGGCGCGGTATCGGCTCCGAAGAGGATTTCGCCATCGTGGAACGCCTGGCCGACAAGCTCGGCGCCGCCATCGGGGCCAGCCGCGCCGCCGTCGATTCGGGCTTTGCGCCGAATGACTGGCAGGTCGGCCAGACCGGCAAGGTCGTCGCGCCCGATCTCTATATCGCGGTCGGCATCTCGGGGGCGATCCAGCACCTCGCGGGCATGAAGGACAGCAAGATCATCGTCGCGATCAACAAGGATGGCGAGGCGCCGATCTTTCAGGTGGCCGATTACGGGCTGGTGGCCGACCTGTTCGAGGCCGTACCGGAACTGACCGACAAGCTCTGACACGCGCGGCACCGGCCCCGCCGCGGGGCCGGCGCGAACGCGCGCCCTCATGCCGAACGCCGCGCCGGGGCGGGCCGGTCGAGGATCGCCCCGATCAGCGGCGCGAGGCGTTCGGCCGCCCGGTCATGCGCCGCCGCGTCCAGACCCTCGGGCGCCACCACCTCGACCAGCCCGGCGAGTTTCGGGGCAATCGCCCTGGTCATGTGGCGCGTGACAAAGGCCGGGGCGCCGTCGTCCACATGCCGTGCCGGGTCGTCGGGATGGCGGTCGCCCAGCCACAGGCCGATCACCGGCGCGTCGATGCCCCCGAGGAACGCGCCCATCCGCTGAACCCAGGTCCGGCACAGCGCATCGCGCAGCATCGCGAAACGCTTGGGCGAGGCATGCTGAAGATCCTGCAGCATGTGCCCGACGAAATGGTGGCCGAAGAAATCCAGCCCCGGATAGAGCTCGGCCATGCGGTCGGTCTGGCGCACCACCCTGTCGTTGCGGAACCGGTGCACGTCGTAGAACGGGTTGCGCAGCAGATGCGCGCCCGTCAGCCCCAGCACCACCACCCGCGCCCGCCCGGTCGCGCGGCCGATCGCGGGGTCGGCCATCACCGCGTCGAGCCCCGCATTGGGCGCGGTCAGATCGGCGCAGGGCCGCCCCACCCGCTGTTCGAGCGCACGGGCCAGGGGCAGGTCGATTCCGCGCCCGAACGCCTCGGTCCCGCCGATCACCGCGATCTCGCGCCCCTCGAACGCCTCGGCCGGTCGGCGGAACCCCAATCGCCACAGATCGACCTGCCCCACGGGCCCCAGTCTTGCGTCGCACGTCATGTGCCACCCCCTTTCAATCACCCTGGGGCCAGCATCGCGGAGGTTTCTGACCGAAAAGCTAAAGGCGCAATTCGACGCAATTCCTGCGGATTTGCCGCGCTTGCATCAACCTGGTGGGGGTGCCAATGCTCGGCCTCGGATGGGCTGGGAAAGGCGTCGGAACATGGACATCGAAACGGTCGGGATCATCGGCGCGGGGCAGATGGGCAACGGCATCGCGCATGTTTTCGCGCAGGCGGGCTATGACGTGATGCTGACCGATGTGGATGCGGATGCTCTGCGCGCGGCGATCTCGACCATCGAGAGCAACCTCGGCCGGCAGGTTTCGCGCGACAAGATCACCGCGGCGGATCGCGACGCGGCGCTGGCGCGGATCGCGACGACCCCGACGCTGGCCGATCTGGGGCACTGCGACCTTGTCATCGAGGCCGCGACCGAACGCGAGTCGGTCAAGGATGCCATCTTTGCCGAGCTTGTGCCGCATCTGAAACCCGAGACGATCCTGACCTCGAACACCTCGTCGATCTCGATCACGCGGCTCGCCTCGCGCACGGATCGGCCCGAGAAATTCCTGGGATTCCACTTCATGAACCCCGTCCCGGTGATGAGCCTGGTCGAGCTGATCCGCGGCATCGCCACCGACGAAGAAACATTCGCCACCTGCCTTGCCGTGGTCGAACGGTTGGGCAAGACCGCCGCCACGGCCGAGGATTTTCCCGCCTTCATCGTCAACCGCATCCTCGTGCCCATGATAAACGAGGCGGTTTACGTGCTCTACGAGGGTGTCGGGAACGTCGCCTCGATCGACAAGGCGATGCGGCTGGGCACCAACCATCCGATGGGGCCGCTCGCACTGGCCGATTTCATCGGGCTCGATACCTGCCTCGCGATCATGAACGTGCTGCATGACGGGCTGGCGGATACGAAATACCGCCCCTGCCCGCTCTTGACGAAATATGTCGAGGCCGGCTGGCTAGGCCGCAAGACGGGCCGCGGCTTTTACGACTATGCCGGAGAGGCGCCGGTTCCGACCCGCTGAAGGCGGCGGGGGCGCCGCCGCCCCCGCATCCGGTCCGCGCGGCGCTCAGGCCCGGCGCTGCGGCCGGTCGGCCCCTTCGGGCAGGGCGAACCGGCCCGAGGGCAGCTTGCGCAGACGCCCCTGGCGCAGAAGGATGCCAAAGCTGCGCAGACCTTCCTCGCGGCTGATCTGCCCGCCCAGCGCGGCCGCGGCGCGTTTCATCAGCTCGGGGCGGGATTGCCCCTCTTCGCCCTCGACGATCATCGCGTAGGCCGCCGCGGCCTCGAGCATCTCGGGCATGTCCTGCGCGCCGCGCTCGCGCGCGAAGGCGTCGAAGGCCGGGGCGTCGGCGGCCCGTTCGGGCGCGGGGGCGCTGGCGATCCGGCGCGGGCGCACCGGCGCCTCGGCGGCTTTGGTGTCGCGCCCGGCATCGACGCGCTGCGCCGAGACCAGCACCAGCGGCGCGACCGATCCGCCCGGCCGCCTGTCCGAGGCGCCGCCGTCGCGCACCGGACGGCGCGGGCGCACCACGTCGTTCAGATCCTCGCGAAACCGGTCCATCGTCGCGGCATCTTCGCGCTGACGCGATTCGGCGTGGCTATCGGCGCGGGTGGCGGCCACGGCGCGCTTGAGATGCGCGATGGCGTTGCGGCGACGGCTGCTTTCCTCGTCGCCCAGTTCGGCATTGGTCCGGTCGAGGATGCGATCCACGGGGCTCGCCGCGGGTTTCGCCACGGGCCGGGCCGGAGTTTCGTCGGCCGGGGTGTCGGCGTCGCGTGGCGCGTCGGCCTCGCCTTCGGGGGTATCGGCCGCGTCTGAATCGACCACGACGCCCTCATCCGTGCGGTCGGCCGAACGGGCCTGCGACAGTTCGGACAGCAGCTCGGTCCGGGCCTCGTCCGACAGGCTCGATGCGGCCAGCATCGCGCGGATGCGGTCGCTGACCGGGTCGGTTCCCTCGTCGTCGGAGACGGCGACGGGAGCATCGTCGTCGCCGGGGGCATCCTCGTCCTCGTCGGCGCCGGTGACTTCCTCGAGCTCACCAGCTGCGACCGCCGCGTCGAACTCGGCACGGGTCATGCGGACGATGCGGATTTCGCCATCCTCCTCAACCTCGATCTCGATACCGTCATCGTCTTCGTCGGCCGTGTCGCCTTCCTCGGCAGTGCCCTCCTCCTCGGCCGTATCGGCATCGGGGGCCGCGCCGTCCATCTCGGCCAGCGCCGCGATATCCTCGTCGCTGTCAGCGTCGGCGGGCTCGTCCCCTGCGGCGGCGACCGCGACCTCGTCCTCGGGTTCGGGGGTGCTGTCGCTTTCGGCAGACGCGTCGGTCTGCGTCTCGCCCTCGGCCTCATCGGCGAGCAGGCGGGCGATCAGCAGGTCCTCGGTCTCGGGCGCCGCGTCTTCCGCGCGATCCTCGGCCGGCGCGTCGCTTTCCTCGGCGGTATCCTCCTCGGGCAGGGTTACCAAGGGGATATCCTGGGCCGTGTCGGTCCACTCCGCCTCGGGCGCGTCCTGCTCGTCCTTCTGCGGCTCGGCCACCGGGTCCACGGGCTCGGCACGATCCGCGGGGTCGAGCGACAGCCCGTCGGCCATCAGCGCCTCGGCCCCCTCGCCGACGGCGAGGCTCGCGGCGGGAACGGCAAGCTCGGGCGCTTCGCGCAGGGCAGGTTCCGCATCGCGGGCATCGTCCCGAACGGCATCATCGTCGGCCTCGTCAGGCCCGTCATCGGGGGCGGCGATGGCCTCGGACAGGGTGGTGGCGGGTTCCGATTCGTCGTCGACATCGGCATCGCGGGTGAAATCGGCGGCATCCTCGATCATGTCGGGCGCCGCGTCGTCCCGGGCAAAGGCGGCATCGACGGTATCGGAGAGGATCGCATCCTCGACCTGCTCGTCCTCTTCGAAACTGCGGGCGCGTTCGGCCTTGGCGCGGGCTACCGCCTCGCGGATGCGGTTGAGCTTGTCCGTCACGCTGTCGGTGGCGCCGTCGGATGGCGGGGCAAGCGGTGCGGCGGTCTCGGGGGTTTCCGGCGCGGGGCTGTCGGCGGCGAGCTGTCTGAGTACGACACCGGTTTCGGCGACATGCGCCTCGACCCGGCGGTTTATCTCGCGCTCGGCGATGCGGTGAAGCATCTGGGGATCGGGCTGCGGCGGCTCCGCCCCGAAATACCGGTCCTCCGAGGCGAGACCGCGGAAATACTCGGCAATCGACTGCATCGTGTTGAAGGGATCGTCGAACCCCTCCAGTGTGCAGGAGAACGTTCCATAGGAAACGGTCAGGATCCGGTTCGACGCAGACATGATATATTCGCCTTCCCTGTCTTCCGTGGTCCCAGATAATTACCACGGTTCGGTTCCGCAAAATGAACAGAACCGCGTTATTTGCAGCATTTTTCCAAGGCCGGAATGTGGCCGCTCCTCGGACAAAGGGTCGTGAGCGGCACGATTTCCGACCGGTTCCGCGAGGCCGGGCCGGTCACGTTGCTGGGCGGCGGCCCCGTGTCGCAAGGGGATCTGGACTGGGCGCTGGCCCGCGCGCCTGCGCTTTACGCGGCGGACGGCGGCGCCGAACATGCCCTCGCCGCGAACCTCGTGCCGCGCGCCGTGATCGGCGATCTCGATTCGCTGACGGGCACCGCACGCGCGCGCCTGCCCGGCCGAATCATCGAGGTCGCGGAACAGGAAACCACGGATTTCGAGAAATGCCTCCAGCGTATCGACGCGCCCTTGGTCGTCGCACTGGGTTTTATCGGCGCGCGCACCGATCACACGCTGGCCGCGCTGGCGGTGACGCTGCGCCATGGGCGACCGGTGCTGCTGTTGGGGCCGAACGATTGCGGATTTGCCTGCCCGCGCGAGTTCGGGATCGACCTGCCCGCCGGAATGCGGGTGTCGCTGTTTCCCTTTGCGCCGGTCACAGGCCGGTCCGAGGGGCTGCGCTGGCCCATCGACGGGCTGGTGCTGTCGCCGCTCGGGCGGCTCGGCACCTCGAACGAGGCCACCGGCCCGGTCAAGATCGCGCTGGATGGCGGCGGGGTTGCGATGCTGCTGCCGACGTCGGCGCGCGATGCGGCTCTTGCCGCGCTGTCGCCGACCGGATGCCGAGCACCGCGCTTGCCGTTTTAGCCGTTCCGCCCGAACGTGGCGGCACCTATACAGGGGGCCGAACGTCCAGCCAGGAGACCGCTCATGTCCGCCACCCTGTCGGCCATCGACACCGCCAAGTTCGTCGCGGCGAAACAGGCCTGCACCTATGTCGAGGACGGGATGCGGCTGGGCCTGGGCACCGGCTCCACCGCCGCGTGGCTGGTGCGCTGCCTGGGCGAGATGGTCGAGCAGGACGGGCTGAGGATCACCGGCGTGCCCACCTCGACCCGAACGGCCGAGCTGGCGCGGCAGGCGGGCATCGAGGTCGTGAGCCTTGACGAGGCGCGCTGGCTCGACCTGACCATCGACGGCGCGGACGAGTTCGACGGCGAGCTGAACCTCATCAAGGGCGGCGGCGGGGCGCTGTTGCAGGAAAAGATAGTGGCCACCGCGTCGGACCGCATGATCGTGATCGCCGACGCTACGAAAAAGGTCGAGACGCTGGGCGCCTTTCCCCTGCCGGTCGAGGTCATCCCCTTTGGCTGGCAGACTACCAAGGCCTTGCTCGAGGAGACCGTCGCCTCGCTCGACGTGATGGGCGAGACCGTGACGCTGAGGATGGACGGCGGCGACCCCTACGTGACCGACGAGGGGAACCATATCCTCGATCTTCACCTCGGACGGATCGGCAACCCGCGCCAGCTTGCGCTGGTGCTCAACCAGGTTCCGGGCGTGGTCGAGAACGGGCTCTTCATCGACATCTGCGATATCGTGATCGTGGGCTCGGGCGATGGCAGCGTCAGCGTCACCGACATCAATGACGGCACCACCCGCACGGGCCGGATCGAGATCGACGAGCCGGCGAACCTGTTCTCGGAACTCGACTGAGCGGCGGCGCGCCACACGACCGGGCTTTGCCCGGCGCGGCGCGGGGTCTATATCCGGGGGCATGATAGCAGATTTCCTTCGCCGCCTGACCGAAAGCCCCCCCGAGGCGCTGCCGGATCCCGATGCCCGACTGGCCCTGACCGCGCTTCTCGTGCGGCTGGCGCGGGCCGACAACGTGTTCACCGCGCAGGAACGCACGCGTATCCAGAACATCGTCTGCGAACGCTACGGGCTGGACCGGGCCGGGGCCGAGGCGCTGGTGGTCGAGGCCGAGGCGGTCGAGCGCGAGGCGCCCGATACCGTGCGGTTCACCCGCGCGATCAAGGACGCGGTCGATTACGACGACCGGATCGGCGTGATCGAGGCGATGTGGGCCGTCGTGCTGGTCGACGGGCATCGCGACGACGAGGAAGACGCGCTGTTGCGCATGGTCGCGCCGCTCCTGGGGGTGAACGACCGCGACTCGAACCTTGCCCGGCGGCGGGTCGAGGCGCGTTTTTCGACCTGAACCGTTGCAATCCGCGGCGTGATCGGTCCTATTCGGGGCCGTCCCGCCAAGAGGTTGCGCGTCTTGACCGAACCCGTCCTGTCGATCCGCGACCTGCACAAGAGCTATGGCGATATCGAGGTGCTGAAAGGCGTCGACCTGACGGCACAGCGCGGGCATGTCGTGTCGCTGATCGGGTCGTCGGGCTCAGGCAAATCGACGCTTTTGCGCTGCGCCAACCTGCTCGAGGACAGCCAGCAGGGCGAGATCGCCTTTGAAGGCGAGCCGGTGCGCTGGAAGGGGCGCGGCCGCGACCGCCGGCCCGCCGACCCCGCGCAGGTGACGCGCATCCGCACGAACCTGTCGATGGTGTTCCAGCAGTTCAACCTGTGGGCGCACATGACGATCCTGCAAAACGTGATGGAGGCGCCGGTCCACGTGCTCGGCCGCCCCCGCGCCGAGGTCGAAGAGGCCGCGCGCGGCTATCTCGACAAGGTGGGGATCGCCGACAAGGCCGACGCCTATCCCGCGCAGCTTTCGGGCGGGCAACAACAGCGCGCAGCCATTGCTCGCGCCCTCTGCATGGAGCCGCGGGCGCTGCTTTTCGACGAGCCGACATCGGCGCTCGACCCCGAGCTGGAACAGGAGGTCGTGCGCGTCATCAAGGCCCTCGCCGAAGAGGGCCGCACGATGATCCTCGTGACGCACGACATGCACATGGCGCGGGATTGCTCGGACCGGGTGATCTTTCTCCACCAGGGCCTGATCGAGGAAGAAGGCACGCCCGAACGCCTGTTCGGCCAGCCCGAAAGCGAACGGTTGCGCGGGTTCCTGTCGATAACCGGCGGCTGAACGCAGGAAATCGGGTCTCGGCGCTCGCGGATGGCTTGCCGTTCGGGTCAGGTTTCATAAGCTGCGGGCTCGATTTGCGATCACAGTCCATCAGCGAGAACCAGAATGAAGAAACTATTCCTCGGCGCCGCCATCGTCGCCCTGACCGCCGGCGCCGCTTCGGCCCAGAGCTCGGGTCAGACCGTGCGGCTCGGAACCGAAGGCGGATACCCGCCCTACAACTTCCTCGACGACAACGGCGAAGTGGCCGGGTTCGAGCGCGAACTGGGCGACGAGCTTTGCGCACGGGCCGAACTGACCTGCGAATGGGTCACGAACGAGTGGGACTCGATCATCCCCAACCTCGTTTCGGGCAATTACGACGCGATCATCGCGGGCATGTCCATCACCGATGAACGCGACGCGGTGATCGACTTCACCCAGCCCTACACGCGGCCCGATCCGTCGGCCTTTGCGGCGATGGGCGATGTCGCGCTGGACGAGGCGGTGATCGCGGCCCAGACCGGCACGATCCAGGCGGGGCATGTCGCCTCGATGCCGGGGGCCACGCTGGTCGAGTTCGCCACCCCCGAGGAAACCGTCGCCGCGGTGCGCAACGGCGAGGCCGACGCGGTGATCGCCGACAAGGCGTTCCTCGTGCCCATCGTCGAGAACGAGGGCGACCTGAACTTCATCGGCGAGGATGTCCTTCTGGGCGGTGGCATCGGGCTCGGCCTGCGCGAGAGCGACGATTCGCTCCAGCAGCAGTTCGACGCGGCGATCGACTCGATGAAGCAGGACGGATCGCTGAACGCGCTCATCGAGAAATGGCTCCCCGGCTCGGCCAAGTTCGACGACGCCGGCTGACCCCATGGCGCCGCGCACTCGGGATACGTGCGCGGCGCCCCCTCTCGTCACCGGCGTCGATATCGCCGCGGCGCTGCGTGCCGCCGGGCTCCGACCCGGCGGTGTGCTGCTGGTGCATGCCGCGCTTTCGCCGCTGGGCCATGTTGTCGGCGGGGCCGAGGCGGTCGTTCTGGCCCTGCGCGAGGCCGTGGGCCCAGACGGTACGCTCATGGCGCCCGCGCAAAGCTGGACCAATCTCGACCCCGCATCGGGCGTGCACGACCGCCCCGAGGCCGACTGGCCGGCGATCCGGGCGGGACTGCCGGGCTATGACCCGGCCACGACACCGTCGGACCGCATGGGGCGCGTGGCCGAGGTGATCCGCACATGGCCGGGCGCCCGGCGCAGTCCGCATCCGGCGCGCTCATGGGCGGCGCTCGGTCCCGAGGCGGACGCGCTGACCGCAATCCACGATGCCCACGACCCGCACGGCCCCGGCTCGCCGTTGGGCCGGGCGCGGGAACGACGGGCCAGCATCCTGCTGCTGGGCGTGGGTTATGGCGCCTGCACCGCACTCCATCTTGGCGAGACGCTGACGGCGCGCCCCGGCGATCCGATTAAACGCCATACCAGTTGGATCAGGACCGCCACGGGGCGGCTGGCGGTCGACTATACCACGCCTGCCTTCGATGCGGCGCCGTTTCCCCGAATCGGCGCGGCGTTCGAGCGCGTGGCGGGGCTTGGGCCGCATCCGCTGGGTGCGGGGCATCTGCGCCTCATCCCCATGGCACCGCTCGTCGATTTCGCGGTCGAGTGGCTCGGGCATGCGCGCGGGGTTTCCCCGCGCGATCCTTCGCGCTAGGCTCGGGCATCCCGGCATAGCGCGCCCCGGAGGGACGGCACATATTCTCCTTCTGCTCAGACCCGGCCGCTCTTGACGGGATATCCTGGTTTGCCTGCTACCTGACCACGGGCAAGCACCTGGCGTTCTATGCCTCGTTCGGAACGGTGCTGCTGCTGCTGGCAGTCACGGCGCCGGCGGCGCTGTTGCTGGGGTTCGGCGGCGCGGTGGCGGCGCGCGCCCGGTTCTGGCCCGCACGCCTGCTGGGGCAGACCTATATCGCGCTGGTGCGCGGCGTGCCCGATATCGCGTTTTTCCTGTTCTTCGTGATCGCGCTCGACCAGGGCATCGAATGGCTGCGCCACCAGGCGCTATGTCCGGGCTGGGATCTGCCCGTGCGGCAGGGCAGCGATTTCGTCGTCTGCCCCGAGGCGAAACTGCCGCAGGGCAATGCCCCGCAATGGGTGCACGAAACCTATGGATTTTTCATCGCGGCACTGACATTCGCCATCGTTTTCGGCGCCTTCGTCGGCAACGTTCTGGCCGGAGCGATGCGCGCGGTACCCAGGGCGCAGATCGAGACCGCACAGGCCTATGGCATGACCCCCGCGCAGGCGTTCCGCCGCGTTCTGGTGCCGCAGATGTGGATTTATGCGCTGCCGGGGCTCGGGAACATCTGGATGGTGCTCATCAAGGCGACGCCCCTGCTGTTCCTTCTGGGGATCGAGGATATCGTCTATTGGGCGCGCGAGCTTGGCGGCACCAAGACGCCCAATTTCACCGATTATCCGCATGGCGACTGGCGCGTGTGGTATTTCCTCGCCCTGCTGGTGTTCTACCTCGCGCTGACGCAGGTGAGCCAGATGGTGCTCGACCGGCTGATGCGGCGGGTCCGCGTCGGTCAGGCGGTGGCGGGATGAGCTGCTGGCAGACGATCCAGGACTACGCGCTGCGTTCGATCGGGATCGGTGAGCGGCTGCTGCCGCGTGAGGATTTCACCCTGTGCCAGCAATTCACCCTGATCGGGTCGGGGATGCTGTGGAACATATATCTCGGGGTGGTCGCGCTGGCCGCGGGGTTCGTGCTGGCCACCGCGCTGGCCACCGCGCGGCTGTCGCCGCGGCCGATCCTGCGTAAGCCGGCCGAGTGGTTCGTCTTCGTGTTCCGCGGCTCGCCGCTCTTCATCCAGTTCTTTTTTGCCTATTTCGCCTTTCTCTCGCTCAAGGGCTATTCGCCGCTGTTCGACCCGTTCACCTCGGCATGGGCAGGGGCGCTGGTCGTGCTGTTCTTCAACACGTCGGCCTATTCGGCCGAGATCTTTCACGGCGCGCTGAGGGCCATTCCGCGCGGCGATCTCGAGGCCGCCGATGCCTATGGGCTGACGGGCTGGACCCGGTTCCGGCGCATCACCTTTCCCACGATGCTGCGGCTGGCCTGGCCCGCCTACACGAACGAGGCGATATTCCTGTTCCACGCCACGGCACTGGTGTTCTTTTCGGGCTTTCCGGCGTGGCAGCAGCGCGGCGATGCGCTGTATTACGCGAGCTATTTCGCCGACAAGACCTTCAACCCGTTCATCCCCTACCCGATCCTCGCCTTCTACTTCATTCTTCTGACGCTTGCGGTGATCGGGGTGTTCGGCATGCTCGGCGCACGGTGGAGCAGGCATCTGCCCCGCGAACGCCGCACGCGGTCGCGGCTGAGGCTGAACCTCCTGCGCTAGTCCGACGCCCCGGCGGCACGCAGCACCGCCCCCGGATTCATGATCCCCAGCGGGTCGAGCGCCGCCTTGATCGCGCGCATAGCCTGCAACCGCGCCGGGTCGCCGTACCGCTCGAGCGTCGCGACCTTGAGCCGCCCGACCCCGTGCTCGGCCGAGAACGATCCGTCGCGGGCCGCAACGTCTTCGTTGACGATCTCGCGCAGCGCCTCGGCCCGGTCGGCATAGTCGTGTTTGGTCCGGCCGGGGGCGGGGAACAGGTTGTAATGTAGATTGCCGTCGCCCAGATGCCCGAAGGCGTTGATGCGGATATCGGCCATGGCGGCCAGCCGCGCGCCGCAATCGCGCAGGAATCCGGGGATCTCGCCGATGGGCAGCGAGATGTCGTTCGAGGCGATGGACCCCACCGCCCGGTTGGCCAGCGGGATATGTTCGCGCACGGCCCAGAGCGCGGCGGCCTGCGCCTCGCTCGACGCGAGCACCCCGTCCGAGACGAGCCCCGCGCCCGACGCATCCTCGAACAGGGCCTCGAGCCGGGCGGGCGCGTCCTCGCCCCGTGTGAGGCCGTATTCCAGCAGCACCGCCCATTCGGGGATCGCGGCAAAGGGCTGCCGGATATCGAACCCTCCCTCGACGAGGAAACGCATCCCCTGCCCCGAGATCAATTCGAACGCGGAAAGCGACCCGAGCGCATCGGCACGGTGGAACAGGTCGATCGCCGCTTCGGGCGACGGCACGACCAGCATCGCGACGCCCCGGCTGGCCGGGCGCGGAAACAGGCGCAGCGCGGCGGCGGTGATGACGCCCAGCGTGCCCTCGGCCCCGATCAGCAGGTTGCGGATATCGTAGCCGGTATTGTCCTTGCGCAGCCGCCGCAGCCCGTGCAGCACCGCGCCATCGGGCATCACCGCCTCGATCCCGAGGCACAGGTCGCGCGCGTTGCCCCAGCGCAGCACGTTCACCCCACCCGCATTGGTCGACAGAAGCCCGCCGATCCGGGCCGACCCTTCGGAGGCGAGCGACAGCGGAAAGAGCCGCCCGGCCTCGCGTGCGGCGTCCTGCACATCGGACAGGATCGCGCCCGCCTCGGCCACCAGCACGTTCTCGTCGGGCCAGACGCGGCGGATGGCGCGCATCCGCTCGAGGCTCAGCACGATGGGCGCGGCCCCGTCCGGCATCACCTGCCCGCCGACAAGCCCCGTGCCGCCGCCCCAGGGCACGATCCCCACCCGCTCGGCCGCGGCGAACCGCACGATGCGGGCCACCTCGGCCGTATCGCGCGGCGCCAGCACCGCGCCCGCGCGGCCCTGCCACATGCCCCGCGGCTCGGCCAGGTAGGCCGGCGCGGTCTCGCGCAGGGTGCCGTCGGACAGGTCGGGGCCCAGCCGGTCGAGCAGAGCGGTCGTCAGCGGGCGAAGGGTCATTCGTGGGTCAGGAACTCGGGTCTGAGGACCACCACCGTGGGCCGGTCAGGCAGGTTGCGCAAGCCGATCTCGACCGTGCTGCCGTCGCGCATGTCGATAGCGAACCGATCCGACACCCCGTCGAGGAACCGCGCCAGCGTCGCCGGGCCGAACCAGTGCATCGGGATCACCACCGAGGCCCTGAGCCGGTCGAGAACGCCGATCATCGTCGGCAGGTCCAGCGTCAGCCCGCCATCGACCGCCGCCATGACCACGTCGAGCCGCCCCAGCGCGGCATATTGCGCCTCGTCCGGGGCGTGGTGCAGGTGGCCGAGATGGCCGATGCACAGGCCCCCGGCCTCGAAGACGAAGATCGAATTGCCGAACCGCTCGACCCCGGTCATGCCGCCGCGGATATCGGTCGCGACATTGCGCACGAACAGCTCGCCAAGGTCGAGCCGGTGGCGCGCGGGGGCCACGCCATCGCCCCACCCCTCGAGCACGTGGGCAATCCGCGGATCGGGGCGGGCCGTCCAATGCGTGGAATGGGCGCGGTTCATGGTTACCACGTCCGGCACGAAATCGGCGCTGCCGATAAAGCCGTTGTAATCGGTCACGGCCGACACCCCCCCGGCCGTCCGGATGAGAAACATCGAATGGTCGATATAGCTGATGCGCACGGCGTGATCGTCGCTGACCGGCGCGCGCCAATCCGCGAGCGTCAGGTACTCGATCCCCGGCGCGGCATCGGCGATGGCGATGCAATGGCTCATCCGCTCTTGCGCGGGCGCGGCCACGGGCGCGAGCATGAACAGGGTCAAAAGGCAGGCGGCAAGGCGGCGGGCGAACATGTCGGGTCTCCGTCGGCGGCGGGCGCGATCATGCTAGACCACGCGGCCCCGTCGGGCGAGCACGCCGTCAGGACATATCGACACGGCCCCGCCGGTCGCCGCGCAGGTTCGCGAAGAGGACATGGTTGCGCCACCGCCCGGCGATCTGGAGATAGCTCTGCGCGACGCCCTCGTACTTGAACCCGGACCGCTCGAGCACCCCGCGAGAGGCCGCGTTCTCGGGCAGGCAGGCGGCCTCGACCCGGCTCAGGTCGAGCTTGCGAAAGGCGTGATGCACCACCGCCTCGATGCTTTCGCGCATGTAGCCGCGGCGCTGGAACGGCTCGCCGATCCAGTAGCCGAGCGTGCCCGATTGCGCCGGGCCGCGCCGGATATTGTCGAGCGTGATCGCCCCGACCAGCGTCGAATCCTCGCGCCGGATGAGAAACAGCGGGATCGCCTGTTCGGACCGGATCGAGCGCGCGGCCCAGTAGACGCGATTTGTAAAGCTCTTGCGCGTCAGGTGGTCGGGAGCCCATGTCGGCTCCCACGGCTGGAGGAACGCCGCGCTGTCGCGCCGCAGCGCCGACCACGCCCGGTAATCGGATTGCTGCGGCGGGCGGAGGCAGAGACGATCGGTCTCGATCCGCAGAGTCCGCCCGCGCGCGAACATCACGCGGCGAGCCGCTCTTTCAGCCGCTCGAGATCGGGCGCGTCCCCGGCCGGCCCGTAAAGCGCCAGCGCCGGGGTCGAGGCATGGAGCGCCCGCCCGGCATAGTCGCGCACGTCGCGGGTCGTGACGGCGTCGATCTTTTCGATCGTCTCCTCGAGGCTCGGCACCCGGCCCCAGATCGAGGTCAGCCGCGCCAGCCGCTCGGCACGGGCCGAGGCGCCTTCGAGCCCCATGAGCAGCCCCGCCTTGAGCTGGGCGCGCGCACGCTCGACCTCGGCATCGGTCATGTCGTCGGCGGCCCGCTTCATCTCGTCGGCGGTCAGACCGACCAGCGCCCCGATCTGATCGGCCGATGTCCCGGCATAGACCGTCAGCATCCCGGTATCGTCATAGGCGCCCGCCTGCGCAAAGATCGAATAGCACAGGCCCCGCGTCTCGCGCAGTTCCTGGAACAGCCGCGAGGACATGCCGCCCCCCAGCGCGCTGGCATGGATCTGCGCGGTGTGGAAATCGGGGTCGCGATAGCTCGGCGCCTCGAAACCGAGCGTGAAATGCACCTGTTCGAAATCGCGGATCTCGCGCCGCTCGCCGCCGCGCCAGACGGCCTTTTCGGGCGCGGTCTTGACCCGCCCCGGCCGCCCGCCGAACATCGCCGTCGCATAGCGCATGATCGCGTCGTGATCGACCGCCCCCGCCGCGGCGAGGATCATGTCGCTCGCGGCGTAGCGTTCGCCCACGAAATCCGCCAGATCGCCGCGCCCGAAGGCCTGGACCCGTTCGGACGGCCCGAGGATCGGACGCCCGAGCGGCTGGTTCGGATAGGCCGCCTCCTGCAACCAGTCGAACACGATATCGTCGGGCGTGTCGGCGACCTGCCCGATCTCCTGGAGGATCACGCCGCGCTCGATCTCGATCTCGGCCGCGTCGAAGACCGGATTCAGCACGATATCCGAGATCACGTCGAGCGCGAGCGGCACATCCGCCTCGAGCACGCGGGCGTAATAGGCCGTCATCTCGCGGCTGGTATAGGCGTTGATATAGCCGCCGACATCCTCGATGGATTCCGCGATCTGGCGCGCATTGCGCGTTTCGGTCCCCTTGAACGCCATGTGCTCGAGGAAATGCGCGATGCCGTTCTGCTCGGCCCGCTCGTGGCGGCCGCCCGCCGTGACCCACACGCCGATGCTGGCCGACATGAGGCCGGGCATGTGTTCGGTCACGACCCGCAGGCCGTTGGGCAAGGTATCGCTGCGCAGGCTCATGCAATTCTCTTTTCGATCAGGGACTGGATCGCCGCGACGTCGTTCGCGACCTCGGTGACGCGCTCGGGCCGGTCAAAGAGATCGGCCATGCGCGCGGGCAGCGCCGGGCGCGTGCCGGTCGCCGCCTCGACCGCGTCGGGAAACTTGGCAGGATGGGCGGTGGCCAGCGTGACCATCGGCGCCTCGCCCGCCATCTCTTCGGCGACCTTCACGCCGACGGCGGTATGGGGGCACAGGATCTCGCCCGTGGTCCGGGCGATGCGGGCGATGGTGGCGCGGGTCTCGTCCTCCGAGGCGCGGCCCGAAACGAAATCCTCGCGCAGCGCCTGCATCGCGCCCTGGCTGATCTGGAACCCGCCCTCGCGGGCCAATTCGTCCATGAGCTGCGCCGTGGCGCGCCCGTCGCGCCCATAGGCCATGAACAGCGCCCGTTCGAAGTTCGAACTGACCTGGATATCCATCGACGGGCTGATCGTCGGCGCGACCCCCTGCTTGCGATGCGCGCCGCTGGCCATGGTGCGGTGCAGGATATCGTTGCGGTTGGTCGCGATCACGAGCCGGTCGATGGGCAACCCCATCTGCCGCGCCACCCAGCCGGCAAAGATATCGCCGAAATTGCCGGTGGGCACGGTAAAGCAGACGGGGCGATGTGGGGCTCCGAGCGCGGTGGCTGCGGCAAAGTAATACACGACCTGCGCCAGCACCCGCGCCCAGTTGATCGAGTTCACCGCCGTCAACCCGACGCGGTCGCGGAACGGGTGGTCGTTGAACATCGCCTTCACCGCTGCCTGGCAATCGTCGAAATCGCCATGCAGGGCGAGCGCGTGGACATTGGCCTCGGTCGGGGTGGTCATCTGGCGGCGCTGCACGTCCGAGACGCGGCCATGCGGGAAAAGGATGAAACACTCGACGTTGTCGAGCCCGCGAAACGCCTCGATGGCGGCCGACCCGGTATCGCCGCTGGTCGCGCCGACGATGGTGATCCGCTCGCCACGGCGCGCCATCACGTCCTGGAACAGCTGACCGATCAGCTGCATCGCGAAATCCTTGAAGGCCAGCGTCGGCCCGTGGAACAGCTCGAGCAGGAAATGGCACGGCGCCAGTTGCCTGAGCGGCGCGCGGGCGGGGTGGTCGATGGCGGCATAGGCGCGTTCGATCAGCGGGGCGAGGCGCGCGTCGTCCATCCCCGTGAAGGGGCGCATGACGGTCAGCGCCACCTCTTCGTAGGGGCGGCCGGCCATGGCGGCGATCTCGGAGGGGTCGAGTCGCGGGATCTCGGTCGGCACGTAAAGCCCACCGTCCCGCGCCAGCCCCGTCAGCATGGCCCCCTCGAAATCGAGCTCGGGCGCCTGGCCCCTTGTGGATTGATATCTCATCGCGTCCTCGACCTGTCGGATCTGGCCATACGCCACAGCAAAAGCAGTGTCATCCCCGCCCAGCCTGCGGCGATGGTGAACCACGTGATCGCGTATTGCAGGTGATCGTTGGCGATCGCCGCGGTTCCGACCGGCTGAAGCAGGATGCCCGGCAACGGCGGCTCGACGCCGCGCGCGACGACGAGGATCGGCTCGGTCCCGAGCGCCTCGGCCATCATGGGCACGTCGCGGGCATACCAGATATTGCGCTCGGCCTCGGGCGGCGGGGTGAAGCCATCGCTTTCGCGCGGCCAGTGCAGGTTGCCCTCGATCCGCAGGGGGCCGGTATCCGGCGCCGCGTCCTTGGCCGCGGTCGGGATCACGCCCAGATCGACCATGACCGCGCGCCCGGTCGTCGTCTCGAACGGCGCGATCACGCGGTATCCCGGTCCGGTCTCGGCGGTCGAGGTCAGGACATGCAGCGGGGCGCCGGCGATCGACCCCTCGACCGCGACGGGGCGAAAGCGCATCGCCTCGGGGTCGGGATCGACGGGCAGCGGTTCGGCGGGGCCTGCGATGCGCGTCTCGATCCGGTCGAGCATCTCGGTCTTCCACGCCAGCCGCTGGAGCTGCCAGACCCCCAGCGACAGGAGGATCGCAAGCCCCCCGAGACCGAGGGCGATGATCGAGATCCAGCGGGCCACGGGCGGGGTCACTCTTTATTGCTTGTTGCGGAACGACACCGGGCCGCCCCCGAAAGAACGGCCCGGCAAAACCTGCGGATCGTGAGGCGTCAGGAGCCCCAGATATAGATCGACGCGAAGAGGAACAGCCAGACCACGTCGACGAAGTGCCAGTACCAGGCCGCGGCCTCGAACCCGACATGCTTTTCGGGGGAGAAGTGTCCCGCCCTCAGCCGCAGGTAGCACACGAAGAGAAAGATCGTGCCGATGATGACATGCGCACCGTGGAAGCCCGTCGCCATGAAGAAGTTGGCGCCATAGATGTTGCCGGCAAAGCCGAAGGCCGCGTGGCTGTACTCATAGGCCTGGAAGAAGGTGAAGATCACGCCCAGCAGCACGGCGACGATCAGCCCGGTGGCCACGTCCTTGCGGTTGTTCTCGTGCACCAGCGCGTGATGCGCCCAGGTGGCGGCACAGCCCGAGCACAGCAGGATCAGGGTGTTGATGAGCGGCAGGTGCCACGGGTCGAAGGTCTCGATCGCCGGGGGCGGCCACTGGCCTTCGGAAAACGTCTCCATCGGGTAGAGGGCGTGCTTGAAGAACGACCAGAACCAGGCCGAGAAGAACATGACCTCGGACATGATGAACAGGATGAAGCCGTAGCGCAGGCCGATCCGCACGACCGGCGTGTGATCGCCCTCGTTCGATTCGGCCACGACATCGGACCACCAGGCGAACATCGAATAGAGCACGATGGCCAGACCGATGAAGAACGGGAACGGCGTGATGGCGTGCATCCAGAGCACGGCCCCGATCAGCATCACGAAGGCGCCGACCGAGGCGACGAACGGATGCAGGGAGGGGGACAGGATGTGGTAGTCGTGGTTTTTTTCTTGCGCCATTGGCGTGGTCCCTCGGGCTTCAGTTCAGGCTCGCCTGCCGATCGTCTTCGGGCAGGTCGATTTCGTAGAATGTATAGGACAGCGTGATGTGATTCACGTGTTTCGCGTCGCGATCCTCGACGATGGCCGGATCGATGAAAAAGCTGACCGGCATCTGCACCCGCTCGCCGGGCTGAAGCACCTGTTCGGTGAAGCAGAAGCACTCGATCTTGGAGAAGAACTGGCCCGCGTCATAGGGCGCGACGTTATAGCTGGCCTGCCCGGCGATGGGGCGGTCGGTCGGGTTGTAGGCCTCGTAGAAGGCCAGCCCCGTCTCGCCGATCCGCACCTCCATCTCGCGCTCGACCGGGGTGAACTCCCACGCCATGTCGCGCGACAGCGACCCGTCGAACCGCACCTTGATCGTGCGGTCGAGGATCTCGGCGCTTTCCGCGGCCGCGACGTTGGGCGTGCCGCCATAGCCGGTGACGCGGCAGAACCAGTCGTAGAACGGCACTGACGCCCAGGCGAGCCCGCCCATCACGACGACGACGCCGACGGTCTGGAACACGGTCTTGCGGCGGGGATCCATGGTCATTCCGGCGCCACCTCTCCGGGCAGGAGTTCGGGGCGCAGGACGTGGTCGAAGGCCTGCGTCGCGCCCAGTTGCTGAACCTTGACGACGGTCAGGCCGAACACGATCCCGATGAACCCGACGAGAACGAGCCCGAGGCCGATATTGCGCGACCGGCGCCGGATATGCATGTCGTGCAGCGTTTGAAGTGCCATGTCAGAGAACCCCCGCGCCCCTGAGCCCGGCATCCGCCAGGAGGGCGCCGAAATGAAGGAAAAGGTAGAGCAGCGAGAACTTGAAGAACTTTTTCTCGACGAGATAGCGGTCGGCCTCGGCGGCGGATTCGTCCCGTCGCACGATCTGCACCGCGCCGCGCAGCAGCCAGGCGTTCAGGGCCACCGCCGTCACGGCATAGACCGGCCCGCCCGCCGCCGTTACCGCCAGCCATACCGCGAACACGGCCAGCACGATCGAATAGGCGAGGATGTGGCGCCGGGTGGCCGGTCGGCCATGCGTCACGGTCAGCATGGGCACGCCGGCATCGTCGTAATCCGACCGCATGAACAGCGCGAGCGCCCAGAAATGAGGCGGCGTCCAGAGAAAGACCAGCGCGAACATCAGCACCGGCTCGAGCGAAAGCGACCCGGTCGCGGCCAGCCAGCCGATCATCGGCGGGAACGCCCCCGCCGCGCCGCCGATCACGATATTCTGCGGCGTCGACCGCTTGAGCCACATCGAATAGATCACGGCGTAGAAGAAGATGGTGAAGGCCAGCAGCGCCGCCGCCGCCCAGTTCGTCGCAAGCCCCAGCATGACGACCGAAAAGCCCGACAGGGCAAGCCCGATGGCCAGCGCCTCGCCGCCGGTGACGCGCCCCGAGGGGATCGGCCGCCCAGAGGTGCGGCGCATGACGGCGTCGATATCGGCATCCCACCACATGTTCAGCGCGCCCGAGGCACCGCCGCCCACCGCGATGAACAGGATCGCGCAAAACCCCACGAAGGGGTGCACCGCAACCGGTGCGACCAGCATCCCGACCAGCGCGGTGAACACGACGAGGGTCATGACGCGCGGCTTGAGCAGCGCGAAGTAATCGCCGAACTGGGCTTCGCCCTCGATGGCGCGCGTGGCGGAAAGATCGGTCATCGGATCGGTGGGGTCCTTTCGCGGCGGTTCAGTCGGAGGCCGGTTCCAGCGTCGCGGCATCCTCGAGCGTGGCGGCATCCTCGATCGCCGGGTCGCCCGCAGGGGCGGCGGCGGCGGTGACGGCCTCGCGCGGGGTGCCGCCATATTCGGCGATGGCCCAATCGAGCCAGGCGTCATACGTCTCCTGGTCGACGACCTTGACCGTGATCGGCATGTAGGCATGGGCGATCCCGCAAAGCTCGGAGCACTGGCCGAAATACACGCCCTCTTCCTCGGCCTCGAACCACAGCTCGGCCAGGCGGCCCGGCACGGCGTCCTGCTTCACGCCGAAGGCCGGGATGGTCCACGAATGGATCACGTCCGCGCCCGTGACCTGAACGACCACGGTGGCGCCCACGGGCACGACCATGGCGGTGTCGGTCGCAAGGCGGAACTCGTCCTCGGAATAGCCGGCCTCCTGAAGCTGGGCGCGCACCTCGTCCGTCAGGCGGTTGTCGCCGCCCGTGGCCGGGGCGCCGATCATGTAGCTGTCGAACGAGAAATCGTGATCGACATACTCGTAGCCCCAGTACCACTGGTAGCCGGTGGTCTTGATGGTGATGTCGCCCTCGGGGATCTCTTGCTGGTTGAACAGGATCGGCAGCGAGAACGCCCCGATGAAGACGAGGATCACGATGGGCCCGAGCGTCCACGCGATCTCGAGCGGGGTGTTGTGGGTGAAGGCCTTGGGCTCGTGCCCGCGGCGCGCGTTGTAGCGGAAGGCGATCCACAGCAGCAGACCCGTCACCAGCAGGGTGATGAGCGTGATGATGACGAGGATCATGTTGTCGAGCCAATGGATATCCGCGGCGAGGTCGGTAACCGCGGGCTGCCAGCCCATTCCGCCCGGCGCCGGCTTGCCGATGATCGGCAGATCGCCGATCGGGTTGTCCTGGGCCCGTGCGACGGTAGCCCCCGCGAGAAAGGCGGCCGGGGTGGCGAGAAGGGTGCTGAAACGCATCGGCATGTCCTGTGCAACAACGTCCGGGCGAGTCGCACGACCCGTCCCGTTGGAAATCCGTCGCTTGAAACCATATAAAAGCTGGGTGAACAAGACGAACCGTTGCGGCGAAGAGACACGGCGGGCAGCTTTTCATCGACATTTCGACCCGAAATCCCCCAAACTCCGAGGCATAGATGTCCGACGCCCCCTTCCGCCCCCTGTCCGACCGCATCGACGACGGCACCGCGCTGAAACTGCTGCGCGAGGCGACCGACGGGGCCGATGACGGCGAGCTTTTCCTCGAACGCCGCCGCGCCGAGGCAATCACCTTTGACGACGGGCGCATCCGCAACGCGAGCTTCGACGCGAGCGAGGGGTTCGGGCTGCGGGCCGTTCGGGGCGAGACCTCGGCCTATGCCCATTCGAGCGAGCTGACCGAATCCGCGCTGCGGCGCGCGGTCGATACCGCCCGGCTGGCGGTAGGCGCGGGCGGCGGGACGATGGCCGCGGGGCCGGTTCCGACCAATCGCAGGCTCTATCCCGATCTCGACCCCATGTCCGAGGCGGGGTTCCCGGCCAAGGTCGCGCTCTTGCGCGAGATGGATGCCGTGGCGCGCGAGCTCGATCGCCGGGTGGTGCAGGTCACGGCGAGCCTCGGGGCATCCCTGCAGGAGGTCGAGATCCTGCGGCCCGACGGGCAGGTCCTGCGTGACGTGCGGCCCATGTCGCGGCTGAACGTGCAGGTCATCGTCGAAGAGAACGGCCGGCGCGAGCAGGGCTCGACGGGCGGCGGCGGCCGCGAGGGGCTGGCCGCGCTGATGGAGCGCGACACGTGGGAGCCGCAGGTCCGCGAGGCGCTGAGGATCGCGCTGGTCAACCTCGCGGCCGAGCCCGCGCCCGCCGGGGTGATGGATGTCGTGCTCGGCCCCGGCTGGCCCGGCATCCTGCTGCACGAGGCCATCGGCCATGGGCTCGAGGGGGATTTCAACCGCAAGAAAAGCTCGGCCTTCGCCGGTCTGATGGGCACGCGCATCGCCGCGCCGGGCGTCACGGTGCTGGATGACGGCACGATTCCGGGGCGGCGCGGGTCGATCACCATCGACGACGAGGGCACGCCCTCGGGCAAGAACGTGCTGATCGAGGACGGCATACTCGTGGGCTACATGCAGGATCGCCAGAACGCCCGCCTGATGGGGGTCGCGCCGACGGGCAACGGGCGGCGCGAAAGCTATGCCCACATGCCGATGCCGCGGATGACGAACACCTACATGACGGGCGGCGACACCGACCCGGCGGCGATCCTCGCCGATCTCAGGGACGGGATCTATGCCGTGGGTTTCGGCGGCGGGCAGGTCGACATCACGAACGGCAAGTTCGTCTTTTCCTGCACCGAGGCCTACCGGGTGAAGGGCGGCCGCGTCGGCGCGCCGGTCAAGGGCGCGACGCTGATCGGCGACGGTGCGACCGCGCTGCGCCAGATCCGGGCCATCGGCAACGACATGGCGCTCGATCCCGGCATCGGGAATTGCGGCAAGGCCGGGCAATGGGTGCCGGTGGGCGTCGGCCAGCCGACATTGATGATCGGCGGGCTGACCGTCGGCGGCTCGGCCACCTGACGTTCCGGTTCCGTTTCATTAGGGATAACGCCGCGCGCCGGTTTCGTCGCGGCGTTTACCCCGCCTTAACCTTCGCGCGTCACATCTGGGCGGGCAAGTTGGCGGAGCTGGAACGGCCTTGGAGTTCATCCCTTCCCCACCCCTTCTCACCCCACCCCACTCTGAGGAAGAGTGGCTGGACTGGTTCCGCCTCTTGCGTTCGCGTCGCGTCGGCGTCGCGACCTTCTATCGCCTTATGGCCGAATACGGATCGGCGCGCGCCGCGCTCGACGCGCTGCCCGGCATCGCGCAGGCGGCCGGGGCGCGCGACTGGTGCGCCTGCCCCCCCGAGATCGCCGCGGCCGAACTGGCGCGCGGGCGGCGCGCGGGCGCGGTGCCGCTGGCCATCGGCGGCCCGTCATATCCCGCGATGCTCGCCGGGATCGACGATGCCCCGCCCCTGCTGTGGTGCCGCGGCGATCCCGCGCGGCTCGACCGTACCGCCATCGCGCTGGTGGGCGCGCGCAACGCCTCGTCGCTGGGATTGCGCATGGCGCGAAGGCTCGCCGGGGCCATGGCGGGCGACGGTCACGCCATCGTGTCCGGGCTGGCACGCGGCATAGATGCCGCCGCCCACGACGCCGCGCTCGAGGCCGGGGGGATCACCGTCGCCGTGCTCGCCGGGGGGGTCGATGTCGTCTATCCGACAGAGAACGCCGCGCTGACCGCGCGCATCGCCGAAAGCGGGGTGCTTTTGTCCGAGCAGCCCATGGGGCTCGCCCCGCAGGCCCGTCATTTTCCGCGGCGCAACCGCATCATCTCGGGGCTGGCGCGTGCCGTCGTCGTCGTCGAGGCTGCGGCGAAATCGGGCAGCCTCATCACCTCGCGCGACGCGCTCGACCAGGGGCGCGACGTGCTGGCCGTGCCGGGACACCCCTTCGACGCGCGCGCCTCGGGGGCGAACATGCTGATCCGCGACGGCGCGACGCTGGTGCGCGGGGCCGACGACCTGCGCGAGGCGCTGGCGCCTCCGGCCGCGCCCGCCGCGCGGCGCCGGACCCGCGCGGACCCGCCGCCCCCGCCCGCATCCGCGGGGCCCGAGGGGGCCGCGCTCGACCGGCTGATCCTGTCGCGGCTGGGGCCGTCGCCAACGCTCGAGGACGAGCTGCTGCGCGACATCGGCGTGCCCCCCGGCCGGGTGGCCCCGGCGCTGGTCGCGCTCGAGCTTTCAGGCCGGATCACGCGCGGCGCGGGCGGGATGCTGAGCCGTCCGTCCGAGCCTGCGGCGGGCGACGCCGCGGCATCCACCGATTGACAACCCCCGGCCATCGCACACATCTAGCCCCCTGTCTCTGATCGGGGTCCCATTATGGCCGTCGTCGTCGTCGAATCGCCCGCCAAGGCGAAAACCATCGACAAGTACCTGGGCGACGGCTATACCGTCCTCGCCTCGTACGGGCATGTTCGCGACCTGCCGCCGAAGGATGGGTCGGTCGACCCCGATAACGGGTTCGACATGCGGTGGGAGGTCGCGTCCGACAGCAAGAAACACGTCAAGGCCATCGCCGACGCGCTCAAGACCGACAACGAACTGATCCTCGCCACCGACCCCGACCGCGAGGGCGAGGCGATCAGTTGGCACCTCGAAGAGACGCTGCGCGAGCGCAAGGCGATCCGCAAGGATACCGCCGTCAGCCGCGTCGTGTTCAATGCCATCACGAAAAGCGCCGTGACCGAGGCGATGAAGAACCCCCGGCAGGTCGACGCCCCGCTGGTCGAGGCCTATCTCGCCCGCCGCGCGCTGGATTACCTCGTGGGGTTCAATCTCTCGCCCGTGCTGTGGCGCAAGCTGCCCGGATCGAAATCGGCCGGGCGGGTGCAGTCGGTCTGCCTGCGCCTGATCGTCGAGCGCGAAATGGAGATCGAGGCATTCCGCCCGCGCGAATACTGGACCGTCCGCGCCGGGCTGACGACGCCGCGCGGCAAGCCCTTCGAGGCGCGGCTGGTGTCGCTGGCGGGCCGCAAGCTCGAGCGGTTCGACCTGGCCAACGAGACGCAGGCCGAAATGGCGGTGCAGGCGGTATCGTCGCGCAAGCTCTCGGTCGTGTCGGTCGAGGCCAAGCCCTCCACCCGCAACCCCGCCCCGCCCTTCATGACCTCGACGCTCCAGCAGGAGGCGAGCCGCAAGTTCGGCATGGGCGCGCGTGCCGCGATGTCGACGGCGCAGCGGCTCTACGAGGCGGGCCACATCACCTACATGCGGACCGACGGCATCGACATGGCCCCCGAGGCGGTCAGCGCCGCGCGCGATGCGATCCGCGACCGTTTCGGCGCGGATTACGTGCCGCAGGCCCCGCGGATCTACAAGAACAAGGCCAAGAACGCGCAGGAGGCCCACGAGGCGATCCGCCCCACCGACATGGCGCGCGATGCCGACAGCCTCAAGCTGGCCGATGCCGATCAGCGCAAGCTCTACGACCTAATCTGGAAACGCACGCTCGCCAGCCAGATGGAGGCCGCGCGGCTCGAACGCACCACGGTCGAGATCGAGAGCCCCGATCGCCAGGTCGGGCTGCGCGCGACGGGGCAGGTCATGCTCTTCGACGGCTTCATCGCCATCTACGAGGAAGGTCGCGACGAACCGGCCGAGGATGACGACAAGCGTCTGCCGCAGATCGCCGAGGGCGACGCGCTCGGCTTTGCCGACAAGACTTTCGCCGACGAGGCCGCAAAAGCCGGGGCGGGTGCCTCGCAGCTCGGCCATGACGGCGCGGTTCTCGGGCTTCAGCATCATACCCAGCCGCCGCCGCGCTATACCGAGGCGACGCTGGTCAAGCGGATGGAGGAACTGGGGATCGGGCGGCCATCGACCTATGCCTCCATCGTCACCACGATCCAGGATCGCAAATACGTCCGCAAGGACAAGAACCGCCTGTTCCCCGAGGACCAGGGGCGGCTCGTGACCGCGTTCCTCGTCAATTACTTCCGCCGCTACGTTGAATACGACTTCACCGCCGGGCTGGAGGAGAGCCTCGACCATGTCAGCGCCGGCGAGGAGGACTGGAAGACCCTGCTCGACCGGTTCTGGCGCGACTTTCATGCCGCCATCGAGGAAACCGCCGATCTGCGGATTTCCGAGGTGCTCGACAAGATCGACGAGGTGCTGTCGCCGCATCTCTACCCGCCGCAACCCGACGGCTCGAACCCGCGGCTCTGCCCCAATTGCGGCAACGGGCGGCTGTCGATGCGCACGGCGCGGTCTGGCGGGGCCTTCATCGGGTGCTCGAACTATCCCGAATGCCGCTATACCCGCCCGTTCGGCCCGCCCGACCCCGAGGCCGAAGCCTCGGCCATCCCGCCCGAGGGCAAGCTTCTGGGCAAGGATCAGGGCGACGAGATCCGCATCTTCAAGGGGCGTTACGGCCCCTATGCGCAGCGCGGCACGGCGACCGAGGACAACCCCAAGCCCCCGCGCCAGTCGATCCCGCAGGACTGGACCCCCGAAGAGGTGTCGCTGGCCGATGCCGTGCGCCTGCTCGCCCTGCCCCGCCTCGTGGGACAGCACCCCGAGGACGGCGTTCCGGTCTGGGCGAATATCGGGCGCTACGGCCCCTACCTCAAACACGCCGAAAGCACCTCGGATCGGGGCGGCACGAACGCCAATCTCGAAACGCTCGAGGATGTCTGGACCGTGGGCATGAACCGCGCGGTGCAGCTTCTGGCGGAAAAGGTGGCAAGCCGCGGCGCACGTGGTCGCGCGGCCAAGCCGCTGCGCGAACTGGGCGAACACCCCGAGGCCGGTGGCCCGGTGGCGATCTATGACGGGAAATACGGCCTCTACGTCAAATGGGAAAAGATCAACGCGACGATCCCCGAAACCATCGACGCGGCCGAGCTGACGCTGGCGCAGGCCGTCGACCTGATCGACGAACGCGCCGCCAGGAGCGGCAAGAAAGTCGCGAAGAAAAAGGCCGCCCCCAAGAAAGCCGCGACCAAGAAACCCGCGGCCAGAAAGGCGGCGACAAAGAAACCCGCCGCCGGGAAAGCACCGGCGAAGAAGGCCTCCGCCGCGAAGAAGGAGTAGCCCGCGCCGCCTGCCCGACCGCGGCGGGCGCGCGTGGATCGCGCAAAACGGCAAGCCGTGCGTTGACACCCCATGGCGCCCGGCCCGATATGTTCGGGACGGACAAGGGACGGTTTTATGCAGAAGATATATGACGACGCGGCCTCGGCGCTCGATGGCCTCCTGCGCGACGGAATGCTGATCGCGGCTGGGGGCTTCGGGCTCTGCGGCATCCCCGAGCTGCTTCTTTCGGCGATCCGCGATGCGGGCCCGAAGAACCTGACATTCGCCTCGAACAACGCGGGCGTGGACGATTTCGGGATCGGCATCCTTTTGGCGACCCGACAGGTCAGCAAGATGATGTCGTCCTATGTGGGCGAGAATGCCGAGTTCATGCGCCAGTATCTCGAGGGCGAGCTCGAGGTCGAGTTCAACCCCCAGGGCACCCTGGCCGAGCGGATGCGCGCGGGCGGCGCGGGCATTCCGGGCTTCTACACCAAGACCGGCGTCGGCACCCAGATCGCCGAGGGCAAGGAACACAAGGATTTCCCCACCGGCCCGGACGGCGCGCCCGAGACCTATATCCTCGAGCGCGGGATCGTCGCCGACCTCGCCATCGTCAAGGCATGGAAGGCAGACGACACCGGCAACCTGATCTTTCGCAAGACGGCGCGCAACTTCAACGTGCCGGCGGCGATGTGCGGCCGGGTCTGCGTGGCCGAGGTCGAGGAAATCGTGCCGCGCGGCAGCCTCGACCCCGACCATATCCACCTGCCCGGCGTCTATGTGCACCGCCTCGTCCAGGGCGATCACGAAAAGCGCATCGAACAGCGCACCACCCGCAAGAAGGAGTCCGCGTGATGCCCTGGGACCGCAATCAGATGGCCGAACGCGCCGCGCAAGAGCTCGAGGACGGCATGTATGTCAATCTCGGGATCGGGATTCCGACGCTGGTCGCGAACTATACCGGCGACAAGGACATCACCCTGCAATCCGAGAACGGGATGCTCGGCATGGGCCCCTTCCCCTATGAGGGCGACGAGGATCCCGACCTCATCAACGCCGGCAAGCAGACCATAACCGAGCTCGACCGCACCGCCTATTTCGACAGCGCCACCAGTTTCGGAATGATCCGCGGCGGCAAGATCGCGGTCGCGATCCTCGGCGCGATGGAGGTTGCCGAGAACGGCGATCTCGCCAACTGGATGATCCCCGGCAAGCTGGTCAAGGGCATGGGCGGGGCGATGGATCTCGTCGCGGGCGTCGGCCGCGTGGTCGTGGTCATGGATCACCAGAACAAGAAGGGCGAGTCCAAGCTGCTGCGCGCCTGCACCCTGCCGCTGACCGGAACGGGCGTGGTGGATCGCGTCATTACCAATCTCGGCGTTCTGGACGTGGTCGAGGGCGGGCTGAAGATCGTGGAAACCGCCCCCGGCGTGACCGAGGACGACCTGCGCGCGGCGACCGAGGCCACCATCGTCTGAACCGGCAACGGCCGGCGGCGGATCGCGAGTGATGCCGCCGGCCAGGCCTATGGGGCCATGAAATCGCCCCAATGCCCGGCTATCACGGCGCTCATGAAGGTCACGACCGCCATCCCCCGCACCACGCGCAACCGCGACATCGCGCTCGGCGCCCTGTTCGCGCTGGCCATTGCCGCGGGGCTGGTCATGCTTGCCCGTGGAACCGGCTGGTCCGAGGTCGTGAACCAGATCGCCCGCCTCGGGGCGGTTCAGATTGCGGTTTTGCTGGTATTGTCGCTGGCGAATTACGGCTGCCGCGCGCTGCGCTGGCATGTCTGCGTGCGCCGCGCCGGGCTCGACCTGCCGCTCTCGTCCAGCCTGCGCCACTTCCTCGGCGGGTTCGCCATGTCGGTCACGCCCGGCCGGGTGGGCGAACTCGTGCGCCTGCGCTGGATCGGCCGCGAAACCGGCGCCGCCATGACGCGGATCGCGCCGCTGGCGCTCCTCGACCGCGCGGCGGACCTGGGCGCGATGGCGCTGATCCTCGCCGTGTCGCTGGCCCTGGCGCAGGCAGGCATCGCCGGGGGAATGCTGGCCGCGGGCGGCGCGCTGGCGCTGGCCTTTATCGTCACCCGCCCCGGTCTTTTCGCGGCGGCCGCGCTGGGCGCCTATCGGGCTACGGGGCGTTTCGCCCGGCCGCTTGCGCGGCTGCGCAGCGCCGCGGGGCTCTTGGGCCGGTTCCAGGCGCCGCGGGTCGCGGTGCCGGTGCTGGCGCTGGGCATCGTCGGCTGGGCGGCCGAGGGGATCGGGCTGTGGCTGCTGCTCGGTTGGTTCGGCGCCCCGGTGGGTTTCTGGGCCGCCATCGCGATATTTACCTTTGCAACGCTAGCGGGCGGGCTGACCGGCGCGCCCGGCGGCCTCGGCGGGGCCGAGGCGGCGATGGTCGCGCTGCTCGTCGCGTCGGACGTCCCGCTCGATGCCGCCATCGCGGCGACCGCAGTGATCCGCCTCACCACGCTGTGGTTCGCGCTGGCCATCGGGCTGGTCGTCTTTCCGGTCGCGGAACGCCACGCCACCCGCTGCGAGAGGGATCATGCGCTGGAAAACCGCTGAATATGCCGGCTGGGGCCGTGCGCTTCGTGCCAAGGGCCGGCTTGCCCGCCCCGAACGCCAGGCCGAGCTTGCGCGCCTCATCGCCACGTCCCCCGCACCTGTTCTGGGCGCGCGCCGATCCTATGGCGATGCCTGCCTTAACCCCGGCGGCGACGCGATCCTCAGCACGCGGCTCGACCGCGTGCTCGAGTTCGACACGCAAACGGGCGAGATCGAGGTCGAACCGGGCCTTACTCTTGCCGACCTGCTGCGCCTCGCCCGGTCGCAGGGGTTCCTGCCGCCGGTCCTGCCGGGGACGGGTCACGCCACGGTGGGCGGCGCCGTCGCGATGGACGTGCACGGAAAGAATCACCACCGCGCCGGTAGTTTCGGCCAGCATGTCACCGCCTTGACGCTGCTCACAGGCGACGGCCCGCTGCGTCTCCACCCCGGTGAGGCCGCGTTTCTCGCAACCATCGGCGGGCTGGGGCAGACCGGCCCCATCGCGCGCGTCAGGATACAGCTCGAGCGGCGGCAGGCGGGGGCGATGCGCGTCACCGAAACCCGCGCCGCCGATTGGGACGCCCTCGTTTCGCGGCTGGCCGAATCGCCTGCGGAATACGCGGTCGCCTGGATCGACGCCACGGCGCGCGGGGCGGCCACCGGACGCGGCATCGTCGAAGAGGCCGCGCCGACCGAAACGCGCCGCACCGCCCGCGAAAGGCGGCTGCGCGTGCCTCTCGACGCGCCGCGGCTGGCGCTTGCGCCACCGGTGGTGCGGCTGTTCAACGCGGCCTATCTCGCGCGGGTGCCAAAGGAGGGGCGCACGCGCGACATCCCCTGCGAGAGCTTCTATTTCCCGCTCGACGGGATCGCGGACTGGAACCGCCTCTACGGCCGCAACGGGTTTCACCAGTTCCAATGCGTCCTGCCCGAGGCGCGGCTCGACGCGCTGCGCGCGATATTCGGCGCGATCGTCGAGAGCGGTCTCGCCTCGCCGCTGAGCGTGCTCAAGCGCATGGGGCCGGGGCGCGCGGGGCATATGTCCTTTCCGATGGAGGGATGGACGCTCGCCTGCGATATCCGCGCGGGCGACGCGGGCGAAACCGCGATCCGCGCCCTCTACGACGATGTCGCCGAGGCCGGCGGGCGGATCTATCTCGCGAAGGATGCGCTGGCCGGGGGGGCGATGGTGCGCGCGATGTATCCAGAACATGCCGACTGGCTGGCCGAGGCCGACCGGCTGGACCCGAATGCCGCCTATGCCACGGGGCTGACGCGACGTCTCGAGCTGAGGGGCACGTCATGAGCGAGACCTGGATCGTCCTCGGCGCATCCTCGGCGATGGGGCGGGCGCTTGCGCGCAGCCTCGCCGAACGGGGGGCCGGTTTGATCCTAGCCGGACGGGACGAGGACGATCTGGCCGCGACCGCCGCCGATTGCCGCGCGCGCGGGGCTGCGGATGCGGAGATCGCGCGGCTCGATATCGGCGATCCCGCGGGCTTTGACGACATCCGCGCCATGGCCGGACCGGGGCGCGTGAACTGCGCCGTCTTCGTGGGCGACATGCCCGCGCAGGACGAGATCGACGCCGACCCCGCCCTGATCGACCGCGTCATGCGCGTCAATCTGACCGGCCCCGCGCAATTCCTGACCGGCCTTTTGCCGCAACTGTCCGAACATGGCGGCACGGTGGTCGGCGTCTCCTCTGTCGCGGGCGACCGCGGTCGGCAGGGCAATTACGTCTACGGGGCCGCCAAGGCCGGGTTCACGACCTATCTTTCGGGGCTGCGTTCCCGGCTCGAGGGGACCGGCGCCCATGTGGTGACGGTCAAGCCGGGCTTTGTCGACACCGCCATGACATGGGGCCTGCCCGGCATGTTCCTCGTCGCCCCGCCGGAACGGGTGGCGCGCGACATCCTGCGCGCCGCCGACCGCAAACGGGACGTGATCTATACCCCCGGTTTCTGGCGGGCGATCATGCTCATCATCCGGTCGATCCCCGAGCGGGTGTTCAAACGCCTGTCGATCTAGCCGAACCACTCGGACCACAGGCCCGCCGCCCAAAAGATCAGAGACAACGTGATGAGCAGCAGCCCGATCCCGCGCCGGTCCTGTAGCGCGAACACGATGGGATCGTAATCCATGCGTCCCCGCGCGCCCAACGCCACCATCCGCATCAGCCACAGCGCCATGACCGGCAGCGCCGCCCAAAGCAGCCACCGGCTGGGATAAAGCGCCTCGGCCTGCGGCGACATGGTGTAGATCGCGAATATCGCCAGCGCCGCGACCACGCCCATCCCGGCGAGGTTCAGCAGATCGGGCTTGTCGGCAGCCCCGTACCCTCGGCCCGGCAAACGCTCGGGCGACGACGCGCGGGCCAGTTCGGTCAGCCGTTTGACGCAGCCGAGCGTGAAGAACACCGGGAAGACGAAAACGAGCATCGCGGTGGTCGCCGGCACCCCGGTCGCGGCCGCGCCCGCCACGACCCGCAAGGTGTAAAGGGCGGCAAGGCAGAACAGATCGACCCAGCGCATCCGCTTGAGCCGCAGCGAATACCCCAGCGACAGCGCGACATAGACGACGATCACCCCGGTGAAGGCCGCGCCCAGCGCGGCCGATACCGCCAGGGCCGCGCCAAGCGCTGCAACGAACAGCACCAGCCCCGTCCTGATCGACACCGCCCCGCTGGCAAAGGGGCGGTTGCGTTTCGTCGGGTGAAGGCGGTCGGCCTCGAGATCGAGCAGGTCGTTGACGATATAGATCGAGGACGCGGCGAGCGAAAACGCCACGATCCCCAGGAGCGCCAGTCCGAAAGTCGCCCAGTCGAACGCATGGGCCGCCACGGCAGGCAGGAACAGGAGGATGTTCTTGACCCAGGATTTCGGCCGCAAGGCCCGGACGATATCTTTCGCGCGGCGCTCGGCGGGCAGGCGCTCGATCGGTCCGTCGGTGCGGGGATCGGCGCCGACGGTCAGGGCGCGACCGGCCTTGGCCCACACGGCGCGGTCGGCGGTCGAATCGCCCGCGTAGTCGAACCCCCCGACGCCGAACCGGTCGACGAGGGCGCGCGCCTTGGCGGCGCCCTTGAGATTCGCGCCCCTCTCGGACCCCATCGCGCCGTCGAACCCATGATGCGCGGCCAGCGCCTCGACATGCCGCCGGTCGGAGGCCGAAGCGAGGATCACCTCGCGGCCCTCGGATTGCGCCGTGCGGGCGCGCGCTGCGAGGCCACGGCGCGTGGGCATCAGGTCGACCCTGAGCGGTACGGATTCGGCCAGCTCGGCCTTGAGCCTGTCGGGCCGCCGCCAATGCCGGGCGAGCGATCTCAGCGTCGCCCCCGGCGCCCGCCCGATCCCGGCGCAAAGCGATTCGTGCAGCAGGTCGGTCTTGAGGAACGTCTCGTCCACGTCGAGCACGAGCGGGCGCGGATCAGCCATTCTGCGCCGTCCGGCCGTTCACGAAGACACAGCCATCCGAGGCCAGCATCGGCGGCGTCAGGCACAGCCCGCGCGCGATGCGAAACGCCGCGAGCACCTTGGGCACGTAATCGAGCGTCTCGACATAGGGCGGGACGCCCGAATGCTTGTCGACCGCCCCCTCGCCCGCGTTGTACCCGGCCAGAACCAAAAGCGGATCGCCCTGGAACCGCCCCATCAGCCAGTCGAGATATTTCACCCCGCCCTCGATGTTCTGCACGGCATTGGTGCTGTCGGTGACGCCGAACCGCGCGGCGGTGTCGGGCATGAGCTGCATCAGCCCGGTCGCGCCCGCATGGCTGACCGCGTCGGTCCGCCCCGCCGATTCGACCGCGATCACCGCCAGCGCGAGGGCGGGCGAGACGCGGGTGCCGACCGTGGCCTTGAGGATCTCGATCCCGTGACGGTCCGCGATCCGGCGCAGATCGTCGAGCCGGAATTCGGGCGCCGAGACGCCGCCGGGCGGGGCGGCGAGCGCGTTCATGGCACCTTCGAGCCCGCCGGGCCCCAACCCGTTCAGCGGCACCCCGTCCCAGAACCACGCGTAATCCTGCGCGCCCGCGGGCGGGGCGGCTTCGGGCTGCGCGCGTTGGGGCAGGATCGCATCGGGCCGGCGAAGCACGGTCTTGGGGCGCGCGGCGAGGATGCGCGCCTGTTCCTCGGGGTCGATCTGGACGCCGATTCGGGGCCGCGTTCCGGCGGGCGGGGCCTTTTGACGTTTGAAGGTGAAATCGGGAAACGGCGAGACCGCCTCGCCGGCGGCCGGAACGGCGAGCGTCGCCGCAAGGCATGCGGACAGGACCAGTGTGAGACGCATCAGGGCTGCTCGACCGTTCGGCTTGTTCTCGTTGCGCCCAGTTTCAGAGGGGACGGACGGATGCGGCAAGCCTAACCTCGGGCATTCGGGCCTTTTCCGGCCGATCGTCGCAAAAATCCCCCGGTTTGCGGCATCGAGATGGCGCGGTTAGCGCTCGCGCCGCCGTCTTTCCCCCGGTTTGCCGCAGTTGCGACGCAGAGAAGGTTAACAAGCCGTTACCGGAAGACCGAAGGAACCGACCGTTATGACAGTATCCATGTTCAAGAAGTTCGCTGCGTCCCAGGACGGTGGCATCTCGGGGGACTGGGTCCTTCAGGTCGGACTGATCGTCGCGCTGGCCATCGGCGTGCTGAGCGCGGTGTCGAACAACCAGGAAACGGCATCGTCGGGTCATACCCATTACAACGGCTACACCATCACGACGCAGTTCCGCTGATCCCGCAATCATGGCCGCGGCGCCCCGAGGATGCCGCAGAATGAAACGACCAGCGCCCAAAAGATGCCCCAAAGCAACAGCAGATTGTCCTCATCGCCACCGAGCACAGGCGACGCCCCGAACCGAAAACCACTGGAGCATGTCATGAAATTCTTCAAACTCGCCAAGACCTTCCGCAACGACGAAGACGGCGCCGTCACCGTCGACTGGGTCGTGCTGACCGCCGCCGTCATGGGTCTGGGCATCGCCGTTCTGACGACGGTCCGGGGCGGCACCACGTCGATCTCGAACACGATCTCGTCGCACCTAGGCGGCGCCACGACCACGGCCTTCCCGTAAGGCCGGGCCATACGTCCGACCGACGACTGACATGCCTCGGGCCCGCATCCTGTCGATGCGGGCCCGTTGCTTTCGATGGTCACGGCAGCGTCACGCCGGCGCCGCATTTCCAGGCCATGCTTTCGAGGATCGCCGCGACGGGCCCGGCACGATACCGGGCCAGTCCGGCAGCCGAAGATGAGGTGACAGGATGCGTATCGTTTTCATCGGCGTTCTCGCGATCGGTCTCGCGCTTGCGGGGTTCGCCGTCTACATGATCCAGAACCAGATCGCGGAATACCAGACCGCGCTCGAGGCCGAGCGCGCCAAGAACGGCGCGAGCGTGCCCATGCGCCCGGTCATCGTGGTCAATCGCGACATTCCTTATGGCCAGCCGCTCGTCCCCGAGGATCTGCGCGTCGTGTCCTTCCCGCTCGACGCGGTGCCCGAGGGGCTGTTCGGAACCTTCGAAGAGATGTTTCCCCGCGGGGCCGACATGCCGCGCACCACGCTGCGCTCGATGCTCGCCAACGAGGCGGTGCTCGCCTCCAAGGTGTCCGAGCCGGGCGAGGGCGCGGGCGTCTCGTCGCGCATCAGCAAGGGCAAGCGCGCCTTTGCGATCAGCGTCGATGTCGCCACCGGCGTCTCGGGTTTCCTGCGCCCCAACGACCGGGTCGATGTCTACTGGACCGGCATGACCCCCGATACCCGGTCAGAGGTCACGCGCCTCATCGACCGCAGCGTGCGCATCGTCGCCGTCGATCAATCCGCCGACGAGGAACGCACGGGCGCCACGGTCGCGCGCACCGTCACGGTCGAGGCGACACCCCAGCAGGTGGCCAAGCTCGCCCAGGCGCAATCCTCGGGGCGGCTGTCGCTGTCGCTGGTCGGCGGCGCGGACGATGTCGAGGTCGGCGTGGTCGAGATGGATCAGCGCAGCCTGCTGGGCATCCGCGACGATCCCGTCCCGGTCGTCGAAAAGGACGAGGTCTGCACCATCCGCACCCGCCGGGGCAACGAGGTGGTCGAAATCCCGATCCCCTGCACGAACTGACGCCAAAGGCCCGGTTTCCGGGCCTTTGCTGTGTTGCGGGGCGGTGACAACCGCCCGGTCACCGTATCAGCGACGTTGCAATGACGCGAAACGCCCCGCAGGGTGACTTCAACGAACGGGCACAAGACCCGGATATTCGAGGCGAAAGCACGTTCAATGCCGATAAGGGCGCTCTTCAGACTGGCTATGATCGGGTGCGCGTTGGCGCTCGTGGGGGTTCCGGCGGAAAGCCCGGCACAATCCCTGCGTGTGTTGCAGGGCAGCACCTCGGGCGTGCTGCGCGTGCCGATGAACCGTGCGGTGGTCGTCGAATCCGACATGCCCTTTGCCGAGCTGAGCATCGCCAACCCCGCCATCGCCGATATCTCGACCCTGTCCGACCGCACCGTCTACGTTCTGGGCAAGACGCCGGGGCGCACGACGCTGACGCTATTGAACGCCGAGGGGCGGCTCATCACCAATGTCGAGGTGCATGTCGTCCCCGATCTGGGCGAGTTCAAGGAGCGGCTCCAGCAGATCCTGCCCAACGAAAAGATCGAGGTGCGCACCGCCAATGACGGCATCGTGCTGTCGGGCACCGTCTCGTCGATCACGGCGCTGGACCGCGCGCTCGATCTTGCCGGGCGCTATGCGCCCGACCGGGTATCGAACCTGATGACGGTCGGCGGCACGCAGCAGGTGATGCTCAAGGTCCGCTTTGCCGAGATGAGCCGGTCGGTCAGCAAATCCCTCTCGGCCTCGCTGGGCGTGTCGGGCACCGATTTCTCGGCCGAGACCGGCGGCTACCTGCGCGGCGACAACGCGCCCGGCCAGCCGGTCGAGGTCGCGAGCGGCACGCAGGGCGCGACGGTCTTCGGCTTCGGGCCCGAAAGCCTGCGGTTCGAGGTGCTGCTCGAGGCGCTGGAAAGCCGCGGGGTCGTGCGCACCCTGTCCGAGCCGAACCTGACCGCGCTTTCGGGCCAGCAGGCCTCGTTCCTGGCGGGCGGCGAATACCCCATTCCCGTCGCGGGCGGCGACGAGGGGGTGACGATCGAGTACAAGCCTTTCGGTGTCGAGCTCGAGTTCACGCCGCGCGTCGTCGATACCGACCTCATCAACATCCAGCTCGCCGCCGCCGTCTCGGCCGTCGACCCGACCATCGGCATCCAGCAGAACGGGTTCAACATCGACGGGTTTTCGCGGCGCGAGACGCAGACCACCATCGAGATGCGCGACGGCGAAAGCTTTGCCATCGCGGGGTTGTTGCAGGACGATTTCCGCGACCTCGTGGGCCAGGTTCCGTGGCTCGGCGACATTCCGGTGCTGGGCGCGCTGTTTCGCAGCAGCGAATACGCCCGCGCGCAATCCGAACTGGTCATCATCATCACCGCCCATCTCGTCACGCCCGTCCGGGGCGAGGCGCTGACCCTGCCGACCGACCGCGTCACACTCCCGACCGAACGCGAGCTGTTCCTGTCGGGCCGCACCACCGGCGGCGCCGCGGGCGAGATCGCCCGCCAGGGCTTCTCGGGGTCCTATGGCTACGTTATGGAGTGAGGACGATGTCGGCAAAGGCGCCCACCCTGCTTGCCGCCCTGCTGGCCTTGGCCGCCTGCGCAGACGTGCCCGTGGGCGAAAGATGGGGCGCGCCGGTCGGGGCCTCTCTGGACGAGGGACGGTTCGGCGCGGCAACCGCGAACAACATGGCCGTGCAATCGGGACGGATCGGCCAGGTCGAGGGGCTGAACGCCCGCTTTTCATCCGAGATCGACCCGATGGTGAATTTCGCCTTCGACAGCGACGTTCTGTCTGCCGAGGCCTATGCGACGGTCGCGCGGCAGGCATCGTGGATCCGCCAGTTCCCCGAGGTGACCTTCCGCGTGTTCGGCCATACCGATCTCGTCGGCAGCGACGCCTACAACAAGGCGTTGGGGCTGCGGCGGGCGAAATCGGTCGTCGATGCGCTGATAGCCAACGGCGTGCGGCGCGACCGGCTGGCCGCGATGGTGTCATTCGGCGAATCGCGCCCGCTGATCGCGACGCAGGGCCGCGCCGAGGCGAACCGCCGCACCGTGACCGAGGTGTCGGGCTTTGTCGGGCGGCGCGGCACGCTGCTCAACGGCAAATATGCCGAGGTGATCTTTCGCGAATACGTGGAAAGCGCCGTTGCCCTGCCGCCGGCCGATGACGGCGGCCTGAACGTGGTCGAGTAGCGCCCGCAAGCCGGCACCACCGTCCCCGTTTGTCGAACGATTATGCCCGTCCGGCCAAAATGTTGCCCACTTCATCGCCGATAAAGGCGCCAGACGGACCCTATCCGGCTTTCCGCCGGCCCGGTCCGACCCATGCTCGACCGAGCGAAGGATGACGCATATGGCTGGAAACCTCGCAGTGGCGCCCGACCCCGCACCGTTCCGGGCCTGCACCGTTTCGCGGGATGTCCAACAGTTCGACCTGCTGATCGACGACATGGAAACCGTGTTCGGCGAGGATTGGGGCGATCTGTCCTTTGCCGAGGCGCGCGCCTTTCTCGGCCAGCCCGACGCCGCCGACCTGCGCATCCTCGCCCTCGCCATCGACACGGCGGATACCTCCGAACTGCCTTTCATCGAGCTTCTGGTCGCCGAGGCGCATGACCGCGGGATCAAGGTTCTCGTCGTGGCCGAGGATATCAAGCCGGTGGACCTGCACCGGATCCTCAGGAAAGGCGCGTCCGAGTTCCTGCCCTATCCCCTGCCCGAGAACGCCCTGCGCGAGGCCGTGGCCCGGCTCGAGGCGCCCGAGCCGGCGGTCGCCCCGCCGGTCGAACAGGCCCGGCTCGCCGCCCCGGCTCGGATGGCGGGCGGCAACCGCAACGGCGTGATCCTTCCGGTGCAGGGGCTTGCGGGCGGGGTCGGGGCCAGCACCTTCGCGGTGAACCTCGCCAACGAGCTGTCGCTTTTGTCCAAGGGCGACGATGGCAGCGTGTGCCTGCTCGATCTCGACCTGCAAACGGGGTCGAGCGCGACATATCTCGACCTCGTCCAGCGCGAGGCGGTGTTCGAGCTGTTGTCCGACACCGAGACGATGGACGACGAGAGTTTCCGCCAGGCGCTGGTCCCCCATGATGACCGCCTCTGGACGCTGACCGCGCCGGCCGAGATCCTGCCGCTCGACATCATCGGCCCCGAAGACGTGGACCGCCTCATCGACGCGGCCACTGCGCAGTTCGATTACGTCGTGATAGACATGCCCCGCACGGTGGTCCACTGGACCGAAACGGTACTCAACCGCGCGCATGTGTTCTTTTCCCTGCTCGAGATCGACATGCGCTCGGCGCAGAACGCGCTGAGGCTGCTGCGCGCGCTAAAGGCCGAGGATCTGCCGGTCGAAAAGCTGCGCTTCATCCTCAACCGGGCGCCGAAATTCACCGACCTCGCCGGGAAATCGCGGGTCAAGCAGCTTGCCCAGAGCCTCGATATCTCGCTCGAGGTGCAGTTGCCGGACGGCGGCCGCCCGGTCTCCGAGGCCTGCGACCGGGGCGTGCCGCTGGCCGAGGCGGCGCGCAAGAACCCGCTGCGGCGCGAGATCGCCAAGCTCGCGGCCTCGGCCCACGAGCTGAACCGCGAAGCATCGAAGGTAGGCTGACATGTTCTCCCGCTACAAGAAGACCGCCCAGCCCGCTGCCCCGGCCAAGACCGCGCCCCCGCGCGCCGGCGCCGCCCCCGAACAGTTGCCCGAGGCCCCGCGCAAGCGCGCCCTGCCCGAAAACGTGCGCCCGGCCCGCCGCGCCGAGGCGCGGCCGGAACTCGACAAGGATCGCCGTCGCCGCGAACGCCTCGGCGATATCAAGGTCAAGCTGCACCAGGAACTGCTGGACAACCTCAACCTCGCCGCGCTCGACACCGCCGCCGAGAGCGATCTCAAGGCCGAGATCAGCGCCATTTCGGCCGAGGCGCTTCAGGAAATGGGCGTGGTGCTGAACCGCGAGGAACGCCAGTCGCTGAACCAGGACCTCTTTGACGAGGTCAAGGGGCTCGGCCCGCTCGAGACGCTGCTCAAGGACGATACGGTCAACGATATCCTCGTGAACGGCCCCAACCAGATCTTCGTCGAGCGGGCGGGCAAGCTGCAACTCACCGATATCAGCTTCAAGGACGAGCGGCACCTCCTGCGGATCATCGACAAGATCGTGTCGGCCGTCGGGCGGCGGGTGGACGAATCGAACCCCTATGTCGACGCGCGGCTCGCCGACGGGTCGCGGTTCAACGCGATGGTTCCGCCCATTGCCGTCGACGGCAGCCTCGTGTCGATCCGCAAGTTCAAGAAGGAAAAGCTCGGCATTCCCGACCTGGTGAATTTCGGCGCCTTCAGCGAGGAAATGGCGCTGTATCTCGAGGCGGCGGTCAGCACGCGGCTCAATGTGATCGTCTCGGGCGGCACGGGCTCGGGCAAGACGACCACGCTGAACGCGCTGTCGTCCTTCATCGACGATTCCGAACGGATCCTGACCATCGAGGATACGGCCGAACTCCAGCTTCAACAGACCCATGTGGGTCGGATGGAAAGCCGCCCGGCCAATGTCGAAGGCCGCGGCGCGGTCAGCCAGCGCGACTGTCTCAAGAACGCGCTACGGATGCGCCCCGATCGCATCATCGTGGGCGAGACCCGCGGCGAAGAGGTCATCGACATGCTGCAGGCCATGAACACCGGCCATGACGGGTCGATGACGACGATCCACGCGAACTCGGCCCGCGACGCGGTCAGCCGTCTCGAGAACATGATCGCCATGGCGGGGATCGAGATGCCGCTCAAGGCGGTGCGCAGCCAGGTCGCGAGCGCCGTCAACCTGATCGTGCAGGCCAGCCGCCTCCAGGACGGCTCGCGCCGGATGACCTCGATCACCGAAGTGACCGGGATGGAGGGCGACGTGATCTCGATGCAGGAGGTATTCCGCTTTCAGCGCACGGGGCTGACGCCCGAGAACAAGATCCTCGGCCATTTCACCGGCACGGGCGTCCGGTCGCATTTCGCCGAGCGGTTCAGGATGTGGGGCTACAACCTGCCCCCCGAGATCTTTGACGTGGTAAAGGGCTGACCGGACATGAGCATCAGTTTCGATCTTGTCGTCTACGGCGCGATCTTCTTCGCGGTGCTGCTATTGGTCGAGGGCGTCTATCTGACGGTGTTCGGCAAGTCGATCAGCCTCAACAGCCGCGTCAATCGCCGTCTCGAGATGCTCGAAAAGGGCAAGAACCGCGAAGAGGTTCTCGACCAGCTCCGCAAGGAGATGACGCAGCATATCCGCAGCCAGCGCATCCCGATCTACGCGATCCTCGCCGAAAAGGCGCAGCGCGCGAATATCGCCTTCACCCCCTCGCAGCTCATCATGATGATGGCGGCGCTGGCCGTGTTCTCCTATGTCGCGCTGACGCTGGGCACGACGGCCTCGGGCACCATCCGCTTTGGCGTCAGCATCCTGATGGGCGTCGGCGGCATCTATGTCTGGATCAACAACCGGGCCAAGAAACGCATGGCCCTGATCGAGGAACAGTTGCCCGACGCGGTCGAGCTGATGGTGCGCAGCCTGCGGGTCGGCCATCCGTTTTCCTCGGCGCTGAACGCCGTCGCGAAAGAGGTGCCCGACCCGCTCGGCTCGGAGATGGGCGTGATCGCGGACGAGGCCGCCTATGGCCGCGACGTGGGCGAGGCGCTGAAATCCATGGCCGAGCGGCTCGACATGCAGGATCTGCGCTTTCTCGCCGTGGCGGTCACGATCCAGCAGCAATCGGGCGGCAACCTGGCCGAGGTGCTTGCCGGCCTCGCCGGGGTGATCCGGTCGCGGTTCAAGCTGTTCCGCCGGGTCAAGGCCATCACCGCCGAGGCCAAGTGGTCGGGCATGTTCCTGTCGGCCTTCCCGCTCGGGGCGCTGGTCATGGTGAACCTGTTGCAGCCGAACTATTACGACGCGGTCAAGGAAACCCAGTATTTCATCCCCGCCTGCCTCGTCGTGGCGGGGTTCCTGATCGCGAACATCTTCGTCATGCGTTCGCTCGTCGATATCAAGGTATGAGGCCCGCCCGATGGATGCTCTGATGAACATGCTGACCGGAACGCTCGGGCCCGCGGGGCCGCTGATCGCGGTCGGCGGGCTGGGCCTCGTACTGGTGCTGGCCACCCTGCCCTTTCTGCTCGGCAAGGGCCCCGACCCGATGCAGAAGCTCAAGGAGCGGACCCGCGACGAACGCCGCCGTCAGGACGGGGACGTGCAATCGCTCCGCCTTGGCGGGCGCAACAAGGACAAGCTCGAGAAATTCTCGACCTTTCTCGAACCCCAGAACGCCGAGGAATTCTCGGCCGTCAAGCTGCGGCTGTTGCAGGCGGGCTATCGCAGCCCGAACGCGATCCGCATGTTCCATTTCGCGCAGTTCGCCCTCGGGATCGGGGCGCTGGTCATCGGCCTGTTCCTGGCCCTGTCGCGCGCCCAGAACGGCGAGGTGACGACGCAGTCGATGATCCTCTGGACGCTGATTCCGGGCGCCGTGGGCTACATGCTGCCGCGCTATTGGGTGACGAAACGGTTGCAGAAACGGCGCGAGGAAATCACCAACGGCTTTCCCGACAGTCTCGACATGATGCTGGTCTGCGTCGAGGCCGGGCAATCCATGGACCATTCCATCGCGCGGGTCGCGACCGAGATCAGGTCGGGCTATCCGGCGCTGGCCGACGAATACCAGATCGTCGCCTACGAGGTGAAAGCGGGCAAGGACAAGCCCACCGTGCTCAAGGACATGGCCGAACGGGCTGGCGTGCCCGATGTCGCCAACTTCGTCACCGTGCTGATACAGTCCGCGGCCTTCGGCACCTCGATCGCCGAGGCGCTGCGCGTCTATGCCTCGGAGATGCGCGACAAGCGGGTGATGCGGGCGGAGGAAAAGGCCAACACCCTGCCCACCAAGATGACGCTGGCGACGATGATGTTCTGCGTCCCGCCGCTGCTCATCATCCTGCTCGGCCCCTCGATCCACAGCATCATCGAAACCTTCGGACAGATCGGAATGTGACCGGGTTGCGCGCGATCACGCTTGCCGCGCTCGCCGCGCTGGCCCTTACGGGCTGCGCGGACACGCCCGACGCGCCCGCCGATCCCTTTGCGCCCGCGGGGGTGGACCGGGACGAAGAGGCCGTCGACGGCCTGACCGTGGGCCACAGGCTCATGCGCGCGGGCGAGTTCGAGCTTGCGCGCAAGGCCTATTTGCGCGCTGCGCTCGAACGCGGGTTCGATGTCGATATCCTCTCGGCGCTCGGATCGGCCGATCTGCGGCTGGGCCGGCTCGGCCAGGCCGAGGAGCGGTTGCGCGACGCCATGGATCGCGACCCGACATTCGTGCCGGCGCTGAACAATCTGGGCGTCGTCCTGATGGAGACCGGCCGCACCGCCGAGGCGGCCGAGGTCTTTCGCGCGGCCTTTGCCAATGACAGTGGCCAAAGTGACGCCATACGGGCGAATCTTGCCCGCGCGCTCGCAAAACGCGACGATCCGGCATATGCTGACCCCGAAAAAGAGAGCTTCGCGCTGGTGCGGCGGGGTCGGGGCGATTTCCTGATCCTCGGCGCAGCGGAAGACGGGGCCTGAGCGGGCAGGCTGGGAACGCGGGCGATGCGCCATAAACCATTCGTGACACTTGTGATTTGCGCGCTTGCCGTTTCGGCATGCGGCGACCGGTCGGACGAGGCCGAGGTTCAGCGCGCGCTCAAGGATATCAACGTCATCGACGAGGCGAATCTCAACGAGGTCATGATGTCCGCGGCGGACCCGGCCGAGGCGGTCGCCTATTTCCGCCGCACCGCGACGCAAAACCCCGACCGCCCCGAACTCAAGCGCGGGCTGGCGCGGTCGCTGGTGCGCGCCAAGCAACCCGCCGAGGCGGCCGGCATCTGGGCACAGGTGGCGGACGGGCCGGGCGGCACCCCCGAGGACCGGGTGGAACTGGCCGGCGCCCTGATCCGGGCGGGCGACTGGACCGGTGCCAAGGCGCAGCTCGATCGTATCCCGCCCACCGTCGAGACCTACGAACGCTACAAGCTCGAGGCCATGGTCGCCGACAGCAAGGGCGACTGGACCCGCGCCGACAGTTTCTACGAGACGGCCGCGGGGCTGACGCTGAAACCCGCGGGCATCCTGAACAACTGGGGCTATTCAAAGCTCAGCCGTGGCGATTACGCGGCAGCCGAACGGCTTTTCGCCCGCGCGCTGAGCCATGATGGCAGCCTTTTCACGGCCAAGAACAACCTCGTTCTCGCGCGCGGATCGCAGGGCAATTACGACCTGCCCGTCGTCAAGATGACCCAGATCGAAAAGGCCCAGCTTTTGCACACGCTGGCGCTGGCCGCGATCAAACGCGGCGATGTCGCGACCGGCCGCTCGCTGCTCGAAGAAGCCGTCGAGACCCATCCCCAGCATTTCGAGCCGGCGGCCCGCGCGCTGGCCGCGCTCGACGCCAACGTCACCAACTGACGCCGTGGAGTGGTCGCTGACGCATTTCGCGGCGGGCCTGGTGTTCCCGGACCGCGCGGCGCTGTGGCTCTTGCCGCTGGTCGCGCCCGTCTGTCTCTGGGTGGCCTGGACCGACCTCACCGAGATGAAGATCCGCAACCTCGCGGTGGCGATCCTGTTGGCGATCTACGCGCTGGTGGGGCCGCTGGTACTGCCGTTCGAGTTCTGGGCCTGGGGCTGGCTGAACTTCGCGGTGATCCTGTTATTCGGGTTCTTCGCCAACATGATCGGCGGGCTGGGTGCGGGCGACGCCAAGTTCATGGCCGCCGCCGCCCCCTTCATCGCGGTACGTGACACGATGCCGGTCCTCATGATCCTCAGCGTCATGCTGCTGGCGAGCTTTGCCCTTCATCGCGCGGCGCGCGGGCTGGGGGTCGGGCGCCGCGTGGGCTCAGGCTGGGTCAGTTGGACCTCGCCGCGTTTCCCGATGGGCCTGGCCCTCGGTCCCACGCTGATCGTCTATCTCTGGCTCTGCGCCTTGGGCTGAGCCGTCGAGCCGCAGCAGGATATAGAGATCGTTGCGGGCCACCTCGACGGGGTGCAGGTCGCCGCGGGCGTTCAGCGCGGCAAGCGTCTCGGACCGGACGAACAGGCTCGAGGGGCAAAGCGGCACGAAGACATGGGTGGCGTTCTCGATCCCCGGCAGCCCGTCGTAATGCCAGGGCGTGCCACCCTCGAGCGGCGCGATGCGGTCGGAATAGATCCAGAGCGGGTTGAGCAGGTCGGCCGAGAATATCCGCAGATCGCCCTCGGGCACCGCCCGTTCGATGTCGCGCACGATGGCGGGAAACCAGCCGACGAGCGCGTTGGACAGCTTGCAGGTGGGCAGGGTCTCGCCCCCGAGGATCGCAGGCTTGCCCTCGCGGCTGTCGGCCTCGGCCATGCGGGCGAACACCTCGGGGAAATCGCGCTCGCCCGCCCGCGACATGTCGAGCTGTTCCATCCGGTCGGCGAGTATGACGAAATCGTCATGGCGCGTACCGGCGAAAACGGCACGGAAATCGCCCGGCTTTTCGGCGTGATGGCGCAGCGGGCTCACCGCGTAGTTCGAGAATATCGGCACCCCGAGCGCCAGCATGGCGACGGCGATATAGCCCGGCGCGGCGCGGCGCCCGGCAGTGTCGAGTGCCGCCCACAGGACGAGCCCCCACAGCACGAACCAGACCGGATCGTGCCCGAAATTCTGCCAGGTGACATAGACGAACCCCGGCAGCGCGAACAGCAGTCCCAGCCCAAGCTCGCGCTGGCCGCCACGGCGCAGCAGGATCACCGACAGCAGCGCCAGCGCATGGCCCGCGATGAGCCCCGGCGCCACCAGAAGCTCGCCCAGCGGCAGACCGGGATACGAGCGTCCGGGCGAATTGGCGACGGCGAGGAGGTCGGTGACATACCCCTCCCAGAAACCGAGGCCCAGCCACGCGGTCGCCGCACCGAGCGTCGCGATCCCCACGGCCACAGCAGCGCCCAGGCGCCGCCAATCGCCGCGTGCCGCCAGGACCACGATAATCGCCGGGGCCAGCGCCAGTACGTAAGTCACCTTGATGAGCACGAGCCCCGCCATCGGCAGTCCGATGGCCAGCGCGTCCAGGATCGGCGCCTCGCGCCGCGCGGGCAGCACGCCCACCGCGACCGCGACGAAGGCCAGCGCCCAGGCCCATCGGTTGTAGTGCATCGACATCGACAGCCCCGCGACATCGCCCCCTTGCACCAGCGCGAGCGGCAAGAGACAGGTCGCGGCGAGAAAGGCGAAACCGGTCCAGCCGGCGAACCGGCTTGCCGCCGCCCATAGGGCGAGGGGCAGGATCGCCAGAGCCATCGCGACCTGTCCGCCCACCATGGCGAGGCCGATCCCCTGCCCCGCCGCGACCAGCCCCGAGATCGGCCAGAAGGCCAGCGGCCCGATGGGGGTCATGAAATCGCGATGCGGCATCTGCCCGTCGGCCATGCGCAGGACGATATCGGCGAGGTGAAGCATGTCGCCGTCATAGAGCGAGCCGTAGAACCCACCCTTCATCAAGGACAAGCCGCCCAGAACCGCGATCATCGCGAGGCCGAAGACCGGCAGGGCGATCCGGTGAAACCTGCTCATGTGTCCTGCCTCATTCCGCTATTTCGCCACAATACGGGCGCATCCGCCGGTCACAAACGATCCTGACCCGACCGCATGGCCAAAATTGGAAAGCGCGGCGGCGATACCATGACCCGGAGGCCCGTAATCCCGTGAACATCCCGACCGATCCCGGCTTTGCCCCCGCTGCGCCCAGGACGACCGAGGCGCTTGGCCTGTCCCCGGTTCTCGTGACCGATATCCTGCTCAAGACTATGTTCCGCACCGGCGCAGAAACCGCGCCCGAGATCGCGCGGCGCATCTGCCTGACGCGCGCCCTGACCCAGACGCTGATCGACGCGGCCCGCACCGCGGCCCTGCTCGAGGCGACCGGGACGCTTCATGCCGGGGGCAGCGGCGAGATGGGGTTCCGGCTGTCGGATGCGGGGCGCAAGCGGGCGCAGGATGCGCTGGCCCAGTCCGAGTATTTCGGCCCCATGCCGGTGCCGATGGCCGTCTATGCCGAGCAGGTCAAACGCCAGTCGCTGCGCAACATGGCCCTGACGCGGCCGCAGCTCACCCGCGCGATGGGCCATCTGATCCTGCCGCCGTCGCTGATCGACCAGCTCGGGCCCGCGGTCGGATCGGGCAAGTCGATCCTGATGTACGGCCCGCCCGGCAACGGCAAATCGTCGATCTCGAACGGGATCCGCGATGCGCTGGGCGACCGGATCTACGTGCCCCACGCCATCGAATATGGCGGCCAGATCATCAGCGTCTATGACCCTATCGTGCACAGCGCAGCCGAAGAGACCGCCGACGACCCCACGTCGCTGCGCTGCACGCCGCGCCACGATGCGCGCTACATCCGCTGCGACCGCCCCACCGTGGTGACGGGGGGCGAGCTCAAGCTCGACATGCTCGACCTCGTGTTCAACCCGGTGTCGCGCACCTACCAGGCGCCGCTTCAGCTCAAATCGACGGGGGGCGTATTCATCGTCGACGACCTCGGGCGGCAGGCCGATCCCCCGCAGGCGCTCATCAATCGGTGGATCGTCCCGCTGGAGGAGGGAAAGGACATTCTTGCCCTTCAATCGGGCGAAAAATTTGAGGTTCCGTTCGATACGCTCGTGATTTTCTCTACGAATTTCCACCCCGAAAAGATCTTCGACAAGGCGGCGCTGAGGCGGATCGCCTACAAGGTCAGGATCGACGGCCCCTCGCGCGAGGATTTCCTTAAGATCTTTGCCCTCGTGGCCAAGAGAAAGGGGATGCCGCTGAACGAGGCCGCGCTGGTTCACCTGCTCAAGGTGAAATACCCGACCATCGGCAACGTCTACGCGAATTATCAGCCCGTGTTCCTGATCGACCAGATGCTTTCGATTTGCGCGTTCGAGGGGATTGCGCCGCAGATGTCGCCCGAACTGATCGACCGCGCCTGGGCCAACCTGTTCGTCGAGGAGTGCGAGGTCGAACACTAGCCCCGCGCGCGCCATCGGGTCGCACCCCGCCGCCCTCGCCAAGGGTGGCGGGCGATTGCCAAACTGGTTTCGTTTCGCTATCAGTTCGGCATGGCTGATACGCTTCACACCCCTGACCGGATCGCGCAGCTTCTGGTTCATCTCGGCCGCGCGGCGCGGTGCGAAACCTCGGGCTCGGACCTGACGGCGGCGCAATGGACCTGTCTGCGGTTCTTTGCCCATGCCAATCGCAGCACCCGCACGCCATCGGCCTTTGCCAGCTTTCAGGCCACGACGCGCGGCACCGCCTCGCAGATCGTAAAATCGCTCGAACGGCAGGGGCTCGTTACGCGCAGGCCCTCGGCCCGCGACGGGCGCAGCGTCTGTTTCGACCTCAGCCCCCTCGGGCAGGCGATGCTCGAACGCGACCCGCTGGGCGATCTCGTGGGCGTGATCGACATTCTCGACCGGGCCGAGCGGGATCGGTTTCTCGCGACCCTGTCTCGGCTCAGCTCGGCGCTTGCGGTGCGGCGCGACGGACCCGCCTTTGGCACCTGCGCCGATTGCGGCCATTTCGGAACCTCGGGCAACGGCGCCTATTGCGCCTGCATGGCGGCCGAACTGGCCGAAGCCGATATCGTCAAACTTTGTGCAAGTTACACGCCGACCCCAGGGCCGGCATCGGAAGGAGAGCGCGATGGCGCAGCCTGACCCCCAAACAGCCCCCCGCATGATCGCCATCAGCAGCGGCAAGGGCGGCGTCGGAAAATCCACCGTGACCGCGAATATCGCCGTCGCCATGGCCGATGCCGGCCTGTCGGTGGGCGTGGTCGATGCCGATATCTACGGCCCCTCGATCCCGCGAATGCTGGGCGTCTCGACCGACAAGCCGGCCATGTCGCCCGACGGCAAGGTGATCCCGGCACAGGCCCACGGGGTCAAGGTCATCTCGATGGCGATGCTGACCGATGACGACAAGCCCGCCATCCTGCGCGGCCCGATGGTGACGAAATACCTCCAGATGTTCGTGCGCCAGGTCGATTGGGGACAGCTCGACGTCATGCTGCTCGACCTGCCGCCCGGCACCGGTGACATCCAGTTGACGCTGGCGCAGGCTTTCCCGCTGACCGGCGCGGTGGTCGTCAGCACGCCGCAGGATGTCAGCCTCAAGATCGCCCGCCGCGGGCTGCGCATGATGGAGCAGGTGAATGTCCCGATCCTCGGCGTGATCGAGAACATGAGCGGCTTTACCTGCCCGGATTGCGGCAGCGTCACGCATATCTTTCACCAGGGCGGCGGCGCGGCCATCGCGGACGAGATCGGCGTGGCCTTTCTAGGCGCCGTCCCGCTCGACCCCACAGTCGTGGATTGCGGGGATGATGGCCGGCCGCTGGTCCGTGCCGCGCCCAGCAGCCCGGCCGCGCAGGCCTATCGCGACATCGCGCGCGCCCTGGCCGCGGGCAAGGACCACATGGCGGGGATCGCGACGCCCTTTGCCTGGACGCTGGCCGACGGCGCCGGCAAACCCGCCCCCGCCGCGCCCCTGACCGACGGGCCGCGCGACCGCCTCGTCGCGATCGACCATGACGACGGGGCGCTGGTGCTCGACTGGGCCGACGGGTCGCGGCAGCGCCTCGCCGACAGGGATCTTCGGCTGGCCTGCACCTGTGCCAAGTGCCGCGACGAGATGACCGGCAAGCGGTTGCTCGACCCCGCGAACGTGCCGCTCGACCTGTCGCTCCTGCGGGTGTGGAGCGTCGGGAACTACGCCCTGGGCATGACCTTCAGCGACGGGCACGAATCGGGGATCTACCCGTTCGGCGCCCTTCGCGAGATGGCCGGAACGGAGCTGGAGGATGTCTGACAGCGCCACGCGCCTGCGTATCCGGGCCCAAGGCTCGGCCGGCGATGACAGCGTCATGGGCTTCGTGCTGGACGAGCCGGTACAGGACGGGCGCTCGGCCCGGTTCGAGGCGCCCGGCGACGCGCCGCTGGCCCGCGCCCTGTTCGAGCTTGGCGGCGTCTGCCGGATCGAGGTCACAGGCGCGACGATCTGGGTGAAAAAGACCGACGCGGTCGCGTGGACGGCGCTGAAACCCGCCATCGCGGCCGCGATCCGGACCGTCATGGCCGAAACCGATGCGCCGTTGGGGAATGCCCCGGGCGGCGCGCCCGACCCCGATGCCGAGCTCTTTCACGAGGTTCAGGATCTGCTGAACCGCCAGGTGAACCCCGCCGTCGCCGCGCATGGCGGGCATATCTCGGTCGAGCGTGTCGAGGGCGATACCGTCTTTCTGCGCATGTCGGGCGGCTGTCAGGGCTGCGCCGCCTCGGCCGCGACCCTGCGCCAGGGGGTCGAGCGGATGCTGCGCGCCGCCCTGCCCCGGATCGGTGAGATCGTCGACTTGACCGACCACGACGCGGGCGACAGCCCCTTCTACACCCGCGACGAAGGGCCGTCGCCGATGCTGAACCGCCCTGTTCCGGCGGATGTGATCGCGTGGGAGGACGGGCGGATCACCGTCGATCCGGCCTATCTCGCGCCGCGTCTCGGGCTGAGCCCCGAGGCCCTGCGCGCGGGGTTGCAGAACGGCGATGTCGTCGGCGTGACCGAGGCGGGCGAGGGCCGCGATGCAGGCAAGACGCGGATCGTCCTGCGCAGCGCGCACCGCGCCTGGGCGGCCGAGATCGGCCCCGATGGCAGCGCCCGCGAGGTGCCGCCGCCGCGCGCCGCCGCCGTCTCGGCCGGCGCCCAGGACGACCTTGCCGCCCGCGTCCGCGCCCATCTCGAGGCCCTGCCGATGGACGCGGCGCCGATCACCTATGGCGCGCTCGCCCGCGGGCTGGAGCTCTGGACGCCCGGCTCGGTGGCCAAGGTCACGCGCGCGCTCGAGACGACGATGCGCGAGGACGCCGCCGCGGGGCGCCCCTTTGTCGCCGCACGCGCGGTCAGTCGCGGGCGCGACGGCCTGCCCGGTCCGGGCTATTTCACGCTGGCCCGCGCCCTGCTGCGCGGCCAGCGCGAGGGCGAGACCGAGGCCGAGGCGCATGCGGCCGAATTGCGGTGGCTGGCCGACGCGACGGACACCCTTGCGGAGCGGCGCCAAAGCGGGGCATGACCCCGGCCAGCGGTGCGCCCGCGTCAACGAAAGGCCCGCGCCATGAGGCAGCCGCACGCGTCCGACGAACTTCCCGGCGAATTGCTGATGTGGATCCTGATCGTCAGCGAACTGGCGGTATTCGCCGCCGGGCTTGCCGTGTTCCTGTCGGTGCGGATCACCGACCCCGAAGGGTTCGCGCAGGCGCAGGACATGCTCGACCGCCGGGCGGCGGGGATCAATACCGTGGTCCTCATCACCAGCGGCTTTCTGGCGGCGATGGCCTACCGGATGCGGCAACTGGGCCAAAGGGGCAAGGCGCGGCTCCTGCTGATTTCGGCGGCGCTGCTGGGCGTGCTGTTCCTCTGGATCAAGGGGGCCGAGTTCGCGTCGAAATCCGCGGCCGGCATCGTCTGGGACACGCATCCGTTCTTTAACTTCTACTTCCTGCTGACCGGGTTCCACGCGGCCCATGTCGCGGCGGGGGTCGTTCTTCTGCCGCTGGTGGCCTGGCGCGACACCGTCGAGAATATCGAGGACGCGACGGCCTTCTGGCACATGGTCGACCTGGTCTGGGTGCTGCTTTTCCCCGTGATCTACCTGCTGCGATGACCGAACGGGCGCTCTATATCGCGTGGGCGACCCTGATCGCGCTGAGCCTCGGATCGACGGCGCTGGCCGCATCGGGGCTCTGGGTGCATTGGCCGGTGGCCTCGGGGGTCGCCGTGCTGGTCCTGGCCTGGTGGAAGGCCCGCATCATCCTCGCGCGGTATCTGGGGCTCGACGCGGCGCCCGCATGGCGGCGGCGGTTCGATTTCGGGTTGGGATGTCTCTGCGTGCTGATGCTGGGGCTCTATCTTGCGCCGCTGGCGATGTGATCGCGGCGTCATGTGACGCGATGCCTCGGCCCTTTGACGGCCAGATCGCAGGGAGGGGCTTTGGGCACCTGTCGGATCGCGCCGGCACGCATTAGATCGGGGCCATGACCGCCCTGCCCCCCCCATTTGCCGACTGGTTCGCCACGCGCGGCTGGACCGTCCACCCCCACCAGCAAGAGATGCTCGAACGCGCACACGAGCCGGCGACGCTGATGATCGCGCCCACCGGTGGCGGCAAGACGCTCGCAGGCTTCCTGCCCACCCTGATCGAGCTTGCCGAGGGGCGCCATGACGGCCTGCACACGCTCTATGTCTCGCCGCTCAAGGCGTTGGCCGCCGATATCCGGCGCAACCTGACCACGCCCGTCACCGAGATGGGCCTGCCCATACGGATCGAGGACCGTACCGGCGACAGTTCGGCCACGACACGCCGACGCCAGCGCGCCGATCCGCCGCATATCCTGCTGACCACCCCCGAAAGCCTCGCGCTGCTGATTTCCTACGAGGACGCGCCCCGCATCTTTGCCGGGCTGCAACGGATCGTCGTCGACGAGATCCATGCGTTGGCGGAATCCAAGCGCGGGGACCAGTTGATGCTGGCGCTCTCGCGGCTTCAGGCGATGGTGCCCGGCCTGCGCCGGGTCGGGCTGTCGGCCACGGTCGAGGACCCCGCGGCCATCGCCGCCTTTCTCGCGCGCCATCCCGACCCCTGCGGCATCCTGTTCGCCGATCCCGGCCCCGACCCGGATATCGCGATGCTCGAGACCGACGCGGCACCGCCCTGGGCGGGGGGCGGCGGGCGCTATGCCGTGCCGGCCGTTCTCGATCAGGTCGCAAGGCACCGCACGACGCTGATCTTTCACAATACCCGCGCACAGGCCGAGCTGTTCTTTCACGAGGTCTGGCTGCAGAACGAGGGCGCCCTGCCCATCGGCATCCATCACGGCGCCCTGTCGCGCGAGCAGCGCACGCGGGTCGAGGCGGCGATGGTCGCGGGACAGCTGCGCGCGATCGTCTGCACCGGATCGCTCGATCTCGGGATCGACTGGGGCGATGTCGACCTGGTGATCCAGATCGGCGCGCCCAAGAACGTCAAACGCCTCGTCCAGCGGATCGGCCGGGCGAACCACCGCTACAACGCGCCGTCCAAGGCGCTCTTGGTGCCCGCGAACCGTTTTGAAGTGGTCGAATGCCTCGCCGCGCTCGAGGCGGTCAAGGCGCGCGACCTGGACGGTGAGCCGCGCGGGCCGGGACCGCGTGACGTATTGTGCCAGCATATCCTGATCCGCGCCGCCTCGGGGCCATTCCGCGCCGACGACCTGTTTGCCGAGGTCACGAGCGCGGGCAGCTACGCGAGCCTCGGCCGCGCAGACTTCGATGCCTGTCTCGATTTCGTGGCGACCGGCGGCTATGCGCTGCGTCGCTATGACCAATGGCAGCGGCTGATGCAGGTCGATGGCCTGTGGCGGCTGCGCGATCCGCGCGGCACGCAGCGGATCCGTCAGAATATCGGCACGATCATGGATACCGACCTCGTCAAGGTGAGGCTCAAGAACCGACGCGGCGGGATGCCCCTGGGCGAAGTGGAGGAAGGTTTCGCCGCCACCCTGTCGCCGGGCGACACCTTCCTGATCGGGGGCGAGATCGTGCGCTACGAGAACCTGCGCGAAATGGTGGTCGAGGTCACGCGCCGCCCCGAGAAACCGCCCCGCATCGCGACCTTCATGGGCACGAAATTCGCCACCTCGACCCAGCTTTCGCAGCGCATCCTCGAGATGTTCCGGCAGGACGACTGGCCCGAGCTGCCGCCCGCCACGCGCGACTGGCTTCGCCTGCAACGCGCGCGCTCGCGCCTACCGCAGGCCGACCGGCTGCTGGTCGAGAGCTTTCCGTTCGGCGGCCGGGCCTTTACCTGCGTCTACGGGTTCGCCGGGCGCAACGCCATGCAGACGCTGGGGCTGCTCGTCACCGCGCGGATGGAGGCCGAGGGGCTCGACCCGCTGGGTTTCGTCGCGACCGATTACGCCACGCTGATCTGGGGGCTGCGCGCGCTGGAGGATCCCGCGCCGCTATTCTCGGGGCCCGATCTGCGCGCGGGTTTCGAGACCTGGTTGGCGGGCAACGCGGTGATGAAACGGACCTTCAAACAGGTTGCCGTGATTTCGGGGCTGATCGACAGGCAGACCCGCGGGCAACGCAAGAGCGGCCGGCAGGCGGCGTTCTCGGCCGATATCCTCTACGACACGCTGCGGAAATACGACCCCGACCATCTGCTGCTCGAGATCACCCGCCAGGAGGCGTTGCGCGGGCTGGTCGATTTCGGCCGCATCGAAGAGATGCTGGCCCGCGTTTCGGGGCGGATCGACCATGTCCGCTGCGACCGGCCCACCCCGCTCGCCGCGCCCCTGTTTCTCGAGGCGGGCCGCGTGCCGGTCGAGGGCGCGGGGACCGAGCGGCTGCTGGCGACCGAGGCGCAGCGCCTGATGGATGCCGCCGGGCTGGAGATCGACCCGGCCGAGGCCGGACGCCGCTGGCGCGCGCCGTTCTGAACGGGGCACTCGGGGTCGGCGGCAGCGATCGGGTATTTGGAAAGAGAAGAGGGGGCCGCTTGCGCGGATTCGCCCTGCTGCGCTAGGAACACAGGATGAACGCACTCGATTTCGACTTTGCCGGAGAGCGGCTGACCGCGCGCGGCACCGGTGCGCTGTGGTGGGCGGCGCGGCGGTGCCTTGTCGTGGCGGATCTGCACCTCGGCAAGGCCGAGCGTTTTGCCCGCAAGGGTCGTGCGCAGCTTCCTCCTTACGAGATCGCGGACACGCTGGCGCGTTTGCTGGGCGAGATCAAGGAGCTTGGGCCCGAGATCGTGGTGGCGTTGGGCGATTCCTTCGATGACGACGCGGCGCGTGATGCGCTGAGCGCGGCCGAGCGTGCGGAACTGGCGGATCTGGTCGGAGGCCGCCGTTGGGTGTGGATCGCGGGCAATCACGATCCCGGCGGTAGCGATCCGGGCGGTGAAACAGTGGAATCGTGCGAGGAAACAGTGGAATCGTGCGAGCTGGGTCGCATCGTCTTTCGCCATATCGCCACGCCCTGCGGCGTGGGCGAGGTATCGGGACATTACCACCCCAAGCTCGGCCTCGGGCTGGGGGGCAAGCGCGTCTCGCGGCGGTGTTTCGTGACCAATGGCGCGCGGCTGATCCTGCCGGCCTTCGGCACCTTTACCGGTGGGCTCGACTGCACGGCGCCACCGATCCGCGCGGTCATGGGCGATCAGGCACGCGCGATCCTCACGGGGCCGCATCCCTGCATGGTGCCGGTGCCGCGTCTGGCGCGGGCCTAGTTGTAAGGGAAAGAGAGGGCGGACCGGTTCGCGGACCGGTTCGCGGCCCGGTTGCGCCCCCCGCCGCTGTGAGGAAGGGCGGGGAGCGGTTGGATACAGCCTGTCAGATCAGGGCGGCGGCAGCGAGGACCAGCCCGAGAAGAAAGCCGCCATGGATCGCGATCATCGTTTTCATTATCAGAACTTTCCGATTCGTTTGACTGTCAAGCGCGGATTGCTCTGTAAGGTTCCTTCATGAAAACGTGAGCGGATTATGGCCGCATCAGGGCGCGTTCCAGGATCTCTGATCGGGGATGAAAATCCGGAGGGTATCGCCGAGGCTCAACCTGCCCGGCCGTTCGACCCAGGCGGTCACGCCGCGTCGCCCCTTTGCCGCACGCTTGAACTCTTTTCCCGCGGGGCCGACCCGTTCCTCGATGGTGAGGGCCGGCAGGTGACAGGGGCGGTTCGCCATGTCGACGACAAGCGTGGTGCCGTCCGGCGCCTGAAGGCGGGACGACGGGGGGATATGGGTGAAATCCGCGATGCCCTCGACAACGATCGAGGCGCCGAGCCAACCCGGCTCTACCCGGTCGAGCCCCATATCGGCGGCGATCGCGGCCAGATCCTCGGCCGAGAGGATCGTGATCTGCCGCGTATTGGCGATCTCGGTTCCCTTGGGATGGAGTGCCACGACCCGCGAGCAGGACGGCCGCGTGACGCCGGAATGAACCTCGCCCACGAGCCCGCCGAAACCCAGGGGCATCTCGTCGACCGGCGCGCCTTCGACGACGGGCCGGTCGCGATGGGGGACATGGCCAAGCCAGACGATGCGGCCGGTATGGTCGGTGGGGATCAGTGCGGGCATGACAGGTCCGATCTGTGGGAACGCCCCCGGCTTAGCGGCCCGCCCCGCAAACGAAAAGACCCGCGCCGGTGGGGCGCGGGTCCGTATCCTCGGGGTGCCAGCCGATCAGGTCGGCTCTGGCTCCATCCCGCTATCGCCCGATTTGGACTTGGGGCGGGTCTTGGGGATCGAGGCGATCGACGACGTCTCGCCCGGACCGGAGCCGTCATCATCCTCGCCACGGTTCAGCGGCTCGCCGTTCACGACCTTCATGATCTCGGGGCCGGTGAGGGTCTCGTATTCGAGAAGCCCCTGCGCGAGCCGTTCCCATTCCTCGCGCTTTTCGGTCAGGATGCGCTTGGCGGTCTCGTACCCCTCGTCGATGAGTTCCTTGACCTTTTCGTCGATCATCCGCTGCGTGGCGGCGGAGTGGTTGGAGCCGCCGGAATAGCCACCCAGGTAGGACTGCTGTTCATTGGCGTAATCGACATAGCCCAGTTCCTCGGAAAAGCCGAACTGCGTCACCAATGCGCGGGCGATCTTGGTCACCTGCTGGATGTCCGATGCCGCGCCGCTGGTCACGTTCTCCTTGCCGAACTTGAGCTCTTCGGCAACGCGGCCGCCCATCGCCATCGCGATCTTGGAGGTGTATTTCGTGTAGCTCACCGAAAGCTGGTCCCGTTCGGGCAGGCTGAGCACGAGGCCGAGCGCCCGACCGCGCGGGATGATCGTCGCCTTGTGGACGGGATCGTGCTGCGGGACGTTCAGGCCGACGATGGCATGGCCCGCCTCGTGATAGGCGGTCAGGCGCTTTTCGTCCTCGGTCATGACCATGGACCGACGCTCGGCGCCCATCATGACCTTGTCCTTGGCATTCTCGAAATCGTCCATGGTGACGAACCGCCTGCCCACACGTGCCGCCATCAGCGCCGCCTCGTTCACGAGGTTGGCGAGATCGGCGCCCGAAAAGCCGGGCGTGCCGCGCGCGATGATCCGCAGGTCGACATTGGGGCCGAGAGGCACCTTGCGCGAATGAACGCCGAGGATCTTTTCGCGGCCCTTGATGTCGGGGTTGGGTACCTGCACCTGGCGGTCGAAACGGCCGGGACGCAGCAGCGCGGGGTCGAGCACGTCGGGGCGGTTGGTGGCCGCGACGATGATGATGCCCTCGTTCGCCTCGAAACCGTCCATCTCGACGAGAAGCTGGTTCAGCGTCTGCTCGCGCTCGTCGTTGCCGCCGCCATAGCCCACGCCGCGCGACCGGCCGACGGCGTCGATCTCGTCGATGAAGACGATACAGGGCGCATTCTTTTTCGCCTGCTCGAACATGTCGCGCACGCGGCTTGCGCCGACGCCCACGAACATCTCGACGAAGTCGGAGCCCGAAATGGTGAAGAACGGCACGCCGGCCTCGCCCGCGACGGCGCGCGCCAGCAGCGTCTTGCCGGTGCCCGGAGGGCCGACCAGCAGCGCACCCTTGGGAATCTTGCCGCCCAAGCGCGAGAACTTCTGCGGGTTGCGCAGGAATTCGACGATCTCTTCGAGGTCGTCCTTGGCCTCGTCGATGCCGGCCACGTCGTCAAAGGTCACGCGACCGTGCTTTTCCGTCAGCAGCTTGGCCTTGGACTTGCCGAACCCCATGGCGCCGCCTTTGCCGCCACCCTGCATCCGGTTCATGAAGTAGATCCAGACGCCGATCAGCAGGATGAAAGGCAGGAAGGACAGCAGAACGGCGGTAAAGCCCGACTGCTCCTGCGGTTTGGCGTTCACCGTGACGTCGTTTGCGATCAGCCGGTCGGTCAGCTCACCGCCCTCGTCGGGGCGGACCGTGCTGTATTCCGAGCCGTCGGCGCCGCGGAACAGCACCCGTTCGCCGTCGAGCGTCACCGAGGAAATATCCCCGCTATCGACCCGCTCGATGAAGTCGGAATAGCTGACGGTTCGCGTGTTCAGCGAGGACTGGCCGCCCGAGAACAGGTTGAACAGCAAAAGCACCAGCAGGAACAGGACGACCCAGAAGGCTATATTGCGCGAATTTCCCAAGGATTCTCTCCGGCCTGAAAAGGTTCGGGGGCGGCGGACCGTCCCGGTACCCTAGATATACACGCCGCGTGCGTATTCAATCGCGGATCATCCATCGCGGGAAATGGTCGCGGGGGGCCGCCAGCCGCGCGGTGAACCCGTTGGGCCAGCCCGCCAGTGGCGCAGCGATCAGCCCGCCGCGGTCGTCGCGCAAGGCGGGCGAGGCCATGAGAGTGGCGCGCGGCATCCCCGTCTCGCGCCAGCCGGGGCAGTCCCGCAGGCCCGCGGCACCCAGTGCGCCGATGCGCATCCCGGCCCCGCCCGGCCCCGAAATCCGCCAACGCCCGTCCCAGACCTGCCCCCAGGGCCGGTCGGGCCCGACGGCCGCAAGCTCGCGGGTGAGGCGCAGCGCGCCGCGATCGGCAAGGACGCGCACCCCCGCCAGAGTGCCATCGCCCGCCTGCGCCAGACGCAGAAGGGCCGGGGCGCGCGGCGCATATGTCGCGCCGTTCAGCCACAGGATCGCCGACCCCATGACGCGGCGCTGCATGTCGGGGGCGAGCGTGGCCAGCGCATCGGTGTCGATCAAAAGATCGCCGCCCTCCTGTCGCGTGTTCAGCATGGCCCAGTCCGACAAAAGCCGCGCGATGGCGTTGCGCGTATCGGCCAGTCGTTCGGCGGCACCGGCAAGCGACGCCGCGTCGATGCCAAGATCGCCCAGCGCGGCAAGCGCTGTGCGCGCGCGCGTCCGCAGATAGGCCGGGTCGGCATTGGTCGGGTCGTCCGACCAGCCGATCCCGTTCTCCACCAGCATCCGGCGCAAGGTCGCGCGGCTTTCGTGCAGGATCGGGCGCAGGAATCGGATGCCGCCCTGGCGAAAGCTCGGCCGCATCCCGCACAAGCCCTCGAGCCCGGCATTCCGGGCAAGGCCCATCAGCACCGTTTCGGCCTGGTCGTCGCGGGTATGGCCCAGCGCGACCGTCTCGCAACCGTCCAGACGCGCCGCGCGGGCCACCGCCTCATACCGGGCGCGCCGTGCCGCGTCGGCAAGGTTGCCCGGCCCCGCCCCTTCGGTCCAGATCAGCGTGCGATGCGCGATCCCCCGCCCGGCGCAGAAATCGGCCACCCGACCAAGCTCGGCAGCCGACCCTTCGCGCAGGCGATGATCGAAGCTGAGGACGACGAGCGGCTCGGGGCCCAGCGCCTCGATGGCGAGCACCAGCAGCGCGGTGGAATCGCTGCCGCCCGATACGGCAAGCCCGACCCGGCGGCCCGAGCGCATGTCGTGGCGCATCAGCGCCAGCGCATCGGGCGCGAGCGCCGGACCGGTCACGGACAGCTCAGGCTTGCCCTCGCGGCCTGTGCCTCTGCGGCGGCGGTGCTGTCGGGAAAGCGCGTGATCGCCTCGCCCAGCGTCACGCAGGCATCCGCCCGCTGGCCCAGCGTGTCGAGCGACAGGCCCAGCGCGACCAGCGCATCGCCGGCGCGGGGGCCGGTGGGCTGGCCCGAGAACGCCTCGAGATAGGCGCGGGCGGCGGATTGCGTCTCGCCCAGCTGCTCGAACGCCTTTGCACGCAGGTAATGCGCCTCGCCGGTCAGCGGGCCGCCGGTATAGGTCTCGGTAAAGGCCGCAAAGAGGTCGATGGCGCTGCGAAAGCTACCGGAGTCGAGCGCCTCCTTCGCGCGATCGAAATCGGCCTGTTCGCCGAGGGCTAGCTGGGCGCCATCCGTCACCGGGTCAGGCTGGGCGGGCGGCGGCGGGGCCGCCTCGTCGCCGCCCAGAGGCGGCGTCTCGCCGATGGCGCCGATATCGCACCCCTCCTCGATCTCGCAAAGGCGGAAGGTCAGGTCGCCGATCCGGTTGGTCCCGTCCGACACCACCCGCGATATGCGGTTCTGCAGCCGCTCTGTCTCGGCGGTCAGTCGCCTGAGTTCCGCCTCCATCGCGTCGACCCGCTCGAGCACCGACGTCCCCTGGATCGACGTGCCGACCCCGCCCGTGGTCGACAGCTCGCGCTGAAGCCGTTGCAGATCGACCGACAGCACCGACAGAGACTGCCGGATATCGGCAAGCGTCTGGTCGTCCTGTGCGGCGGCGATGCCGGGCACGAGGGCCAGAGAGAGAACAAGGGCGCGCAACCGCATTGCCCTAGCTCACCGCGGCGCCGGCGGCGATCACAGTGACCGCGCGACGGTTCTTGGCATAGCAATCCTCGGTCGAGCAGACCTCGATCGGGCGTTCCTTGCCGTAGGTCAGGGTTTGCAGACGGCCGGCCGAGACGCCGACGCTCACGAGATAGTCGCGCACCGATGCCGCCCGGCGCGCGCCGAGCGCGAGGTTGTATTCGCGCGTTCCCTGCTCGTCGGCGTGGCCTTCGATGATGGCGGTATATTCGGGGTTGGCCAGCAGCCATTCGGCCTGCCCGCGCAGCGTCTGGCGGGCGGGGTCCGACAGGGTCGACTGGTCGACGGCGAACAGGATTCGGTCGCCGACGGTCTGGTTGAAATAGGCCACCGACCGCGGGTCGTTGATCCCGCTTCCGGTCACGCCCGGCCCGGCGCCGAGACCGGCCCCCACCGAGGGGTCGGTGGGAAAGCCCGAGCCGTCCCCCACCGCCGAAAAACGGTCGGGGCTGGAACAGGCCGCCAGCCCGGCGACGCCCAGAACAAGCGCGATCTTGGTGAATGCTCGCATCGGAATGCCCTATATTCTTGGCCGCGCCCTATCGGCCGGCATGGATCGCGGATGATTCTAGCACCCATGCGCCCCGTTGGAAACTGATGCTCAGCGCAGAAGCGGCGACCATGCGGGGTCAGACGCCATGCCGTCCACATCGACCCGTTTGAGGTTGCGCCCCGACACATCGACCGAATAGAGCGCCGGCTGTCCATCGGCCCCGGCGCTTTCGCGGGTGAACATGATGACGCGCCCGTTCGGCGCCCATGTCGGCCCCTCGTCGAGGAAGGACGCGGTGAGCAGCCGCTCTTCGCTGCCATCGGTGCGCATCACGCCGATATGGAACCGCCCCTCGTTCTGCTTGGTAAAGGCGATGAGGTCTCCGCGCGGGCTCCAGACGGGGGTGCCGTAGCGGCCCGGCCCGAAGCTGATTCGCCGCGCCTCGCCCCCCGAGGCGGGCATGACGTAAAGCTGCGGCGTGCCCGAACGGTCGCTTTCGAACACGATCTGGCTGCCATCGGGGCTGTAGGAGGGCGCGGTTTCGATCGAGGCCGCATTGGTAAGCTGGGTCAGCGCCCCGCCCGGCTGCAGGCGATAGATGTCGCTGTTGCCGTTGATGGCGGCCGAGAACACGATGCTTTGCCCGTCAGGCGCATAGCGGGGTGAAAAGGTCATCGACCCGTCCGGCACGGGCAGCGGGATCCGCGTCACCGATCCGACATCGAGCTGGTAGATCTGCGGGAACCCGGTCTCGTAGCTGGTATAGAGGATGCGGTCGCCCTCGGGCGAGAAGCGCGGGGCGAGCGTCAGGCCGTCGGCATTCGTCAGGAACTGCATGTTCGCGCCGTCGTAATCCATCACGGCGAGCCGTTTGGAGCGGTCGTTCTTGGGCCCGCTTTCCGACACGAACACCACGCGGCTGTCGAAATAGCCCGACTCGCCGGTGATGCGCGAATAGACCGCGTCGGACACCTTGTGCGCGAGCCGGCGCCAGCCGTCCTGCCCGCCCTGGAACTGCAATCCCTCGCCCAGCGGCGCGTCCGAGAACACGTCGAAAAGGCGGAACTTGACGGTGAGCGACCCGTCTGAGGCCACCGACACCGCGCCCGTCACCAGCGCCTGCGCGTTGATGGCTTTCCAGTTGACGTAATCGACGGTGGGGGTGAACTCGGTCACGGGGGCGATGAAGGCGTCGGACGAGATGCGGCGAAACAGCCCCGTCCCGACCAGGTCATCGGCGACGACCTGGGTGATCCGCTCGGCCCATTCGGCAGCCTCGGGCCCTTCGGCGACAAAGGTGGGGATCGCGATGGGCAACGGCTCGACCACGCCCTCGGTGATCTCGATCCGCAAGGGGCCGTCCTGCGCCATCGCAGGGAGTGCAATCGGGGTCGCGGCAAGCGCCAGGGCGATGACGCGAAAAACTCGGGGCAGTCCCATCCTATCTTCCTCCGTGGCGGCGCCCGTGGGGCGGTCGCCGGTCCGTTCGGTTCAGCGCATCCGCATGTCTGTCGGATTGAAGGTCACTTCGACCTCGCGCCAGTGAGCGTATTTGTCCTGCGGCAGTTGATAACCGCCATTTTCGTTCTGGCATCGCAAAATCGCGCGACGACCGCGTTCGAAGGCCGACCTTATTGCCGCGTCGCTTCCGCCCGATGCCGCCGTCTGGCGCAGCGAGTCGCCGACCACGCGGCCGTCGGGCGTCATCTCGAACCGGATCGAGACGGTCACGTTCGCACTTTCCGAGCCTGTATCGACCTGCCAGCACCGCCGCACGGCGAGGCGGAACGCCTCTTTCTCGCCGAAAGACAGGGGCGGCCCGGCGGGGGCGCCAAGCGCCGCACCGGTTTCGGCCATGTCCTGAAGCCCCGACAGCGTGTCGTTCACCGCGCTTTGCACGTTGTCCGACGCCGCTTCGGCGGTGCGGGCGGGCGTCTGCGGCGTCTCGACGGGCGGGGTGGGACGGGCCGGGCGCGTTCGCGGCCGGGCCGAGGTGCTGGGCGCGGCCCCCGCGACGGTCGTGCCGGGATCGGCATCCTCGGTCACGATCTCGGTCGCGGTCTCGGGCGGCGCGGCAGGGGCCTCGGGCTCGACCGGGTCGGGCGCCTCGGCGGTCGGATCGGGGTCGACCGCATCGGTCCGCGTCTCGGCGGTCTCTGCTTCGGGGGGCGCGGGCGCCTCGGGGACCGACGACACGCGCGGCGCCGCGCGGGGCGAATCCGAGGGCGCGATCGGCAGGTCGGGGGCCTCGGACGGGGCCGGCTCGGGCTCCGGCATCGGCTCGGGCGTCGGTTCGGACTCCGGCTCCGGCTCCGGGGCAGGTTCCGGCTCGGGCGTCGGCTCGGGCGTCGGTTCGGGCTCGGGCTCGGGCTCCGGCTCCGCGGCGGGCTCAGGCTCCGGCTCGGGCTCGACCTCCGGCTCGGGCGCGGGGTCGCCGATCTCGGGGCGGGTGAGCGCCGCGAACTCTTCCTCGCTCAGAACCGTCACGTCAGCCACGCTGGGCGCGGGCAGCGGCTCGCGCTCGAACAGCCCGCCCAACATCAGCAGGGCGATGAGCGCGGCATGGGCCGAAGCCGATATGATGAACGCGGTATCCATGTCAGGGCGTGGCCACGCGGCCCCCCACCTTACCTGTCCGTGCCGTCGAGCCGCGGTCCGCCCGCGTCGGTCACGAGCCCGATATCACGAAAGCCCCCGGCGTTGAGCGCCCCCATCACCTCGGCGACGCGGGCATAGGGCACCGCCCCGTCGGCGCGCAGGAACACGCGCCGCGTCTCGCGCTCGGCCGCGATCGCCCTGAGCTGGGCGACGAGATCGGCGCTTTCCGTCTCGTTGGCCATCAGCAGAACGCGCCCGTCCTCGGCGAGCGTGACGGTCAGCGGCTCCTCCTGTTCGGTGGGCAATGCTTCGGCGGCGGTTTCGGGCAGGCGCACGGGCACCCCCACCGTCAACAACGGCGCCGAGACCATGAACACGATGAGCAGCACCAGCATCACGTCGACAAAGGGTGTCACGTTGATCTCGGACATCGGACGCACGCGGGACCGCCGCCGCCGCCGCCCGCCGTGACCGCCCCGCACCGGCGCGTTCGAGATCGTCCCCGCGCCCATCAGCCGTCGATCTGCCGCGACAGGATGGTCGAGAACTCGTCCGAGAACGCCTCGTAGCCGCCGACGATCCGCGCCGCATCGGTCGAAAGCTTGTTGTAGAACACGACCGCCGGGATCGCGGCCAGCAGCCCCAGCCCTGTCGCCAGAAGCGCCTCGGCGATGCCGGGGGCAACGACCGCCAGCGAGGTGTTCTGCTGCTCGGCGATCTCGACAAAGGCGTTCATGATGCCCCAGACGGTGCCGAACAGCCCGATGAAGGGCGCGGTCGAGCCGATGGTGGCGAGGATCGGCAGGCTTCGTTCGAGATCGTCGGCCTCGCGCGAGATGGCGACATCCATGCTGCGCTCGATCCGGCTTTGCGCGCCGGGTATCATCCGGCCGTCATCGGCATGGCTGCGCTGCCATTCGCCCATGCCGGCGGCAAAGACCGAGGCCGCGCGCCCGTCGGGCTCGGGGCCGAGGGTGCGGTACAACTCGTCCAGCGGCTCGCCCGACCAGAACGCGGCCTCGAACCGGGCCTGTTCGGACCGGGCCGCGCGAAAGGCGAGGTATTTGCGGATGGTGATCGCCCAGCCCCAGATCGACGCGGCGATCAGGATGAGCATCACCAGTTTGACGGTGATCGTCGCGCGGGCGAAAAGGGCCAGCATCGAAAAGTCGATTTCGGACGCCGCGGCGAGCGTTTCGGGTTCCATGGGCCTGCTCTTCGGTTCAGCGGATCGTCTTGCGCGATCCTTTCGCCACATACCTATCCCACGCGGCGGCGAAAAGCTATCGCTTGAAGGATGGCGGCCCGCCGGGGGTCACGCGCCCGCCGGTCGGCGAAGTTCCGCCGGAAGCCGGCGCGGCGTGCCGCCATGCATGTCGATGGCCGCAAGCTCGACCCGCGCGCGGAACAGGGGCCGCTCGTCGCGGGTGACGACTTGCGACAGCACGATCCGCGCGCCGGTCCGCTCGAGCACCTCGGTCGCCACCTCGAGCCTGTCGTCGAGCGTGGCGGGCGCGCGGAAATCGGCCTCGATCCGGCGCACGGCAAAGACGATGCCGCGGGCGCGCAGCGCGACCTGGTCGACGCCCTCGCCCCGCACCCAGTCCGAGCGCGCACGCTCGATGAACTTGAGGTAATTGGCGTGATACACGATCCCGCCCATGTCGGTATCCTCGTAATAGACCGTCACGGGAAAGACATGCGGGCTCATGCGACGCGCCCCATTCGCGCGGCCAGCCTCAGCGCATGGGCCGGGTCGTCGGCATAGGACGGCAGGATCGGATCATAGGCCGCGCGGACCAGATCGCCGATATCGGGGCGCAGGATCACATGGCCCGCCTCGGTCCGTCCCAGCGGCGAGCGGTCAGTAAAGGCGCGGTCCGACCACAGCAGGACGGTCTGCACCGCCTGCGCGAGCGCCAGATCCTCGGCCGGGACCGCCGACAGGGCCGCGTCGAGCCGCACGAAGACGAAGGCCGCCCGGATCGCGTTGCCCCCGTCGAAGCGGAACACGCGATACTGGTTCGCCCCGGACGCCTGAAGCCGGTCGAGCAGCGACCCGAGATCGGGAATCAGCCGGTCGAGATCGGGAACCGACCGCAATTCGTCCCAATCGCGCAGAAAGAACACCATGAGGTTCACGCCCAACTCGGGGTCCATCTCGGTGATCTCGAGCCGCGCCAGGCGGGCCACCGCCTCGATCGCGCCCTTGACGGTGCCGAGCGTGGCATCGTCGACCCCGAACACCACCGGGGCGATGGGGCGGCCCCAGCGGGCGAAGGTGTATTTGCCGTCCGAGCGCGTGAACAGCGCGGCGATCTCGTCATGTGTCATGGGGCGGGTTCTAGGCAACGGGCGCGGGCAGGTAAACGCCCCGCTCAGTCGAACAGATCGCCCGCCGGGCGCGGCGGCTCGAGCCCGAGATGACGCCATGCGCCGGACGCCAGCATCCGCCCGCGCGGGGTCCGCTGGATCAGGCCCTGTTGCAGCAGGTAGGGCTCGATCACCTCTTCGAGGGCGTCGCGCGATTCCGACAGGGCGGCGGACAGCGTCTCGATGCCGACCGGCCCGCCCTGGTAATGCTCGGCGATCAGCCGCAGGTAACGGCGGTCGGCCCCGTCAAGCCCCAGCCCGTCGACGCCCAGCCGCGTCAGCGCGCGGTCGGCCAATTCACGGGTGAGCCGCCCGTCGCCCTCGACCAGTGCGAAATCGACGACCCGGCGCAGCAGCCGCCCGGCGATGCGGGGTGTGCCGCGGGCGCGGGTGGCGATCTCGCGCGTGCCGCCCGGATCGGCCTCGATCCCCATCAGCCGCGCACCGCGCGCCACGATCGCGTCAAGCTCGTCCACCGTGTAGAATTGCAGCCGAACCGGGATGCCGAAGCGGTCGCGCAGCGGCGTGGTCAAGAGCCCCAGCCGCGTCGTCGCACCCACCAGCGTGAAGGGCTGAAGCTCGATCCGCACGGTCCGCGCGGCCGGCCCCTCGCCGATGACGAGATCGAGCTCGAAATCCTCGAGCGCGGGGTAAAGCACCTCTTCGACGACCGGGTTCAAGCGGTGGATCTCGTCGATGAAGAGGACGTCGCGCGCTTCGAGATTGGTGAGGATCGCCGCCAGATCGCCCGCGCGGGCGAGGACCGGCCCCGATGTCATGCGGAAATTCACCCCCAGCTCGCGCGCGACGATCTGGGCCAGCGTCGTCTTGCCCAGGCCCGGCGGGCCGTGAAACAGCGCGTGATCCATCGCCTTGCCGCGCATCCGGGCGCTTTCGATGAAAACCTTGAGGTTGGCGCGCGCCTCGGCCTGCCCGGTAAAGGCGTCGAGCGTCTGCGGGCGCAGCGCGTGGCCTTCGTCCTCGGGCAGCGGCTCTGGCCGGAGTGCGGGATCGGGGGTCGTCATCGCGTCATCCCTGCGGCGCCAGGGTGCGCAGGGCGGCACGGATCAGGGCGGCGGTGCCGGTCTCGGTCGCGGCGGCCTGCGCGACGGCGCGCGACGCCTCGGCGGGCGCATAGCCGAGATTGGTCAGCGCCGACATCGCCTCGGCCTGCGCGTTGGCGTCGCCTTGCGCCGGCACCGGGGCGTCGGCCTCGACTGGCGGTGTAGTGCCTGCCGGCATCGGCGGGTCGGGATCGACGACCGGCTCGGACGCGCCCAGCGCCATGAGCGCGGGCGCCTTTTCCTTGAGTTCGTTCACCACGCGCTGCGCGATCTTGGGGCCGACGCCGGGCGCGGCGCGGATCGCGGTCGCGTCGCCCAGCGCGATGGCACGCGCCACCCCGTCGGCGCCCAACGCCCCGAGGATCGCGAGCGACGCCTTGGCACCGATGCCCTGCACGCTCATCAACAGGCGGTGCCATTCCTTTTCGGTCAGGGTCGCAAAGCCGAAAAGCTGCAACAGATCCTCGCGCACCAGCAAGTCGGTATAAAGCGACACGGCCTCGCCGCGGCCGGGCATGGTCCGCCTCGTGCGGTCGGACACGAACACGACATAGCCGACCCCGCCCACGTCGATCAGGACGTGATCCTCGGCCAGGTAGCCGACCCGCCCCTGCAAGCGCCCGATCATGCCTTCACCCGGTCGGCGGCCCTGACGCCGCGACTGTGGAACGCGTGGCACAGGGCGATGGCCAGCGCATCGGCCTCGTCCGGGCCTTGCGGGTCCGAACCCGGAAGCTGGAGCCGCACCATATGCTCGATCTGCCGCTTGTCGGCATGGCCCACACCGACCACCGTCTTTTTCACCGCGTTGGGCGCATATTCCCCGATCGCCAGGCCTGCCTGCGCCAGCGTCAAGAGCGCCACGCCCCGCGCCTGCCCGAGCTTGAGCGTGCCGGCGCCGTCGCGGTTGACGAATGTCTGCTCGATCGCCGCCGCCCCGGGGGCGAACTGCCCCAGGATTTCGGCAAGCTGGCGGTGCAGCGCCAGCAGGCGTAGACCGAGGTCGCCGCCCCCCGAGGTGCAGGCCCCGCTGGCGATATGGCGCAGGCGCGACCCGTCCGATTCGATCACGCCCCATCCCATCGTCCGCAACCCCGGATCGATCCCGATCACCCGCATATGCCCTGTCCCTGCCCGTTTCGCGACCTCTAGCACGAATCGCGAACACGCGCCAAGCGTTCCGCGAGGTCGCGGGCGTATCGCGGAATGTCGGAAATCGCCGCCCCCCGCCCGCGAACGGGCGTATGGGGGCCTTTGAAAAACACGTTCGCCCGGTCCTGCCGGGCGGCGACATGCGAGGATGAATCCATGGCTCTTTACGACACGCACCGTTCCTCAGCCGTTCCGCTCGGCAGCCGCATCGCGCTGCGCATCACGGAGCTTTTCCTCGCCGTGTTTCCGCGCAGCAAGCCCGCGACCGCGACCCGCCGCCGCAAGGCGCGGCGCGTCGCCCGCGCACGGCTCGATTCGCGGACGCTGAACGATCTGGGGCTGCTGCGGTCGGATCTCGACCGGCTCTGATCAGCCGCGCGACAGGGTCAGCGTCGTCCAGTCGCCGATGACCCGCCGCCGCGCGGCGTCGAACCCGAACCCTTCGTAGGCCGACACCACCTCGTCGGCCTGCGGATTGAGGATCCCCGACAGGATCACCCGCCCCCCATGGGCGACATGCCGCTCCATGTCGGGGGCAAGCGCCACGAGCGGGCCTTTCAGGATATTGGCGAACACCAGGTCGAAGGGCGCCGCCGCCGCGATCTCGGGGTGATCGAACCCCGCCGCCTCGATGCAGCGCACCCGCCCCGAAAGACCGTTCAGCGCCACATTGGCCTCGGCCACCTCGACCGCGACACTGTCGATATCCGACGCGATCGGCACCGTGTCGAACACCTTGGCCGCCGCCATGGCCAGCACCGCCGTCCCGCAGCCGATATCGGCCACCCGGCCGGACACGAACCCCTCGGCCAGCAGATCCTCGAGCGCGAACAGGCATCCCTGCGTCGTTCCGTGATGCCCGGTGCCAAAAGCCATCGCGGCATCCACGAGCAGCGGCACCGCATCCGCGGGCACCCGGTCGGCATCGTGGCTGCCATAGAGAAAGAACCGCCCCGCCTCGACCGGCGACAGCTCGCGCCGGACCTTGGCGACCCAGTCGGTTTCCGGCAGCTCGCTGACGGCAAAGGGCCGCGCGTCGAAGGCCGCGGCCAGCACGGCGAGCCCCGCCGTGTCGGGTCGTTCGGTGAAGTAGGCGCCCACCTCCCACAGCCCCGAGCCGTCCTCGAGCTCGAAGACGCCGACGCCCGTGGGCTCGGGCTCCAGCGCTTCCATAGCGTCGCCCAGCGCCTTGGCACGGGCCTCGGCCGAGAGGGTCGTCAAAGCGGTGAAGGTCGGCATGTCGCGCCCCCATGGGTGGAACCCGAACCGAACGGGCGGTCTTGGCTCAAGATGATGTGATCGAAGTGAGGTGTCATGGAACAGGAAGCGTCGCAAGGTCTCGCAGATGCCATTCATCTGATCGACTGGCTGGTCATCGCAGGTTATTTCGCAGTCGTCATCGGCATCGGCATCTGGGTCTCGCGACGAACGAAATCGGGCGAGGACCTGTTCCTCGCCGGGCGCGCCCTGACCTGGGGCATCATCGGCTTTTCCCTCTTCGCCTCGAACATCTCCTCCACCACGCTGATCGGCCTGACCGGCGCGGCCTACCAGACGGGGATCGCCGCCTCGGCCTATGAATGGATGGCGGGTGTCCCGCTGATCCTGCTGGCCTTCATCTTTGCGCCGGTTTTCCTGAGATCGCGCATCACCACGATCCCCGAATATCTCGAACTGCGCTACGACCGGAAATCGCGGCTCTACTTCTCGGCGATCACCATCATCCTGACCATCGTGGTCGACACCGCCGGCGGGCTCTACGCCGGCGCGGTCGTGGTGCGGGTGTTCCTGCCCGATGCATCGATCTGGATGACCTGCGTCGCCATCGGCCTGTTCGCCGGCCTTTATACCGCGGGCGGGGGCCTGCGGGCGGTCGTGCTGACCGATGTGCTGCAGGCGGTGGTGCTGATCGTCGGATCGGCGGCGATGACGGCGATCCTGTTCTCGATGAACGACTGGTCCTGGGCCACCGTCAAGGAAAGCGTCCCCGAAGGGCAGCTTTCGATCGTGCAACCGCGCAGCGACGACATCCTGCCGTGGCCGGGCCTGATCTTCGGCGTGCCGCTGCTGGGTTTCTGGTACTGGGTGACGAACCAGTACATCGTGCAGCGCGTGCTGGGCGCCAAGACGCTGCGGGACGCGCAGAACGGCGCGATCCTGGCCGGTTTCCTCAAGATCCTGCCGATGTTCATCATGGTGCTGCCGGGGGCCATGGCCATCGGCATCCTTCCCAACCTCGAGAATGCCGACAAGGTGTTCCCCACCCTCGTCTCCGAAGTGCTGCCCGTGGGGCTGACCGGGCTCGTCCTCGCGGGGCTGGTCGCGGCGATCATGTCCTCGGTCGACTCGACGCTGAACTCGGCCTCGACGCTGATCGTCCATGACTTCGTGCGGAACGACAAACGCGATCTCGACCCCTCGACCGAGCGGAAATACGGCCGGATCACGACCATCGTCCTGATGCTGATCGCCATCGCCTGGGCGCCGCTGATCGCGCAGGCGGGCGGGTTGTGGAGCTATCTGCAACAGGCCTTCTCGATCCTCGTGCCGCCGGTCATCGCCGTCTTTACCCTCGGCGCACTCTGGCGCGGAGCGACCGCGACCGGCGCGTTCACCGCGCTTTTGACGGGTCACGCATTCGCGCTGGGCACGTTCATCCTCACGCAGATGGGCATCTGGCCGCTGCACTTCACGGTGAATATCGGCGTCATGACGATCCTCAGCACCGTCGTGCTGGTCGTCGTCAGCCTGATGACGGACCGCAAGGATACCGAGCAGCTCGACAAGACGGTCTGGCGCCGGGCCTGGATCGACGAGAATGCCGAGGACGGCGCGACCCTGTCCAAGCTGCTCATCTGGTCGGGCCTGCTCGTCGCGGCGATGACGTTCATCATGATCGCCTTCTGGTGACGCTCAGCGGATGCGCGCGACCACGTATCCGGCGAGGTCGTGCAGCATCCCGCGCAGCGGCGTCTCGGGCAGAATCGCCAGCGCCGCCTGCGCCTCGGCCACCCATGCCAGCGCGGTCTCGCGCACCGAGGCCAACGCGCCGGTATCCTGCAGCATCCGCAACGCCCGCGCGACATCGCCATCGTCCTGCCGGCCCTGCGCGATGGCGCGGTGCCAGAACGCGCGCGCCTCGGCGTCGCCCGATGTGGCGGCGATGGCCCGGATGAGCGGCAGGGTCATCTTGCGCTCGCGGAAATCGTCGCCGACGTTCTTGCCCGTCGCCTCGGTACCGGTCCAGTCGAGCAGGTCGTCGACGATCTGGAACGCGACGCCCAGCGCGTCGCCATAGGTGAACAGCGCGCGCACCTGCGCGTCGGGCGCCCCGGCGATCACGCCGCCCACCTCGGTCGCAGCCGAAAACAGCGCGGCGGTCTTGCCCCGCACGATCCGCAGATAGGTCGACTCGTCGGTGGCGAGATCGCTCATCGCGGTCAGTTGCAGCACCTCGCCCTCGGCGATGGTGGCCGCCGCATTCGCGAGGATGTCGAGTACCCGCAGCGACCCGGCCTCGACCATGAGCTGAAAGGACCGTGCAAAGAGATAGTCGCCGACCAGCACGCTGGACTTGTTGTCCCACAGCAGGTTGGCCGTCGGCCGCCCCCGCCGCTTGGCGCTTTCGTCCACCACGTCGTCGTGCAGGAGCGTGGCGGTATGGATGAACTCGACCGTCGCGGCGAGATGGATATGGTAGGGCCCGCCATAACCGCACAGCCGCGCGGCGGCGAGCGTCAGCATGGGCCGCAGCCGCTTGCCCCCGGCGCCGACGAGATGGGCCGTGACCTCGGGAATGCGCGGCGCGTTTTCCGAGGCCATCCTCTCGCGAATCAGGGCGTCGACCCGCGAGAGCGGATCGGCTAGCGTCTCGGCCAGCCGTTCGTGGGGTTCGATCCGTGCATCCGCTTCGGCCATGTTCCCCGTCTTCCGCTTGTCCAGGATATCCGAAATGAAAGAGCTCATGCGATCGAACGATCCGACCGCGATCGCCTTTGCCAAGGCGCTGTTGCAGGGCGAGGGCATAGAATGCTTCGAGCTCGACGTCCATACGAGCGTGCTCGAAGGGTCGATCGGGGTTCTGCCGCGCCGGCTGATGGTCGCCGACCGGGATCATTTCCTCGCGCGCGCGGCTCTGGTGGACAACGATGTCGATCTCGGACTCTGATCCGACCGACGACGCCTTTCTGGGCGGGCGGCTGCACCTGTTGCAGCCCGCGCGGGGCTATCGCGCGGGGATCGACCCGGTTCTGCTGGCCGCCGCGGTTCCCGCCCGTCCCGGTCAATCCGTGCTCGAGATCGGGTGCGGTGTCGGCACGGCGCTGCTGTGTCTCGGTGCCCGCGTGCCCGATCTGTCGCTGACCGGGCTCGAACTGCAACCCGAACTGGCCGCGCTGGCGCGCGCCAATGCCGCGCGCAACGGCATCGCCGCCGAGATCGCGACCGGCGACCTCGCCGCGCTGCCCGCCGCCATGCGCGCGCGCCAGTTCGACCATGTGCTGACCAACCCGCCCTATTTCGCGATCGGCCGCGGCACCCGCGCCGCCTTGCCCCTGCGCGACCGGGCGATGCACGAGACGCTGGAGCTTGCCGACTGGATCGCCGCCAGCCTGCGGCGGGTCGCGCCGGGCGGCTGGGCGACCGTCATTCAAAAGGCCGATCGGATGCCCGATCTCATCGCGGCGATGCAGCCGCGGCTGGGCGCGCTGACCCTGCGCCCGATCCGGCCGCGCCGGGGGCGGGACGCGGCGCTGGTGATCCTGTCGGGGCGCAAGGCCAGCCGCGCACCGGCGCGTGTCGCGCCTGCGCTGGTGCTGCATGACGGCGCCCGGCACGAGGCGGATCGCGATGACTATTCCGCCGTCGCACGCGCCATTCTGCGCGATGGCGCGGCAATTTTGTAATATTCGGCATGATCCTGCCAGTTATCGGGAATTGTCTGCAACGATTCCATGACAAGCCCGTTGGTCTGTGGTCTCATCGAAGGACCATTCAATCAAGGAGGGTTCCAATGTCGGTCAGTTCGCGCGTGCAGGAGCTGCGTCGGAGGCATGAAACGCTGTCCCGAGAGGTCGAGAATGCCCAGAAGAAACCGGGCTTCGACGGCCTCGCCCTTGTGGAACTGAAGCGCCGCAAACTGCGACTGAAGGAAGAAATCAACCGTCTCGACAGCTGACGGCGCGCGGTCTTCCCGAACCCCGGTCGCGGCCGGGGGAATCACCGGCGCGGGCCATAGGGCTCCGCGCCGGTTCTGCGTTCTGGGCCGGCGTCAGATGAAGTACTGACCGCCATTCGCCGTGATCGTCGATCCGGTAATGAACCCGGCCTCGTCCGACACCAGGAAAACGACGCAGCGCGCGATCTCGTCCGGTTCGCCCAGACGGCCCACGGGGATCTGGGCCACGATCTGCTCGCGCACCTTTTCGGGCACGGCCATCACCATCTCGGTCGCGATGTAGCCGGGGCAGATCGCGTTCACCGTGATGCCCTTGCGCGCCCCCTCCTGCGCGAGCGCCTTGGTGAATCCCAGGTCGCCCGCCTTGGCCGCGGCATAGTTCGCCTGCCCGGCCTGGCCTTTTTGCCCGTTGATCGACGAGATGGTCACGATCCGTCCGAACCCGCGCTCGCGCAGGCCGGGCCAAAGCGGATGGGTCATGTTGAAGACGCCGCTGAGATTGGTGTCGATCACCTCGCGCCACTGATCGGGGGTCATCTTGTGAAAGGCCGCGTCGCGGGTGATCCCGGCATTGTTGACCAGGATCTCGACCGGCCCCAGATCGGCCTCGACCCGCGCCAGACCGTCCTTGCAGGCGTCGTAATCGGCGACCGACCATTTGTAGGTCGCGATCCCCGTCTCGTCGGTGAACCGCGCGGCGGCCTCGTCATTGCCGCCATAGGTTGCCGCGACCGTGTGTCCCGCCTCTTGAAGGGCCACCGCGATGGCGGCGCCGATGCCACGGCTGCCGCCCGTGACCAATGCAACTCGTCCCATGTTCTCGTCCTCCGGTTGTTGTCAGCGACGCCCCAGCGTCTCGAGATAGCGCATCCCGTCCTCTTCACCGATGTTCCAGGTCCGCCTGAGCTTGTCGGCATCGGTGAAGTCGATCTTGTCGGCGGGCACCTCGCGCGAGGGCATGACGTAGCTGCGCCCCTCGATCTCGGGGATGTTGTCGAAGCGTTTGGTCAGCAGGATCAGGGTGCGGCCCCGGTCGGGATCGGGCATCGGCGCCTGGCTCACCATGCCCGCGTCGATGGCGGGCCGGCCGTCCCAGTCGGGCGGCTCGAATGCCGGCGGGATCGTGGCCGCGGCGCAGATCAGATCGACGATGCGCCCGTCGCGGGCGGCCTTGTTGGCATCGACCAGTTCGCCCTCGAGCCCGGCCGCCTCGGGCCAGGCGAGGTGCGGCGACGACCGGATCTTGCTGTCGGCTGTATAAAGCAGCGCCATGGCCGCACCGGACAGCGTGGCCCAGCGCGGCGAGGGCGGGCGCGCGATCAGGACCTGGAATTGCGGGCCTGTCGCGATGGCCTGCGCCGCCGCATCGTCGAGCACCTGCGACACCACCTCGCGATAGATCCGCTGGTGCGGGCTGTTGCCGTCGACCTCGTCGAACGGTTCGTGCAGGGGCACATTGCGGTCGTGATCGGCAAAGGCCGCGATCATCGTCTCGCGCACGTCCAGCCCGCGCCGCGTGATGAAGCCGCAGGCGGCAAAGGCGCCGCCCGAGAGCGCCGCGATCCGCGCGGGGGCGAGGCCGAGCGCATCGCGGACGACATGCAAGAATCCACCCTGCCAGAAACAGCGCGTGCCCCCGCCCGAAAAGACCAGTTGGTCGAACGCGCTATCCGTTTCGGCCATGCCGCCCCCTTTTCCGGCCGCGCGCCGCCCCGACGGTCAGGGACGCTCGACGCACATGGCGACGCCCATGCCGCCGCCGATGCACAGCGTGGCGAGGCCCTTTTTCGCGCCGCGCCGCTTCATCTCGAACAGGAGGGTGTTGAAGATGCGCGCACCCGATGCCCCGATAGGGTGGCCGATGGCGATGGCGCCGCCGTTCACGTTCACGATCTCGGGATCCCAGCCCATGTCCTTGTTGACCGCGCAGGCCTGCGCGGCAAAGGCCTCGTTCGCCTCGACGAGGTCCAGATCCCCTGCCGACCAGCCGGCCTTTTCCAGGGCCTTGCGGCTGGCGCCGATGGGCCCGGTGCCCATGATCGAGGGGTCGAGCCCGACGGTCGCATAGCTCGCGATCCGGGCGAGCGGCTCGATCCCGCGCCGCTCGGCCTCGTCTGCGGACATCAGCAGCACCGCCGCCGCGCCGTCATTGATGCCGCTGGCGTTGCCGGCCGTTACGGTGCCGTCACGGGTAAAGGCCGCGCGCAGCTTGGCCATGCCTTCGGCGGTGGCGCCGTGGCGGGGGTGTTCGTCGGTGTCGATCACCGTCTCGCCCTTGCGGGTCTTGACGGTGAAGGGCACGATTTCGTCCTGGAACTTGCCGGCCTTTTGCGCGGCCTCGGCCTTGTTCTGGCTGGCCGCGGCAAAGCGGTCCTGCTCCTCGCGGCTGATCTGCCATTGCTCGGCCACATTCTCGGCGGTCTGGCCCATGTGATAGCCGTTGAACGCGTCCCAAAGCCCGTCGCGGATCATCGTGTCGACCAGGGTGACATCGCCCATCTTGTGGCCCTGGCGCAGCGACTGGCAATGCGGCGCCATCGACATGTTCTCCTGGCCGCCGGCGGCGACCACGGCGGCGTCGCCCAGCTGGATGTGCTGGGCGCCCAGCGCGATGGCCCGCAGCCCCGAGCCGCAAACCTGGTTGATGCCCCAGGCGGCGCTTTCCTTTGGCAGGCCCGCGTTGATATGGGCCTGCCGCGCGGGGTTCTGGCCCTGCCCGGCGGTCAGGACCTGCCCCAGGATGGTTTCCGACACCGCGTCGGGTTCGATGCCCGCGCGGGCGACGATCTCGCGCAGGACGGCCGCGCCGAGGTCATGCGCGGGCACATTGGCGAAGCCGCCGCCGAAGCCGCCGACCGCGGTACGGGCGGCAGAGGCGATAACGACATTGGTCATGGAAAGCTCCCTCTGGACAGGTTCGGCGCGTTTTGCGGCGCCGTATCGCTGCCGACCATAACGGATCGCGTTTCGCCCGCCAGCCCCGTCTCGCTAACGCGCGCCGACACGGCGACGGCAATCGAGCAGTTGCGGACGGATCGTCGGCGCGCCGAAATGATAGCCCTGAAGGCAGTCGACCCCCAGCGTGGCCAGCGTCGCCGCATCCTCGGCGGTTTCGACCCATTCGGCGACGGTCACCATGTCGAAATGATGCGCCAGCGCCACCATCGAGGCCACGACCGCCCTGTCGTCGCCGTTCTTCGAGATGCCCCGCACAAAGCTGCCGTCGATCTTGAGGATGTCGAAATACAGATCCTTGAGGTAGCGCAGCGAGGTGTAGCCCGACCCGAAATCGTCGATGGCGAACCCGATTCCCCGCGATTGCAGCCGGTCCATGAAATGGCGCACGCGTTCGGGCATGAGGATGGCGGTACGCTCCGTGATCTCGAGGATCAGCCGTTCGCCCAGCGTCGGATCCTGCGCGAGCGTGCGATCCAGCACTTCGGACCATGGCGGGAAGTCGATCGTTTTCGCCGACAGGTTGATCGACAGGCGCAGTTCGGGCTTGCGGCGCAACGTATCGAGCCCGTGTTCCAGCGCGTGAACGTCGATCCAGCGGCCCGTTTCGCGGTCTTCCACCCGGTCCATGAAGTCGCGCGCGGGAATGATGCGCCCCGATTCGTCGAGGACGCGGATCAGCCCCTCGTAAAAGGCCGGCTTGTCCGGGCGCGGGGCCGGCAGCACCGGCTGATAGGCCAGAAGCGTTCGCCCCTCGGCCACGGCGCGTTCGACGGTTTCCAGAACGTCCCTGTCGCGCCCGCCCACCGCCACGCTGAGCGGATCGGCCAGGTCGAACGGTATGATCCTGCCCTCGGTATCCACGATATCTGTCGTCATAGTCCCGTACCCCCTTCGTTCCAAATTCTGAAAATGGGGGCCGAATGCTAGGGTCAGGATTCATAACCAGAACATGACGGTTGCGGCGAGGGCGATGGCGGAGAGGAAGACCTTCGGGCATCTGTCGTAGCGGGTGGCGATGCGACGCCAGTCTTTCAACCTACCGA
>NZ_SNAA01000018.1 GCF_004358695.1 Palleronia sediminis
GAAAGGGGAAAGCTTGGCCATCTGCTCGTCGCTCAGCCAGTAGAGGTCGTCCATGTCACCGCTCCGTTTTTCGGGCCGTGAATCACGCCGAACAGCAACAATCAATGCATCCTGACCCTAGTATCCAGCCGTTTCTCTTCATTGATCCCTCTCCTCTCTCAAACATCCAGCTCCTCCACGAACTTCGCGTTCTGCGAGATGTACTCGAAGCGCAGTTCCGGTTTCTTGCCCATCAGGCGTTCGACCAGGTCTCCGGTCTCGTTCGGCATGTCGTCCTCGATCCTGACGCGGATCAGCTTGCGGGTCTCGGGGTTCATGGTCGTGTCCTTGAGGTCCTTGGCGTCCATCTCGCCCAGGCCCTTGAAGCGGCTGACGTCGATCTTTCCCTTTCCGCCCAGCCCCTTGGCCAGCAGCCGGTCCTTTTCGGCCTCGTCGAGGCAATAGGCGCGGCGCGCGCCCTGGGTCAGTCGGAACAGCGGCGGGCAGGCGAGGTAGAGGTGCCCGTGGTCGATCAGCGGGCGCATCTGCGCGTAGAAGAACGTCATCAGCAGCGACGCGATATGCGCGCCGTCCACGTCGGCGTCGGTCATGATGATGATCTTTTCATAGCGCAGATCGTCGATGTTGAACTTCGTGCCCATACCGGTGCCGAGCGCCTGGCAGAGATCCCCGATCTCCTGGTTGGAGCCGAGCTTGGCGCTGGCCGCGCCCAGCACGTTCAGGATCTTGCCCCTGAGCGGCAGCAGCGCCTGTGTCTTGCGCTCGCGCGCCATCTTGGCCGAACCGCCGGCGCTGTCGCCCTCGACGATGAAAAGCTCGGTGCCCTCGCGGCTCGAGTTCGAGCAATCGGTGAGCTTGCCGGGCAGGCGCAGCTTTTTCGTGGCCGATTTGCGGGCGGTCTCTTTCTCTTGCCGGCGGCGCAGGCGTTCCTCGGCGCGCAGCACGAGGAAATCGAGGATCGCCCCGGCCGATTTCGTGTCGGCGGCGAGCCAGTTGTCGAAATGGTCGCGCACGGCGGTCTCGACCAGCCGCGCGGCGGCGTTGGTGGCCAGCCGGTCCTTGGTCTGGCCGACGAATTCCGGCTCGGAGATGAAGCACGACACCAGCGCGCAACCGCCCGCGGTCAGATCCTCGCGGGTGATGTTGGCGGCCTTTTTCAGCCCGGAGCGTTCGCCATGCGCGCGCACCCCCTTGAGGATCGCGGCCCAGAACCCGGCCTCGTGCGTGCCGCCCTCGGGCGTGGGCACGGTGTTGCAATAGGACTGGATGAAACCGTCGCGCGAGGGCGTCCAGTTGATCGCCCATTCGACCTTGCCGGGCGCATCGCGGAACGCGACGGTGCCGGCAAAGGGCTGGTCGGCATAGGTCGCGGCCCCGCCCAGCGTCTCGGCGAGATAGTCGGACAGCCCGCCGGGAAAGTGGAACACCGCCTCGAGCGGGGTCTCGCCATCGTCGATGGCAGATTTCCAGCGGATCTCGACCCCCGAGAAAAGGTAGGCCTTGGAGCGCACCATCTTGAGCAGGCGTCCGGGCTTGAGCGCGAGCTTGCCGAAGATCTCGGGGTCGGGGTGAAAAGTGACGGAGGTGCCCTTGCGGTTGGGCGCGGCGCCGGCGGGGGCCACGGGGCCCGTGGGCTTGCCGCGGCTGAACTCCTGCGCGACGAGCTGGCGGTCGCGCGCGACCTCGACACGGACGTGATCGGACAGCGCGTTGACCACCGAGATGCCGACCCCGTGCAGCCCGCCGCTGGTCTGGTAGGCCTTGCCCGAGAACTTGCCGCCCGCGTGCAGCGTGCACAGGATGACCTCGAGCGCGGATTTGCCGGGGAACTTGGGGTGCGGATCGGTGGGGATGCCGCGCCCGTTGTCGCGCACCGTGCAGGCGCCGTCGGCGTGCAGCTCGACCTCGATGCGGTTGGCATGGCCGGCCACCGCCTCGTCCATGGAGTTGTCGAGCACCTCTGCCACGAGGTGGTGCAACGCGCGTTCGTCGGTGCCGCCGATATACATGCCGGGGCGCTTGCGGACCGGCTCGAGCCCCTCGAGCACCTCGATCGAGGAGGCGTCGTAGGCTTCGGGCTCTTGTCCCGAGAGAAGATCGGAGGACATCGGTGCTGCTCGCCGTTTTTGGGGTTTCACCCAATGTCGCAGGAACGATGGAGCGCGGCAAGCGCCCGCCCGCCCGGACGATGCCGCCCGAGCGGCGCAAAACCGCCCTGATCGCATGGCAGGCCGGGGCCATGACGCAGATACTCGATCCTCCGCGCCGCCGGCGCATGATGGTGCGGCGCCGCGTGCCTGAGACGGCGCCCGCGCCTGCCCCCGCGGACGATCCGCCGCTCGCGCCGCGGCTGAGCGTGGCGGCCGCGCGTGCCTTCATGGCGCGGGACGGCGCGGGCGAGGGGGCGGGAGGCTAGCCCCGTTCGGCGGCGAGATAGGCGGCGAGGTCGGTCTGGAACATCGGGACGGCATCCTCGCGGCACAGGAACTCGGCGATGGGCATGAGCCGCGCCTCCTGGCCCTCGTCGCCCAGCCGCAGCGCATCAGTGCCGAGCCCCGGCCACAGCGCGACCAGGAACACCGTCTCGCCGCCCGGCCGGGGGCGGCGGCGTTCCCACACGATGGCGGCGCGCGGCACGATCAGCCCGACCTCTTCGCGGGTTTCGCGCAGGGCGCAGTCGCGGGGCGTCTCGCCCCCCTCGCGCCCGCCGCCGGGCAGATCCCAGAACCCCGGCCACGGGATCGCCGGGTCGGCATCGCGCAGCAGCGTCACGACCGCGCCCCCCGACAGGATCGCGAGCTTCGCGCCCCCGAACGGCGCCACCGTTCGGCCTGTCACTGCGCGCCGTCGCCCATTACATATCCCCCATGCCCGCGCTTTGCCTCGATTGCTGCACGCCCTTCGATTCCGGTCCCCGCTGCCCGCGGTGCCGCAGCCCGCGGCTGTGCGCCCATCCCGAGCTGTTCGACCTGTCCATCGCCCATATGGATTGCGACGCCTTCTATGCCAGCGTCGAGAAACGCGACGCGCCCGAATTGCGCGACAAGCCGGTGATCGTGGGCGGCGGGCGGCGCGGCGTGGTGACGACGGCCTGCTATATCGCCCGCATCAAGGGCGTGCGGTCGGCCATGCCGATGTTCCAGGCGCTGAAGCTCTGCCCCGAGGCGGTGATCGTGAAGCCCCGGTTCGAGGTCTATGCCGAGGTGTCGCGCGCCATCCGCGCGATGATGGACGAACTGACCCCGGTGGTCGAGCCGCTGTCGCTGGACGAGGCCTTCATGGATCTCACGGGCACCGCGCGGCTGCACGGGGCGCCCCCGGCGGTGATGCTGGCGTGGCTGGTGAAACGGATGCGCGACGAGATCGGCATTACCGGCTCGATCGGGCTCAGCCACAACAAGTTCCTCGCCAAGATCGCATCGGACCAGGACAAGCCCCGCGGCTTTACCGCCATCGGTGCGGCCGAGACAATGGAGTTCCTGCGCGACCGCCCCGTGTCGCTGATCTGGGGCGTGGGGCAGGTCACGCGCGAATCGCTGGGCCGCGCTGGCATCCGCAGCTTTGCCGACCTGCGCCGCTGGGACCGGCGCGACCTTTCGGCCCGTTTCGGCGGCATGGGCGAGCGGCTGTGGCACCTCGCGCGGGGCGAGGATGCGCGCCGCGTCTCGGCCCATGCGCCGGTCAAGGGGATCTCGAACGAGACGACCTTTGCCGAGGATATTTCGGACCCCGAACTGCTCGACGGGCATCTGTGGCGCATGGCCGAAAAGGTCGCCGACCGCGCCAAGGCCAAGGGGGTCGCGGGGCGGGTGGTGACGCTCAAGCTCAAGCGCGCCGACCATTCGCTGGTGACGCGCCGGGCGACGCAGCGCGGCCCGGTGCAGATGGCCGATCCGCTCTATCGCGCGGCGCGCGCCCTGTGGGAACCGGTGCTGCGCGAGGCCCCGTTCCGCCTGCTGGGGGTGGGGCTGTCGGACCTGTGCGACGGCGCGCAGGCCGAAGATGCGGGCGATCTGCTCGACCCGCAGGCGCGCGCCCGCGCCGGGGCCGAACGCGCGGCCGACGCGATCCGCGCGCGGTTCGGGCATGGCGCGATCCTCAAGGGTCGAGCCCTGCGCTAGGGGCTGTGGCGCGTCGGTCACAAACTCGTGAAGGATGCGACGGGATTCGTGCGCGGTGGGACGAAGTGGGGTAAACGGCGGGTGAACATTTTGCCTTGGATCCCGCGCAGTTTCCCGTTCCGGTCCCGCGAGCGTCAAGATTTTGGCCATAACTGCCGTGTAGACCTGAGCCGACCCGATTTCATCGCCGTCCCGCGACGGCACCCCGCCGACCGCTTACGCCATCTGAGAGCTTGCCATGACCCTGACCTATGACCTGTCCCGCGACAGCATCCTCGAGCGTCTGTCGACGCTGATCGACGAGGGCCGCCTGGCCCCGCAGGTCGAGCCGCTGGACATGGGCGGCGCGATGCCCGCCAGCCTGATCGGCGGCGGGCTCTCGGATGCCTCGATCGAGCTTGTGCCCGCGGGCGACGACCGCGGCGAGGTCGCCGGCACGACGACCAGTTTCGGCCCGCGCGGGCGCGACATCAAGAAGATGGCGCATTACCTGACCGACGGCTACTGGGAGGATAATTACGAGACCCCCCATTCCTTCGACACCGGGCCGAGCGGCAAGATCACCGTCAACATCAAGGGCCTGACCGGCGCCGGGAAAAAGCTGGCGAAAGCCGCTTTCGAGGCGTGGGAAATGGTTGCCGACATCGACTTCAAGATCAAGGGCGGCAAGGCCGACATCAAGTTCGACGACAACAAGTCCGGCGCCTTCGCGACCTCGTCCTACGATTCCGACGGCGACACGATCCGCGCCAATGTGAACGTGTCCAAGCAATGGCTCAAGGATTACGGCACGGGCTTCGCCGACTACAACTTCTCGACCTATATCCACGAGATCGGCCATGCGCTGGGCCTTGGCCATCAGGGCAACTACAACGGCAGCGCCTCGGGCGCGGACCGCGAGTTCAAGTATGACAGCCTGCAACTGTCGATCATGTCCTATTACTACCCGTCCGAGAACCCGAACGTGAAAGGGTCCGATTTCGACCCCGTCACCGCGCAGATGGTCGATATCAAGGCGATCCAGTCGCTCTACGGCAAAAGCGACTATACCGCCGGCAAGACCGTGTGGGGCGCCAAGGGCAACCTGAACAACTACCTCGAAAAGTATTTCAAGCAGGTGATGAAGGGTAAGGCCGACATGGAGGGCTTTACCGTCTACGACCGCGGCGGGCGCGATACGCTCGACCTGCGGTTCACCGACAAGGACGGCAAGATCAACCTCAAGGGCGGCAAGTTCTCGGATGTCGGCGGCGGCGACAACAACCTCGCCATCGCGCGCGGCACCAAGATCGAAAAGCTCAAGACCGGCGCGGGCAACGACAAGGTCATCGCCAACGCGGCCGACAACGTGATCGCCACCGGCAAGGGCGACGACGTGATCCGCGGCGCGGGTGACGGCGACGTGATCAAGGGCGGCCGCGGCGACGACCGCATCTTTGGCCGCGACGGCGATGCCGAACTGCGCGGCGGACAGGGCGACGACAAGATCGTCGCGGGCGAGGGCAACACCGTCTTCGGTGGCGGCGGGGCCGATGCCTTTGTCTTCCGCGGCAATGACGGCCGGATCGAGGATTTCCGCGCGGGGCAGGGCGACATGCTCTATCTCGACGCCGAACTGGCCGACGGGCTGAGCACCCGCGCCGTGCTCGACCGCTTTGCCGAACTGCGCAACGGCAATACCGTGCTGGATTTCGGCGACGGGCAGAAGATCGTGCTCGAGGGCGTCAGCGATGCCGACGCGCTTCTGGGGCATCTCGACTTCGTCTGAGGCCGGGCGACCCGATCGACCGCACGGCTCGCGCCACCCAAGGCGCGGGCCGTTTGCCGCCGCCACGGTCGGGCCGGCATGGCATCGCCGCCTCAGCGGCCCGGATCGGGCCTTTCGCGCATCCCCGATTTGCAGTTGAACGGCACCGCGGGGCGATGTTGCCGCAGGCCAGGTTCAGAGGGGCAGGAACATGAAGATCGCGGTAATCGGCACCGGCTATGTCGGGCTCGTCTCGGGGGTCTGTTTCTCGGATTTCGGGCATGACGTGATCTGCGTGGATCGCGACGAGGCCAAGATCGCGCGCCTCATGGCGGGCGAGGTGCCGATCTACGAGCCGGGGCTCGACGCGGTCATGGCGCGCAATGTCGAAGCCGGGCGCCTGACCTTTACCCGCGATCTCGCCGCGGCGCTGGACGGGGCGGGTGCGGTCTTTATTGCGGTGGGCACGCCCACGCGGCGCGGCGACGGCCATGCCGACCTGACCTACGTGATGGCCGCCGCCGAAGAGGTGGCGCGCGCCGCACGCGGTCCCATCGTGATCGTGACCAAATCCACCGTGCCGGTCGGCACCAACCGCAAGGTCAAGGCCGCGGTCGCCACGGCCAACCCCGATCTCGATTTCGACGTCGCCTCGAACCCGGAATTCCTGCGCGAGGGGGCGGCGATCGACGATTTCATGCGGCCCGACCGCGTGGTCGTGGGCGTCGAATCCGAACGCGCCGCCGCGGTGATGTCGGAAATCTACCGCCCGCTCTACCTGCGCGAATTCCCGATCCTCGTCACCGATCTGGAATCGGCCGAGATGATCAAATACGCGGCCAATGCCTTTCTCGCGACCAAGATCACCTTCATCAACGAGATTGCGGCCCTGTGCGAACGGGTCGGCGCCGATATCAAGCAGGTGAGCCGCGGGATGGGGCTCGACGGGCGGATCGGCAACAAGTTCCTCCATGCGGGGCCGGGCTATGGCGGGTCGTGCTTTCCCAAGGATACCCGTGCCCTGGCGCGGATCGGGCAGGAATGCGCGCAGCCCATGCGCATCACCGAGGCGGTGATCGAGGTCAACGAAGAGGTCAAGCGGCGCATGATCGACAAGCTGCGCGATCTTTGCGACGGCAGCTTCAACGGCAAGACCGTCGCCGTGCTGGGCGTGACCTTCAAGCCCAATACCGACGACATGCGCGAGGCGCCCGCCCTGACCATCGTGCCCGCGCTGGTGGGCGGCGGCGCGCAGGTGCGCGTGACCGATCCGCAGGGCCGCCGCGAGGGCGAGGCGCTGCTGCCCGGCGTGGCCTGGTGCGACGATGCCTATAGCGCGGCGCAGGGGGCCGATCTGCTGGTGATCCTGACCGAGTGGAACGAGTTCCGCGCGCTCGACCTGCCGCGGATCGCCGCGGCGATGGCCACGCCCCGCATGGCCGACCTGCGCAACGTCTACACCGCCGAGGATGTCGAACGCGCGGGGTTCGACGCCTATAGCGGGGTCGGGCGCGGCACCGTGGTCTGAGCGCGGGTCTCAGACCCCGTAATAGTCGCGATACCAATCGACGAACCGGCCGACGCCATCGCGGAAATCGGTTCGCGGCCGGTAGCCGGTCAGCGCATGCAGCAGCCCCGCATCGGCCCATGTCGCCGGCACGTCGCCGGTCTGCATCTCCATCATGTTGCGATGGGCGCGGCGGCCGAGGCGCTCTTCGATGGCCTCGACGAAATCGAGCAGCCGGACCTTGTCTGAATTGCCGATATTGACCACCCGCCAGGGCGCCGCGGGCGACAGGGTGTCGCCGGGATGCGCCGTGAGCCCGTCGCGTGCATCGACCTGCGGCGGAGGCGTGTCGATCAGCCCGGTGATGCCGCGCACGAGATCGTCGATATAGGTGAAATCGCGCCACATCTCGCCGTGGTTGTAAATGTCGATGGGCGTGCCCTCGAGGATGCCCTTGACGAACTTGAACAGCGCCATGTCGGGCCGGCCCCAGGGGCCGTAGACGGTAAAGAACCGGAACATCGTGACAGGTATCCGGTGCAGATGCGCCCAGGCGTGGCCCATGGATTCGTTCGCCTTTTTCGTGGCGGCGTAGATGGTGAGCGGGTGATCGGCCTTGTGGGTCTCGGCATAGGGCATGTCGGTATTTGCGCCATAGACCGAGCTGGTCGAGGCCATCAGCAGGTGCGCGACCGCGTGGGCCTGCGCGGCCTCCATCACGTTGAAGGTGCCGGTGAGATTGGCGTCGATATAGGCGCGCGGGTTCTCGAGGCTGTAGCGCACGCCGGCCTGCGCCGCGAGATGCACGATCACGTCGGGCCGGGCCGCGTCGGCGCAGCGCGCCACGGCGTCGGCATCCTCGAGTCGCGCCTCGGTCGCGGTAAAGCCGGGGTTCTGCAACAGGATCTGGTGGCGGCGTCGTTTCAGCCGCACGTCGTAGTAATCCGTCATCCCGTCGAACCCGGCGACCTGCCAGCCCTCGGCCAGCAGCGCGCGGCTGAGGTGAAAGCCGATGAACCCGGCCGAGCCGGTGACGAGAGCGCGCCGCATGTGCCGGCCTCCGATAGCGGGAACGAACCGCGCGACCATAGCGGGGTTCACCCGAAGATGAAGTCCCCGCCGTCGATCTCGCTGCGATCGGTATCCTCAAGCAGCACGGTCCCGCCCTTGTAGCCGATCAGCAGGTCGTCCCCCTTTTGCGTGATCTTGAGCTGCCCGAACCGCGCGTTGTGCTCGAGCACGATCCGGTCGACGCCGTTGTTGAAATCCTCGATCGTGTTGGCCCCGGTCTTTTTCCCGAATACGAACTGGTCGCGATCCGCGCCGCCCCTGAGGATGTCGCGCCCGGCCCCCGCCTCGATCCGGTCGCGCCCGCCGCCGCCCGACAGCGTATCGTCACCGCCGCCCCCGATCAGCCGGTCGGTCGAGGCCCCGCCCTTGAGCAGATCGTCGCCCTTTCCCCCGGCAAGCCAGTCGCGCCCGCCAGATCCGGTCATCCGGTCGTCGCCGCTGCCGCCCTTGAGGCGGTCGTCGCCCTTGCCCGCAACGAGGCGGTCGTTGCCGCCGCCGCCCGACATCGTGTCGTTGCCGCTGCCGCCTTTCATCATGTCCCGGCCGGCATTGCCGGCGAGGCGGTCGTTCCCGGCCCCGCCCGCGATGCGGTCATTGCCGCTGCCGCCCTTGAGACGGTCATGTCCGCCATCGCCGCTCAGCCGGTCGCGGCCGGCCCCGCCCGACAGGGTGTCGTCCCAGATGCCGCCGTCGATCAAGTCGTTGCCCGCGCCCCCGTCGAGCCGGTCCCACCCCTCGCCGCCCGCGAGCGTGTCGCGCCCGTCGCCGCCCGACAGGGTGTCGTGCCCGTCGCCGCCCCACAGCCCGTCATCGCCCGCATCCCCCCAAAGCGCGTCGCGGCCATCGTCCCCCCAGAGCCGGTCGCCGCCGCCGCCGCCCCGGATGGCATCGTCGCCCTGCCGCCCCCAGAGGAAATCGCCGTCGCCATCGCCCCAGATCAGGTCGTTGCCCAAATCGCCCGAGATGCGGTCGCGCCCGCTGCCGCCGCGAATCAGGTCGCGGTCGGCGCCGCCCGACAGCGTATCGTCGCCCGCGTCTCCCCAGAGCCGGTCGATCCCCTGCGCCCCGGTCAGGCGGTCATGGTCCGCGCCGCCGCGAAGCTGGTCGTTCCCCGTGCCGCCATCCAGCGTATCGCGCTGATTGCCGCCGCGCAGGTCGTCGTCGCCGGCATCGCCGATGAGCCGGTCGCGCCCGTCGCCGCCGTCGATCCGATCGCGTCCGCCGCCGCCATAGGCCATGTCGTCGCCCGTGCCGCCCGACAACAGGTCGGCCCCTTCGCCGCCCCAAAGGCGGTCGTTGCCGGCATCGCCCGCGAGCCGGTCGTTATCGTTGCCGCCAAGAAGGATATCGTTGCCCGTGCCGCCCGACAGCCGGTCGTTCCCGGTGCTGCCGTCGAGCCGGTCGTTGCCCCCGTCGCCCGCCAACACGTCATTGCCGATCCCGCCCTTGAGCGTATCGTTCTGCCAGCCGCCCGACAACGTGTCGTTGCCCCCGTCGCCCGCCAGGATATCGTTGCCGGTGCCGCCCCACAGGCGGTCATTGCCCGCGCCGCCGCCCAGCGTGTCGCGCCCGTCATCGCCGGCGAGCCGGTCGTAGCCATCATCGCCCGCCAAAAGGTCGTTGCCCGCACCGCCCCTGAGCGTATCGCCGTCATCGCCGCCGTAGAGGCGGTCGTTGCCGTCGCCTCCGTCGAGATCGTCGCGCCCGGCACCGCCGAAAAGCGTGTCGTTCCCGGCCTCGCCGAGGGCAATGTCGTCGCCATCCTCGCCGTCGAGCAGATCGTTGCCGAGACCGCCGCGCAGCCTGTCGTTGCCGTCGCCGCCATAGAGGCTGTCGTCGCCCCCGTCGCCGTCCAGCGCGTCGGCGCCCTGTTCGCCCGCGAGGTAATCGCGCCCATCGCCGCCCGTCAGGGTATCGGCGTCGTTGCCGCCCGCGAGGCGGTCGTCGCCCGCGCCGCCATCGAGCCGGTCGCGTCCCGCGCCACCCAGGAGCCGGTCGTCATCGGCGCCGCCCTCGAGCAGATCGTCGCCGTCGCCCCCGTCGAGCAGGTCGGACCCGTCGCCGCCATCAAGCGTATCCGCCCCGCTGCGCCCGTCGAGCCAGTCGCTGCCGTCGCCGCCGTCGAGCAGGTCGTTCCCGCCATCGCCGCGCAGCGCATCGTTGCCCGCGCCGCCGCGGATCGTGTCGTCGCCGCCGAGGCCGCGCACCGCGTCGTCTCCCGCCCCGCCGTCCAGCGCGTCGGCCCGGTGCGATCCCATGATCTCGCGTCCGGGGCGGGGCGGATCGGCGGGGTTGAGACCGATGCGGTCGGGGGTGAGGATGTCGCGCCCCGGAACCAGGTCCTCGATATCGAGCCGTTTGCCATCCGCGGACCGGATGCGGATCGTGTCGTCGCCGAAAACGAGATCGGCGCCCCAAGACTTCGATTTCACCCGGATCTGCCCGACATCGCGCAGCATGGCGAAGTCGCCGAAATCGAGGCTGTCACGCCCCCGCTCGAAATCGTTGACGAGAACCAGCCGGTCGGCGTCGCGCATCACGAAGGTATCGCGCCCGGCGCCCCCGGTCATGCGGGTGAACCCGTCGCCCGCGACGAGGATATCGTCGCCGCCTCCGCCCGACAGCGTGTCGCTGCCCGATCCGCCGACAAGCGTGTCGTCGCGGCCCGTCCCCTCGAGCAGGTCGTCGTCCCGGCCCCGTGCGATCATGAGCCGGCCCATGTCGGACAAATCGATTTCGTCTTGCGTGATGCCACGCCCCCCGGCGCCGACAAAAACCTGAAGCGTGTCGCCCATCCGGGCGAGTTCCAGCGTCTCGATATTGTTCAGCCCGGCGCCGCCGGTATGTTCGATGGTGTCGAGCAGGATCAACTGCCCGTCGGGCAGGATCGCGAAGAGGCTCAGCCCGTCATCGGCCCCGCCCGCGACCACCAGCGGCGTGCCGTCGATCTCGATCGTCGCGATATCGCTCACCCCGCCGAAGCGCGTGAACCGGGTGTCGAGGACATGGTCGAGCGCGGTGAGCGTACCGTCCGCCCCCAGCTCCATCACGGTGAGGGAGTGGCTTTTCGCACCGGCGACGACGACGAACTCGCGGCCGTGGCCGCCGACCGTCGAGATGGCCGAGGCGCGGCCGATGCCCACGCCGTCCTGCGGCCCGACGCTGTCGAAAAGCGACAGGGTGCCGTTATCCTCGACCCGGTAGAGATCGACGGATCGCGCGCCCGCGCCGGTCGCGACGACGTAATCCTGCCCCCCGGCCTTTCCGCCCGCGAGCAGGTCGTAGCCCAGCCGGTCGAACCCGGTATCCCAGAGCGGCGCCTGCGCCGTGGGCGTGCCGTTCTCGTCGACCCGCCATGCGGTCAGCCCGCCGCGCAGCGTGTCGACGGCATAGAGCATGTCGGGCCCGTCGATGCGCAGCGCCGCGCTGATGCCGCGGTCGAGCCCCGTGGCGGTTTCGCGGTCGGGCGTTCCGAGAGCGCCGCCATCGCTCATCTCGCAAAGCGACAGGCCGGTTTCGCCGCCGCCGGTCATGAGCGTGGGCTGCCGGGTGCCCGAGACGTCGACCACGAACCCCCCCGCGGCGCCGGCCTCGCGCCCGAAATCCGCGCGATCGACCTCGTCCGCTGTGCCGTTGCGGTCAAGGCGGAACGTCACGATCCCGCCGTTCCGCCCGTTCACCGCGACGAGGAACGTGCCCTCGTCGGTGCGGATCGTCTGGAGATCGCGGATATCCATGTCGAACTTGTCGCGCCCCGTCGAGATCCGCCCGGTTTTCCGAAACTCCATCCCCATGCCCCCGCATCGCGTGTTCCGGGGGGAAGGATGGTCGCGCGATCGGGCCGGTCAGGGCGCCCGGTTCGGGCGAGATCGCGTCATTCGTCGACGGTTTGTCGCGAATTGGCGGCTTTGCGGCGCGGGCGGGGGGCGGGCTCGTCGGGCTCGTCGCGATCCTGCGCGGCGGTGGCGCGCCGGGCGGCGCGGCGGCGGGCGCGCGGCCCGCCCATGTGTTCCTCGTGAAGGGCGATGGCCTCGTCGAGATCCTCGAAATAGGACAGACGGCCCTTTTCCAGCACGACCGCGGCGTTGCAGTAATGGCGCAGCGTCCTGAGGTCGTGGCTGACCATGATCGCGCTGGCATTCTTGAGCCGCTCGTTGAAATAGGCGCGGGCCTTGTCCTTGAAGGACTTGTCGCCCACCGCCGTCACCTCGTCGATGAGGTAGGTATCGAAGGGAATCCCCATCGAGATCCCGAAGGACAGGCGCGATTTCATGCCCGAGGAATAGGTCCGCATCGGCATGTTGAAATGCTTGCCCAACTCAGAAAATTCGCGGACGAAATCCTCGAGCTCGGCGGAATCCACGCCGTAGATGCGCGACACGAACCGCACGTTCTGCGCGCCGGTCAGGTCGCGGTGAATGGCGCCCGATCCGCCGACGGGCCATGACACGCGGCCATAGCGCACGATCCGCCCGGTGGTGGGGCGGATGGTGCCCGCGATCATCTCGAGCAGGGTCGACTTGCCCGCCCCGTTGCGCCCCAGAAGAGCCAGCGACTTGCCGAAGGGCAGGGTCTCGTTCAGGTGGTCGATCACGACCTTGCGGTGCCCGCGGATGTTGAACGACTTGCTGACGTTCTGGAACTCGATCATCGGGCGCGTCCTTTCTCAGCCACGGTCGCGGATCGAATAATAGACCAGCGACGCGATGGCCCAGAGCAGGAACAGGAATCCGCCGGTGATGGCGGACTGCACGAAACGGCGGGGATATTGCGATTCCTCGGCCAGGGTCGGCTCGATATAGGTGGCGAGATAGCGGCTCTTGCGCGAGGCCTCGGCACGGGCGGAATCGAGCGCGGCGAGCGCGGCGCGATAGGTTTCCTCGGCGAATTCGCGGTCGACGACGAGCCCCTCGTATTCGGCGATCAGGGCGGGATAATCGCTCGATCCGGGGATGCCGGCGCCGTCCGAGGACAGGCTGATGCGTTCCTCGGCGATGCGGTTCTGGATCACGTCGATGCGGCGTTGCGCGTTGGCCGACCGGGGGTCGCCATCCGTGTTCGCCCCGCCCAGCAGGTCGAACTCGATCAAGGCCTCGGCCAGTTGCTGCTGGAGGTTGTTGAGCACCCCCATCCGCCCCGAGATATCGGCCTGCGGATCGACGATCTGGGTGCGCGTGCGGAAATCGGTGAGCCTCTGGCGGGCTTCCTTGAGGCGTTCGACCGCCTCGTCGAGATCGGCGCGGGCATAGCTCATCGCGTCTTCGCGGGCCTGCTGGTTGAGATTGTTGATCATCTCCTGGCTGCGCGCGACGATGGCACGGGCGATGTCCTGGGCCATCTGCGGCTCGAAGGCGAGCACGCGGATCTCGATCAGGCCGGTGCCCTCGTCGAAGGTCGTCAGCACCATGCTGTTCCAGTAATCGACCAGCGCCTCGATATTGTCGTCGGGCGCCATGGCGAAATAGGGGTCTTCGTCGTATTTGCTGGTGTAGTGCGACACGAGGTCGAGCTCGTCATTGACGTCGCGCACCATCTGCTGGCTCTGGATGAACTCGAACAGGATGTTGCCGTCGGTGCCCACAGTGCCGCCGGTGATCTGCGCCAGCCCCCCCATCAGCTGCGAGGCGGCGGTGCCCTCTTCCTGGCGGACGGTAAAGCCCGTGGTCGAGGAATACTGGTCCACGGCGATCGCAAAGAGGTAGAACACCACCACGACGAAGGGCAGGACCACCATCGCGACGAAGGCCCCCGCGACGCCCCAATGCCGCATCCGCATCCTGAGCGGGCGGGCAGGCGGGCGCACGTTGCCCGCATGGGGGTTGTCCGCACCCGGCCCGCCGGTGCGCCGGCGGCGCGGGCGCGCGTCCGCTGCGCCGTCGGAGGCGGGGGCCGCGTCGCCGGCGCCGAGCGCCTTGAGGCGGGGTCGCTCCCGCGGCCCGCCCGACGCGTCGGTCGAGACCGGCCTCTTGATGTCCTGCATCGGATCGCCCGCCCGGATCAGTTGTGTTCCATCGCCTGCTCTTACATAGTGCGGCGGTCGATTTCCAGCGTTCGGACGCTAGTGCGCCATGACAAACCAGACAGACGAGACCGGCGGCCTGCCGCCCGGCGTCGCGAACCTCCAGGGCTCGGGCAATGTCGCGGGGCGCGGGTCGTTCCTGCGGTCGATCACCGCGCTCGTCCTGCGCGAGATGATGACGAAATACGGCCGCTCTCCGGGGGGCTATGTCTGGGCGCTGCTCGAGCCGATCGGCATGATCGTCGTGCTGTCATTCGCGTTCGCGCTGGTTTTGCGCACCCCGTCGCTCGGCAACAGCTTCGTGCTGTTCTACGCCTCGGGCTACCTGCCCTTCACCATGTTCATGAAGCTCAACACCGGATCGGCCACGTCGATGCGCAAGTCCAAGTCGCTTTTGAGCTTTCCGGCGATCTCGTGGTTCGACGCGATCCTGTCGAACGCGATCCTGACCGTGATGACGCAACTTCTCGTGACCTACATCATCCTGATGGGCATTCTCGTGCTGACCGATGTCAGCGCGCATATCGATCCGGTCCCGGTGGTCGAGGCGATGGGGCTGGCCGCGCTGCTCGGCGTCGGGGTGGGCACGACGGTCTGCGCGCTTGCCGGGCTCTACCCGCTGTTTCTCCAGGTCTGGAAGATCGTGACCCGGCCGCTTCTGCTGGCGTCGGCGGTTCTCTATATCCTCGAGGACATGCCGGGCATCGCGCGCGACATCCTGTGGTGGAACCCGGTCGTACATATCACCGGGCTGGCGCGGACGGGCGTGTTCCCGACCTATACGGGCGGCTATATCTCGGTCGCGTATGTCGTGTTCGTGTCTCTGGTGCTGCTGGCCTTCGGGCTGGCGCTGCTGGGGCGGTATCACCAGGAAATCCTGCGCGAGTGACCTATTCGGCGGCGAGGCTGTCGCCGACCCGGCCGAGATCGCAGAGCCGGGCCACGATCTCGTCGATGGCCGCCTTGAGCGTGCCGTAGCCCTCGTGGGGGATCAGCGTCGCCTCGTCCATGTAGAGCCGGCGGTCGAACTCGATCTGGATGACATGCTGGCCGCGCGCGGGCTTGCCGTAATGCTGCGCGATAAAGGCGCCGGCAAAGGGGGCGTTGCGCGACACCACCAGCCCCGCGCCCGCGATCACCTCCTCGACCGCGTTCACGATATCGGGATCGGCCGAGGCGCCGAAACGGTCGCCCAGCACCACGTCGGGGCGGCGGCCCTTGACCCGCACATGGTCCAGCGCCTCGTGCGGCATGGAGTGGCAGTCGATCAGGATGGCCTGCCCGAAATGCGCGCGGCTGTCGCGGATCAGCCCGGCCAGCGCATCGTGATAGGGCCGCCAGGTCTGGCGGATGCGGGCGCGCGCGGCCTCGATCCCGATCTTGCCGCGATAGATCGACCGCCCGCCCGAGACGACGCGCGGCACCACGCCCAGCCCCGAGGCGATGCGGGGGTTGTGGGGGCCGCGCCGCTGACCCTCGATCAGGGCGGGGTCGAGCTCGTCCGCGGCGCGGTTCATGTCGACCCAGGCCCGCGGCAGGCGCGCCGACAGGAGCGGCGCGCCGAAATCGGGCACCGCGTCGAAGAGCCGGTCGATGAACGCATCCTCGGACGAACGCAGCGCCGCGGGCGAGAGCACGCTCTCGCGCAGGAGCTCGGCGGGATAGTCCCGCCCAGAATGGGGCGAGGCAAAGACAAAGGGCGTGTCCCTGCGCCGGGGAAGCCGCAGGTCAAAGGATTCGTCCATGTTCGCGCGTGTCTCCATGGCCGCGGGCGCCTGACTCACTATGGCAGATAATGGGGCGCGGAAAGCTCTTGAACAGCCGCGCGGGCCCATTTATAGACCGCGCACCGGCACGGGTGGCTCCGTTCGGCGGCCCTTGGGGGCTTGTCGTGCAGGCCCTCCCGGCGCCAGTCGGATACGGGCGGTTAGCTCAGCGGTAGAGCACTACGTTGACATCGTAGGGGTCACTGGTTCGATCCCAGTACCGCCCACCATTCCGGCATGACGATCACCCGCCGGGTCCAGCCCGGCCGACCGAAACAGCAGGCGCGTGCCCCGCGCCGCGACAGATGGGAGCGCGACATGAAGGTTCGCAATTCGCTTCGTTCGCTGAAGTCCCGCCACCGCGATTGCCGCGTGGTGCGCCGCAAGGGCCGTGTCTACGTCATCAACAAGACGCAGCGCCGCTTCAAGGCCCGCCAGGGCTGAACGCGTCCCTTCGGGACAGGCCGGGCCGCACGCCGCAGGGCGCGCGGCCTTTTGGCGTTTGAGCCCTGCGCCGATCCGTTACAGCAACCTGTCGCCGATAAGGAACTCGGCCGCGCGGTCCAGCCGGATATGGGGCGGGCCGTCGCCCTGCCCGATGCGCGCGGGCTGCGGCGCGAAACGCATGACCGCGTAATCGCCGTCGAGCCACCTATCGCCGCCCGCCTGCGCCGGGGCGAGCAGCACGCGCGGATCCTCGGGCAGATCGCCGGGGTGGAACGCCGCCCGCCGCCCGTCCTCGAGCAGCGTCCCGCGCACCATGTCGAGCGTCGCGTCGCCATGCGCCACCCGGTCCTCGGTGGTGGCCCTGAGCGCGGCCAGGGACATCGCGCGGGTCTCGGCACCGGCGTAATCGGCGCGGGCGCGCGCCTCGGCCATCATCGCCTCGACGATCGCGGTCAGGCGGTCGTGCTGGCCGTGATGGATGTGATCGGCCTTGGTGGCGGCGAAAAGGATGCGCTCGACCCGTTTGCCGCGCAGGATCTCCGAAAGGAACGCGTTGCGCCCCGGACGGAACGCGCCGAGGATCCCGGCCATGGCCCCGCGCATGTCCTCGACCGCGCGCGGCCCGGCATGGATCGCGCCCAGCACGTCCATCAGCACGACCTGCCGGTCGATCCGGGCGAAATGGTCGCGAAAGAACGGGCGCACCACCTCGCGCTTGTAGGCCTCGAACCGTCGGGCGAACTCGGCCCCGATGGTGCGGCGGCCGTAGGGGCCGGGGGGCAGGGGGGCGAATGTCAGCACGGGCGAGCCGGCGAGATCGCCGGGCAGCAGGAACCGCCCCGGCGTGCAGTCGGAAAACCCCGCCTCGCGCGCCCGCGCGAGGTAGGCGGCGAAGGCGGCGGCGACGGTTTGCGCGGCGCGCTCGTCCCATGGCGCGGCGGGGTCGAGACCGGCCAGCGCCGCGTTGAACCCGGCAGCCTCCTCGCGCGCCCGCGCACGCTCCAGCGCGCCGCGCGACCACGACGCGAAATCGAGATCGAGCAGCCCGAGGTCGAGCAGCCATTCGCCCGGATAGTCGACGATATCGAGATGCAGAACCCGCGGCCCCCGCATCCCTCCCAACAGCCCCGAGGGCCTGAGCCGCAGCGACAGGCGCAGCTCGGACACGGCGCGGGTGCTGTCGGGCCAATGCGGATCGGGGCCGGTCATCGCGGCCAAGTGCGTCTCGTAATCGAATCGCGGCACGGTGTCGTCGGGCTGGGGCTGAAGATAGGCCGCCTGGATCGCGCCGGTCGCCGCGGCGCGCAGCCCCGGCATCCGCCCCCGCTCGAGCAGGTTGGCCACCAGCGACGTGATGAAGACGGTCTTGCCCGCCCGGCTCAGCCCCGTGACACCGAGCCGCAATGTGGGCTCGGCGAACACCTCGCCGACCCCGCGCAGGCCGCGCCGGATCCCGTCCGTGATATCCCCGATCATCGGCCCCCCGGACCCCCGAGGCGGTGTGCCTCAGGGTCGTCTTCTCTTTTCAAATACCCAAGGTTCCCGACCCGGCGGTCAGGCGACTCCGGTGCCGATGGGGCAGGTGACGCCGGTTCCACCCAGGCCGCAATAGCCGCCCGGATTCTTGGCCAGGTATTGCTGGTGATAGGCCTCGGCCATGTAGAACGCCCCGGCCTCGCGGATCTCGGTGGTCGAGGCGCCATAGCCCGCATCCTTGAGCCGGGCGTCGAAGGTCTCGCGCGATTTCTCGGCGGCGGCGCGCTGCGCCTCGGTGGTGACGTAGATCCCCGAGCGGTATTGCGTGCCGCGATCGTTGCCCTGCCGCATCCCCTGGGTCGGGTCGTGGCCTTCCCAGAACACCTTGAGCAGATCCTCGTAGGCGATCTTTTCGGGGTCGTAGACGACCCGCACCACCTCGTTATGGCCGGTCTTGCCGGTGCAGACTTCCTCGTAGGTGGGGTTCGGGGTGTAGCCCGCGGCATAGCCCGCCATCGTCACCCAGACGCCGGGCAGCTTCCAGAACATCCGCTCCACCCCCCAGAAACAGCCCATGCCGAAGATCGCGACCTCCATCCCGTCGGGCACCGTCATGTCGAGCGCCCGGTCGAGCACGAAATGCCGCTCGGCCGTGGGAATGGGCTGGGCGCGACCGGCAAGCGCCTGGTCGGGCGAGGGCATTTCGGTGGATTTGCGCAGCATCTGGAACATGGCGGGACTCCGTTGACGGTTTCACCGGATATAGGGGCGGCGCGGGGCTTTCGCTACTCCGCCACCTGTCCGGGGGCGGGCGGCAGCACGCGCGACAGCACCGTTTCATGCCCCGGCGCGGGGTGGCGCGGGATGAGCAGCGCCAGCACCAGAGACACCGCCGCCATGGACGCGGCCAGCCCGAAGACGCCGCCGGGGCTCGTCACCCAGAGATATCCCAGCCCCGCGGGCAGGAACACGGCGGCGATATGGTTGATGGTAAAGGCGACCGCGGCCGTGGGAGCGATGTCGCGGGGGTCGGCGATCTTCTGGAAATAGGTCTTGAGCGCGAAGGCCAGCGCGAAAAAGACGTGATCGACGACATAGAGAACGGCCGCCAGCATCACGCCCCAGCCGAAGTAATACAGGCCGCCATAGGCGAGAAAGACGCAGACCAGCCCGGCATATTCGAAACACAGCGCGTTGCGTTCGCCGAACCGCGCCACGGCCCGCCCCATGAACGGCGCGAGCACCATGTTGGCTAGGAAATTGACGATGAAGAGCGCCGTGACCTCGTGCACGTCGAAGCCGAATTTCTCGACCATCATGAAGGCCGCGAACACGACGAAGATCTGCCGCCGCGCGCCCGACATGAATTGCAGCGCATAATAGAGCCAGTAGCGGCGGCGCAGCACGAAGCTCTTGTGCTGGGGGTCGGGCGATTCGAATTGCGGGTAGGCGAGCGCGCAGAACACCGCGATGACCGCGCAGGCCCCGCCGGCGATGGCATAGACCGTGCCATAGCCCAGCTCGAAGGTGCGCCATGTCGCGACGAGCAGCCCATAGCTCAGCAGCGACGCACCCGAGCCCACCGCGACGATCATGCCGAGCGTCTGGGGCGCGCGCTCCTTGGGGATCCATTGCAGTTGCAGCGACTGGGCGACCGTCTCGTAATAGTGAAACCCGATCGAGCTCAGCATCGTCAGGGTGAGGATGCCGCCAAGGGTGGGAAACTGTGCCGTCAGCGCCGTGGCGACCCCCAACAGCATCAGCGAGATCAGCGCGAGCGCCTGTTCGCGGATCACCATGATGAGCAGGATCACCCCGATGGCGAGAAAGCCGGGGATCTCGCGGATCGAGTGAAGCCAGCCGATCTCGACCCCGGTAAAGCCCGCCGCCTCGATCACGAAGTTGTTGAGGAGCGCCGACCACGTCGCAAAGGCGAGCGGCATGGCGAAGGCCATGAGAAACAGCAGGGTGTCGGGGCGGCGCCAACGCGGAAGCGACCGCGCCTCGTCGAGTGTCATGCGGGCCATTCCGCAGGGATACGCCCGGTCGCGAACCGTGGCGAGCGGATTGTTGCCCCGCGTGTCGCGACGCAGGGGGCGGGATCGGAACTTCGCGCGGATGCGTCCGTTGGCCGCGCATAGCCAAGTTTCAAGCGATAACAGGAGACGCCCCATGATGAACCGTCTGTCCACCACCGCGCTGGCCCTCGTCCTGGCCGCGCCCCTCGCCATCGCCCCCGCGCTTGCGCAGGATGCAGGTGCCTCGCAATCCACCGGCGGCGACGCAGGCGCGTCCACGCAGGAGATGAGCCCCGATTCGGTCGTCGTGTCGGTCGATGGCGACGAGATCACCTTTGCCGACGTTCTGGCGGGGGTCGATGCGCTGCCGCCGCAGATCCGCCAGCAGCTTCCGCCGCAGCAGCTTGTCGGCATCGTCGTGAATCAGCTCGTGCTGCGCGAACTGATCCTGCGCGACGCCGAAGCGCAGAACCTCGGCGACGATCCCGAGGTGGCCGAATTGCAGCAGGGCACGACCGATCGCGCCCGCGACAACGCCATCGCGCAGGTCTATGTCCGGCGCGAGCTCGAAAGCGCGACGACGGATGACGCGATCCAGCAGGCCTATGACGCGATCAAGGAAAACGCCGAGGGCGAGGTGCCCCCGCTCGAGGCCGTGCGCCCCCAGCTCGAGCAGCAGTTGCAGGAACGCGCCCTGTCCGACCTGCGCGAACGGCTCGAGGATGGCGTCGAGATCGTGTTCTACGGCCCCGATGGCGAGCCGCAGGAAGTTTCGACCGGGTCCGATGACGGCGGCGACGACATGGATCGCGACGACGAGATGGAGGGCGATGTCAGCACCGGCGGCGATGCCGGCAGCGAGATGATGCCCGACAACGGCGGCGACGGGACCGAGACCGAAGGCGACGAGAGCGGGTCCGAAGAGACCGAGCAGCCCGAGGCCGAGGAAACCGAAACCGAGGAAGCGGAAACCGGCTCCGACGGGGTCGAGGCTGAGGATCTCGGGGTCGACGAGGAGGTCGAGACCGAAAGCTCCGAATCGCAGAACTGATCTCGCGACGCGCATTCCCGTGATGCAAGAGCGGCCCCGGATCTCCGGGGCCGTTTCGCGTTCAGTAAAAGCTCTGCGGGTCGATATCGACGGTCAGGCGGATATCGCCCTTGGGCTTTACCGCCGCCAGCCATTCGGCGACGGCCGCCTGCAGGGGGGCGGACTTGTCGGCCTTGACCAGCATCCGCACCCGGTGGCGTCCGCGGATGCGCGCGATGGGCGCGGGTGCGGGGCCGTAGAGATCCGCCCCGATCCGGCGCAGCGGCGCATCGGCCCGCGCCAGCGCCCGGCCGAGGTCGAACACCGCCTGCAAGTCGGGCGAGCTCAGCACGATGCCGGCCATGCGCCCGTAGGGCGGCACCCCGGCGGCGCGGCGCTCGGCCGCCTCGGCGCGCCAGAACCCGTCCTCGTCGCCCGCGAGGATCGCGCGGATCACCGGGTGCTCCGGCTGGAACGTCTGGAGCAGCGCCGCGCCCGGACGCTCGGCCCGCCCCGCGCGCCCCGCCACCTGCCGCATCAACTGGAACGTCCGCTCGGCCGCGCGCAGGTCCGAGCCCTGCAACCCGAGATCGGCGTCGATCACCCCCACCAGCGTCAGCAACGGGAAATTGTGGCCCTTGGCGACAAGCTGGGTGCCAACGACGATATCGGCGGCGCCGGCGGCGATGGCCTCGATCCGGGCCTTGAGCGCGCGGGCGCTGGCATGGAGGTCCGAGGACAGCACCTCGATCCGGGCGTCGGGAAACAGCGCGGCGGCCTCTTCGGCCATGCGTTCGACCCCCGGCCCGACGGGCGCGAGCCTGCCCTCGACCGCGCAGGAGGGACAGGCCGGCGGCACGGGGCGGGATTCGCCGCATTGGTGGCAGACGAGCCGCTTTGAGAACCGGTGCTCGACCATGCGCGCGTCGCAATGGTCGCAGCCGATCATGTGCCCGCAGGCGCGGCACACCGTCACCGGCGCATAGCCCCGGCGGTTGAGGAAAAGCAGCGATTGCTCGCCCCGTTCGAGCCGCTCGGCCACCGCGGCCCGCAGCGCGGGCGACACCCAGCGGCCCGCAGGCACGTCCTGCGCGCGCATGTCGATGGCCTGCATCCGCGGCATGGCGCGGTCGCCGAACCGCGAGGTCAGCGTCAGCGCGGCATATTTCCCCGCCTCGACATTGGCCCATGTCTCGAGCGACGGCGTGGCCGAGGCCAGCACCACCTGCGCCGAGGCGATCGAGGCGCGCAGCACCGCCATGTCGCGCGCCGAATAGCAGACGCCGTCCTCCTGCTTGTAGGACGTGTCGTGTTCCTCGTCGACGACGATGAGGCCGAGATCGCGGAAGGGCAGGAACAGCGACGACCGCGCGCCGACCACGAATTGCGCGCCGCCCTCGGCCACCATCTTCCAGCAGCGGCGCCGTTCGGTCTGGGTGACGCCGTGGTGCCATTCGGCCGGGCGGGCGCCGAACCGCGCCTCGACGCGGGCGAGGAACTCGGCCGTGAGCGCGATCTCGGGCAGCAGAACCAGCGCCTGCCGGCCCGAGCGCAGGCAGGCGGCGACCGCCTCGAGATAGACCTCGGTCTTGCCGGACCCGGTGACGCCCCGCAGCATCGTCGTCCCGTAGGCGCCGCCGCGCACGGCCTCGGACAGCTTGGCCGCCGCCGCCGCCTGATCGGAGGCGAGCGGCTTGCCCGGCAGATCGGGGTCGAGCGGCGGATAGGGAGTGTCGCGCGGGGCCTCGCGCTCGTCGATGGCGCCGAGCCTGACCAGCCCCTTGACAACCGAGGTACCGACCCCGGCCATGCCCGCGAGCTCCGACAGGGTAAAGGTCAGCCCGCCGTGATCGTCGAGCACCGCCATCACGCGCCGGCGCGCGTCGGTCATGCGCTCGGGCGTGGCGGCGCCGCGCGCATAGACGCGCCGCGTGCCGACATCGTGGCCCAGTCCCGGCGTGCGCGTGGCCAGCCGCAGCATCGCGGGCAGGGGGGTCAGCGTGTAATCGGCCGCCCGCGCAAGAAAGACGCGCATCTCGTCGCGCATCGGGATCGCGTCGAGCACGCGGTGGACGGGGCGCACCTTTGCCGGGTCGAAGCCGCCTTCGCCCGGTCCCCAGACCACACCCGTCACCCGGCGCGGCCCCAGAGGCACCTCGACGAAATCGCCGAGCGAACAGCCCCGGTCGGGCGCGCGGTAGTCGAGCGTCCGGTCGAGCGGCTGCGTCGTCAGCACCGCGACGAGATCGCCGGGGGCGAAACCTGTCTGTGGGTCGGTCGGGCGGGTCATGGCCCCCGCGACATGAGGCGGCGCGCGCCCGCGTGCAAGGCTGTCGCAGCGCCGCATCGCTCGGACGTGACATGGTCGGAGGCGGGCGACACCGCCCGGCGGCCCTGCTAGGGTCGGGGCCAACAACAACAAGACCACCCGAGGCACATGAGCACAAATACCCTGACGGACCCCGCGCTCCGCAAGGAGATCCTGTCCGATCCGCAGGCCCTTCTCGACGATCCCGAGGTCATGCGCGCGCTGATCTCGGCTTCGGACGGGGCGGCCAACGACAATGTCGTGGACCTGCGCTCGGTCGCCATGGCCCGGCTCGAGGCCCGGCTCGACCGGCTCGAGGACACGCATCGCCACGTCGTCGCGGCGGCCTACGAGAATCTCGCCGGCACGAACATGATCCACCGGGCAATCCTGTCGCTGCTCGAGCCCCAGCGGTTCGACGGCTTTCTCGAGGCGCTGCGCGGCCCGGTCGCGGATACGCTGCGCGTCTCGTCGGTGCGGCTGCTGCTCGAATCGGGGGGTGATCGCGGCGGGGCCGAACTGGGCGCGCTGGGCGATGTGCTGGGGTTGGCCGAACAGGGCTATTGCGCCCTTTACGCCGAGCCGGGCGCCTATGGCGCGCCGCGCCGCGTGACGCTGCGCCAGATCGGCGGCGGCGATCCCGAGGTCCACGGCGCGCAGGCCCCCGCGATCCGGTCCGAGGCGTGCCTGACACTCGATCTCGGGCGCGGGCGCCTGCCGGGAATGCTGATTCTCGGCGCCGAGGATCCGCATCAGTTCGGGCCGGGGCAGGGCACCGACCTGCTGAGCTTCTTCGCCGGCGTGATCGAGCGCAGCCTGCGCCGTTTCCTGCGGTGATCTCGCCGGGGCTCGGGCGCGCGCTGGAGGATTGGCTCGACCATCTGCGCGGCGTGCGCGGCGCCCCGGCCTCGACGCTCGATGCCTATCGCGCGGATGTCACGGCGTTCCTGCGGTTCCAGCAGGAGCATCTGGGCGAAGAGTCCGGCACCGCGCTGCTGGCGCGGATCGGGGTGCGCGACATGCGCGCCTACATGGCGCATGCCCGCGCGCGGGGCCTGTCGGCGCGGTCGCTGGCGCGCGCCCTGTCCTCGGTGCGCGCCTTTGCGCGGCACCGCGCCGAACGCGACGGATTCGACGCGACCGCCATCCTCAGCGCGCGCAGCCCGAAATACCTGCGCCGCCTGCCGCGCCCCGTGGCCGAGGACGCCGCGCGCGACCTGATCGACGCGGTGGACGCCAACGCGGCCGAGCCGTGGGTCGCGGCGCGCGATGCCGCGGTGCTGACGCTGCTCTGGGGCTGCGGGCTGCGGATTTCCGAGGCGCTGGGGCTGGATGCGGGGGTCCGTCCGCTGGGCGCGCGGTTGCGGATTCTGGGCAAGGGCGGGAAAGAGCGGGTCGTGCCGGTGCTGCCGGTCGCCGCGCAGGCGGTCGAGACCTATGCGCGGCTCTGCCCCCATCCGCTCGTTCGGGGGACGGCGCTGTTTCGCGGGGTGCGGGGCGGGCCGCTGAACCCGCGGATGGTGTCGCGCGCGATGGAGCTTGCCCGCGCGCAGCTCGGCCTGCCGGCCACGGCGACGCCGCACGCGCTGCGCCATTCCTTTGCCACGCATCTGCTGGCGGCCGGCGGCGATCTGCGCGCGATCCAGGAGCTTCTGGGCCACGCCTCGCTGTCCACCACCCAGGCTTATACGGGTGTCGACACGGCGCGACTGATGGCGGTCTACGAGAAAGCCCACCCGCGCGGCTGAGCCGCGCTAGTGGCGGCGCGGATCGGCGGGATAGACGCCGAGGATCTCGAGCATGTCGGTGAAATAGCCCAGCTCGTCGAGGGCGAGCGCGAGCCCCGGATCGTCGGGATGCCCCTCGACATCGGCATAGAACTGCGTCGCGGAAAACGACCCGCCGACCATGTAGCTCTCGAGCTTGGTCATGTTGATGCCGTTGGTCGCGAACCCCCCGAGCGCCTTGTAAAGCGCGGCGGGGATGTTGCGCACGCGGAACACGAAGGAGGTGACCATGCCGTGATCGCCGCGCCGCGACAGGTCGGCCTGCGGGGCCATCACCAGGAACCGCGTCGTGTTCGTGTCCTGGTCCTCGATCCGGCGCGCCAGCACGTCGAGCCCGTGTATCTCGGCGGCGAGTTCCGACGCCAGCGCGCCCTCGGCGGGGTCGCCCAGCCGCGCCACCTCGGCCGCGCCGGCGGCATTGTCGGACCAGGCCAGCCGCTCGAGCCCGTGCGCAGCGAGGAAATCGCGGCACTGGCCGAGCAGGATCGACATGCCGCGCACCCGCCTGAGATCGGCCAGCGTCGCGCCGGGCACGCCCATGACGTTGATATGCACCCGCACGAACGCCTCGGCCACGATGTGCAGCCCCGAATGCGGCAGCAGCGAATGGACGTCGGCGACCCGCCCGTATGTCGAGTTCTCGACCGCGATCATGGCAAGGTCCGCCTCGCCCGAGCGGACGGCCTCGAACGCGTCCTCGAAGGTCTTGCAGGGCAGCGGAGAGAGGTCGGGCCGGGCCTCGCGGCAGGCCTCGTGGGAATAGGCGCCAAGCTCGCCCTGGAACGCGATCCGTCCGCTCATTCGTCCCGCCCCGTCATCCGACCCGCCGCCCGTCATTTGGTCGCGTCCCATATCGCTTGCGATTTGCGGGCGGAAGGGGCAAGAGGAGCGCGTTCAGCGACACGGGGCCCAAAGCGACATGTTCGACACGATGACACTGACCAAGATCGTCGCAGGTTTCTGCGGCTCGTTCCTGGTGTTCCTTCTCGGGGTATGGGCCGCCGAAGAAATATATCACGTCGGCGGCGGACACGGCGATGTCGAACAGGCCTATTCCGTCGAGCTTCCCGAGGGCGAAGGCGATGCCGAGCCCGAGGTCGAGGCGGGCGATCCGCCGGTCGAGGAACTGCTGGCCTCGGCCGATGTCGGCGCGGGCGAGCGGGTGTTCGGCAAGTGCCGCGCCTGCCACCAGCTCGAGCAAGGCGCCAACGCGGTCGGCCCCTATCTCTATGGCGTGGTCGGGCGCGAGGTCGGCGCCGCCGAGGGTTACGCCGCCTATTCCGGCGCGCTGTCCGAGCATTTCGAGGTCTGGGATGCCACGGCGCTCTATGACTTCCTCAAGGATCCCCGCGGCACCGCGCCCGGCACCTCGATGAGCTTCAACGGCCTGCCCGACCCCGAGGATCGCGCGAACCTGATCGCCTATCTCGACGCGACGGACGGCTGAGCCGCCCCCGCACCGCCACCACCCGCGATGCCGGTCCCCGAAGGGGCCGGCATCTTGCGTTTCAGGGCCCGCCCCGCGGCATCCGGGCGCGGGTGTTCACGCGCTGTCACGGGATTTCAACTTGAACGCCGCACCGGGACGCCCTTAGCCTTGCGCGACTTGCCGCCCATCCAATGCCGGAGACATCCATGACGCCCAGACCCCGCGCCAAGGCCGCCCATTCGTACGACTGGCGCAGCATCCTCATGGCGGGGTCGGTGCTGGCGGTCATCGCCACCACGGCGCTGGCTCAGGACGATGCGACCGCCGGGGGCGAGATCATCACCGCGCAGGCGTTTTCCAACCTTGGCGCGATCAAGTACGAGCCGGGCTTCGAGCATCTGGATTACGTGAACCCCGACGCCCCCAAGGGCGGTGAGTTCTCGACCTGGGGGCGCGGCACCTTCGACAGCATGAACCCCTATTCGCGGCGCGGACGCTCGCCCGCACTGTCGGTCCTGCCCTACGAGCGGATCATGACGAACACCGCCGACGATCCTTACGCGTCCTACTGCCTGCTGTGCGAAACACTCGAATATCCCGAGACGCAGGATTGGGTCATCTTCAACTTGCGCGAGGATATCACCTTTTCCGACGGCACCCCGATGACCGCCGAGGATGTCGCCTTTACCTACGAGCTCTTCATGGAAGAGGGGTTTCCGTCGTATCGTATCGCGGTCAAGCGGATGATCCCCTCGGTCGACGTGCTGGGGCCGCATCGCATCCGGTTCAACTTCAACCCCGATGTGCCGCGCAAGGGGCTTATCAGCCAGGCCGGCGCGCAGATCGTGTTCCAGAAGAAGTGGTTCGAGGAAAATGGCGCCAAGCTCGACGAAAGCCGGCTGACGCAGCCGCCGGGCACCGGGCCCTATCGCATCGCCGAAGTGGTGGCCCCCACCCGCATCGTGGCCGAGCGCGTGCCGGATTACTGGGGCGCCGATCTGCCGATCAATGTCGGGCGCTGGAATTACGACACGATCCGTCAGGAATATTTCGCCGACACCTCGGCCGCGCTCGAGGCGTTCAAGGCGGGCGCCTACACCTTCCGGCAGGAGGCGAGCAGCCTGACCTGGGCCACGCAATACGATTTCCCGGCGGTCGAGGACGGCACCGTCGTCACCGAGACGCTGCCCGACGGGTCGCTGCCGGTGGCCTCGGGCTTCGTGTTCAACCTGCGCAAGGACAAGTTCCAGGACGTGCGGGTGCGCAGGGCGCTGGGGCTGATGTACAATTTCGAATGGACGAACGAGACGCTGCAATACGGCCTGTTCGAGCGGCGGCAATCCTTCTGGCAGAACACCGACCTCGAGGCGAAAGGCGTCCCCGAGGGGCTCGAGCTGGACTACCTCAACCAGGTGGCCGAGCTGATCGAGCCGTCGATCCTGACCGAAGAGGTGTTCACCGCCTCGGATGGCGGTGCGCGCCAGCTCGACCGGGGCGATCTGCGCCGCGCCTCGGCCCTGCTCGAAGAGGCGGGCTGGATCACCGGCGATGACGGGCTGCGCCGCAAGGATGGCGAGGTGCTGAGCGTCGAGTTCCTCGAGAGCAACCCCGCGCTCGACCGCATCATCCTGCCCTATATCGACAACCTCAAGCGGCTGGGCGTGGATGCCCGGTACAACCGCGTCGACGACTCGCAATATACCGACCGGGTGCGCAACCACGATTTCGACATGGTGTTCGACAGCTATACCAACGGCCTCGAAGAGGCGAACGGCATCGCCCAGCGATACGGCTGCGACGACCGCGACGACGTGTTCAACCCGGCCGGTTTCTGCGACCCGGCGGTCGACGCGCTGATCGAGCGGCTCCAGGTCGCGCAAACGCTCGAGGAGATGCAGGCCGCGGTGCGGGCCATCGACCGCATCCTGCGCGCCGCCTATTTCATGGTCCCGGTCTATTACAACGCGGCCTATTGGGTGGCCTATTACGACATGTACGAGCACCCCGAGAACATGCCGCCCTATGCGCTGGGCGAGCAGGATTTCTGGTGGATCGACGCCGAGAAGGCCGAAGCCCTGAGGGCGTCGGGGGCGCTCTGAACCCATGGGCGCCTATGTCCTCCGCCGTCTGCTGCTCATCATTCCGACGCTGTTCGGGATCATGGTGGTCAATTTCGTCCTGACGCAATTCGTGCCGGGCGGCCCGATCGAGCAGGTCATCGCCCAGCTCGAGGGTGGCGGCGACGTGTTCCAGGGCATCGCGGGCGGCGGCGGCGATGCGGGCAATCTCGATGGCGACACCACGGGCTATGTCGGCGCGCGGGGCCTGCCGCCCGAGTTCATCGCCGAGCTCGAGGCCGAGTTCGGGTTCGACAAGCCGCCGCTCGAACGGTTCGTGTCGATGATGTGGAACTACCTGCGGCTCGATTTCGGCGAGAGCTATTTCCGCTCCATCGGGGTGATCGACCTGGTGATCGAAAAGCTGCCGGTCTCGATCTCGCTGGGGCTGTGGTCTACCCTGATCGCCTATATCGTCTCGATCCCGCTGGGCATCCGCAAGGCGATGCATGACGGGTCGCGGTTCGACACGTGGACCAGCGCGCTGATCATCGTGGCCTATGCCATCCCCGGTTTCCTCTTTGCGATCCTGCTGCTGGTGCTGTTCGCGGGGGGGTCCTATTTCCAGATCTTCCCGCTGCGCGGCCTGACCTCGGACAATTGGGACCAGCTCAGCCTGCTGGGCAAGATCGCGGATTATTTCTGGCATATCGCGCTGCCGGTGATCGCCTCGACCATCTCGGCCTTCGCGACGCTGACGCTGCTGACCAAGAACAGCTTTCTCGACGAGATCAAGAAACAATACGTCATGACCGCGCGGGCCAAGGGCCTCAAGGAAAGCCGGGTTCTGTACGGCCATGTCTTTCGCAACGCCATGCTGATCGTCATCGCGGGATTCCCGTCGGTCTTCATCGGGGTGTTCTTCGGCGGGTCGCTCATCATCGAGACGATCTTTTCGCTCGACGGGCTCGGCCGTTTAGGATTCGAGGCGGCGGTGGCGCGCGATTACCCGGTGATCTTCGGGACGCTGTTCTTCTTCGGGCTGATCGGGCTGGTGGTGGGGATCCTGTCGGACCTGATGTATGTGCTGGTCGATCCCCGCATCGATTTCGAAAGCCGGGAGGGCTGATCCATGGCGCACCCGGACGCGAAACCCGATCCCGCCGAGCCGACCGAGCCCGGTATCGTCACGCCGCCGCCCCATCCCGGCGCGGGCGGCCAGCTTGCGCCGCCCCCCGTGGTCCCGGCGCGGCGGCGGCCGTTCTTGTCGCCGCTCAATCAACGGCGCTGGCGCAATTTCCGGCGCAACCGGCGGGCCTTCTGGTCGCTGATCGTCTTTGCGATCATCTTCACCCTGTCGCTGTTCGCCGAGTTCATCGCCAACGACAAACCGATCCTCGTGCGCTATGACGGGGCGTTCTACACGCCGATCTTCAGCTTCTATCCCGAAACGGCGTTCGGCGGCGATTTCCGCACCGAGGCCGTCTATGCCGATATCGAGGTCAAGTGCCTGATCCGCACCGGCGGGCTCGAGGATTGTTTCGACACCCCCGAGGATCTGATCGCCGAGGGCGCCGTGGCCCAGGGCGCCGAGCCCGGCTGGATCCTCTGGCCGCCGATCCCCTACAGCTACAACACGATCAACGATATCGACGGCGCCGCCCCCTCGGCCCCCGATTCCGCGCATATCCTGGGTACCGACGACACCGCGCGCGACGTGGCCGCGCGGGTCATCTACGGGTTCCGGCTGTCGATCCTGTTCACGCTTGTCGTGACGGTGCTGACCTCGCTCATCGGGATCGTGGCGGGCGCGGTGCAAGGATTCTTTGGCGGGTGGACCGATCTATTATTCCAGCGCGTGATCGAGATCTGGGTCTCCACGCCCTCGCTTTACGTCATCATCATCCTCTTCGCGATCCTGGGGCGAAGTTTCTGGCTGCTGGTCTTTGTCACCGTCCTGTTCGGCTGGCCGGCGCTGGTGGGCGTGGTCCGGGCCGAGTTCCTGAGGGCGCGCAATTTCGAATACGTGCGCGCGGCGCGGGCGCTGGGCGTCTCGAACTGGAAGATCATGTTCCGCCACATGCTGCCCAATGCCATGGTGGCGACGGTCACGATGCTGCCCTTCATCATCACCGGGACGATCACCACGCTGGCGACGCTCGATTTCCTGGGCTTCGGACTGCCATCGTCGGCGCCGAGCCTCGGCGAGCTGACGCTCCAGGCCAAGCAGAACCTCCAGGCGCCGTGGCTGGGCTTCACCGCCTTTTTCACCTTTGCCATCATGCTGTCGCTGCTGGTCTTCATCTTCGAGGGCATCCGCGACGCCTTCGATCCGCGAAAGACCTTCCAATGAGCAGCGCGCCCTCTGACACCGCCACCGCGCCCGTGCTCGAGGTCGAGAACCTCGGCGTCCGGTTCCGACAGGACGGTGCGGAAACCGTCGCCGTGCGCGGGGTGAGCTTTACCGTCCATCGCGGCGAGACGGTCGCGCTGGTGGGCGAATCCGGGTCGGGCAAATCGGTCACGGCGCTCTCGACCGTCGACCTGCTGGGCGGATCGGCCGAGGTTCAGGGCTCGGTCCGCTATGCAGGCCAGGAGATGATCGGCGCGTCGGAGCGGCTGCTGCGCCGCGTGCGGGGCAACGATATCAGCTTCATCTTCCAGGAGCCGATGACCTCGCTCAACCCGCTGCACACGATCGAAAGGCAGCTTTCGGAATCGCTTGCGCTGCACCAGGGGATCGCGGGCAAGGCGGCCGAGGCGCGGATCGTCGAGCTGCTCGACCAGGTCGGCATCCAGAACCCCGCGGGTCGCCTCAAGGACTATCCCCACCAGCTTTCGGGCGGTCAGCGTCAGCGCGTGATGATCGCCATGGCGCTGGCAAACAAGCCAGACCTTCTGATCGCCGACGAACCGACCACCGCGCTCGACGTCACGATCCAGGCGCAGATCCTCGAGCTGCTGGCGGGGCTGAAACGGTCCGAGGGGCTGTCGATGCTGTTCATCACCCATGACCTGACCATCGTGCGCAAGATCGCCGACCGGGTCTGCGTGATGAAGAACGGCGAGATCGTCGAGCAGGGCCCGACCGAACGCATCTTTACCGATCCGGCGCATCCCTACACGCAGATGCTGCTGGCCGCCGAAAGCATCGGGCGCCCGACCGAGGTGCCCGCGGATGCCGAGACGATCGCCGAGACGCGCGACCTGCGCATCTGGTTTCCCGTGCAGCGGGGGCTGATGCGGCGCACGGTCGATCACATCCGCGCGGTCAACGCGGCGACGTTGTCGGTGCGTGCGGGAGAAACCGTTGGCATCGTCGGGGAATCGGGGTCGGGCAAGACGACGCTGGCGCTGGCGATCATGCGGCTGATCCCGTCCGAGGGCACGATCGTCTTTCAGGGGCGCGACATACAATCGCTGCGCGGCCGGGCCATGCGCCCGCTGCGCGCCGACATGCAGATCGTGTTCCAGGATCCGTTCGGATCGCTGAGCCCGCGCATGACCATCGAGGAGATCATCGCAGAAGGGCTCGGCGTGCACGGCACGTCGAAAGGGCGGGACCGGCGCGCGATGGTCGCCGACATCATGGCCGAGGTCGGGCTCGACCCGGCGACGATGCACCGTTATCCGCACGAGTTCTCGGGCGGGCAGCGGCAGCGCATCGCCATCGCGCGCGCCATGATCCTGAGGCCCAGGCTGGTCGTGCTCGACGAACCGACCTCCGCGCTCGACATGACGGTGCAGGTGCAGATCGTCGAGCTGCTGCGCGAATTGCAGCGCAAGTACCGCCTCGCTTACCTGTTCATCAGCCACGATCTCAAGGTCGTGCGCGCGCTGAGCCACAAGGTCATGGTGATGCGGCGCGGCGACGTGGTCGAGGCTGGCCCGGTCGACGAGATCTTCGACGCGCCGCGCACCGACTACACCCGCGCGCTGATGGCCGCCGCCTTCGAGGTGAAGGCCACCGACGCCGCCTGATCCCGCGGGCGGAGGGGGCGTTCCGCCCCCGCTCCGGTTGAACCGGAGCCCCCCGAGGATATTTAACAGGAGGAAAACGGGCCGGAGGTCGAGAGCATCATGGCAGGCGGTTGGTCGAGAGACGGGGCGGTGGCCGAGCAGATCGAGGCGTCGATCGCCGACGAGATGGCGCGGCTCAAGGCGCGGCGCGTGCCCACGGGCGAAAGCGCCACCCATTGCGCGGAATGCGACGAGCCGATCCCGCAGGCGCGGCGCGCGGCCGTGCCCGGCGTGAAGCTCTGCCGCGACTGCCAGGCCGAGCGCGACACCCGTGCCGCCCCCCGCGGGGGCATCAACCGGCGCGGGTCCAAGGACAGCCAGCTCAAGTAACGGACCTTGGGGCGGGGGGCCGCGTTGACAGGCCATTCTGCTGGAACACGGTTTGACATGGCCTATCGCATCGCCCTCATCGCCAATCGCTCGTCGGGCCAGAACAGCCGCGATGCCGAGGCCATCGACCGCTGCATGGCGGGGCTCGGGCCCGACGTGTTCCGCCTCGACTGGGAGCCGGGGAGCGACATGGGCGCCGTCATCGACCGCGCATTGGCGCAGGGCGCCGAGCGCGTCGTGGCCGCGGGCGGCGACGGCACCGTCATGGCGGTGGCCGGTGCCATGCTGGGGCGGGGCGTGCCGCTGGGGGTGCTGCCGCTTGGCACGTTCAACTTTTTCGCGCGCGGCCTCGGGCTGTCCGAGGATCCCGACCGGGCGGCGCGCCAGATCGTCGATGCCGATCCGCACGAGATCCGCGTGGGCATGGTCAATGGCCGGCCGTTCCTCAACAATGCCAGCCTCGGGATCTATCCCGCGATCCTGAAAGAGCGCGAGACGGTCTATTCGCGCTGGGGCCGGTTCCGGACCATGGCCTATTGGTCGGTCGGCAAGACCTTCCTGCGCTATCGCAAGCCAATGAAGCTGACGCTGCGCCATGACGGCATGACGCGGCAGGTCCGCACGGCGCTGCTTTTTGCGGGGCGGTCGGCCTATCAGCTCGAGCTTTTCGGCATCGCGGGGGCCGATGCCATCGACGCGGATCGTTTCGCCTTCATCATCGCGCGCGCCGATACGCGGCTCGAGCTGTTTCGCATGGCTGCCCGCCTTGCCCTGCGCAAGCCCCTGCGGGGGAGGGATTACGAGCTGCTGACGACCGACGAGCTGTCGGTCGAGACCGCGACGACGCGCGCGCTGCTGGCATTCGATGGCGAGAAATCGCGCGATGCGGGGCCGTTCCGGTTTCACATGTCGCAGGACCGGCTGACTATCCTGCTGCCGCGCAACCCCACCGGGCACGCGACCTGATGGCGCGGATCGTTCACCTGTCGGACCTGCATTTCGGGCGCGACCGCCCCGAACTCTCCACGCCGCTCCTGGCAGCGGTGAACGGGCTCTCGCCCGATCTGGTCGCGATCTCGGGCGATTTCACCCAGCGCGCGCGGCATCACCAGTTCGCCGAGGCCGCGCGGTTCAAGGCCCGGATCGAGGCGCCCGTTCTGGCGGTGCCGGGCAATCACGACACGCCGCTCGACAATCTCTGGGTACGGTTCCTGCGGCCGTTCTCGCGCTATCGCAAGGCCATCGACCCCGATCTGGAACCCGACTGGAGCGACAACCGCGTCAAGGTCACGGGGGTGAACACGGTCAACCGGTTCTCGTGGCAGCGGGGGCGCATCTCGGGGCGCACCGTGCGCGAGGTCTGCCACGCCTTTGCCGATGCGGGCGAGCGGTTGCGGATCGTGGTGCTGCACCATCCGCTGGAACACGGGCCCGAGGTCGACAAGCGGCTGATGCGCGGCTCGGCCGTCGCGCTGGACAGGCTGGGGGGCTGCGGGGCCGATATCGTGCTGTCGGGCCATCTGCACAGCACGATCGCGGCGCCGTTCCGGGCGGCGCCGTCGCTGCTGTTCGTGCAGGCGGGAACGGGATTGTCGGATCGGCTACGCGGCGAGCGCAACACCTTCAACGTGGTCGAGGGGGACCGCCGCGCCGTGGCGATCGAGACCTGGGCAGCGAGCGACGAACTGGTTTTCGCGCCCTGCGCCGAGGCGCGGTTCAGCTGCGAAGGGGGCGCCTGGGTGCCGGCCTGAGGCTCAGCCCGGCCCCAGCGTCGAGCAGGGCAGGTCGCGCGCCGACAGGCGGCGACAGGCCAGCGCGGCGCGGTCCTGGGTCATGCCGACGAAATTCGCCTCCCACCCGCTGGGGCCCTGAACGACCTTGCGCAGCGCCTGGTCGAGCGTCGAGATCTCGATTAGCGCGGTCTTGAGCAGGATTTCCTCGGCCTGGTAGCGCGAGGCGAAGCGGCCGAGATTGATCCCCCAATGCCGCCCGCCCGAGCTTGAGATGCGGGTCACGATTTCCTGCCCCTCGACCGTGGCGGGACGGCCGGGCGGAACCGGCGCGACGGCCACCGCGCCCTGCGCGAGGCGAGAGACATCGACGCCGCCGGGCGCGACCTCGGCCACCATGACGGGCGCCTGCGGCACGGGGCGCGGGGCCGGGCGCGGCGATTTCGCGACGAGCACCTGCGCCGATTTGGGCGCGCCGTGGATGACGGGGGCGGCGGGCTTGACCAGCGCCACCTGTGCGGGCGCACGGGCGAATCCCAGGTCGAGCAGCTCGGCCACCTTGGCGTTGCGGCTGGCGGTGGAGCGGCCGCCGAACACGGTCGCGATGATCCGCTCGCCATTGCGATCGGCCGAAGCCACGAGGTTGAACCCGGCGGCATTGGTAAACCCCGTCTTGATCCCGTCGGCCCCGCGATAGGCCGAGAGGAACCGGCGGTTCGTATTCTGGACCGTGCGCACTCCGGCATCGGTGCTGTGGCGCGAGAACAGGTTGTAGTATTCGGGAAAATCGGTCCAGAGGCGCCGCCCCATCGTCGTCATGTCGCGCGCCGTGCTCAGATGGCCCGATTCGGTCAGGCCGTGGGCGTTCTTGAAGGTCGTCCGCGTCATCCCGAGCGCGAGCGCGGTGCGCGTCATGCGGGCGGCGAACGCCTCTTCGGAGCCCGATATCGCCTCGCCGATGGCGGTGGCCGCGTCATTGGCCGATTTCACCGCCGCCGCGCGCACGAGGTATCGCAGCGCGATCCGCTGGCCCGGCCTCAGCCCCAGTTTCGAGGGCGGCTCGGACGCCGCGTGGTTGGATACGGTGACGACGGTGTCCATGCTGATCTCGCCGCGCTTGACCGCCTCGAACGCGACGTAGAGCGTCATCATCTTGGTCAGCGATGCGGGGTGGAGCCGGGTATCGGCGTTGCTGGCATGCAGCACCTCGCCCGAACGTGCGTCGATCACCATCGCCGCATAGGGCGCGGCCAGAGCCGGGCCCGCGAAGGCGAGGATCAGGGTTATGACGACGGCCGCAATTCGGCCGCGGACTGCGCTTGCATGGAGCACGGTTACATCACTGCCTTTTTCTGCCTCTCCCGCCGATTCTTGAGTGATCGGTCGGGCATCGCCCGAAAGGGCTAGCACGGGATGATGGCGAAAAAAAGGTATTAAAAAAGCCACTTCCGCGGCGGCGTGAAAGCGGGCTGCAGATATGGGGGGTACGGTGCGACATGCCCCCAGATAGGCGAGGCTGCCTTAAAAAGACCTTAATCCAGGGTGGCGACCAGCGGCGGAAGCCCGGCCAGCGTGTCGATGTGATGATAGCGCGGATCGCCCTCGGGCGGCTCGGCATGCTCCAGCACCCAGCCGAGGTCGTGCGGCACGAACACCCCGTGCCCGCCCGCGGCGATCATCGGCAGCACATCGGATTTCATCGAATTGCCCGCCATGACACCCGATGCCGCACCGCCATGGCCGGCAAAGACGCGGGCATAGACCGCGGGGCTCTTGTCCGAGACGATCTCGATCCCGTCGAAGGCATCGCCCAGCCCCGAGGCCGCGACCTTGCGCTCCTGGTCCAGAAGGTCGCCCTTTGTCACCAGCAAGAGCGTATAGCGCCCGGCCAGCGCGTTTATCGCGGCCTCGGCATCGGGCAGAAGCTCGACCGGGTGGGCCAGCATCTCGTGCCCCGCCTCGAGGATGCCCTTGAGGACCGGGGCGGGCACGTCGCCGCCGGTGACGTCTGCGGCGGTCTCGATCATCGACAGCATGAAGCCCTTGATGCCGAATCCGTAATGCCCGAGGTTGCGCCGCTCGGCCGCGAGCAGCCGTTCGAGCAGCGTGTCGGGATCGCAATGGGGGCGCAGCAGATCGGCGAACCGGGCCTCGGTCTCGCGGTAGAACCGTTCGTTGTGCCAGAGCGTGTCGTCGGCATCGAAGCCCACCGCCGTGATCCGCGTCATACTGCCCTTCCCTCGCCGCCGCGGACCCTTATATTGGTGTCTCGCTATCCTTCCAGTCCGATCGAAAGGCCAGACGTGTTCGAGCGCGATACGATCCTGTCCAGCAAGCCCGGCGATGACGACGGCGAAAGCGGCGTCGTTCTCGACACCAAACCCGTGACCAAGCGCCCGCCGCTCTACAAGGTCATGATCCTGAACGACGATTACACCCCGATGGAGTTCGTGGTCCATGTCCTCGAACGGTTCTTCGGGCTCAATCACGCGCAGGCGTTCGAGCTCATGCTGACCGTACACAAGAAGGGGCTGGCCGTGGTCGGGGTCTTTTCGTTCGAGGTGGCCGAGACCAAGGTGACGCAGGTGATGGACCTCGCGCGGCGCCACCAGCATCCGCTGCAATGCACGATGGAAAAGGAATAGGGCGGTATCGCCCCGATCATGCCCAGCCCCCGCCTGACGCTCGCCCTCGACGAAGGGCTGATTGCCGCACCCGTGCTTCTGATCGGCCCGCCCGCCGATCTCGACCTGTCCGATCTGCCCGGCCCCGTCGCCGCATGGCAGGACCGCCAGCCCGACCATGACGACCTCGCCGCCCGCGCTGTCGAGATGCGCGAGGGGATCGACGGCCCGGCGGCCACGGCCGTCGTCTTTGTCCCGCGCGAACGGGCCGCGGCGCGCGACCGGATCGCGCGGGCCGCGCGGGCCTGTCCCGACCTGCTCATCGACGGTCAGAAGACCGACGGCATCGACGCGCTGCTCAAGGAATGCCGTGGCAAGGGCGAGGTGGGGGCCGTGATCTCCAAGGCGCATGGCAAGATATTCGCCTTTCGCCCCGACCTGGCGCTCTGGCCCGTGACCGAGCCGCGGCCCGGCCCCGAGGGCTGGCTGACCGCCGCCACGAGCTTTTCGGCCGACGGGGTCGATCCGGCCTCGCGGCTGCTGGCCGACAGCCTGCCGCCGCTCGCGGGGCGGGCGGTCGATCTCGGGGCGGGGTGGGGATACCTCGCGCGGCGGGTGCTGGAGGCCGGGCCGGACGTGACCGGCTGCGACCTTGTCGAGGCGGATCGCGGCTCGCTCGATTGCGCGCGGGTCAACGTCACCGACCCCCGCGCCGCGTTCCACTGGGCCGATGCGACGCGCTGGCAACCCGAGGGGCGCATCGATCATGTCGTGACGAACCCGCCTTTTCACCGCGGACGGCAGGGCGATCCGGGGCTCGGCCGGGCCTTCATCGCGGCGGCGGGGGCCATGCTGGCCCCGCGCGGCACGCTCTGGCTGGTCGCCAACCGTCATCTGCCCTATGAACAGGCCCTCGGTGCGGCCTTCGCGCAGGTCGAGGAACGCGGCGACAGCCCCTCCTTCAAGCTGTTCCGCGCCACGCGACCCCGTCGCGCGCGCTAGAAAAGGAACCCCCATGAGCTTTTCCATACAGGGACGCACCGCCATCGTGACGGGTGCGGCAAACGGCGTCGGCCTTGCGGTCGCGCGGCATTTCATCGACCGCGGCGCCAACGTGATGCTGGCCGATATCGACGAGGCGCGGCTGGTCGACGAGATCGGCGAAATGGACGATGACGGCGGGACGGCGCGCTATTTCGCGGGCGATCTGCGCGAAAAGCTGACGGTCGCCAACCTCGTCTCGGCGACGATCGACGCCTTTGACCGGATCGACATCCTCGTGAACGCCTCGCGGCAGATGGAGGTGTCGGACCCGCTCGATCCCGACGATGGCGCGGTCGAGAACCTCTTGCGCCAGAACATGCTGAACGCGCTGCGGCTGAGCCAGACGGTCGCCCGCCGCATGATCCGGCAGGCCGAGGAGGACGACCGCGACGACGGGCCGCGCGGCTCGATCATCAACCTCAGCTCGATCGCCGCCCAGCGGACGCAGGCCGATCTGATGGCGTGGTCGATCTCTTCGGCGGCTCTGGACCAGGCGACGCGGTCGCTGGCGGTGGCGCTGGCGCCGCACCGCATCAGGGTGAACGCGGTCGCCTTCGGCTCGGTGATGAGCGCGTCGCTCAAGGGGGCGATCCGCGATCAGTCGGACCTGCGCGACGAGATCATCGGCAATACCCCGCTGCAACGCATCGCCAGCGCGGCCGAGGTCGCGCAGACGGTGCAATACCTTGCCGCCGATGCCTCGGGGTTCACCACCGGGCAGATCCTTACCGTCGATGGAGGGCGCACGCTGCTCGATGTCTGCGAGGCCTCGGCGCATTGACGCGCGCGCTTTCCAACCGCGCGGCGCGCTGCTAGGCCTTGATGCCATGACGACAGACGCGACCCAGCCCATGCCCGACGCCGACGATATCGCCCCCCGCAAGGACGAGGCCGCGGCCTGGTTCAGAACCCTGCGCGACAGCATCGTCGAGGCGTTCGAGGCGCTCGAGGACAGCCATGCGGACGGCCCCTTTGCCGACGAGGCGCCGGGCCGGTTCGAGGTTTCGCCGACCGTCCGCCGGTCCGACGACGGGTCGGATGCGGGCGGTGGCCTGATGAGCGTGATGCGGGGCGGGCGCGTTTTCGAAAAGGTGGGCGTGAACGTCTCGACGGTGCACGGCACGCTCGGGGCGCGGGCGCAGGCGGCGATGGCCGCGCGCAAGGGGCTGCCCGGCATGGCCGAGGATCCGCGCTTCTGGGCCAGCGGGATCAGCCTCGTCGCCCATATGCGCAACCCCCATGTGCCGGCCGTCCACATGAACACGCGGATGTTCTGGACGCCGCAGGCCTGGTGGTTCGGCGGCGGGTCCGACCTGAACCCCTGCCTCGAATATGCCGAGGACACGGCGCATTTTCACGCCACGCAACAGGAATATCTCGATCCGCACGGGCCGGAGATCTATCCGCGGCTCAAGGAATGGGCGGACGAGTATTTCTTTATCCCCCATCGCGGCCGGGCGCGCGGGGTCGGCGGGATCTTCATGGACGATCACTGCACGGGCGACTGGGATGCCGATTTCGCCCTGACCCGCGATATCGGCCGGGCGTTCCTGCCGGCCTTCGTGCCGCTGGTCGAACGGCGCCGCTCGCAGCCCTTTACCGAGGCCGAGCGCGATGCGCAGCTCGTCCATCGCGGGCTCTATGCCGAATACAACCTGGTCTATGACCGTGGCACCAAGTTCGGGCTCGAGACCGGGCACGACCCCGATGCCGTGCTGATGAGCCTGCCGCCGCTCGCGAAATGGCGCTGATCCCGACCGACCCGATCCCCCGGCTGCATGTCCCCGCCGATCCCTTTGTCGGCGACCGCGTCTTTGTCTATGGCACCTTGCGCCGGGGCTTCATCAACAACGAGGCGACCATCGCCTTTCGCGACGGGGCGCGGTTTCTGTCGATGGGGACGGTGCCCGGCGCGCTCTATTCCGTCGGCTGGTATCCCGCCCTCATCGAAGGGGGCGCGGGCCGCGTGACCGGCGAGCTTTGGGAGTTGGCGACGCCCGGCCTGATGGCCGTGCTCGACGAATACGAGGGCGTCGGCTGCGACAACCCGCCCGAATACACGCGCGAACGCCGCCATGTGCAGACGGAGGCCGGCCCGGTCGAGGCGTGGGTCTATATCTATATCGACGAGGTCGAGCCGCTTCAGCTCATCCCCGGCGGCGACTGGGCCGCGGCCTTCAACGACCCGGCAGAGCGGATCTGACCCCGTCCGGTGCGGCGGCGCACCGGGCGGGCCGTGTCACGCGCTGCGCAGCGCCTCGAGCATCAGGTGGACATTCTCGGGGTCGGCATCGGGGGTGATCCCGTGCCCGAGGTTGAAGATATGCGGCCCACCCGACAGGGCGTCGCGGATCTCGCGCGTGGCGCGCTGCAATTCCGCGCCCCCCGTCACCAGCAGCGCCGGGTCGAGATTGCCCTGCACGCAGCCGTCGCGCTGGACAAAGCGCGCGGCCCATTCGGGCGAGACCGAGGTATCGAGCGCGCAGCATTCGGCCCCGACGGCCTTGGCAAAGCCGATATACCGCTCGCCGGCCTGGCGGGGAAAGGCGATCACCGGCGTATCGGGATGACGCGCCTTGAGCGCGCCGATGATGCGCTTGGCCGGGGCGAGCGCATAGCGGTCGAAATCCTCGCCCTTGAGCGATCCGGCCCAGCTATCGAAGAGCTTGACCACCTCGGCGCCGGCGTCGATCTGCGCCGACAGGTATTCGATGGTCGCCTCTGAGATCAGGTCGATCAGGCGGTCGAACGCCTCGGGGGCGGTGTCCTTCATGGCGTGGGCGGGGGCCTGATCGGGCGTGCCGCGGCCCGCGACCATGTAGGTCGCGACCGTCCAGGGCGCCCCGGCAAAGCCGATCAGCGCCGTCTCGGCGGGCAGTTCGCGCTTGAGGATGCGCAGCGTCTCGTAGATCGGCGCCAGCGTCTCGTGCACCGCGTCCGCGGGCTTCAGCGCGTCGAGCTTGGCGGCGTCGTCCACGGGGGTCAGGCGCGGCCCCTCGCCGGTGACGAACCACAGCTCGGCCCCCAGCGCCTGCGGGATCAGCAGGATATCGGCGAACATGATCGCCGCATCGAACCCGTAGCGGCGGATCGGCTGGAGCGTGACCTCGGCCGCCAGTTCGGAATTATAGCACAGCGACAGGAAATCGCCCGCCTGCGCCCGCGTTTCGCGGTATTCGGGCAGGTAGCGGCCGGCCTGCCGCATCATCCAGACCGGCGGGATATCCTGCCGCTCTCCGGCCAGCGCGCGCATGAGCTTTTTCATTCGGTATCCCTCGGGGTTCGGACCGGCCCCGTGGTCCCTGTGCCGGCCCCGCTTGTCAAGGCATCTTGCCGCGGGCGCCGGGGGCCGATACGCCTCGGGACCATGCGTATGCCAGACCCCCAGACCCCGCTCAAGATCGGCACCCGCGGCTCGCCGCTCGCGCTTGCCCAGGCGAACGAGACCCGCGACAGGCTCGCCGCCGCCTTCAACCTGCCGCACGAGGCGTTCCAGATCGTCGTCATCAAGACGACCGGCGACCGCGTGCTCGACCGCCCCCTGCGGGAAATCGGCGGCAAGGGGCTGTTCACCCGCGAGATCGAGGACGCGATGCTGTCGGGCGATATCGACATCGCCGTCCACTCGATGAAGGACATGCCGACCGTGCAGCCCGAGGGGCTGACGCTCGATTGCTACCTCCCGCGCGAGATGCCCAACGATGCCTTCGTGGCGCTGGATGGCGGGACGCTCGCGGCCCTGCCCGAGGGGTCGGTCGTCGGCACCTCGTCGCTGCGGCGCAAGGCGCAGCTCCTGCATCGCCGCCCCGATCTCAAGGTGGTGGAGTTTCGCGGAAACGTGCAGACCCGGCTGAAAAAGCTGGCCGACGGGGTGGCCGACGCGACGTTCCTCGCCATGGCGGGGTTGAACCGGCTGGGCGACGATGCCGTGCCGCGCGCCCCGATCCCGGTCGAGGACATGCTGCCCGCCGTGGCGCAGGGCGCCATCGGCATCGAGCGGCGCGCCGATGACGACCGCGTGGCCGGGATGCTCGCCGCGATCCATGACGGCGAGACCGGCGACAGGCTGGCGGCCGAACGGGCGTTTCTCGCGCGGCTCGACGGATCGTGCGAGACGCCGATCGCCGGGCTGGCCGTGATCGCGGACGGGCGGCTGCATCTGCGCGGCGAGATCCTGCGCACCGACGGCACCGAGGCGCTGGCCGATGCGCGCGAGGGCACGGTCGCCGATGGCCCCGAGATGGGACGCGACCTGGCCGCGGCACTGCTGTCGCGCGCGGGCGAGGGGTTCTTCGACTGGCGCTGAGGCGCCGCGCGCGCCTTGCGCCTAGTCCACCTGCGCGATCAGCTCTTCGACCCGCGGCCCCAGCGCCTCGACGATCAGCGCGACGCCGGTCGCGTTGGGGTGGATGCCGTCGGGCTGCATGAACCGCGCGGCCCCCTCGCCGAAATCGCCGCCCGCCGCCTCTTCGAGCGCGGCCATGAAGCTCGGCTCGAGCAGGGTGTTCCACTTGTCCGACAGGTCGGCATAGATCGCGTCGAACTCGGCCTTGTAGTCGGGGCCGTAATTGCCCGGCGCCGACAGCCCGACCAGCAGGACCTCGACGCCCTTTTCATCGGCGGCCGTCAGGATCCCGTCGAGATTGGCGCGGCTGACCGCCGGATCGAGCCCGCGCAGCAGATCGTTCCCGCCCAGCGCCACGATCATCGCGTCGACATCGGGCGTCAGGGTCCAGTCCACCCGGCTGAGCCCGCCGGCGGTGGTGTCGCCCGAGACGCCGGCATTGATCACCGTCACGTCATGGCCCCGTTCGCGCAGCCACGCCTCGAGCTGCGGCACGAGACCCTCGGCCTGAGGCAGGCCGTAGCCCTGCGTCAACGAGTCGCCCAGCGCGGCGATGGTCGTCCCGGCCATGGCGGCCGTTCCGCCCAGCGCCAGCGCGGCCGCGACGACGAGACGCTTGGCAGCGCGCGCCGCCACCCCATATGCCACCCTGCCAGACAGGATATGTGCCATGACCGATCCCATCCTTTCCCTCGACGACGCGAGGCTCAGCCTCGACGGGAACGCGGGGCGGGTCGATATCCTGCACGGCATCACGCTGGACGTGGCGCGGGGCGATACGGTCGGGCTGGTGGGGCCGTCTGGTTCGGGCAAATCGTCTCTCCTCATGGTGATGGGCGGGCTCGAGCGTGCGACGGGCGGATCGGTCCGGGCGTTGGGCCATGACCTGACCGCGATGGACGAGGATGCGCTCGCCCGCTTTCGACGCAACCATATGGGGGTGGTCTTCCAGTCCTTCCACCTCATTCCGACGATGACCGCGCTGGAAAACGTCGCGACCCCGCTGGAGCTCGCCGGACGCGGTGACGCGTTCGAGCGCGCGCGCGCCGAGCTCGAGGCGATGGGGCTCGGCCATCGCGCCGACCATTACCCCAGCGAGCTTTCGGGCGGCGAACAGCAGCGCGTCGCGCTGGCCCGAGCCGCCGCGCCGCGCCCCGAGATCCTGCTGGCCGACGAGCCGACCGGCAATCTCGACGGCACGACCGGCGCCGCGATCATGGACCTGCTGTTCGGCCTGAACGAGCGCGACGGCGCGACGCTGATCCTCGTCACCCACGACCCGAGCCTCGCCGCGCGCTGCCGCCGGACCGTGCGGCTCGAGGATGGGCGGCTCGCCCCGCGGCGCGAGGCCGCGGAATGACCGAAAGCCTCCGCCCATGAGCCCCGCCATCGTCATCGCGCGGCGCGAGCTGCGCGCCGGGTTTCGCGGCGGCCTGCGCGGGTTCCGCGTCTTCATCGCCTGCCTCACGCTCGGCATCGCGGCCATCGCCGCCGTCGGATCCGTGCGCGAGGCGATCTCGGACGGGCTCGCCCGCGAGGGGGCGACGCTTCTGGGGGGCGATGCCAGCATCGAGTTCACCTACCGCTTCGCCTCGGACGAGGAACGCGCGGCGCTCGAGGCGCTGGGGCAGGTGTCCGAGATCGTGGATTTCCGCTCGATGGCGACGGTGCCGGGCGCGGATGGCCCGGACCGGGCGCTGACCCAGATCAAGGGCGTCGACGGCGCCTATCCGCTTTTCGGCGCGGTGACGCTCGAGCCCGCGATGCCGCTGTCGCGCGCGCTCGAGGGCGACGGCGCGGTGATGGACCGGGTGCTGATGGACCGGCTGGGCCTCGTGCCCGGCGACGCGTTCCGGCTGGGCACCAAGACCTTCACGCTACGCGCGGCCATCCTGTCCGAGCCCGACGATGCCGGGGGCGGCTTCGATTTCGGGCCGCGCACCATGGTGCGGACCGATGCGCTGGACGGGGCGGGGCTGATCCAGCCCGGCACGCTTTACGAGACCGAGTATCGGCTCGTCCTGCCCCCCGAAACCGATCTCGACGCCGCGCGCGCCCGGCTCGACGCGGCGCTGCCCGAGGCGGGGTTCCGTTGGCGCGACAGGCGCAATGGCGCGCCGGGCATCCAGATCTTCGTCGACCGGCTGTCGTCCTTCCTCGTGCTGGTGGGGCTCGCCGGCCTGGCCGTGGGCGGTGTCGGCGTCGCCTCGGCGGTGCGGGCGCATATGGTCGACAAGATCGGCACCATCGCCACGCTCAAGACGCTCGGCGCCGAAAGCCGCACGATCTTTTCGGCCTATGCGCTCGAGGTCGGCGCCGTCACCCTGCTGTCGCTGCTGCTGGGCCTCGCGCTCGGCGCGGCGCTGCCGCTGGCCTTTGCGCCGCTGCTGAACGACCGGCTGCCGGTTCCCGCCAATATCGCCGTCTATCCCGCGCCGCTGCTCGAGGCCGCGCTTTACGGGCTGCTGGCGGCCGCGCTCTTCACGCTCTGGCCGCTCGCCAAGGCGCAGAACGTGCGCGCCGCGGCGCTGTTTCGCGAGGCGGGGGGCTTGCCCGCGAGCCTGCCGCGCCCGGCTTTCCTGATCGCCACGGGGGCGCTGCTGGCGGCGCTGGTGGGGGCGGCGACGTGGCTGTCGGGGATCGCGCCCATCGCGCTCTGGACGGCGCTGGGGCTTGCGGTCGCGTTCTGCGCGCTGCTGGGCACGGCCTGGATCGTGCGCCGCGCGGCGCGGCGGCTGGCCCGGCTCGACGCGCTCAAGGGGCGCACCGCGCTCAGGACGGCAATCGGCGCGGTTGGCGGTCGCGGCTCCGAGGCGGGGCCGGTGATCCTGTCGCTGGGGCTGGGGCTGACGGTGCTGGCGGCCGTGGGGCAGATCGACCGCAACCTGCGCGACGCGATCGAGCGTGACCTGCCCGAGGTCGCGCCCTCCTACTTCGTCGTCGACATCCAGTCCGACCAGATCGACGGTTTCACCGACCGGCTCGAGGGCGATCCGGGCGTCTCGCGGGTCGAGGCGGCACCGATGCTGCGCGGCATTGTGACCGAGATTAACGGCCGCGACGCGCGCGAGGTGGCGGGCGATCACTGGGTGCTCGATGGCGACAGGGGCGTGACCTATGCCGCCGAACCCTCGCCCGAGACGACGATCACGGCCGGGCAATGGTGGCCCGAGGATTACGACGGCCCCAACCTCATCAGCTTTTCCGCCAACGAGGCCGAGGAAATGGGCCTGTCGCTGGGCGACAGCCTGACGGTGAACATCCTCGGCCGCGACATCGAGGGCGAGATCGCATCCTTCCGCGAGGTCGATTTCTCGACCGCCGGGATCGGGTTCATCCTGGCCATGAACCCCGCGGCGCTGCGGGACGCCCCGCATAGCTGGATCGCCACGATCTACGCCGAGCCGCAGGCAGAGGCGGCGATCCTGCGCGACCTGGCCGACGCCTATCCCAACATCACCGCGATCCGGGTGCGCGACGCCATCGACCGCGTCTCGGAAATCCTCGGCGGCGTCGCGGCGGCGATCACCTATGGCGCGTCGGTCACGCTGGCCACGGGGGCCGTCGTGCTGATCGGGGCGGCCTCGGCCGGCACGCGGGGGCGTGTCTTCGAGGCGGCGGTGCTCAAGACGCTCGGGGCCTCGCGGGCGACGATCCTGGGCAGCTTCGCGCTGCGATGGGCCTTCATGGGGCTGGCCGCGGGGCTCGTGGCCGCCGCCGGCGGGGCCGCGGCGGGCTGGGGGGTGTCGACCTTCCTGATGGAGACCGAGTTCCGTTTTGCCCCCCTGTCGGCGCTGACGATCGTGGGGGGCGGGGTGCTGGCCACGCTGCTCGCAGGGCTGGCATTCGCCTGGGCCCCGCTCGCCGCGCGCCCCGCGCGGGTTTTGCGCGCGCGCGAATAGACGGGGGCAGGCCGCTCCGCCTCTCTCTCTTCTCTTTCTCAAATACCCACGGCGCGACGCCGCCGCCCCGCGCCGTCCCCGATCCCCTTGCGGCGCCTCGGGGCCGGTCGTAAGGGCATCGGATGGCCGATCTCGCCGAACTCAGGACGCATGCCGCCCGGCTGCTGGTGTTGGGGATCCCCCTGATGGGCAGCCAGCTCGCGCAGCTTGCCATCCAGATCACCGATACCGTGATGCTGGGCCGCTACGATGTCACCGCGCTGGCGGGGCAGGTGCTGGGGTCGAGCCTGTTCGTCGTGCTGCTGCTGATGGGCTCGGGGTTCGGCTGGGCCGTGATGCCGATGGTGGCCGAGGCCGACAGCGCCGGGCGCCTGCCCGAGATCCGCCGCGTGACGCGCATGGGGCTGTGGCTTTCGGCCGGTTTCGCCGCGATCTCGATGCCGCCGATGCTGATGGCGCAGCCGCTTTTCCTGGCCCTCGGGCAGGAGCCCGAGCCCGCGCGGCTGGCCAGCGCCTATCTCGCCATCCAGGGCTGGTCGATCTTTCCGGCTCTTTTCGTCATGGTTCTGCGCAGTTTTCTCGCGGGGCTCGCGCTGACCCGCGCCGTGCTGCTGACCACGATGATCGCGGTGGTCCTGAACGCGGCGGTGAACTACGCGCTGATCTTCGGCAACTGGGGCGCGCCCGAGCTGGGGATCATCGGCGCGGCCTGGGCCTCCATCCTCTCGAACCTCGCGCAATGCCTGATGCTGGCGGTCTATGCCTTCGTGAAATCGCCAGAGCACGCGATCTTTCGGCGGCTGTGGAAACCCGACTCCGAGGCGCTGGGCCGCGTGTTCCGCCTCGGCTGGCCCATCGGGCTGACCACCCTGGCCGAGGTCGGGCTGTTCACCGCGGCGGCGGTGATGATCGGCTGGCTGGGCACCGCGCCGCTGGCCGCGCACGGGATCGCCATGCAGGTGACGTCGATCGTCTTCATGCTGCACCTGGGCCTGTCGCAGGCCGCCACGATCCGGGCGGGCAACGCGCTGGGCCGGGGCGACGGGCGGGGGTTGCGGCAGGGGGCCGCGGTCGCCGTCGGATTTTCGGCCGTGCTGGCGGTGGGCACCTCGGCGTTCTTGCTGGCGATGCCGGGGCCGCTCGTGGCGCTCTTCGTCGATCCCGCCGACCCCGCGCGCGACGCGGTGGTGGCGCTGGGCGCGGGGCTCATCATCGCGGCGGCGGTGTTCCAGCTCGTCGATGCCGCGCAGGTGATGGCGCTGGGCCTCTTGCGAGGGGTGCAGGACACGCGGCGGCCGATGGTCCTGGCGGCGGTCAGCTACTGGCTGATCGGCATCCCGGCGGGCTGGGTGTTCGGCTTTCCGATGGGCGGCGGCGGGGTCGGGGTGTGGCTGGGCATGGCGCTGGGCCTGACGGTCGCCGCCGTCACGATGCAATGGCGGTTCTGGCGGCGCGACTACGTCGTGAACGGGTCCGAAGGATACGTCACCGCGGCGAGGTAAAGCCCCTCGGGCGGGGCGACGGGGCCACAGGCCGCGCGGTCGCGCGCGACGAGGGCCGCGGCGACATCCTCGACGCGCCAGGCGCCCGAGCCGACCCGCTCCAGCGTTCCGGCAAAGGACCGCACCTGATTGTGCAGGAAACTGCGCGCGGCGACATGCAGCCGGATCTCGGCGCCGCCGGGATAGTCGCGGGTCTCGACCTCGAGCCGGTCGAGCGTCTTGATGGGCGAGGCGGCCTGGCACATGCTCGACCGGAAGGTGGTGAAATCATGCGTCCCGAGCAGCCGGTCGGCCGCCTTCTGCATCGCGTCCGCATCGAGCGGCGCGCGCAGCGCCCAGGCGCGCCCCCTGTCATGGGTGAGCGGCGCCCGCCGGGTGACGATGCGGAACAGGTAGCGCCGCCCCGTGGCCGAGAACCGCGCGTGAAACGTCTCGTCTACCTGCGCGCAGGCCGTGACGGCGATGGCCGCGGGCTTGAGGTGATAGTTCAGCGCCTCGGACAGGCGGAACGGATCCCAGTCGCGCGCGAGATCCACATGGGCGACCTGGCCCCAGGCGTGAACGCCCGCATCGGTACGGCCGGCCGCGGCGATGACGGGCCGCTCGGGCGCGAGACGGGCCAGCGCGGCCTCGACCGCGCCCTGGATGCTCGGCCGGTCGCGCTGACGCTGCCAGCCCGAGAACCCGGTCCCGTGATATTCGATGCGAAAGGCATAGCGCGGCATGGCGCGGATCTAGCCCGGTCGTGCCGCCCGCGAAAGGGGGAGGGGACGCCGCCCGGCCGCCCCTGTCGGGATCTGGGTATTTGGAAAGAGAAGAGACATCAGCGGAGCATGTTGGCGGCCACGACCCACCAATCGGGGCGGTCGCGACGGATCGCGGCTGCGGCTTGCTCGGCCTCGGGGCGGGTGGGGTAGAGCGCGAAACAGGTCGCGCCCGATCCCGACATGCGCGCGATCCGACAGCGGGGCGTCGCACGCAGCGCTGCAAGCGCCGCGCCGATCTGCGGCGCGATCCCGAGGGCCGGAGGTTCGAGATCGTTGCGGCAGGTGCCGAGCCATGCCGCGAGGTCGTCCGCGTCGCGCCACGCGCGGAGGTCGGGCAGCGGCGTGCCATCGCGCCGATCGAGCGCGCTGAACACCGCGGGCGTGGGGACCGCGATGCCGGGATTGACGAGGCAGAGCGCGGCCTGCGGCAGTTCGGGCAGCGGGTCCAGCCTTTCGCCGATGCCGCGCATCCGGGCCGGGCGGCCGGCGAGGCAGACCGGCACATCCGCCCCCAGCGCCGCCGCCGCGTCGTTCGGCAGCGCCCGCCCGTCGAGCGCGCCGAGCACGCGCAGCGTCGCCGCCGCATCGCCCGAGCCGCCGCCGATGCCCGAAGCGAGCGGCAGGCGTTTATCGAGATGCAGCGCGGCCGGCGCGCCGCCCATGACCCGCGCCGCGCGCAGCACGAGATTGTCGCCGGAGGTATCGAGCCCCGCGGCGAAGGGGCCGTCCATCGTCAGCGACCATTCGGCGGCCGGGCTGGCGGTGACGGTGTCGCCGACATCGGCAAAGACCACGATCGAGTCGAGCAGGTGATAGCCATCGGCGCGGCGGCCGGTGACGTGGAGTGCGAGGTTGATCTTGGCCGGTGCGAAGGCGCGTGCCGTCATCTCTCAGTCGTCATTGGCGACGCGCAGGGGGGGAGCACCCTCTTCGGCGAGGACGGCATCGAGCCCGATCTCGAGCTTGCGGCGGATACGCTCGGGATTGACCTCTTCGGCATCGCCGTTCTCGACGAAGCTGAGCGCGCGCTGCCACTGGAACCGCGCCTCGAGCTCGCGGCCGACGGCCCAGAACACGTCGCCGAGGTGGTCGTTGACCACCGGATCGACCGGCATCAGCTCGACCGCGCGTTCCATGGGCGCTACCGCCTCGTCATAGCGGCCGAGCCGGTAGAAGGCCCAGCCGAGACTGTCGATGATATAGCCGGAATTGGGCGCCCCGGCGACGGCGGCCTCGATCATCTCGAGCGCCTCTTCGAGCCGCTCGCCCCGCTCGACGAGGGAATAGCCGAGGTAGTTCAGCACGTTGGGCTGGTCGGGGCGCAGTTCCAGCGCCTTGCGCATGTCGGCCTCGGCCGCGTCCCAGTCGCCCACGCGCTCGGCGGTGATGCCGCGGGCGAAATAGACCACCCATTGCGCCGGGTCGTCCTCTTCGAACAACGCCACGGCCTCGTCATAGGCCTGCCGGGCCTCGGCGTGACGCTCCATCTCGCGCAGCATGTCGCCCAGCGCGATGCGCACCATCTGCAACTCGGGCTGTTCGGCGGCCAGGGCGCGCAGCGTGGCGATCGCCTCTTCCTCGCGGCCCGAGGCGCGCAACACCTCGGCGCGGCCCAGTTCCGACGTGGCAAAGGCCGGGTCGTCGGGGGCGACGCTGTCATAGGCCTCGGAGGCGAGGTCGAACATCTCCATCTCTTCGAGCAGCGCGGCGGAGAGCAGGATCGCCTCGGTATGGGAGGGGCGGAGATATTCGGCGAGGCGGCTGTAGAGCAGCGCGTAGCCCGGCGCCGTCTCGCCGGTCACGACGCTGGCGATGTCGTAATTCGCCTCGGCGATCCCGGCGCGGGCATCGGGCGCGATGGTGAATTCCAGCACCTCGCCCGCGGCGAGCCGGTCGTCGAGCGTGACGAGCGCGGGATCGAGCTGGGCGCCGAACTCGGCATCGAGGATGCGGCGCGCATCGTCGTGGCGGTCGAGATGGCTGAGGATCTGGGCCTGCGCGATCAGCCCGCGGCGCGACAGGCGCATGTCGCTTGCCTCGTCGAGCAGTTGCGCCGCCTCGTCGAACCGGCCGAGGGCGCCCAGCGCCAGCGCCTTGTGATAACGCCCGAAGGCACCCACGCCGCCGGCCCCGTCGCTGACCCGGTCGAAGGCGGCAAGCGCCTCTTCATCGCGGTCGTCGCCCAGCAACGCCCAGCCGCGGGCCAGCCCGTCGAAGAGCGGGCCGACCGACAGGCCGCCGTCGAGATCGCCCAGCAGGCCGGACCAGTCGCCCCGCGCGGCCAGTTCGGACAACAGCGCCAGCGCGGCGACCTGGCTGCCCGAGCCGGCGGCGCGCATCGCCGACGCGATCTCGGTCGCGCGGTCCCAGGCGCCCAGCGCCACCTCGGCCCCGAGCAGCCCCTCCGCGATGGCGGGATTGGCCGGGTCGGCCGCGTAGGCACGGGCGAGATAGCCCGCCGCCGATTGGAAATCGTCACCGAGCTGCGCAGAGCGCCCGGCGAGGTAGGCCCCCGCATCGGCGCGATCCTGCGCCAGGGCGGGAAGTCCGGGCCAGGCGAGGGCGGCGGCGAGGATCACGGGGCGAAACATGGCGGGTCCTGGGTGTCAGAGGCGTTCGTCGACGGTAATGCCCGCGCCGGTTCTATGCAATCGCGCCCGCGCGCGTCGTCGCCCGACCCACAAAGCCGTGATGGCCCGTCACATGTTGGGATAGTTCGGCCCGTCGCCCCCCTGGGGCGTGGTCCAGACGATGTTCTGGCTTGGGTCCTTGATGTCGCATGTCTTGCAATGGACGCAGTTCTGGAAGTTGATGACGAAGCGATCCTCGCCATCCTTCTTTACGAACTCGTAAACGCCGGCGGGGCAGTAGCGCTGCGACAGCCCGGCATATATTGGCAGGTTCACGGCGACGGGAATGGCCGGATCCTTGAGCTTGAGATGCGGCGGCTGGTTCTCGTCGTGGTTGGTGTTGGAAAAGGCCACGTTGGTCAGCCGGTCAAAGCTGAGCTTGCCGTCGGGTTTCGGGTACTCGATGACCTTGTGGCGCGATGCCTCGCCGGTGGCGGCCGCGTCGGTCTTGCCGTGTTTCATCGTGCCGAACAGCGAAAAGCCGAAGCGGTTGGTCCACATGTCCAGCCCGCCCAGCGCCAGCGACGCCTGGAGCCCCCAGCGCGACCACATCGGCTTGACGTTGCGCACGGGCTTGAGGTCGCGCCCGACGGGGCCCTCGCGCAGCGCGCGGTCGTACTCGGCCAGGACGTCGCTCTGGCGGCCGTCGGCGATGGCCGCATGGGCCGCCTCGGCTGCGGCCTTGCCCGACAGCATGGCGTTGTGATTTCCCTTGATGCGGGGGACGTTGACCATGCCCGCGGCGCAGCCCAGCAGGACGCCGCCCGAAAAGGCCGACTTGGGCAGCGATTGCCACCCGCCCTCGGTGATCGCGCGGGCGCCGTAGGCCACGCGCTTTGCGCCGGTCAGAAGCTCGGCGACATAGGGGTGATGCTTGAACTGCTGAAAGCTGAGATAGGGGTTCACGTAGGGGTTCGCGTATCCCAGGTGGACGACGAAGCCGACATAGACCTGGTTGTTGTCCAGGTGATAGATGAACGACCCGCCGCCCGCATTGTTGCCCAGCGGCCAGCCCATCGTGTGCACGACCGCGCCTTCGCGGTGCTTTTCCGGGTCGACCTCCCAGATCTCCTTCATCCCGAGGCCGTATTTCTGCACGTCGCAATCACGGTCGAGCTCGAACCGGGCAATGACCTGTTTCGAGAGCGACCCGCGCACGCCTTCGCCCAGCATGACGTATTTGCCGTGCAGCTCCAATCCCGGCTCGTAGGCGTCGCCCTTGCTGCCGTCGGGGGCGATCCCGAACTCGCCGGCCACGACGCCTTTGACCGCGCCGTGCTCGTCGAAGACCAGTTCCGAACAGGCCATGCCCGGAAAGATCTCGACGCCCAGCGCTTCGGCCTGTTCGGCCATCCAGCGACAGACATTGCCCATCGAGACGATGTAATTGCCGTGGTTCTTCATCAGGGGGGGCATGATCGCGGTCGGGATGCCGACCTTTCCCGACTGGCCGAGATAATAGAACCGGTCGGATTTCACCGGCACGTTCAGCGGCGCGCCGCGCTCTTTCCAGTCGGGGATCAGCGCGCCCAGCCCGCAGGGGTCGAGCACCGCGCCCGACAGGATATGCGCGCCGACCTCGGAGCCTTTCTCGAGCACGACGACGCTCAGCTCGGGGTCGAGCTGCTTGAGCCGGATCGCCGCGGCGAGCCCTGCGGGGCCGGCGCCGACGATGACGACGTCGTATTCCATCGATTCGCGGGTGGTGTCGGTCATGTGACTGCTTTCGGTTCCGGAAAGGGGGCGGACCCATGCCGCGCGGATGCGACCCGAGTATCCATGCGCGCAGGGCGGGGTCAATCGGCCGGGCCGTCGCGGGCCGGGTTCCTTCCGGCCGTCCGTGTGTGTAACGATGCCCGCGAGCGATGCAGAACCCCGGACCCCGCCTTGCCCGCAAGGCGCGCAACCCTGTGGAACGACTATGGAAAAGATACCCCTGACCCGCGCAGGCCAGTCCGATCTGAACGATGAGCTCAAGCGGCTCAAGTCCAGGGACCGGCCCGAGATCATCGCCGCCATCGCCGAGGCGCGCGCGCATGGCGACCTGTCCGAGAACGCGGAATACCACTCGGCCAAGGAAAAGCAGTCCTTCATCGAGGGCCGCATCAAGGAGATCGAGGGCATCCTGGCGCTGGCCGATGTCATCGACACCGCCAAGCTCAGCGGCCCGATCAAGTTCGGCGCCTGGGTCAAGCTGGTGGACGAGGATACCGAGGCCGAAAAGCTGTTCCAGATCGTCGGCGAACCCGAGGCGAACCTCGAACAGGGCAAGCTCAACATCAAGTCGCCGCTGGCGCGGGCGCTGATCGGCAAGGACGAGGGCGACAGCGTCGAGGTCCGCACCCCCGGCGGCGAAAAGAGCTACGAAATCCTGTCGGTCGAGTACCGCTGAAAGGGGGCGCCATGCCTGAGGGCGGGCGGCAGAGCCACAGGGCCGGAACGTCGCTCGGGCGGCGCACCGCCCCGCGCGCGCGACCGAAAGGCGCGGCGCTGGGCTGGGGAGCCACGATCGTCTGGCTCGCGATCTGCGCGCTGACCTTATACGGGCTCGCGGGGGGCGAGGCGGGGCTCGATCCTCTGAGGATCCTGATGATCCCGGTTGCGGTGATGGCACCCATCGTGCTGGTCTGGATCGCGGTGGGCCACGCCCGGCGGCTGGACCTGCTCAGGCGCGAGATGGCGCTGATGCTGGCGCCGATACAGGACGAACTCGCGGCCATCGCCGCGCGATCGGCCGCCATGGCCGACGCGCAGGAGGGCGCGGGCCCGGTCGCGCGGTTCACCTCGTCGCGCCATCGCGGCGCGCCGGGCGGCCCGTCCGTGGCCGCCGCGGTGCCCTCGTCGCAGCAGACCTTTGCGCTGGATTCCGGGCAGGCGACGGATCGCGAGGTCAGCCATGCCGACCTGATCGCGGCGCTGCAATTTCCCGCCGATGCCGAGGATGCCGAGGGGTTCGCCGCCCTGCGCCGCGCGATGCAGGACCGGCGCCTCAAGCGGCTGGTCACGTCGGCGCAGGACACGCTGACCCTGATGAGCCAGGACGGCATCTACATGGACGATCTCGACCGTGAACCCGCGCGGCCCGAAACCTGGCGGCGCTTTGCGCGGGGCGAGCGGGGGATGGCTGTCGGGGGCTTGGGCGGCATCCGCGACGCCGCCGCCATCGAGGCGACCATCGAGCGGATGCGCGGCGATACCGTGTTCCGCGGCACCGCGCTGCATTTCATGCGCACCTTCGACGAGGTGCTGAGCGAGGTCGAGCCTGCGCTTTCGGATGCCGAGATCGCGGCGCTGGCCGATACGCGCACGGCCCGCGCCTTCATGCTGGTGGGCCGCGCCATCGGCACCTTTACCTGATCCGCCCGCTCAGAAACGGTCCAGAAGCCGCCTGAGGTAGTCGAGTTCGGCCTCGGGGCGCGTCTGGTCGCCCGAGCGGCGGCGGATCTCGCCCAGGAGCTCTTCGGCGCGGCGGCGCACGTCCTCGCGGTCGAGCATCTGCTCGTCGGTGCCGAACTCGCCGTTGCGCCCCGCCTCGCGGCCGAGGGGGTCGCGGCTCTGGCCGTTGGGCTCGCCCTCGGCGCGGGCCTGTCCCTGGCCGTCCTGCTGGCTGCGTTCCTGCGCCAGCGCCTCGCCGAGATCGCGCAGACCGTCGCGCAGCGCGTCCATCGCCTCGGCCTGCCGGTCGAGCGCGGTGGCGTTGTCGCCCTCGCGCAGCGCGTCCTCGGCCCCCTCCATCGCGCCTTCGGCGCGGTCGAGGTTCTCGCGGGCGGAACGGCCCTCCTCGGTGCCTGCGCCGGGCAGGTTTCCGCGCTGGCGGTTCAGCTCGTCGCGCAGCGCCTGCTGGCGATCCGCAAGGCTCTCGCCCGTGCCCTCGCCCTCTTGCCCGCCCTGGCCGTCGCCCGGCTGCCGGCCGTCCTGGCCCTGGCCCTCGCCCGGTTGGTTGCCCCGCTGTCCGGGCTGGCCCTGCTGGCCATCCTGTCCCTGCTGGCCGGGTTGCTGCGGCTGGCCCTGCTGGCCGAACTGTTCCTGCAACTCGCGGAACGCCTCATCGCTGAGGCCTTGCTGGTCGCGCAGCGTGTCCTGAAGATCCTCGAGCGCCTCCTGGCCCGGTTGCTGGCCCGCCTGTCCCTGCTGGCCCTGCGTCACGCGCATGTTCTCGAGCATGCGGTTGAGCTGCTCCATCAACCGCTGGGCCTCGGCCATGCGGCCCTGTTCCATCAGGCTCTGGATCTCGTCCATCATCTGCTGCAACTGGTCGGGGCTCATTTCCTGGGTCTCGCCCTCGGCCTGCTGCTGTTCGCCGTCGCGCTGGCTCTGCTCGGCGAGCTGGCGGATGAAATCGTCCATCGCCTCGCGCAATTCCTGCATCAGCTCGGCGATCTCGGCGGGGTCCGCGCCATTCTCCATCGCCTGCGACAGACGCTCCTGCGCCCGCCGCAGCCGTTCGCGCGCATCGTCGAGGTCGCCGAACTCGATCTCGGTCGCGATGTCCCACAGGGCGGCGGCGATCTCGTCCTGCCGCTCGGGGGTGAGCTCGGCGATGCCGCGCCCGGCCTCGAGGCGACGGATCGCGGTGCGCAGCCGCAGATACAGGGTCTCGGAGCGGAACACGTCCTGCGGTTCCCACGACACCGCGCGCAAGAGCCGCGCGACCCGGTCGGCATTGTCGCGCGACCACAGAAGGTCGCGGCGCTGTTCGATGATCGCGCGCGCGACCGGATCGAAGAACCGCAGCCCCGCCAGCTCGGCCTGGGCGGGCCGCGACTGGCCGGACTGGCCCAGCTCGTCCTCGACCTCGTAGGTCAGCGTCACCGGAAGGTTCGCCCACGGGTGCTGCGAGAAATCCTCGATGAAGGCGCCCGCGATCGCCGCGCGGTCGCCGCTGATCGGCAAGGGCAGATCGGCGACGATGGGATCGCGCGGGTCCGGCGCCGGGGCGAGCCCGTGCATCCGCTCGACCGCGTCGAGATCGAGCGTCACCACCACCTTGCCGCTGACCACCCCGTGATCGTCCCCGGCGGTGAACTCCTGGCTGAACAGCCCGCCATCGGCGCGCTCGGGCGGGCCGGTCACTTCGACGGTGGGGCCGATATCGGGTTTCATCGCGATGGACCAGCGGCGTCCGCCGGGGCCGTCGATCTCGATCTCGCCCGATTGCACGACCGCGAAACCGACGCTGCCCGTGGCCGGCTTCTCGGGCGCGGCCTCGACCGGACGGCCCGATACGGTCTCGGAGATGCCGGGATCGCCGCCATAGGTGCGGATCGTGACCCGCGACGCCTCGGGCACCTCGACCGGGCCGGATGGCAGGTCGGCGAGGTAGAGGCTGGGCCGCCCGGTATAGGCAGGCGGCTCGATCCAGCCCTCCCAGCTCGGCCCCATGGCGGCCGACGCGGCCCCGCCACCCGGCGCGATCCCGGCGACGCTGCCGATCCTCAGCGCCGAGCCGAACAAAAGCGCCACGGCCAGCGCCAACAGCGCGGCATAGCGCAGCGCATAGGGGTCGCGCGAGGCGATCCTGAGGTCGGGCGCGGTCGCGCGGGCGTGGCGGATCCGCTCGGCCATGCGGGTGACATGCGCCTCCCACACCGCGCGCGAGCCGGCATCGGCCCCCCCGATGGCCTGGCTGTCGGACAGGGCCGCGATGGGACGGCCGGGCAGGCTGCGGTCGAGCCGATCGAGCGCCTGCGCCTCGGTCGGCCAGGCGAACCGGCGGATGCCCAGCACCGCAAAGGCCAGAAGCGCAACGAGAACGACACCGGCCGCGATGCGCAGTGCACCCGACGACAGCGCGTCCTGCACCCCCAGCATCAGCGCGGCGAGCGCGGCGATGGCCACGCTCCAGACCGGCCAGAAGGCGCGCGCGGCGCGTTCGGCCGCCATGCCCAGCCGCGTGAGCGTCAGGGGGCGCCGCAATCCGGCGCGGGCTTCGGCAGGAAGTCGCATCACGGGGTCGTCGCCTTCGGGGCGGAGAGAGCCGCCCTCACTTCGCCCGATACGGGGTATGCCGCGTTAGAGCCATTCGGGGATGCTATCGCGTGCGAGCATCTCGTCAATCGTCGGGCGCGCGCGGATGACGGCGAATTGATCCCCGCGCACCAGCACCTCGGGCACCAGCGGGCGCGAATTGTACTCGGAGGCCATCACCGCCGCATAGGCACCGGCACTGCGGAACGCCAGCAGGTCGCCCGGCCCCATGGGCGGCAGCAGCCGGGTCCGCGCGAATGTATCGGCGCTTTCGCAGACGGGGCCGACCACGTCATGCTCGGTCAGATCGACCCCCGCCGGCGGCTCGGCCAGGGGGACGATATCGTGATGCGCGCCATACATTGCGGGGCGGATCAGGTCGTTCATGCCCGCATCGAGGATGAGCCAGCGCCGCTCGGCCGCTTCCTTGAGGTAGACCACCGAGGCGACGAGCACCCCCGAATTGCCCGCGACGAGGCGGCCCGGCTCGATCTCGATCTCGCAGCCGAGATGGCCGACCGTTCGCTCGACCATCCGGGCGTAATCGGCGGGCAGGGGGGGCGGCGCGTTGTCGCGCTGATAGGGGATGCCGAGACCTCCGCCCAGATCGAGCCGGCGGATATCGTGGCCCTGGGCGCGAAGCTCGACGGTCAGCTCGGCGACCTTGCGATAGGCCTGTTCGAACGGGTCCAGGTCGATGAGCTGCGAGCCGATATGCACGTCGATGCCCACCACCTCGATGCCGGGCAGGGCGGCGGCCTCGGCATAGCGGGCGGGGGCGTCCTCGATGGCGATGCCGAACTTGTCCTGCTTGCGCCCGGTCGAGATCTTTTCGTGGGTACGCGCATCCACGTCGGGGTTCACGCGCAGCGCCACCGGCGCGGTCAGGCACAGCCCGGTCGCGACCTCGGACAGGGCGCGCAGCTCGGGCGCGGATTCGACGTTGAACTGCCGGACCCCGCCCTCGAGTGCTCGCGCCATTTCCTCGCGGGTCTTGCCGACGCCCGAGAACACGATGCGCGCGCCGGGCACGCCGGCGGCGCGGGCGCGGGCATATTCGCCGCCCGAGACGACATCCATCCCGGCGCCCAGATCGCCCAGCAGCTTGAGCACCGCCACGTTCGACAGCGCCTTGACGGCGAAACACACCAGATGGTCGGCAAAGGACAGCGCGTCGTCGAAGAGGCGGTAATGCCGCGTCAGCGTCGCCGCCGAGTAGCAGTAGAACGGCGTGCCCACCTCGGCCGCGATGGTGGCAAGGTCGACATCCTCGGCGTGGAGCCGACCGTCGCGATAGAGAAAGTGATCCAAGGTCTGGCGTCCTGATTGCATCCGGTGCGGGGGCGCCCGGCCGGGTGCCGCCTCCGGCGGGGGTATTTGGCAAAGAGAAGATACAGGCAAGAAAAAACCCCCGAACGCACGTCCGGGGGTTCAATCTGTCGCGTATCGAGAGGGGTTCAGAGCATCCCCTCGCGCTGGGCCTTCTTCCGCGCGAGCTTGCGCTGGCGGCGGATCGCTTCGGCCTTTTCGCGCGCCCGCTTCTCGGAGGGTTTCTCGAAATGCTGCTTGAGCTTCATCTCGCGGAACACACCCTCGCGCTGGAGCTTTTTCTTGAGCGCGCGCAGCGCCTGATCGACATTGTTGTCGCGAACACTGACCTGCATGTGGTTTTCACCACCTTTCTAGGTTTGAGTAAGACAGTAAGTGCAGGAGCCTCGCCATATAGGGCGATCCCGCTAGCTTGTCCATCCGAACCGCTCACAGACCCGAGACAGGAGACCGGCAATGACCGACACCAAGGACAGGCTTCTGGCGTCCGCGCTGACCCACGTGCCCTTCGATGGCTGGAGCGAAGCCACGCTGAAGGCCGCGGCGCGCGATGCCGGGGTGCCGCTCGAGGAGGCGCGCGCGATCTTTCCGCGCGGCGCCGTCGACATGGCGCTGGCCTTCCACCGTGCGGGCGATGCCGAGATGCGCGCGAGGCTGCTCGAGACGGACCTGTCGGACATGCGGTTCCGCGACAAGGTGGCGCGGGCGATGCGGCTCAGGATCGAGAGCATCGAGAGCAAGGAGGCCGTGCGCCGGGGCGCCACGCTGTTCGCGCTGCCGCGCCATACCTCGGACGGGGCGCGGGCGGTGTGGGAAACGTCGGACACGATCTGGACCGCGCTGGGCGACAAGTCGACCGATGCGTCATGGTACACCAAGCGCGCCACGCTCGCCGGCGTCTGGGGGTCGGTGCTGCTGTTCTGGCTGGGCGACGATTCGCCCGGCAGCCAGGAGACATGGGGGTTCATCGACCGGCGCATTGACGACGTCATGCGGATCGAGAAGGTCAAGGCCGGGATCGCCGGCAACCGCGCCGGGCGGGCGATGATGGCGGGGCCGAACTGGATCCTGTCGCGCATCCGCGCCCCGATGCGGCCGCCCAAGGAATTTCCCGGCTCGTGGGACGGCGGCGCCTGAGGGCGCGGCCGCCGGGCCGGGGGGCGGACGGCGCCGCGCCCCCCGGCCAGGGGTGGATCAGCGCGTTTCGTCCTCGTCGCCGTCGTCGTCGGGCAGGTTGAAGAAGCTCTCCGCGTCGGACACGTCGCGGTCTTCATCCTCGGAGAGCTCTTCGCCGGTATTGGACAGCGTGAAGGTCTCGAGCCCCGAGATCGCCGAGGGCATCCGCGGCTCGGTCTCGCCCGACAGGCTCTGTTCCGTCGAGACGAGCTTGCGCCGCTCGTCATCGGTCATCACCTCGCCCTCGCGCGCCTTTTTCGAGGCGGCCTTTTGCACGGCGAGGTCGAGCTCGGACTGCTTGCACAGGCCCAGGGCCACGGGATCGACGGGCTCGAGGTTGTTGATGTTCCAATGCGTGCGTTCGCGGATGGCCTGGATCGTCGGCTTGGTCGTGCCCACCAGCCGCGAGATCTGGGCATCGGCCAGCTCGGGGTGGAACTTGACCAGCCACAGGATCGAGGCGGGCCGGTCCTGACGCTTGCTCAGCGGGGTGTAGCGCGGGCCGCGGCGCTTTTCCTCGCCGACGGCGGCGGGGTTGAACTTGAGCTTGAGGTTCCGGGTCGCGTCCTTTTCGGCGCGCTCGATCTCGTCCTGGGTGAGCTGGTTGTTGGCCACCGGATCGAAGCCGCGCACGCCCTGCGCCACGTCGCCATCGGCGATGCCCTGAACCTCGAGCTCGTGCAGGCCGCAGAACTCGGCGATCTGCCGGAAGGTGAGGGTGGTGTTCTCGACGAGCCACACGGCGGTGGCTTTGGCCATGATCGGTTTCTCGGCCATGCGGGGCTCCTTTCCAGTTTGGGTCCCGACATGGCTTATCGCTGGCCCGTCAGGGCCGGACCGCCGGGCGGTCCAAGTTCGCGTTGTCGGGGAACCTGCGTCGGATATAGTCAGGCCGCGACCCGGTGGAAAGAGCGGAAATGCTGAAACGGTTCCTGGCGGCATTGGTGGTCCTGCCCGCGGCCGCGCTGGCGCAGGACCGCGCGGGGGCCTTCGATTACTGGGTTCTCGCGCTGAGCTGGTCGCCCGCGTGGTGCGCGCTCGAGGGCGAGGCGCGGGGTGCGGCGCAATGCGAGACCGATCTCGGATGGTCGCTGCACGGGCTCTGGCCGCAGCACGAGACGGGCTATCCCGAATATTGCGAGAGCGCCGCGCGCAACCCGTCGCGCGGCGATACCGCGGCCATGGCCGACATCATGGGCAGCGGCGGGCTGGCCTGGCACCAGTGGAACAAGCACGGCCGCTGTTCGGGCATGGCGTCGGGCGACTATTTCGCCCTGTCGCGCGCGGCCTACGAAACGGTCGCGCGTCCCGAGGTCTTCGGGCGCCTCACCGCGGCGGTGCGGATGCCCGCCACGGTGGTCGAGCAGGCTTTCATCGAGGCAAACCCTGCGCTTTTCCCCGATGCGATCACCGTGACCTGCCGCGCCGGCCACGTGCAGGAGGTCCGGATCTGCCTGACCCGCGACGACCTGTCGCCGCGGCGCTGCGGGGCGGATGTGATCCGCGATTGTGGCCTTCGCAATGCGCTTTTTCTTCCGGTAAGTTGAGGCGCCGCCGCACCAAAAGTCGCGTTGCGCGGGCGACACGGATCGCGGCGGGCCGCGTGTCTTTTGACGATTGCCCTCGTCAGAGTGGCGGAATCTTGCTTACTTTACGGCATTGAAGCCGGGTCGAACCGGTCCTGCGCCGAACGCGGCGCAATCGAGCAGCGGGTCTGAGCATCGGGAAAGCGGGTGCCCTAAAAGCGCCTTAACCAGATGTTAACACCTGTCAGAGCCCCGCGAAGGGGCCGTATTTGAGGCAAGACGGCGAGGGCCGAACAGGCATGTATTTCTCATTCGCACGACACGCCCCGCGCGTGCCGTTCCTTAAGGCGGCGGTGTCTCTTTCGCTGGTCGCGGGGCTGCTGTCCTGCGGGCCGTTGCAGGTCTCGTCGACCTCGACGCTGAGCGAGCGCATCGAGACGCGGCAGTACCAGATGGTCCCGGTTGCGCGTTCCTGGGTCTATGTTCCGCAGGGTCTGCTGACATTGCAGCGCGACCTCGACAACATCGTCGAGCAGCGCATCGCCCTGCCCAACGACACGACCATCGCCGGGGACAACTACCTGCTGCTGCGCGGCCGCGGCGGCAACCCGCTGAGCGGCGGGCGGCTCAAGCTCGAGGACATGCTCGACCAGACGGGCGGCGTGCCCGCCCCGTTCGAGGGCCTGTCGAATCGCAATATGGCCACTGCGACGGATGAGCTCGGCCCCTATTTCATCGCCGAAAAATCGGTGGGCGTGGATACGACCTGCGTTCTCGTCGTCCGGTCGCTCAAGAACGCCGCGCGGCCGCTGCCGGCCGGGGCCGACTCGATGGATGTGCTGCTGCGCAACTGCACGCGGCAGGGGCGCGAGGCCGCGTTGGCGCCGATCCAGGCGCAGTATCTCGCCGCCACCCCGGCGCTTGCGGGCGGGGCCAATGTCCGTCTGCACAACATGTCGCCCTTTGCCGCGCCGGGGGCCGAGCGCCCATGAGCTTCACCGCAGCCTCCCGCGCCGGACGCCAGGTGCCCCTCGACCGGGCGCTCTACCTGACGATGTGGCTTGCCGTCGGCGCCTGTATCGCCGTGCTGGCCGCGCTGCCCGTGTCCACGTGGACGCAGGCGCTTCTGGGTGTGACGGGGCTGCTCATCGTGATCGCGTCGCGCCCCTTTTCGCGGGTGCCCGTGGTCCGGTTCATCATGCTGGCGACGGCGTCGACCATGGTGCTGCGCTACTGGATCTGGCGCCTGACCGAGACGCTGCCCTCGCCCGACGAGCCGCTGTCCTTCGTCGCCGCGCTGCTGCTCTTCGCGACCGAGACCTATACCATCGGCATTTTCTTCATGACCGGGTTCATGACGGCCGATCCGATCACGCGGGCGCCCCCGGCGACGGTGAACGCGCGCGACCTGCCGACCGTCAACGTGCTGGTGCCGTCCTATAACGAACCGGCCTCGATGCTGGCGGTGACGTTGTCGGCGGCCAAGAACATGCACTATCCGCCCGACAAGATGATCGTCGTGCTCTGCGATGACGGGGGCACCGACGAGCGGTGCAACCACGAGGATCCGGCCATCGCCGAAAAGGCGGTCAAGCGGCGCGCGCAGCTTCAGGAGATGTGCGCCGAGCTGGGCGTCCTCTATTCCACGCGCGAGCGGAACGAGCATGCCAAGGCGGGCAACATGTCGGCCGCGCTGGCCCGGCTCGACGGCGACCTCGTCGCGGTGTTCGACGCCGATCACGTCCCCAGCCGCGATTTCCTTGCCCGGACCGCCGGGCATTTCGTCGAGCGCGACGACCTGTTCCTCGTCCAGACGCCGCACTTCTTTCTCAACCCCGACCCGATCCAGCGCAATATCGGGCTGGTCGACAACTGCCCCCCCGAGAACGAGATGTTCTACGGCCATGTCCACCAGGGACTCGACCGCTGGGAGGGGACGTTCTTTTGCGGCTCGGCCGCGCTGATCCGCCGCGCGGCGCTGGATTCGGTCGGGGGTTTTTCGGGCGAGACGATCACCGAGGATGCCGAGACGGCGCTCGACATCCATGCGACCGGCTGGAAAAGCCTCTACGTCAACCACGCGATGATCGCCGGGCTGCAACCCGAGACCTTCGTGAGCTTCATCCAGCAGCGCGGCCGGTGGGCGACGGGCATGATGCAGATGCTCATCCTCAAGAACCCGATCTTTCGCAAGGGCCTGCGGTTCAGCCAGCGGTTGTGCTATCTCAACTCGATGACGTTCTGGTTCTTTCCGATCGTTCGCATGATCTTCATCCTCGCGCCGCTGCTCTACCTGTTCTTCGGGCTCGAGATCTTCGTCGCCACCTACCAGGAAGTCCTGGCCTACATGGCGACCTATATCGCCGTGTCCTTTGTCGTGCAGAACGCGCTGTTCAACAGCTATCGCTGGCCGCTGATGTCCGAGCTCTACGAGACGACGCAGGCGCCCTACCTGTCCTCGGCGGTCATCAAGACCTTTCTCAAGCCGCGCGCGGCCAAGTTCAACGTGACCGCCAAGGACGAGGTTCTCGACGAGGACATGATCTCGCCCATCGCGCGGCCGCTCCTGATCCTGTTCCTGCTCATGCTCGCGGGCGTCGCGGCGGCGGTGTTCCGCTGGATCATGTTCCCCGGCGACCGCGAGGTGCTGCAACTCGTGGGCGGCTGGGCGCTGTTCAACTTCATGCTGATCGGCGCGGCGCTTCAGACGGTGCACGAGAAACAGCAGCGCCGCGGCGTGCCGCGCGTCCCGCTCGAGGAACCGGCCGAGGTGTCGCTGGCCGGCCATCCCGACCGGCTGATGGGCGCGCGGGTCTGCGATGCGTCGCTGTCGGGCGCGCAGATCCTCATCAAGAACGGCCCCGAGATCCTGCCGGGCCAGATCGCCGAGGGCGCGCCCCTCATCGTGCGCCCCGTGCTCGAGGACGCGCCGAGCCTGTCGCACCCGATCCGCGGCACGATCCGCTGGGCGCGCAAGGAAGGCGCGCATATCCGGCTGGGATACGAGTTCACCGAGGATCAGCCCCGCATCGTCGCCGAGACGGTCGGGCACCTCATCTACGGCAAATCCTCGCGCTGGGCCGCGCGCCGCGAGGCCTATTTCAGCGAGATGGGCCTGCTGGGCGGCATGTTCTACATCTTTCGGCTGTCGCTGCGCGGCATGGTCCGCACCGCCCGCGCGCTGATCGCCGAGCCGGGCCGCCGCCGCCGCGCGGCCAAGGCCGCGGTCGGGCCCGCCGTCGCCCCCACGCGCGAGGCCCCGGTGCACGAGGCCGCCTTTGCGGGCTATGTCGATCCGGTGATCCTCAGGCTCGAGGCGGCGCAGAAATACCGCGCGGCGCAGGGCGACATCGGGGCCGAAACGCCCGGAACGCCGCCCGCGCGGCCGACGGTCCGGGGGGCGGTATGATGACCAGAGGTTTCACCCTCGCGGCCCTGCTGTCCGCGCTGATCGCCACCCCCGGCGTTTCGGTGGCTCAGGACGGGATCATCGCCATCCCGTCCTTCACGATCCCCGCGACCCCGGCCCCCACCGACGTGCCCGACCCCTCGGCCGATCCCGATCTGGCCGGCGATCCGCTGCTCGATGCGGCGCCCGCCCCGGTCGATCCGCTCGATCCCGGCGCGGGGCGGCTGGCCCGGCACGGCGCGGTATCGAGCGTCGAGACCGTCGAGGAGATCGCCGCACGCAAGCCCATCGCGCCGCTTCTGTCGCTGCGCGCAGGCGCCAATCCGGGCACGACGCTGCGGATGCAGGGCGAGAACCCCGAGGCCGAGTTCTCGATCTTCCTCCCGCGCGAGGCGGTGCCGGGGGCGCTTCAGCTTGCCCATAGCTCGGGCGTCGACGTGATGCCCGAGCGTTCGGTGATCGACGTGTTCGTGAACGGCACCGAGGTCGGGCGCGTCGCCGCGGGCCGTTTCGAAGAGGACGGGCCCGATCTGATCGAGGTGCCCGAGGGCATCTGGCGCGGCGGCCGCAACGAGGTCGTGCTGCGGATGCGCCAGGCACATCGGCTGTTCTGCGGCCCCGAGGCGGCCTTCGATCTCTGGACCGACATCGACATGACGGGCTCGGGCGCGGTGCTCGATTCGCGCCCCTTTTCGCCCGGCGCGATGGATTTCCTCGCCGGGGTCGCGCATGACGCGGGGCTGGGACGGGCCATCGCGATCAAGGATCTGTCGGATCGCGCCAAGCTGGCCGAGCCGGTGCTGACCGAGCTGGCCCAGCGGCTGACCGGCTATCTTCGCGGGCGGATCCTGACCTATCGCACCGCCGATCTCTACGAGGTGGCCGAAGGCGCCGATACCGGCCTGCCGCAACCGCTGGCCCGGATCACGCTGCTGCCCGGATGGGGCGAGACCGAGCCGCGCGCCGAGTTCCGGCGCGGCGGCGACGGGGCCATCGTCATGGCGCTCTCGGTGCCCGAGCGCATCCTTTCCTTCGGCGATGCCGAGGCGTTTCTCGACACGCTGCTGGCCGATCTCGAGGGCGACGACACGATGCTCGACGCGCTGGCGGTGCAGACCGGCATCGACCCGCGCACGCAGATGCCATCGGGCGAGGCGGTGACCCTGGCCAGTCTCGGGCTCGAAACCATGCGCACCTCGAGCCATTATTTCCGGCGCGACCAGATCTTTACCCTGCCGCGCGACTGGCTGGTGCTGACTGCGCAAAAGGCCATGCTGAACCTCGACTACGCCTATGCGCGCAACCTGCCCGAGAAATCCATCATGCTGATCCGGGTGAACGGCGAGACGGTGCGCCTGTTGCCGCTGACGGGCATGGGCGGCGAGCCGATCGAGCAGTTCCCCATCAAGTTCAACGCCAACCTGCTGCGCGAGGGGCCGAACCTGTTGCAGTTCGAGGCGCTGATCCCCGGCGATCCCGAGGACGCGGCCTGTCCCGACGACAGTTTCCCCAAGCTCGAGATCCGCGGAAGCTCGACCCTGCGCGTGCCCGAATCGCCCCGGCTGCGGCTTGCCGGGATGCGCCTGCCGGTCTTCGCGCTGCGCGGCAGCGGCATCACGGTGAACGGCACCGGGCTCGAGGATCTGCCCACCGCCGAGCGCCTGACCCTCAAGGCCATGCTGGGCGAGGCGATACCCAATGCCTCGCGCCTCACGGTGGTGACGGCGGACCGGATGGGCGAGCTGCCGATGGGCGCGTACAACATTTCGCGCAGCGAGCTGCACAAGGCGCTCGAGCGCAAGTGGACCGAGCCCGCGGCGGCCGTGCCCGACCCGGCCGACCGCATCGGGGAACTGCCCGACGACCTTTTCGGCGACGCGATCGTGTCGCCCGAGCCGGCGCGGGCCGGGGCAGGGGACGGGCGGTTCTTCATGCTGAACCTGTCGCTCGAGGATCTGCGCCGGCGCATCTATGCCGTGCGCGACCGGCTGATGCCCGACCCCAACGCCGAGGCCGAGCGGTGGCTGGGCGATCAATACGGCCACGCGCTGCTGGCGCAGCTCGACCGGAGCGACCCGCGGGCGCTGTGGCTCGTCATCGAGGAAGAGGACGATCTGATCGAGGTCATGGCCTCGATCGCGTCCTCGCGCCGCAGCATCGGCGGACCGTCGGGCCAGATCGCGGTTCTCGACGATGCGGGCTATTGGCGAAGCTGGTACGACTCGCGACAGCTCCCGGAACTGGCCGAGCCGCTGACGCTCAGGAATTTCCGCTATGTGCTGGGCAACTATGCCTCGTGGTCGCCCGTCGCCTTTACCGCGATCCTGTTCGGACTGGCCGTTATTTCGGCCCTGATCGCCCTTCGTTTCGTCATCGTCTCGCGCGAGGATTGATCGCATGAACCGTCGCTCCCTGCTGGCCCTGCTGGCCTCCGCGCCCATTGGCGCCCGCCTTTCGGGCGGCGGCGCCGCCGCTCAGGCGGCCCAGCCCTCGCATCCGCTGGCCGGGCCATGGGCGGCCTACAAGGCCGCGCATCTCGATCCCTCGGGGCGGATCGTCGACCGCCTGCAATCAGAGGCCAGCCATTCCGAGGGGCAGGGTTATGCCATGACCATCGCCGCCCTGATGGGCGACGAGGACGCGTTCCGCCTGATGTATCGCTGGACCGAGGATAATCTCGCCATCCGCGACGATGCGCTTTTGGCATGGCGCTGGCTGCCCGACGCCGCCGATCCGGTGCCCGACCCCAACAACGCCACCGATGGCGACCTGTTCTATGCATGGGCGCTGAACCATGCCGCGTCGGCCTTTGCCGCGCCCGACCTGCGCGAACGCGCCGCCGCCACCGTGGCCGATATCGAACGGCTCTGCATCGTCGATTTTCCCGGCCAGGACGGCGCTTTCCTGATGCTGCCCGCTTCTTTCGGCTTTGCGACCGAGACCGGTTTCGTCATCAACCCGTCCTATTACATGCTCAAGGCCATGACCGAGCTCGGTGCCGCCTTCGGGGCGGGCCGGCTGTCGACCTCGGCCACGAATGGCGACGTGCTGCTGGCCGAGATCGCGCGCCACGGGCCGATGCCCGACTGGATCGAGGTGACCGAGGCGGGGTTGCTGAAATCCGACGCGTTCTCGCTCAACAGCGGCTACGAGGCGTTGCGCGTGCCCTTGTGGATGGTGTGGTCGGGCCATGCCGCGCACCCCGCCGTCCTGTCCGCGGCCAGGGCGCGGGCGGCGGTCGACCTGCCCGACGGGCATGCGGCGACCGTGCTCGATTACGACACCGGCGCGGTGCTCGAGACGAGCCCCTCATCGGGCTATCGCGCGATCGAGGCGCTGACGCTATGCGCCGCGATGCGCGAAGAGGGCTCGACCATGCCGGCCTTCGACGCGGCGCAACCCTATTACCCGGCGACGCTGCAGCTTTTCGCCAGCCTCGCCCAGATCGAAACCCTGCCGGAGTGCTTTCCGATATGAGCCTGCGTTCCATCCGTCTTTTCTGTGCCGCGTTCGGGCTGGGCGCGATGCTGGCCGCGGGCGCGTCGGCCCGCGATCTCGGGCCCGAGGATCTGCGCGCGCTGCGCTACTATCTCGAACAGAACGACATGCGCTCGGCCCAGGCCGAGCTCCGCCGCCTGAAAGAGGCCTATCCCGACTGGACGCCGCCCTCGGATCTCGATGCGCTCAAGCGGCAGGCCGCCGCCCCGACCGGACCGGGCGAGGATGCGAACCGCATCTGGCGGCTGATCGAGATCGGCAACCTTCAGGCGGCGCGCGGCCGGTTGCAGCATTTGCAGACGGTCTATCCCGACTGGACGCCGCCGGCCGAGATGGTACGCCTCCTGGAGGCGGGCGAGGCGCAAGCGAGCTTTGACGCGGCGATGCGGTCGGGCAACGCGACGGCCGCCATCGACGCCGCCCGCAAGAGCCCCGAGATCCTGAAATGCGACCGCGTCAACAATGCCTGGCAGCTTGCCGCGATGCAGGTGCAGGCGGGGCAGAGCGCGGGCGCCCTGCAGACCTATCGCGGTGTGCTGTCGTCCTGCCGCGAGACGAACGTGCTGGTCGCCACGCTGGAAAAGGCCAACGATATCGCTTCGACCGAACAGGTGGGCCAGTTGGCCGATATCGCCCGGCGAACCAGCCCCTCGGCCGCGCGTTCCATCGACACGGTCGAGGCGCGGCTGATGGCGGGCCGCGGCGCTCCGGCACCGGCCCGAACAGACACCGCGCAGGCCCCCGCCCGACAGGCCGGCACGCCCGCCGCGCAGTCGCGCCCGGCCCCCGCCGCGCCCGTGACCGCGGCGCCGCAGGCCCC
>NZ_SNAA01000019.1 GCF_004358695.1 Palleronia sediminis
AAAGGGGAAAGCTTGGCCATCTGCTCGTCGCTCAGCCAGTAGAGGTCGTCCATGTCACCGCTCCGTTTTTCGGGCCGTGAATCACGCCGAACAGCAACAATCAATGCATCCTGACCCTAGGGTGGGTGTCGGGTTGAAAAGGGAAACGGGACCGATGCTGGCCGGACTTATTCTGCTATCCGTGATGGGCGCCTTTGCGCTGCCCGTGATGATGAACGACCACGACGACGACGGGTCGGACGACGCGGCGGGCGCGCGCGACGGCACCGACGACGCGGGGCGGGGCGATCTTCTGGACGAGATCGCGCCGCGCCCGCCGGTGCCCTGCACGGTCGAGACCGGGCCGGACGACGTCGCGCCGACCGATCCCGAGGGCGGCGGGGCGGGCGGCACGCCCCCGGACGAGGTCGCCTTGCCCGACGATCCGCTGATCGACACGCCGCCGCCGGGTACTCATGTGGTCGAGGGGTTCGATCCGACGGAACAGGTGCTGACGTTGCGCCTGCCGGTCGACGCCTCGGATTTCCATATCGACGATGGCGACCCGGACGCGGTGCCGCCGGTCGCGCCGAGCATCGGCTTTGCCTATCCCGACGGGGCGGTGACGCTCCTGTTTCCGGGGCTGGGCCTTGCCCCCGACGACGCGGTGATGGTCGAGCGGATCGACGGCACGGGCGATCCGCAGACGGTCGAGCAGATGCTGTCCGACGAGGGCGTGATCCAGCCCACCGATCCCGACCCCAATGCCCTTTTGCTCGAGCCCGAGGACGCGGGATGCGGCAGGGGCGACACCGGCGGCGACCCGCCGGGCACCGATCTGGAGCCCGATTTCAGCCTCGCCCCCGCGCCGCCGGACCCGTTCGCCCGGATCTAGGGGGTGGGCGCCCATTCGGTAGGCGCGGTGCTGTAGGGGATGTAAAGCGGGTGCTTGGGGTGGCCGTCCTTGGTCAGCCCCAGATGGTTCAGCGTCACGCCCTGCGCGCGCATCAGTGCCTCGACCGCGGGGCCGCGCCCCAGCAAAGAGCCATGCGTGCCCCAGGCGCAAACCGTCCGGTCCGCCCAGGCGCAGCCCGCGACGATGGCGGCGTCATTGGCCGCGCCCACCGGGTCGGCCACGCGGCGCAGCTCGCGCGGGTCGGTGGCGCGCCAGGCAAAGATGTTGCACACCCGAAAGCCCCCGAACCCCAGCGCCCGCGCCCGCCTTTCGCACCGCTCGACGGTGGGGTCGTTCTGGATCTCGGTCGCGGTCGAGGGGTTCAGCATCACGAACAGCGCCCGCGCGCCGCCGGCGTCCCAGATGCGCGTCAGCTCGAACCGGTAATGCTCGCAATCGGAGTAGATCGCGACGCTGTCGGCGTCGCCCTTGCGGTGCGCGCGGGTAATCATGCCCCGCGGTTGAGCACGCGCGCGGGGTGGAAATGGCCGGCGCGATAGACGCCGACGGCCAGCGCGGTGCCGCCATGCGCGGCCCAGGCCTGTTCGCCAAAATCGGCCTGCGAGGCGATGACCTCGGCCGGGTTGCCATGGGCGAGGCGGGCCGCCGCCAGTGCCGTCACGTCGCAGCGCGGCAGATCGGCCAGCCCGTCCTCGATCGGGCGCAGCAGCGTGTCGAGTTCGGGCGTGCGCGCCAGCCGCTCGATCGTGTCGAGCGTCGCGGCGCCCTCGACATCGAACGGGCCCGACCACACCCGGCGCAGCGCCGTGACATGGCCCAGACACCCGAGCGCTGCGCCAAGATCGCGGGCCACCGAGCGTACATAGCCCCCCTTGCCGCAAACCATGCGCAGGCGCGCGGTATCCGCGTCGGGCCGGTCGATCAGCTCGATCTCGTCGATCCAGATCGGCCTTGCGGCCAGTTCGGGCGGCGCGCCGTCACGCGCAAGGTCATAGGCGCGCGCCCCGTCCACCTTGACCGCCGAGAAGGTCGGCGGAACCTGCGCGATCTCGCCGCGAAAGGCCCCGAGAGCGTCGCGGATGGCCTCGTCCGAGGGGCGGGCGTCGCTTTGCGCGATCACCTCGCCCGCGGCGTCGTCGGTCGTGGTCGCGGCGCCGAGGCGCATCGTGAAATCATAGGCCTTGAGCCCGTCCGTCACGAGGCTCACGGTCTTGGTCGCCTCGCCCAACGCGACGGCCAGCAGCCCCGTCGCATCGGGGTCGAGCGTGCCCGCATGGCCGGCCTTTTTCGCGTCGAAGGCCCAGCGAACCTTGGACACGACATCGGTCGAGCCGATACCCGCGGGCTTGTCGACGATGACCCAGCCGCTGATGTCGCGCCCCTTGCGCCTACGTCCCATCAGCCGCGATCCCGCACGGTGCCGATGATCGGGCCCATCGGCAGGCCCAGGTCGTCGCGCCCGGTCTCGGGCGCGAAAAGGCGCGACACGCTGCCGTCGAGATACAGCGCGTTCGGCGTCCCGAGCGCGTCGCGAAAGAACCGGGCGAAGTGGTGGAAATTCACCCGCTCGCCCGAAATGACCAGCCACGCCGTGCGCCCGTCATCGCTGACCCCGACGCCGTTGCGGATGTTCAGGGAATCCGAATCCGCGATGAAACGGGGATGCAACGCGCCGTCGATGACCAGCATCGGCCCAGACTGGGTGGCAAAGGCGCAATCGGGCGGCGCGGCGGCATAGGCACGGCTTTCGACGATCTCGGCGCTGTCGTCATGCAGGCACAGCACACCGTTGGGCAGCAGTCCGAAATTGCCCGGCCCGTCCGAGGTGACGACGCGCATCGTCTCGGTACCGTCCTCGATGTAATGGCCGACGGGCGCGCGATCGGGGTGATACATGCCCGCGTTCATCGCCACGCCCAGCGCCTGACCCTGCTCGGCCAGCGCCGCGTCGAGATTGCGAAAGCTGCCATAGGGCACGCCGTTCTCGTCATACAGCCACAGCCGCAGGGTCTCGCGGTTCAGGTCGATCTCGCAGGCGGTGAACCGGGCGCCGTCGAACACCCGCTCGGAACAGGGCGCGGCGTCATCTGCCGCGACGGGACCGGCGACCAGCGCCAGCGCGGCGAGCGCGATGGCCCGCCCGATCATGCCGGGCCTCCGTCCTCGGGGTCGTCGCCCGCGTCGAGGTCGCGCCGCACCTCGTCGCGCTCGAGCAGCGCCCGCGTCTCGTCCATCCGGTCAAAGGTCTCGTCGATGCGGAACCGCAGGTCGGGGGTGTATTTCAACGTCAGCTCGCGCCCCACCGCGCGCCGCAACTCGGACTTGTTGCGGGCGAGTAGCGCGATGGCCTCGTCGCGATTGCCGCCGCCCAGGGGCAGCACGAAGGCCGTCGCGATCTTGAGATCGGGGCTCGTGCGCACCTCGCCCACGGTGATCGACATGCGGTTGAGATCGGGGTCGTGAATATCGCCGCGATTGAGCACATCGGCCAGCGTGCGGCGGATGAGTTCCCCCACACGAAGCTGACGTTGCGACGGGCCCGAGCCCTCGGAGTAGCGTGATTTGGCCATGCCCCGCATCTAAGCGGCACCCGGCAGGGGCGCAACACCGCCGTTGCGCCCTCGGGGCGCGCGCGGTAGCCCGCGTGACGGGCTTGTGATCTTGCGAAAGGAACGCGCGCGATGGTGACGATGGCGGTGGCGGGCGTATCGGGCCGGATGGGCCGGATGCTGGTCGACAGGATCGACGCGACCGAGGGTGCGACCCTGGCGGCCGTGCTGGAACGGCCGGGGCATGACTGGATCGACGCCGATCTCGGCACCGCCCTCGGCGGTAGGCCGCGCGGGCTGGTCGTGGGCAGCGATACGGATGCCGCTCTGGATGCGGCCGAGGTGTTGGTCGATTTCACTGCGCCCGCCGCCACGGTGGCCTTTGCGCAGGCCGCCGCGCGACTGGGGCGCGGCCATGTCATCGGCACGACCGGGTTTGCCCCCGGCGATATCGAGGCCATCGACGCGGCCGCCGCGGCCGGTGCGACCATCGTGCGCGCTGGCAACATGAGCCTCGGCGTGAACCTGCTCGCGCGGGTCGTCGAACAGGTGGCGCGCGCGCTGGGCGAGGGGTTCGATATCGAGATCGTCGAGGCCCATCACCGCCACAAGGTCGACGCGCCCTCGGGCACGGCACTGATGCTGGGCGAGGCCGCGGCGCGGGGGCGCGGCGTGTCGCTCGACGCGGTCGCCGATCGCGGGCGCGACGGGATGACCGGCGCGCGCCGCCCCGGCGCCATCGGTTTCGCCGCGATCCGGGGCGGCGATATCGTGGGCGAACACGAGGTGATGTTCGCGGGCGAGGGCGAGACCATCGCGCTCAGCCACCGCGCGACCGATCGCGGCCTGTTCGCCCGCGGCGCGGTGCGGGCCGCGCTCTGGGCCGCGGACCGTCCCGCGGGCCATTACGACATGATGGACGTTCTGGGTCTGAACTAGACGTTTCGCCCGCGTGTTCCCCGCGCGGCGCGACCGCTAGATGTGAGTTCTCATCAGGTCGTTCACCCTTTTCAGGGGTGGCAGGCCGCTGAGGGCGGAATGTGGCCTTGAACGGTTGAACCAGTCAAGCCAGCGGGGCAGGTCGGCGTTTCTCGCTGCCGACGACGGGTGGGCGAGACCGTAGGCCCATTCGCGCAGGAGGGTCTGGATGAACCTCTCCGCCTTGCCATTGGTCCTTGGCGTGTAGGGCCGTGTGAAGATGTGCCGAAGGCGTAGAAGGCGCAGGGCCTTGGCAAAGCGGCGGGAGCGGTAGGCGGAGCCGTTGTCGGTCATCACCCTTTCGGCGAGGATGCCATGGCCGCGGAACCAGCGCAGGGCACGCAGCAGGAACGCCGTGGCGGTGTCCTTTCGCTCATCCGCCAGCACCTCGACATAGGCGAGCCGGGTCGCGTCATCGACCGCGACATGCACGAAGTCCCAGCCCGCGCCGCGATTGCGGCATCCTGTCCGGGTGCCGGTGGCGCGGTGGCCGGGCCGGTCGAAGCGCCCGAGCTTCTTGATGTCGAGATGGATCAGCTCGCCCGGACGCGCGCGCTGGTAGCGTCGCACGGGTTCGGGCGGATCGAGCCGGTCCAGCCGACCCATCCCCGACCGGGCGAGCCACCGGGCCACGGTGGAGCGGGCGAGACCCAGCCTGGCCGCGATCTCCGCCCCCGTCAGGCGCAGGCTCCGGCGCAGATGCAGGATCAGCGCGACCAGGCGATCCGGCAACCGTCCCGACACGCGGGCGGGCGCGCTTGCGCGATTAGACAGCGCCGCGCGCCCGCCCGCGCGGAACCGCGCCAGCCACTTGCGGACGGTGCGCAGCGAAACCCCGAACGCCTCGGCCACATCCGAAGCCCTCTGCCCCGCCCGCACGCGGGACACGATCTGTTCTCGACTGTAGACGGTAAGGCGGGCACCATGATGCGGGTTGTTCATCCTGCGAGGTCCTCGGCTGGAGTTTGGCGATTGCAGCCTAACCCCGAACAGGGTGAACAACCTTCAGAGTTTTCACAGCTAGAAGTCGATGGCGATGCCCTTGCGTTCCCAGTCGCCGAAGCGGACCGGCTCGGGCCCGTCGCGGCCGCCGAGTTCGGTCGGCATCTCCGGCGCGCGGGCGGCCTTGCGCCGGGCCTCGGCCTCGTCCAGCGCGCGGCGCGCGGCAGGGGGCAGGTCGTCGCGGTCGTCGGTCATGGCGATCACCTTGGCTTTCCTTGGGTCCGACATCCATATACGTGCGCGACGCCGCCGCTCAAGTCGGCCCGACCGGAGTGCGACATGACCGACCCGATCCGAAACGCGACGCTCGCGCTCTTGTGCGACGTGACGGACGCCCGCCGCATGATCTCGGAGGCCGCGCCCGAACGGCTGGCATCGCTGCGCCCCGAAGGGCGCGCCGCCGCGCAGCGGCTGGCCACGGGCACCCTGCGCTGGGCCGACCGCGCCGACCGGGTGCTGGGGCCGTTCCTGCGCCGCCGCCCGTCCGAGGCGACGTTGAACGCGCTGCGGCTGGGCCTGTTCGAGATCTTCGTCGCGGGCACGGCGCCCCATGCCGCCGTCGACGGCGCGGTGGATGCGGCGCGCACGACGGGGGGGCAGCCGTCACTGGTCAACGCGGTTCTGCGCAATATCCTGCGGCTCGACCCCGAACCGTGGTCGGCCGCCCCGGTGCCGCGCCTGCCCAAATGGCTGCGCAAGCCACTGGTCGCGGCCTGGGGCAAACAGGCCGTCGCCGCGATGGAGGATGTCTTTGCCGCCGAGCCGCCGCTCGACCTGACGGTGCGCGCCGATGCGCCCGGTTGGGCCGCGCGGCTGGGGGGCGAGCTGCTGCCCACGGGATCGGTGCGGCTGCGCGCCGTGGGACAGGTCTCGGCCCTGCCGGGATTCGCCGAGGGCGCGTGGTGGGTGCAGGATGCGGCGGCTGCGATCCCGGCGCGGCTGGTCGGCGCGGGACCGGGGATGCGCGTGCTCGACATGTGCGCGGCGCCGGGGGGCAAGACGCTCCAGCTTACCGCGGCGGGGGCCGATGTCACGGCGCTGGACCAGTCCGAGGCACGGACCGGGAGGTTGCGCGAGAACCTCGCGCGCTGCGGGCTCGAGGCGCGGGTCGTCGTGGGCGATGCGCTGACCCATGAGGACGCGCCCTTCGACGCGATCCTGCTCGACGCGCCCTGCACCGCGACGGGCACGATCCGGCGCCATCCCGACCTGCCCCATGTCAAGGCGGGGCAGGATCTCGACGCGCCGGTGGCGCTTCAGGCGCGGCTGATCGACCGGGCGCTGGGCCTGCTGAAACCGGGCGGGCGGCTCGTCTATTGCGTCTGTTCACTCCTCCCCGCCGAGGGCGAAGAGCAGATCGCTGCCGCGCTGGCCCGCCATCCGGGGCTGTCCGCCGGCCTGCCCGAGACGCTGCCCGACGGCATCGAGCCCGATTGGCGGGCCGAGACCGGCCTGCGCCTGCGCCCCGATCACTGGGCCGGGCGGGGCGGGATCGACGGGTTCTTCATCGCGACCCTGACGATGCGGGGCGATGCCGGATGACGGCCCGCCCCGCCCATGGTATCACCGCCGCAAAAGACATCGCGAAAAACACACGCGAGGCGGGCGGGATTCATGGCGCAGGGCAGCGCGCGACATAACGGTCTGGGCCGGGTCGGCTGGCGCGAGCGGCTGACGATCTGGCGTGCCATGCGCGGCCGCGCCGCGGGCCATCCCCGATCCGATCCGCAGCCGCGTCATACCGGCCGCGTCGCCCGCGGGCGGCAGATGGCGCAGGGCACCTTTCTTTTGGGCGGCTACGTGATCGAGGCGCCGGGCAGCTCGATCTGGGCGCTGCCCGTCGACGAGGACGCGTCCACCGTCGATCTGCACGGCTTCGACTGGCTGGCCGACCTGGTGGCCGCGGGCACGCCCGAGGCCGAGGCCTGCGCGCGCGACTGGACCTTCGATTGGCTCGACCGGTTCGGACGCGGGCGGGGGCCGGGCTGGTCGCCCGCCCTGACCGGCCGACGGGTGCGCAACATGCTCGATTTCTCGGCCGCGATACTGGGTGGCGCGGGGCCCGGCGATGCCGACCGCCTGTTCGCCGCCGCCGGCCGGCAGGCCCGCCATGTCGCGCGCCGCTGGGCGAGGGTGCCCATCGGAATGGCGCGGTTCGACGCGCTGGGCGGGGCGGTGATCGCCGCGCTGACGCTGGAAGGGCTGTCGGACGAGCTGCCCGCGTTGACCGCGTCGCTGGGGCTCGAGGCCGCGCGGCGGATCGACGCCGAGGCGGGGCTGGCCACCCGCAATCCCGAACACCTGCTCGAGCTGTTCGCCCTGCTGGTGCGGGTGCGTTCCGACCTGATCGAGCTTGGCCACGAGGTGCCGACGCCGCTTGACGAGGCGATCCGCGATGCTGCCGCCCTGCTGCGCGCATTGCGCCATGCCGATGGGGGGCTCGCGCGGTTTCACGGCGGCGGCCGGGGCGCGCCTGGATTGCTCGACCGGGCGCTCGCGCTATCGGGTGCGCGGCCGCGCGCGGCGCCTGCCTTGCCCATGGGGTTCGCGCGGCTGTCGCGCGGACGCACGACGCTCATCATGGATGCCGCCCCGCCGCCCGAGGGGCCGGGATCGGTCGACGGGCATGCCTCGACGCTGGCCTTCGAGCTGACCAGCGGGCGGCGCCCCGTCGTGGTGAATTGCGGCGCGGGGCGGCATTTCGGGGCGAAATGGCGGCGCGCGGGCCGGGCGACTCCGTCCCATTCGACGCTGGTGCTCGACGGCTATTCCTCGGCCCGGATCGCGTCCGCCGACGACACGGTGTCCGAAGCCCCCGCCGACGTCAGGTTGGAACGGCGTGAGAGCGACCGCGCCTCGGGACTGATCGCGGGCCATGACGGCTATGTGCTGAGCCACGGTCTGACCCATGTCCGGCAGGTCTATCTGTCGCATGACGGGCGCGGGCTTCAGGGCGAGGACGTGATCGCGACCCTCGACCGCCATGACGAGGCGATCTTCGACCGCGCGCTTGCGGCCGCGGGCGGCGAGATCCCGTTCTCGGTGCGCTTTCATTTGCACCCGAACGTCTTTGCCGAGACGAGCGAGGATGGCACCGCGATCTCGCTCATGCTGAAATCGGGCGAGCTGTGGGTGTTTCGCCATACCGGGGCGGCCGGGCTGTCGGTCGAGGCCTCGGTCTATCTCGACATGAACGAGACCGGGCCCGTCCCCTCGCGCCAGATCGTGCTGAGTTCGCGGGCGGTGGAATACGCCACGCGGGTGAGCTGGACACTTGCAAAAGCGCGGCAAACGCCCGATGCGGTGCGCGACGATCACGACGACGGCGAGCCTGTGCTCGCCTGAACGACACGTTCCAGAGGACCGCCCATGCCCGCCAAAGCCGATGCCCGTCCCGTCACCCGCGCCCTGATCTCGGTTTCGGACAAGACGGGGCTGGTCGAGCTGGGCCGCGATCTGGCCGCCCGCGGGGTCGAGATCCTCTCAACCGGGGGATCCGCCGCGGCGCTGCGCGCGGCCGGGATCGAGGTGCGGGACGTGGCCGACGTGACCGGATCGCCCGAGATGATGGATGGCCGCGTCAAGACGCTGCATCCCCGCATCCACGGCGGGCTGTTGGCGCTGCGCGACGATCCCGCCCACATGGACGCGATGCGGATGCATGACATCCCCGAGATCGACCTGCTCGTGGTCAACCTCTACCCGTTCGAGGCCACGGTCGCCCGCGGCGCCGATTACGCCGAGGCGGTCGAGAACATAGACATCGGCGGCCCGGCGATGATCCGCGCGGCGGCCAAGAACCACCGTTTCGTCGCCGTGATCACGGATGCCGAGGATTACGACGCCCTGCGCGCCGAGCTCGACGCCGAGGGCGGCACCACCGAGCCGTTCCGCCGCACGCTGGCCCAGCGCGCATTCGCGCGGACCGCCGCCTATGACGCGGCGGTGTCGGGCTGGATGGCGCGGGCCATCGACGCGCCGACCCCGCGCCGCCGCACCGTGTCGGCGCGCTTTGCCCAGGCGCTGCGCTATGGCGAGAACCCGCATCAGGCGGCGGCCTTCTACACCGACGGCAGCGACCGGCCCGGCGTCGCGACCGCGCGCCAGCTTCAGGGCAAGGCGCTGAGCTACAACAATATCAACGACACCGACGCCGCGTTCGAGCTGGTGTCGGAGTTCGCCGGAGACGCGCCGGCCTGCGTCATCGTCAAGCACGCCAATCCCTGCGGCGTCGCCCGTGCCGACACGCTGGCCGAGGCGTATTCCCGCGCCTTCGATTGCGACCGGGTGTCGGCCTTCGGCGGGATCGTGGCGCTGAACCGGCCGCTCGACGGGCCGACCGCCGAGGCCATCGCCGCCATCTTTACCGAGGTCGTGATCGCGCCCGGCGCCGATGACGCAGCGCAGGCTGTTTTCGCCCGGAAAAAGAACCTGCGCCTGCTGACGACCGATGCGCTGGCCGATCCGCGCGCCGCGGGCGAGGTCTGGCGACAGGTCTCGGGTGGCTATCTCGTGCAGGACCGCGACGCCGGCCGGATCACGCGCGACGAGTTGCGGATCGTGACCGCGCGGGCCCCGTCCGACACCGAGATCGCCGACCTGCTATTTGCATGGACGGTCGCGAAACACGTAAAGTCGAACGCCATCGTCTATGCGAGGGCCGGCGCGACCGTGGGGGTGGGCGCGGGCCAGATGAGCCGCGTCGACAGCACCCGGATCGCCGCCCGCAAGGCCGAGGACATGGCCGCGGCGCTGGGTCTCGACACGCCGCCGACCAAGGGTTCGGTCGTGGCGTCGGACGCGTTCTTCCCCTTTGCCGACGGGCTCATGGCCGCGGCCGAGGCGGGCGCCACCGCCGTCATCCAGCCGGGCGGGTCGGTCCGCGACGACGAGGTGATCGCCGCCGCCGATGCGGCGGGGCTGGCCATGGTCTTTACCGGTATGCGACACTTTAGGCACTGATGCGCATTCTTCTGATCACCGCCGCCGCAGTCTTTGCGCTGGACCAGATCACCAAGGTGATCGTCGTGCACCTGATGGGGCTTGCCCGCCGGGGCGAGATCGAGGTGCTGCCGCCCTGGATCAATTTCCGCATGGCCTGGAATGAGGGGATCAATTTCGGCCTGTTCGCCGGGCAGTCCGAATGGACGCGCTGGGTGCTGATCGGCATCGCGCTGGCGATCACGGCCTGGGTTCTGCAATGGGTCTGGCGCGACCGTCCGGGCCGCTGGGGCCTCGTCTCGGCGGGCCTGTTGACGGGCGGCGCGCTGGGCAACGTGGTCGACCGGCTGCTTTACGGCGCGGTCGCCGATTTCCTCAATATGACATGCTGCGGGATCGAGAACCCCTATGCGTTCAACGTGGCCGATATCTCGATCTTCGCGGGGGCCATCGGACTGGTCCTGTTCACCGGCCGCAAAGAGATGGCGTGACGTCGCCGGGGCCTTGCGCTAAGCCTGCCGGCGGGGATGTTTCTTCGACGAGGTGGAGGCGCTGATGCGCGGCATTCGGGTTCTGATCGCCACGGCTTGCATCGGGCTTGTCGCGGGCTGCGGCTCCGGGACGCCGGATCTCATCACGCTGACTTCGGACGATGCCGGGCCGGACGAGTTCGCCATCGTGCCGAACCGCCCGCTCGCCACGCCCGACAGCTATTCCGCGCTGCCGCCGCCGCTGCTCGGTGCGCGCAACCGCGCGGACCTGACGCCCGAGGCCGATGCGGTCGCCGCGCTGGGCGGCAACCCGGCGGCCAAGACGCCGGGCGCGACCGGCGTTCAGGGCCCGGCGCTGTTGGCGCATACGCGCCGGTTCGGGGTCGATCCCGCCATCCGCGCGACGCTCGCCGCCGAGGATCTCGAGTTCCGCCGCCGCAATGACGGGCGGCTGCTCGAGCGGCTGTTCAACAACACCGTCTATTTCCGCGCCTATGAACGCCAGTCGCTCGACAAGTATTTCTGGCTCGAGGAATTGCGCCGCCGCGGCATCCGCACGCCCTCGGCGCCGCCCGAGAACCTGCCCGAGTGATCGCCCCCTCACAAGCGCGTTGACCCCGATTGCGCCGGGGCGCGGGGCGTTTAACTTTACCGGGATTTCATCCAACCGGATCGGGGATTGCCGAATGTTGCGACCGCTTGCCGCGCTCAGTCTCGCCCTTGCCGCCGCCGTGCCGGCCGGCGCGGCCGAAGTGTCCAGTTTCACGCTCGAGAACGGGCTCGATGTCGTCGTGCTCGAGGATCACCGCGCCCCGGTGGTCGTTCACATGGTCTGGTATCGCACCGGCGCCGCCGACGAACGGCCCGGCGTGTCGGGCGTGGCGCATTACCTCGAACACCTGATGTTCAAGGGCACCGACGAGCTCGAGCCGGGCGAGTTCAGCCGCGTGGTGGCGGCGAATGGCGGCACCGACAACGCCTTTACCAGCTACGATTACACCGCCTATTTCCAGCGCGTCGCCGCCGACCGGCTCGGCCTGATGATGGAGATGGAGGCCGACCGGATGCGCGACCTGCAACTCGACGACCGCGATATCGCGACCGAGCTGCGCGTGGTGCAGGAGGAACGCAACCAGAGGATCGAGAACGATCCCGGCGCCCTGTTTTCGGAACAGCGCAGCGCCGCGCAATATCTCAACCACCCCTATGGCCGCCCGATCATCGGCTGGATGGACGAGGTCGAGGCGCTCGAGCTCGAGGATGCGCTTGAGTTCTACGAAACCTTCTATGCGCCCAACAATGCCATCCTGATCGTGGCTGGCGACGTGACCCCCGACGAGGTGCGCGCGCTGGCGGTCGAGCATTACGGCCCGCTCGAGACGACCGAGAACCTGCCCGAGCGGACCCGCCCGCAGGAACCGCCGCAACTGGCCGAGCGGCGCCTGACCTACGAGGATCCGCGCGTGGCGCAGCCCTATTTCATCCGCACCTATCTCGCGCCCGAGCGCGATCCGGGCGACCAGGATGAGGCGGCGGCGCTGACCCTGCTGGCCGAGATCCTCGGCGACGGCCAAAGCTCCGAGCTGGCGCGGCGGTTGCAGTTCGGCACCGGCGAGGCGCTTTACGCGTCGGCCTTCTATGACGGCACCGCGCTCGACGACACGACCTTCGGGCTAGTCATGGTGCCTGCGCCCGGCGTGCCGCTGGACGAGGCCGAGGCCGCGCTCGACCGCGAGATCGCCGATTTCCTCGAGGACGGGATCGACGCGGACCAGCTCGACCGGATCAAGACGCAGCTCCGCGCGAGCCAGATCTACGAGGCCGACTCGATGCAATCGCTGGCGCGCCGCTATGGCGCGGCCCTGACCAGCGGGCTGACGCTCGACGACGTGGCGGCGTGGCCCGACGTGCTGCAATCCGTCACCGCGGACGAGATCATGGCCGCCGCGCGCCGGGTCTTTGACCGCGACCGCGCCGTGACCGGTTTCCTGACCGCGTCGCAAGGCGGCGGAGACGCGGCCCCCGCGACTGGAGACACGGCGCCCGCGGCGCCCCCGGCATCCTCTGCCGCCGATCCGCAGCCCGCCGCCGAGGAGATGATTCAATGATCCGCCTGCTTCTTGTCTGCCTGCTGGGCCTTGCCGCCCTTCCCGCCCGCGCCGCCGTCGAGGTCGAGCAGATCACCTCGCCCGGCGGCATCGACGCCTGGCTGGTCGAGGATCATTCCCTGCCCTTCGTCGCACTCGAGCTACGGTTCCGCGGGGGCGCCGCGCTCGACCGGCCCGGCCGCGCGGGGGCCGTGAACCTGATGACCGGTCTGCTCGAGGAAGGCACCGGCGATCTCGACGCGCAGGGTTTTGCCGGGGCGCGCGATGCGCTTGCCGCTTCCTACGATTTCGACGCCGGCAACGATTCCGTCTCGGTCTCGGCGCGCTGGCTTTCCGAGACGCAGGACGAAGCGGTGTCGCTGCTGCGCCGTGCGCTGGTCGAGCCCGCCTTTACCGAGGACAGCATCGACCGGGTGCGCGACCAGGTCCTGTCGGGGCTGGCGCGCGACGCCACCGATCCGGGTGCCATCGCGCGGCGCAGTTTCGACGCGATGGCCTTTCCCGATCACCCCTACGGCACCCCGGTCGAGGGCATGGTCGCCTCGGTCGGCGGGCTGACCCGAGACGACATCGTGCAGGCCCATGCCGATACGCTGGTGCGCGACCGCGCCTATATCGCGGCCACGGGCGATATCACGGCCGACGAACTCGGCCGCGTGCTCGACACGCTCCTGGGGGATCTGCCCGCGACCTCGCCCGCCGATCTGCCGGGGGCGGCGGAATGGTCGCTCGATCCGGGGATCAGCGTCATCGACTACGCGGTGCCGCAATCGGTGATCCTGTTCGGCCACGAAGGGATCGCCCGCGACGACCCGGATTTCTTTGCCGCCTACATCCTGAACGAGATCGTCGGCGGCGGCGGGTTCAACTCGCGCCTGATGGAAGAGGTGCGGGTGAAACGCGGCCTGACCTACGGGGTGGGCTCGTACCTGCTGCCGCTGGACCACGCTGCGATGCTTATGGGGCAGGCGTCCTCGGCCAATGACAGCGCGGCCGAAGCGGTCGAGGTCATCGCGGACGAATGGGCCCGCGCCGCCGAGGGCGTCACCGAGGACGAGCTCGAGGCCGCGAAACGCTATCTCACCGGGGCCTATCCGTTGCGCTTCGACGGGAATGCGCGGATCGCCGGCATCCTCGTGGGGATGCAGCTCGACGGGTTGCCCGCCGACTATATCGAGACGCGCAACGACGAGATCGAGGCCGTCACGCTCGAGGATATCCGCAGGGTCGCGGAGCGTATCTTCAGGCCCGAGGACCTGTCTTTCGTCGTGGTGGGCCAGCCCGAGGGGCTTTCGTCGACGAACTGAATTTCGCGGTTCATCGGCCCCGGCGGTCATGCTAGGAATTGTGGCATGACCGCACATGATCGCAATATGGGCGAAAATCGCCCCGTTATCCGCCAGCTCGACGAATCGGCGATCAACCGCATCGCCGCCGGCGAGGTGATCGAGCGGCCCGCCTCGGCGGTCAAGGAGCTGGTCGAGAACGCGCTCGACGCGGGCGCCACCCGGATCGAGGTCGCGTTCGCCGATGGCGGCAAGACGCTGATCCGCGTCACCGATGACGGCTGCGGGATGGGCGGGGATGAATTGCCCGTGGCGCTCAGCCGTCATGCGACCTCCAAGATCGACGGCTCGGACCTTCTGAACATCCGCACCTTCGGCTTTCGCGGCGAGGCGCTGCCGTCGCTGGCCGCGGTCGGGCGGCTTTGCATCACCTCGCGGTGCGTCGATGGCGAGGGGGCCTGCCTGTCGGTCGCGGGCGGCCGGGCCGAGCCGGTGCGCCCCGCCGCCACCACGCGCGGCACCGTGGTCGAGCTGCGCGACCTGTTCTACGCCACGCCCGCGCGGCTCAAGTTCCTGCGCACTGACCGGGCCGAGGCGCAGGCCATCGGCGATACGCTCAAGCGGCTGGCCATGGCCGAACCGGCCGTCGGCTTTTGCCTGCGCGATGTCACGGGCGGCGGCGAGGGGCGCGAGGTCTTTCGCGTCGAGGCCTGCCAGGGCGAGCTGTTCGACGCGCTCGAGCGGCGCCTGTCGCGGATCGTGGGGGCCGAGTTCACCGCCAATGCGCTCAGGATCGAGGCCGAACGCGAGGGCTTTCGGCTGACCGGTTTCGCCGGTCTGCCCACCTATTCGCGCGGCGCGGCCGTCGCGCAGTTCCTCTTCGTCAACGGCCGTCCCGTGCGCGACAAGCTGCTGACCGGCGCCCTGCGCGGCGCCTATGCCGACGTGATGAGCCGGGACAGGCACCCGGTCGCCGCGCTGTTCGTCGATTGCGACCCGGCGCTGGTCGATCAGAACGTGCACCCCGCGAAATCCGAGGTCCGGTTTCGCGAGCCGGGCATCGTGCGCGGGCTGATCGTGTCGGCGATCAAGCATGCGCTGGCGGCTGCGGGGCATCGCGCATCCTCGAGCGTGGGGGCCGCGACGCTGGGCGCGATGCGTCCCGAGCCGCAGGGGCCGCGCATCTACCAGATGGACCGCCCCGGCGCCGGGGCGCTGTCGCGCGCGTGGCAGGCGCAGGCCCCCGCGCCCGACGCGTTGCCCGCCTTTGCCGAAACGCAGGCCGTCTTTGCACGGGTGGACGAGACCCCCGAGCCGCCGCCCGGCGACGCGCATCCCCTCGGTGCCGCACGGGGGCAGGTTCACGAGACCTATATCATCGCGCAGACGGCCGACGGCGTCGTGATCGTCGACCAGCACGCCGCGCATGAACGGCTGGTCTATGAAAAGCTCAAGCGCCAGATGGCCGAGAACGGCGTGCCCGCGCAGGCCCTCCTGATCCCCGAGGTCGTCGAGCTGTCGCCCGAGGATGCGGCGCGGCTGCTCGAGATCGCGGACGACCTGTCGCGCGCCGGGCTGAGCGTCGAGCCTTTCGGCGGCGGAGCGGTGGCCGTGCGCGAAACGCCCGCGATCCTCGGCGAGGTGAATGCCGAGGCGATGCTGCGCGACATTCTCGACGAGCTCGACGACATGGGCGAGGCGTCTTCGGTCACGGCGCGCATCGAGGCGGTGCTGTCTCGCATGTCGTGCCACGGCTCGATCCGGGCGGGGCGACGGATGCGGCCCGACGAGATGAACGCGCTTTTGCGCGAGATGGAGGCGACCCCGCGTTCGGGGCAGTGCAACCATGGCCGCCCCACCTATGTCGAGCTCAAGCTGTCGGATATCGAGCGGCTGTTCGGCCGAAGCTGAGCCGTCCGCGGTCGAGGCGAGTGGCCCAGATGTGATCGCCGATTCCGGAACGAACCGGCCCGCGGGGCGCTGACACCGCGATTCAAACCGGTATGTCTTTTGCCGGTGCCCTGGATAAAGAGTCGCGTGTGGAACTGTTCGTCTTTCTCAGCTTCGCCCTGATCCTCGTGGCCGCGGTGTTCGGGCTGCGGCGTCGTTTCCTGTCGTTCCAGGGGCAGCAGCCCTCGGAGTACCTCGGGTTGGGTCCCGACCTCGTCCTGCACGAACGGCTGTCCGGCGCGATGGTCTGCGACGGGCTGGTCTTTGGTCCGACGGGGCGGGTCAGCTCGCGTTTCCGCGCCGATGTCAGGGGCGACTGGACGGGGCGCGAGGGGACCGTGACACTTGATTTCGCATTCGACAGCGGCGCGACGCAGCTGCGCGAATGGCGCCTGTCGCTGGGCAACGATGGCCATGTCGCCGCCGAGGCCGACGATATCGACGGCCGCGCAAAGGGCCGGATCGTCGGGCCGACCCTGCGGATGGCCTATCGTATCCGGTTGCCCGAGGATGCCGGGGGGCATACGCTTTCGGTGGTCGACTGGATCTACCTCACGGAACACGGCGTGCTGGTGAACCGCAGCCAGTTCCGCAAATTCGGCATTACGGTGGCCGAGCTTTTTGCCGTAATTCGTCCGAAGGAGGGCTGATCTTGCGCGACTGGACCGGAAAGACCTACTGGATCGTCGGGGCGTCCGAAGGGCTTGGCCGCGCGGTGGCGCACAAGGTCAGCCGCGCGGGCGCGTCGCTGGTTCTCAGCGCGCGCAGCGAGGATCGGCTGGCCGACCTCGTGGCCGAGCTGCCCGGCCGGGCGCGTGCGGTGCCCTGCGACGTGTCGGACCGCGAAAGCGTCGGCAAGGCCGCCGAGGAGGCGGGCGAGATCGACGGGCTGATCGTCACGGTGGGGGCCTATTGGCCGCTCGCCGCGCAGGATTGGGACGCCGACAAGGTCGAGACGATGTGCGACGTCAATCTGACCGGCGTCGTGCGGGTTCTGGGCCGCGTCGTGCCGCGGATGGTCGCGCGCGACGCGGGCCATATCGTGCTGACCGGGTCGCTCTCGGGGTTTCGCGGGCTGCCGCGTTCGACCGGCTATGCCGCGTCCAAGGCGGGGCTGATGGCGCTGGCCGAGGGGATGCACGCCGATCTGCGCCGTAGCGGGGTCGAGGTGCAGCTCGTCAATCCGGGCTTCATCCGCACCCGCCTGACCGACCGGAACGATTTCCGGATGCCCCAGATCCTCGAGCCGGACGAGGCCGCGCAGCGGTTCTTCGACCACATGAACCAGGGCGGTTTCGCGCGCAATTTTCCCCTGGCCCTGTCGGCGGGGCTGCGCGGCATGGCCAACTTCCTGCCCGACGCGCTTTATTACCGCATCGTCGGCTAGACCGCGCTGCCGGACGCGGGCCGCTCAGAAATGGGTGCGTTCGGCCATGAGGTCGGGTGCGTCGAGATGGGGCACCGCGTTGAACGAGCCGAGGATCATCTGCGGCCCGCGCACATGGATGCGGTGCACCGAGGTGTTGAGGATCGGCAGCAGCACCATGGACAGGCGGTGGGGGTCGAGATCGAGGATATGGCGCATGACCATTCCGATCACGCCCCCCGAGGTCACGCACAGCACGCGCCGGCCTTCTTCGGCGGCGTCGATCAGCGCGCCGGTGATGCGCGTCTCGAAGCTGGCAAAGCTCTCGTTGCCCTGGATCTCGGCATCGTGCCATGCGCGCATGACCTGCGGCATGTGCGCGGCGAACCCGTCGGCATCGGGCGGCATCGGCACGCCCTTGGTCCGGCGCAGGGCCTCGCCGAGGTTGAAGTAATCCATCTCGTTCAGCCGCGCATCGGTTTCGGGGCCGGTATGGCCCATCGCGGCGGCCGTCTCGCGGTGACGGCGCAGCGTCCCCGAGATCACGCGGTCGAACCGCTCGCCCCGCGCCTCGAGCCAGGCGCCGAGCCGCTCGGCCTGCCGGTGTCCCAGGGGGCTGAGCCGGTCGTAATCCTCTTCGGTCGTCGCGTGGCTGTTGGCCTGCCCGTGGCGGACCAGAACGATTTCACCCATGCGGTTCCTCCCTGCTCGAGCGAGGGATTACAGCTTTCGCCCGGCCCCCGCCAGAGTGCCGCGCCCCGGTCGGGGAACGCGGGGCAGGGGGGTCGTCGTTGTCGTCCCGACCGACAAAGGAGAGACGCGATGACCGATCTGAGCTGGCAAAAGAAGTTCCTGGCCGATGTCCTGGGCGATGACCGCGGCCTGCCCGACTGGGCGGCGCGCATGGTGGCCAAGTTCTCGCAGGAGGATATCGACGGGCTCCATCCCAAGGAGCGCGAGGCCGCGCTGTCGGCATTCGGCCGCGTCGCCCGTCAAAGCCGCAACGCCCGGCAGGGCGATATCCATTCGGGCGGCGACAACCGCCCCGCCTGGGTCGAGGGCGATATCGACTGGGGCCTGCGCGCCGCGCGCGCCGCGCTCGAGGCGCAGCCCGCCGGGCTCCGCTCGGACAAGGCCAACGATATCCTTGCCGATTGCGAATGCCCCAGCGCAGTGGGCCCGAACCCCGGCCGCGACGCCCACACCCCCGGCACCGAACACGAATGACGCCGGGTGCCGCGCCTCTGGCCCCGGCCGGGGGCGCGCGCTATCAGCCGCGGGGTCGGGCAGCAGGAACGGGGCGGCGGGCATGAAACGCGGGATCACGATCATGGGGCTGGGGCTTTTCGGCCTCGGCGCGATACTGTCGCTGGCGGTGGCCGCCGATGCGCTGATCGTGCTGCGCGACTGCGCGCCCGAGACCTGCCGCGCCGCCAGGGCGGGGCTGACGCAATCGGGCTTTGCCGCGATGGTCATGGCCTCGATGGCGGTGCTGGCATGGAAACGTCTGCGGGGCGCGGCATGAGGATGGTCAGCCAGACGCTGAGCCTTTTGGGGCTGCTGGCGATCGGTGTCGCGCTGGCCGGGATCTTTCGCGGCCTGCCCATGGATACGGTGCCCTGGGGGCGGATCGCGCTGCTGCTTGCGGTGGCGGTCGCCTGTTTCTGGGGCGCGGCCTGGGTCCGGGGCCGGTCCGGCCCGGACGATTGATCGGCACCCCGAACGCCGTTCCCGCGTTGAACCCGGTCCAGAGACGGAGCAACGACCATGAGACCCTTCATCGCCGCCACCGCCGCCATCGTCCTTGCCGCGCCCGTGTGGGCTGCCGCGCAGGATGCGAACGAGATGTCGTGCCGCGCCTACGGGCAGCTCGATATCGGTGCCCAGAAAGAGGTGCTCGCCGATCTGCAGGCGGCGACCGAACCGGATGAGGGCGGCGGGGTCGTGCCGCCCGAAAGCACCCTTGCCGGCGAAGAGGCCGTGACCGCCCTCGTCGCGGCCTGCGCCGCGACGCCCGAGGCCCCGCTGGGCGAGACGATGCGCGAACTCTTTGGCGGCGACTGATCCTTGCCGGGGCGCGTGCGGTGATTTTCTGCCGGTGTCATCCGATATCACGCCCCGGCGATGGTTTTACGCCCGCCGCGCCCCCACATGATGCGACATGGCCCGGCGCCTGTTGCGCGACGCTCCCGATCCGTTCGGGCGTGATGCGCGGGACAGGCCCCGCGGCGCACCGGAACACATCACGAGGTTGACATGATCCGATCCACCCTTGCCGCCCTGACGCTGGCGGCCCTCGCCGCGCCGGTTTCGGCCGAAAGCCTGGCGCTGGTCGTCGGCAATGCCCGCTATGGCGACGGCTCGCCCGAACGCGATACGGCCGAGGTGCGCCGCGCCGCGGACGCCCTGCGCGAGGCGGGCGCCACGACGACGGTTCTGGCCAATGCCGATCGCGAGGCGCTGATCGGGGCGTTGCGCGATTTGGCCGAGACCGCCGAGACCGCGGACGGCGTGCTCGTCGCGCTGGCCGGGCGGTTCGTCTCGGGCGGGGCCGAGACGTGGTTCCTGCCGGTGGACGCGTCGACCGGAGGCATCGTCGAGGTAGCGACCGGCGCCGTGCCGCTGTCGCTGGTCACGTCGATCCTGTCCGAGGTCGAGGGGCCCGCGATCCTCGCCATCGGCGTCCCCGACGAGGCGCCCGAGGCCGGCAAGGGGCTGACGGCCGGGGCGGGGCGGCTCGATATTCCGGGCGGTGTGACGGTCATCCGCACCGGGGTCGAGGCGCTGGCCGAGCTGATCGACGACACGCTGTCCCAGCCGGGTGCCGCCATCGGTCCGCGGCTGGCCGATGCGCCCGAGACGCAGGTTCAGGGCTATCTCACGACCGAGCTGAGCTTTCTCGCCTCGGCCGAGGACCAGCCGCCCGCCACCACGCCCGCGCCCGCGCCCGCCCCGCAGACGGCCGAAAGTGCCGAGGCGCGGTTCTGGAACGTCGTCCGCGAACGCGACAGCGCGGTGGCCTATACGCTGTATCTCGAGCGCTATCCCGACGGCGCCAATGTCGCGACAGCCCGCGAGCGGCTCGAGGCGCTGCGCGCCCGCACCGAGGATGCCGCGCCTGCGACGCCGCAGGCCTCGGCCGAACAGGCGCTCGACCTCGATCAGGCCGCGCGCCAGCAGGTGCAGCGCAATCTCGTGATCCTCGGCTACGACACGCGCGGGATCGACGGGATTTTCGGGCCGGGCACGCGCGGGGCCATCGGCGCTTGGCAGCAGACCAACAACCTGCCGGTGACGAACTACCTCACCGCCGCACAGCTCGAGACGCTGACCTCGCAGGCCGAGATCCGCGAGGCCGAGCTTGAACGCGAGCGCCAGGCCCGCCAGGCGCAGCTTGCCGAAGAGGAACAGGCGGGCTGGCGCGCGCTCGACAAGACCGATGCCGAGGCGCTGCGCGGTTTCCTCAAGAAATATCCCGACGGTGCGTTCGGCGACCGGGCACGCGAACGGCTGGCCTCGCTGGGTGCCGATGCCACCGTCGCCGAGGATGGCGGCGCGTCGGAGCGCGAGCGTCAGCTCTGGATCGCCGTGCGGCAGGAGGACAGCGTTCAGGGCTACCGCAATTACGTGAAGGCCTTCCCCGACGGGCTCTATGTCGCCGAGGCGAATGCCCGGATCGACGAGCTGAGCCGCGCGACCGCGGGCGATGCCGAGGCCGAGGCGGTCGAGCAGGCGCTGGGCCTCAACCCGATCACGCGCCGCGCGGTCGAGATGCGCCTGTCGCAACTGGGCCACGATCCCGGCACGGTGGACGGGTCCTTCGACGACCAGACCCGCCGCGCGCTACGCCAGTTCCAGCAGGCCGCCGGGTTGCCGGTGACGGGTTATGTCAACCAGACGACGGCCGTGCGGCTGCTGGCCGACGCGCTGTCGGACATCCTGAGATGAGCCGACGCGGCCCGGTCCTGATCGCGGACGAGACGGCAGGGCCGGCAACGCTGTCGCCCGACACCGCGCCGCCGGTGCCCGACCCCGACCTGCCGTTCGACAGGCCCGACGGCCGGGCGATGCGGGCCGTGGCGGGGATGGCCACGGCGCGGCGCACGTGGCTCGGCCGATGGTTCTGGCGCAGTCTCGGGGCGCTGGCGCTGTTCCTGCTGGGCGTCGCGGGCTGGGCCGTGCTCGACGCGCTGGTGGCGCGGTCGCTCGTCCTGGGCTGGATCGCGGTGGGGCTGACGGCGCTGTTCCTGCTCAGCGCGCTGGGGCTGTGCCTGCGCGAGTTCGCAGCGCTCATGCGGCTCGCGCGGGTGGGCGATATCCAGCGCGACGCCGAGGCCGCGCTGGCCTCGGGCGATCTTGCGGCGGCGCGAGCGGTCTCCAGGCGGCTCGTCCGGCTCTACGAAGGGCGCGAGGCGCTGGCCTGGGGCCGCGCGCGCCTGGCCGAGCGCGACGGGGACATGTTCGATGCGGACACGGTGCTGTCGCTGACCGAGACCGAGCTGCTTCGCCCGCTCGACGAGGCCGCGCGCCTCGAGATCGAGGCCGCCGCCCGGCAGGTGGCGGCGGTCACGGCCATCGTGCCGCTGGCCCTGGCCGATGTCGCGTCCGCTGCGGTGTCGAACCTGCGCATGATCCGCCGCATCGCCGAGATCTATGGCGGGCGCGCCGGCACGGTGGGTGCGCTGCGGCTGACGCGGTCGGTCTTTGCGCATCTGGTCGCCACCGGCGCCGTGGCCGTGGGCGACGACCTGATCGGGTCGGTCGCCGGCGGCTCGATGCTCGCGCGGGTGTCGCGCCGGTTCGGCGAGGGGATCGTGAACGGTGCGCTGACCGCGCGGGTCGGCGTGGCCGCGATGGAGGTCTGCCGCCCGATGCCGTTCTCGCCCGGCACGCGGCCGCAGGTTCACAAGCTGATCGGCCGCGCATTGTCGGGGCTGTTCCCCACGGGGGGCGCCGCAAAGGCCGGTTGATCCCGCGCGCGAAGGCGGTTGCCGCCCCATGCCCCTTCTGGCAAGAGATGCGCGGGATGATGATGGTGCATGTGATAATCGCTCGAATTACCGGCCCGGCCCTCGCCTGAGGCGCCGGGATTTCGCACGCCTGCCCTTGCCCCATTTGAATAGACCGGATCGACCCGATATGTCCGCAGATACCCCCGACTACAAAGACACGCTGTTCCTGCCCGAAACCGATTTCCCCATGCGGGCCGGCCTGCCCCGGCGCGAGCCGGAATGGCTGGCGCGATGGGAACGGATCGGCGTCTATGACCGCCGCGCGGCGCAGACCGAGGGGCGCACGCCCTTTACGCTGCATGACGGCCCGCCCTATGCCAACGGGCACCTTCATATCGGCCACGCGCTGAACAAGGTGCTCAAGGACATGGTGGTGCGCAGCCAGCAGATGATGGGGCGCACGGCGCGCTACATCCCCGGCTGGGACTGCCACGGCCTGCCGATCGAGTGGAAGATCGAGGAGCAGTACCGCGCCCGCGGCCAGGACAAGGACACCGTCGACGTGGTCGAGTTCCGACGCGAATGCCGCGAGTTCGCCGCGCATTGGGTCGATGTCCAGCGCGACGAGTTCAAGCGGCTCGGCGTCACCGGGCGCTGGGACAAGCCGTATCTGACGATGGATCACCACGCCGAGGCGGTGATCGCGGCCGAGTTCCAGAAGTTCCTGATGAACGGGCTGATCTACCAGGGCTCCAAGCCGGTGATGTGGTCGCCCGTCGAAAAGACCGCGCTGGCCGAGGCCGAGGTCGAGTATCACGACAAGGACAGCTTCACGATCTGGGTCAAGTTCCCGGTGATCGAGTTCGCGCTGCCCGACGCGCAGATGTCCGACGAAGAGCTGGACGACGACGCCCGCGAGGCCATCGCCCTCGCGCGCGAAGAGGCGCGCGCGGCGTTCCTCGGCGCCAATGTCGTGATCTGGACCACGACCCCCTGGACGATCCCGTCGAACAAGGCCGTCGTTTATGGCCCCGAATTCGCCTACGGGCTTTACGAGGTCGTCGACACGCCCGAGGAATGCTGGGCCCGCCCCGGCGAGCGGTTCATCCTCGCCGATGCCCGCGCCGCCGACACCTTTGCCCGCGCCCGGTTGCAGGATGGCCAGTGGCGGCGGGTGCGCGACGTGACCGAGATGCAGCTTTCGGCGATGCGGGTGGCGCATCCCCTGGCCGGGGCCGAGGGGGCGCAGGGCGAATGGGATGCCCCGCGCGATTTCCGTGCCGCGCCCTTCGTCACCGACGAGGACGGCACGGGCTTTGTCCATTGCGCGCCCTCGCACGGCATGGACGAGTTCGAGCTCTATCGCGATCTCGGCATGCTGGGCGAGGTCATCACCTACAATGTCGAGGAGGATGGACGTTTCCGCGCCGATCTGCCGCTTTTCGGGGGGGCGAGCATCCTCAAGCCCAACGGCAAGGAGGGCGACGCGAACAAGGCGGTGATCGACAAGCTGGCCGAGGTCGGCGGGCTGCTCGCGCGCGGCAAGATCAAGCATTCCTACCCGCATAGCTGGCGCTCCAAGGCGCCGCTGATCTATCGCAACACGCCGCAGTGGTTCGCCGCCATCGACCGGCCCGTGGGCGACGGGCAGGATACCTATGGGCGCACCATCCGCGAGCGCGCGCTGACCTCGATCGACGAGCTGGTGACATGGACGCCCGAGCGCGGGCGCAACCGACTTCACGCCATGATCGAGAGCCGCCCCGACTGGGTGCTGTCGCGCCAGCGTGCCTGGGGCGTGCCGCTGACCTGCTTCGTCAAGGTCGGCGCGCGGCCGACCGATCCCGATTTCCTGCTGCGCGATGCCGCTGTGAACGTCCGCATCCTCGAGGCGTTCGAGGCCGAGGGCGCGGATGCCTGGTATGCCGAGGGCGCCAAGGAAAGGTTCCTCGGCCCCGACCACGATCCCGCCGAGTGGGAGCAGGTCTTCGACATTCTCGACGTCTGGTTCGACAGCGGGTCGACCCATGCCTTCGTGCTGCGCGACCGCGAGGACGGGTCCGAGGACGGGCTGGCCGATCTCTATCTCGAGGGGACGGACCAGCATCGCGGGTGGTTCCATTCGTCGATGCTGCAATCCTGCGGAACGCGGGGCCGTGCGCCCTATCGCGGGGTGCTGACCCATGGCTTCACGCTGGACGAGAAGGGCAACAAGATGTCCAAATCGCTCGGCAACACCATCCTGCCCGAGCAGATCGTGAAGGAATACGGCGCCGATATCCTGCGGCTTTGGGTGGCGCAGTCCGATTACACGGGCGACCAGCGCATCGGCGATAAGATCCTCAAGGGCACGGCCGACAGCTATCGCCGCCTGCGCAACACGCTGCGGTTCCTGCTGGGCAACGTGGCGCATTACGACCCGGAAAAGGCGATCGCGCGCGAGGACATGCCCGAGCTCGAACGTTTCGTGCTGCACCGCCTGGCCGAGCTCGACCGTGTCGTGCGCGAGGGCTACTCCGCCTACGATTTCCAGGGCGTGTTCCAGGCGCTGTTCACCTTCTGCACGGTGGATTTGTCGGCCTTCTACTTCGATATCCGCAAGGATGCGCTTTACTGCGACCCGGCCGACGGCGTGACCCGCCGCGCGGCGCTGACGGTGCTGGACGCGCTGTTTCACCGGCTCGTCACATGGCTGTCGCCGATCCTGGTATTCACCATGGAGGAGGTCTGGCTCGAGCGGTTCCCCGGCGAGGAGTCGAGCGTCCATCTCGAGGATGCGCCCGCCACGCCCGAAGACTGGCTCGATCCCGAGCTGGCCGCGCGCATGGCTCGGGAGCGCGCCATCCGCCGCGTGGTGACGGGCGCCATCGAGGTCGAGCGGCGCGAAAAGCGCATCGGCTCGTCTTTGGAGGCTGCGCCGATCGTTCATGTCGGCCCCGAGCTGGCCGGGGTCATCACCGACCCCGACCGGTTCGCCACGATGTGCATCACCTCGGGGCTGCATGTGACCACCGATCCCGCGCCCGACACGGCCTTTCGCCTGCCCGAGACGGCGGGCGTGGCCGTGACCGTCGCACGGGCCGATGGCGTCAAATGCGAGCGCTGCTGGAGGGTGCTGCCCGATGTGGGCACCCATGCCCATCCGGCGACCTGCGCGCGCTGCGATGCCGCCCTTGGCTGAGGACGCATCGCGCGGGCCGGCGGCGTCGCACCGCCTGGGTATTTGAAAAGAGAAGATCGCGCGCGTCGGCGCGCGGTCTCAGCCGTCCGGGCCGTAGATCGCCTGTTGCGCGATCCCGGCCAGCACGAGGTAGAGCGAGGCCAGCGCCAGCGCCCATCCCGCCCAGCTCGAGGGGTCGAACTCGATCGCGGCGGCCCAGATGGCGAAACCGACCCATAGCAGCGCCACGGGCAGCGTCACCGCGCGCCACCGCGCCGTGCGGACGGGATGCACGAATTTCAGCGGCAGGAACATCGCCACCGCCAGCAATCCGACGCAGGCCAGAATGATCCAGAAATTCGGCTCGAGCGCGAAGAACACCAGCACCGCCATGTTCCAGCAGCCCGGAAACCCGAGAAAGGAATAGTCGCGCGTCTTCATCCGCGTGTCGGCGAAATAGACCACGCTGGCATAGGTGATGACGATGATCGCGATCCAGCCGGTCCAGCCGGGCAGGAGCCCCGACGCGAACAGCGCGAAGGCCGGGATGAACACATAGGTGAGATAGTCGATGATGAGGTCCATCAGCACCCCGTCATATTCGGGCGCGTTCGTGCCCACGTCGAAGCGCCGCGCAAGCGGTCCGTCGATGCCGTCGACCGCGAAGGCGACGACGAGCCAGAGCCACATCAGCTCCCAGTCGGCTTTGACGGCGGCCAGCATCGCCAGCATGGCGAAGACGGCGCCTGTGGCGGTCAGAAGGTGGACGGCGAACGCTTTGCGGCGCATGGACATTCCGGCAGGTTGGACGAAAGGACGGGGCGGTGCAATCAGGCGCGGGCTTGGCTTTCGATGCGGGCGGTGAGCTTGCCGATCCGTTTCTCGAACCGTTTCTCGATGGTGCCGCGGGCAAGTTTCATAGATTGCACGACAAGCCCCGCGCGCATCGTCTCGGGCTTGAGCTCGACCACGTAGAACAGCCGCGACTTGTCGGGCGCGACCTCGAGGATCTCGATGTTGAGCAGGACGACGAGGCCTTCGATCCGGCTGCGCAGGGCAAGCTGCTGGGGCGGGTCGTAGGTGGTGATCCTGGATTCGGAGACGCGGCGCTTGCCGCGGAAATCGAACCCGATCTTCCAATGCCCCGTGGCCGGCGTCGTGGCAGCGTCGAGACGCTCGACCGTCGCGCCCTGTGCCCGCGCCTGATCCGCGATGGTGTCGAAATCCGAGATCACGGCGAATGCCGCGGCGGGCGACGCGGCGATGTCCTTGCGGGTCGAGAACTTCATGGGGTGGCCTCCTGATCGCGAGGGGTTTCGCGTCAATCCAGCCTGTCGGCAAGCCATTGCCGCAGGATGAAATGCGCAATTGCGCCGGGTCTGGCCGGGCGGACACGGGAATCGATGCCCGCGAGGCTGTCCATCACCGCTTCGCGGCTGAACCACCGGGCATCGTCGAGCTCGGCGGGGTCGATCCTGAGCTCACGGCTGCGCGCGGCCCCGCGGCAGCCGATCATCAGCGAGGCGGGATAGGGCCAGGGCTGGCTGGACAGGTACGAGACCGCGCCGACATGGATGCCGGTTTCCTCGAGCGTTTCGCGGCGCACGGCGGCCTCGACGGTCTCGCCCGGCTCGACGAACCCCGCGGGCAGCGAGAACATCCCCTCGGGCCATTGCGGCGCGCGGCCCAGCAGGACCGAGTTGCCATGCGTCACGAGCATGATGACGACGGGATCGGTGCGCGGAAAATGGTGACGCCCGCAATCGGGGCAGAGACGTTTCCAACCGGCATCGACCGGGTCGCTCGGCCGACCGCAGCTGGCGCAGAACCGGTGCGTCCGGTGCCATTCGAGCAGGCCCCGCGCCATGACGGCCAGTTCGGCGTCGCGCCGCGGCAGGAGTGTCAGGATCGCGCGCATCTCGACGAAACGGGCGGTGTCGGGCAGGTCGGGATGCCGGACCTCGGACGGATCGGCGAAATCCGCGAGCGTTCCGGGCAGGGCGTCGGGCGTCCAGTCCGACAGGTCGGCGGCAAAGCGCGGCTCGCCGCCGTCGAGCCCGAGGAACAGCCATGCCGCGCAATCGGGCAGCGCGGGGGTGCCGCGCGCGAGCAGGACGAGCCGCTCTTCGCCGCCCGCGCCGCGCGCGACGAGCGGGCGCCCGCGCCAGAGCGCCAGCACACGCCCCGCCCCCGAGGCATGCAGATCGGCCACGCGGGCGCGCAGATGGGCGGCGCGGTCGAGGTCGGACGTTCCGAACGTGACCGTTTCGGCGAGACGCATGTTCTTTTCCCGTTATTCCGTCACGTAAGCTGCGGCCGATGGTCGCCTCGGCCACTTTCCACCGATTTTTGCCGGGCATAGGCTATAGTTCGCCTACGGGCGCGGCACGAAGAAGGCTTCATGCGTAACAAGTTCTCCGACGGATCGTCTCGCGGCGTCCGGCCAAAAGGCGCGGCAGTCGATCTCAGGATCATAGCCACCTGCGATCTGCATGGCCATGCCCGCAGCTTCGACTATGCTGCGCGCCGGTTCGAACCCGATTTCGGGCTCGAGCGGGCCGCCGGCCTGATCGAGCGGCTGAGGGGCGAGGCCGCGAACTCGATCCTGCTCGATGCCGGTGATTTCCTGTCGGGCAGCCTGATGTCCGAGATCGCCGGCCCGACCAATATCCCGGTGCTCGCGGCCATGAACGCGCTGGGCTTCGACGCCGCGGCCCTGGGAAATCACGATCTCGATTTCGGGTGCGGATCGCTGGACGCCATCCAGCGGCAGGCCGCCTTTCCGATCCTGTCCGCCAATCTGGACTTCGGGGCCGCCGCGGGGCCCGTGTCTCTCCCCGGAACCGCGCTGCTGTCGCCCCGGATGCGGGATCGCGACGGCACGCCGGTGGCGTTCCGGATCGGGGTGTTCGGCCTGCTTCATCCCGGCGCGCTCGCCGGTCATCCCGAGGCGGCGCGCGGGGCCGTATCGGTCGGCCCGATGCGCCCTGCCTTTGACAGGGCCTCGACCGCGCTGCGCGAGGCGGGCGCGGATCTCGTGATCTGCCTGTGCCATGACGGGCTGCATGACGACGACAGCGAGATCGTCGATCTGGCGCAGGGCGGCGGGGCGGATGCCTTTGTGCTGGGCCATACGCACCGCATCTTTCCCGGCCCCGCCCATGCGGCCACGGCGCGGATCGACCCCAGAAACGGGATCGTCGCCGGCAAGCCCGCCATACAGGCCGGGTTCTGGGGCCGGCATGTCGGGGTGATCGACCTGCGGATCGAGATGGCCGCGCCCGCCCCGGATCGCGTCCGCACACGGCGTGTCGCCTGTCTCGAGACGCGTGCCGAGGCGGCCCCCGACCTGGCCGCCGCGGCCGTGATCCGCGCCCGGACGCAGCTTGCCCACGAGATCGTGAAACGCCGCGCCGCCGATGTCGAAGGAACCTCGCCGGTCGCGCTGCATACCTGTTTCGCGGCGCTGGGCCGGTCATCGGTCACCGAGCTTCTGGCGCGCAGCATGGCCCGCGCCGCCCGCGAAAGGCTGGGAAAGACGGATCTGCCGGTGATCGGAATGGCCGCGCCGCCGGCCTATGGCGGCTATGCCGGTGTCGGCCATTTCGTCGACGTGCCCGCGGGGACCGTGACGCGGTCGACGCTGGGCCGCCTGTGCCCGCATGACGACCGGCTGGCCATCATGTCGCTGACGGTCGCGGACCTCATGCTGTGGCTGGAATGGTCGACCTCGGCCTATACCCAGACCCGGCCGGGGGCGCTCCAGTCCGAATTGCTCGATCTGACCTATCCGCCCGCCCGGCTCGACCTGCCCGCCGATCTGACCTTCGACCTCGATCTCGAGCAGGCACCGGGTTTCGGCTTCAACGGTCGGCGACTGCGCGATGACCCGCGCCGGGTCAGCCGGGTTCGCCGCGAGGGGCGGGTGCTCGACCCCGCCGAACGGGTGATCGTGGCCTGCACCGATTACCGCGCGCGCAATGGCGGCAACCTGCCGGTCCTGCCCAGCCGCGAGCTGATCGACGGCGCGGGCCCCGCGATCCGCGACGTGGTGGCGGCCGGTCTGCGCGGCGGGCTTGCCCGCGCCGCCCGACCGGTCTTTCAGCCGGTGCGGGTCGAGAACGCGGTGACAATCCTCGAGACCTCGCCCGCGGCCGAGTTCCGGCTGGACGAGATCGCCGACCTGCAACCGCGCATCGTCGACCGCGATGGCGACGGCTTCCTGCGGATCGCGCTGACCCTCGATCCGGCTTGAACTCGGACCGGGCGGCGCCTAGATTGCGGATCGAGAGGTTGGCGCGGGCAGGCGCCTCGCCAACCCGGTCAGGTCCGGAAGGAAGCAGCCGTAACGAGCCACGCTTGGGTCGTTGTCCAGCCTCTCACCCAGCAACGGCCGCCCCTCGGGCGGCCGTTTCCGTTTGGCGCGCCGCGCCCTATCTTGCCCGGCATGACCGACAAGGACGACCTTGCCCAAAGCCGCACCGACTGGGCCGAATCGCGCACCGACTGGGCCGAGGACCGCACCCTGCTCGCGGCCGAGCGGACATTCGCGGGCTGGCTGCGCACCGGCCTCACGATGATCGTCGTGGCGCTGGGGCTTCAGGCGCTCTTCGGCCCGGCCGAGCCGTCATGGCTGCCCAAGGCAGTGGCGACGGGGTTCCTGTGCGCCGCGGCGGCGGCCTTCTGGATCGGCTGGCGCGGCGCGCACCGGACGCGGCGCAATCTCGACGCGCATGGCTGCAAGGCGCAGTCGGCGCGCAGTCAGACCGCGCTGACCGCCAGCCTCGTTCTGGGCGTCTGCGCCGTCGCCATCGTGTTGTGGCTGCTCTAGCCCCGCGCGCCCCGCGCCGCTAGTCTGGCCCCCTGTCCAGATCCGAGGCCGTCCATGACCGACGCTCCGTACCAGGTGCTTGCCCGCAAGTATCGCCCCGCCACGTTCGACGACCTGATCGGCCAGGACGCGATGGTGCGCACCCTGCGCAACGCGTTCGAGGCGGGCCGGATCGCGCAGGCCTTCGTCCTGACGGGCATCCGCGGCACCGGAAAGACGACCACCGCCCGGATCATCGCCAAGGGCATGAACTGCATCGGCCCCGACGGGCAGGGCGGGCCGACGACGACCCCCTGCGACCGCTGCGAGCCCTGCCGCGCCATCGCCGAAGGCCGCCATGTCGACGTGATGGAGATGGACGGTGCCAGCCAGACCGGCGTGAACGACATCCGCGACAACGTCCTCAACTCGGTGCAGTATGCGCCGACCTCGGCGCGGTTCAAGATCTACATCATCGACGAGGTCCACATGCTGTCGACAAGTGCGTTCAACGCGCTTCTCAAGACGCTCGAGGAACCGCCCGCCCATGTAAAGTTCATCTTTGCCACGACCGAGATTCGCAAGGTGCCGGTCACGGTCCTGTCGCGCTGCCAGCGGTTCGACCTGCGCCGGATCGAGCCCGAGACGATGATCGCCCATCTGCGCCGGATCGCCGGGGCCGAGGGCGCGCGCGTGGGCGACGACGCGCTGGGGCTCATCACCCGCGCGGCCGAAGGCTCGGTCCGCGATGCGGTCAGCCTTCTCGATCAGGCCATCGCCCACGGCGCGGCCGAAACCACCGCCGCCGAAGTGCGCGCGATGCTGGGGCTCGCCGACCGGGGGCGGGTGCTCGACCTGTTCGACATGGTGATGCGGGGCGACGCGGCCGCGGCGCTGAACGAGCTCGGCGGGCAGTATGCCGACGGCGCCGATCCGCTGGCCGTGCTGCGCGACCTGGCCGAGATCACGCATTGGATCAGCGTGATGAAGATCACGCCCGGCGCGGCGGACGACCCGACCGTCGGCCCCGATGAACGCGCCCGCGGCGTCGCCATGGCCGAGGCCCTGCCGATGCGGTCGCTGACGCGGATGTGGCAGATGCTGGTCAAGGCCCTCGAAGAGGTTGCCCAGGCCACCGGTGCGATGATGGCCGCCGAGATGGCGATCATCCGCCTGACCCATGTGGCCGACCTGCCCCCGCCCGAGGATCTCGTGCGCAAGCTCAGAGATGCGACCCCGCCGCCCTCTTCGCCATCCGGCGGGGGCGATGCACCGCCGCGCGCCCCGGCCGGGACGTCGCCCGGTCCCGCCCGCGCGCTCCGTCCGGCGGGGGGCGGGGGCGGTGCGGCCACCGCGGCGGCCGTCGCACCCGATACCGCCCTGGCCCGTTATGCCGAGTTCGGGCAGGTCGTGGCGCTGATCCGGGCCAATCGCGATGCCAAGCTGCTGATCGAGGTCGAGAGCTGCCTGCGCCTCGTGCGCTATTCGCCCGGCCGGATCGAGTTCCAGCCGACCGACCGGGCGCCGGCCGACCTGGCGAGCCGGCTGGGTCAAAGGCTCCAGGGCTGGACCGGCGCGCGCTGGGCCGTCACCGTCGTCCGCGAGGGGGGGGGCGCCACCATCGCCGAGGAACGCGACCGCGAAGAGGACGACCTCAAGCGCGCGGCCGAGGCCCACCCCCTGATGCAGGCCGTGCGCGCCGCGTTTCCGGATGCGCGCATCGTCGGCATCCGCACGCCCGACGACATCGCCGCCGCCGCGGCGGTCGACGCCCTGCCCGAGGTCGACGACGAATGGGACCCCTTCGCCGAGGATTGATCGTCTTCTCTTTGCCAAATACCCGCGGGGGGCTTGAGGCGCAGCCGGCAGCGGGGGCGCAGTCCCCTCCGGCGCCGGGCCGCCCGCGCGTCGCCGGCCGGGCAACCTTGTAAGCGGGCCCGCGGCTGCGTAGATCCATGCCAACCGCATACGAGGGAGCGCGCGATGTTCAAGGGTTTGGGCGGACTGGGCGACATGTCCAAGATGATGAAGGCCGCGCAGGAGATGCAGGGCAAGATGGAGGCCCTGCAAGAGGATCTGGCTACCATCACCGTCACGGGGGAAAGCGGCGCGGGCCTCGTCAAGGCGACATCCACCGCCAAGGGCGAGCTTGTCGGGCTGGATATCGACCCGTCGATCTTCAATCCCGACGAAAAGGAAGTGGTCGAGGACCTGATCCTTGCCGCGATCAAGGACGCGCAGGCCAAGGCCAGCGACCGCAGCCAGGAAGAAATGCAGAAACTGACCGACGGTCTGGGCCTGCCGCCGGGCATGAAGCTGCCGTTCTAGGCGACCCGTGGCCGAAGACCGCGAGCAGATCGAGGCGCTGATCGAGCTGATGGCCCGGCTGCCGGGGCTCGGGCCGCGTTCGGCGCGCCGCGCGGTGCTGCACCTCATCAAGAAACGCGGCGCCCTCATGGGGCCGCTTGCCGAAACGATGGCCGCCGTCGCGGCCAACGCGCGCGAATGCCTCACCTGCGGCAATGTCGGGACCGAGACGACCTGCGAGATCTGCCGTTCGGTCAAGCGGGCGACCGGCGAGATCTGCGTGGTCGAGGATGTCGCCGATCTCTGGGCGATGGAGCGGGCGGCGGTGTTTCGCGGCCGCTACCACGTGCTCGGCGGGACGCTGTCGGCGCTGGACGCGGTCGGGCCCGAGGATCTGCGCATTCCCAAGCTCGAACAGCGCATCGAGGACGAGGGCGTGACCGAGGTCATCCTCGCCCTTGCCGCGACCGTGGACGGGCAGACCACGGCCCATTACATCGCCGACCGGCTCGAGGGGCGGGGCGTCTCGGTCACGAGTCTCGCGCAGGGCGTGCCGGTGGGCGGCGAGCTCGATTATCTCGACGATGGGACCATCGGCGCCGCGCTGCGCGCCCGCAGGGCCTTTTGACGGGCGAAAAACCGCCGTTTTCCAAAGTTATCCACGTCTTTCTCGCCGGGGTTCCCGCAGCGAGCCTTTACAGCGAATCGCGATTCCCACACCATATCTTGTAGGGGCCCGCACCAAGCAGAAGGTCCCGGAGCAGTCAACAATCCCCGGCGCCCGACTCAACGGGGCGGGGTGAAACGCGAGAGGGGCCGTGATGGCGCTGACCCAACAGGCATTCCAGTCGGATTATGTCGACCCGATAGACATCGTCGAACACCTGGCCGAGTTCCGCGAGTGGGAGTTCGACCGCGTCGCCGACGACCAGATCGCCATGGCGGTCGAGGGCATGTGGCGCACCTATTCGCTGACCCTCGCCGCCGCCGAGCCGGACGAGACGCTGCGGCTGATCTGCACCTTCGAGATGCGCCCCCCCGAGGAACGGCATCCCGCGCTCTACGAGACGGTGAACGCCGCCAACGACCAATGCTGGCTGGGCGCCTTTACCTATTGGGCCGAGCAGGGGCTGATGGTCTATCGCTACGCGCTGACCCTGTCGGGCGGCCAATTCGCCGCCGCCGAACAGATCGAGCGGATGATCGCCGCGGCCATCGGCAATGCCGAGCGGTTCTATCCCGCGTTCCAGTTGACGGCCTGGGGCGGCCGGGCGCCGGCGGATGCGATGCAGGTGGCCATGGCCGAGGCCTATGGCCGCGCCTGACGATCCCGCATCGTTAACCTTCGGTTAACTTTTCGCTGTTAACCGCTGCGCGCTGCGCTAGCTTTCCCGCCATGGTGAGCGAACTCGACATGGCGGCAATTCTCTGTGCGCTCGTTCTCGGCGGCCAGACCGAGGTGTCGCACCCCTATTCCGTGGGCTACGACCTGCACCGGATCCGCGTCGATTGCGAAACGGCCACCCATGTCGTTGAGGTGGGGCTCGACAAACGCTCCTCGCTCGATTCGCTGCAACAGGCGCTGTTCGCCGCCTCGTTGACGGGCAAGACGCCCATGATCGCCATCGTCGATACCGACGGGCGCGAGGGTCCTTACGAGTTCAGGATCAGGACCGCCGCGGAAAAGGTCGGGGTCGCCTACGAGGTCTGGCATTCCGACTGGCTGATCCGCCGGCAGATGACCGATTGGCTGCGCGAGAACCGGGGCACCGGGCCGGGTTCGTGATTGCGGATACCGGCCGCGCGGGGTCTGCTGGCGCCGGACCAATCACGGAGATCGTCATGGACACGGAAACGCTGCGCGACCGCGGGCTGGTGCTTTTGGGATGCGGCAAGATGGGCTCGGCCATGCTGGAGGGCTGGCTTGCCGGCGCGCTCGAGCCGCGCCACGTCTGGGTGCAGGATCCCGCGCCGTCGGACTGGCTGAAAGAGCTGGACGGTCTGCACCTAAATGCGGACCTGCCCGAGGCGCCGGCCATGGTGCTGGTCGCGGTCAAGCCGCAGATGATGGGCGACGCGCTGCCGGCGATGCGGCGGCTCGGCAATGGCGAGACGGTGTTCGTCTCGGTCGCCGCGGGCACGCCGATCGCCCGTTTCGAAGAGGCGCTGGGCGATGCGACGCCCGTCATCCGCGCCATGCCCAACACGCCCGCCGCCATCGGTCACGGCATCACGGCGCTGGTCGCCAACCCCCGCGCCGAACACGCGCTGCCGCTGGCCGAGGATCTGATGCGTGCCGTCGGGCGCACCGTCCTGCTGGATGACGAGACGCAGATGGATGCCGTGACCGCGGTATCGGGGTCGGGTCCGGCCTATGTGTTCCACCTGATCGAATGCCTGACGCAGGCGGGCATGGCCGAGGGCCTGTCCGAGGACATGGCGCGCGATCTGGCCAAGGCGACCGTGGCGGGCGCCGGAGCGCTGGCGGCGGGATCGGACCGCCCGGCGGCCGATCTGCGCCGCGACGTGACCTCGCCCGGCGGAACGACGCAGGCGGGGCTCGACGTGCTGATGGATGACGAGGCGGGGCTGCCGCCGCTCATCCGCCGAACGGTCGCGGCGGCGGCCGACCGCTCGCGCGAGCTGGCCCGATGACCGCCAGCTACGACGATTTCCAGAAGCTCGATATCCGTGTCGGGCGCATCGTCGCGGCCGAGCCCTTTCCCGAGGCCCGCAAGCCCGCGCTGAAGCTGCGCGTCGATTTCGGCGGCGACCTGGGGGTGCGGCGCAGCTCGGCCCAGATCACGCGCCATTACGACCCCGAAAGTCTCGTCGGGCGGCAGGTGCTGGCGGTGGTGAACTTTCCGCCCCGCCAGATCGGGCCTGTCCGGTCCGAGGTTCTGGTGCTTGGCGTGCCCGATCCCGAGGGCGAGGTCGTGCTGGTCGCACCCGACCGCGAGGTGCCGCTCGGCGGGCGGCTGTTCTGAGCGCTCAGTCGAGGCGGCGATCCTCGACCGCCTCGCGCCAATGGCGGCGACAGAGCGAGACGTAGCTTTCATTGCCGCCGATCTGGACCTGCTGGCCCTCGGTGAGGACATGGCCCTGCGCATCCTGGCGCACGACCATCGTGGCCTTGCGCCCGCAATGGCAGATCGTGCGCACCTCGCGCAGATCGTCGGCCAGCGCGAGAAGCGCCGCCGAGCCGGGAAAGAGCTTGCCGCGGAAATCCACCCGCAGCCCGTAGCACATGACGGGGATGTTCATGTCGTCGGCGATTCGGGCAAGTTGCCAGACCTGCGCATCGGTCAGGAACTGCGCCTCGTCCACGAAGATGCAGGCGACGGGCCCCTCGGCGCACCAGTCGCGGGCGCGCGCCTGGAGATCGTCCTCGGGCGTATAGGTCTCGGCCGGGCAGGCGGTGCCGATGCGGCTGCCGATCCGGCCCGCGCCCGCGCGTGCATCGACCCGCGCGGTCAGAAGCCGGGTCGTCATGCCGCGTTCGCGGTAGTTGTAGGAGGCCTGCAAGAGCAGCGTGCTCTTGCCGGCATTCATCGTGGAGTAGTGGAAATAGAGCTTTGCCATGGCACCGCTTGCGGTTGGCGGGGAGAGAGGGGGCTGTCCGCCCCCTCTTGGCGGCGGGGCCGCCAATTCACCCCCGAGGATATTTGACCGGAGGAAAAGGCCGGGTCAGCCCTGGAGCGGACGGACCTCGATCTCGCCCTCGCGACGGGCCTGCATCGCCTGCGCCGCGGCGTGGCACCCGGCGAGCGTGGTGTAATAGGGGATGCGATCGTTGAGGGCGACCGCCCGGATCGAGCGGCTGTCCTCGACCGCGCGGGCGCCTTCGGTCGTGTTCATCACGAGGTCGATGCCGCCATCCTTGAGGATATCGACGATCGTGCGCCCGCCCTCGTAGACCTTTGCCACCTGCGTGGCCGGCACATCGTGCGACGCGAGAAACCCTGCCGTGCCCGCGGTGGCCGTGATGGCAAAGCCCATGTCGATCAGCAGGCGCGCGGTCTCGATCAGCAGCGGCGTCTTGTCTGCATCCTTGATCGACAGGAAAACCGTGCCGCTTTCGGGCAGGACGACGCCCGCGCCCATCTGCGCCTTGAGAAAGGCGCGGGGGAAGGACCGGTCCCATCCCATGACCTCGCCGGTGGAGCGCATCTCGGGGCCGAGCAGGGTATCGACGCCGGGGAAACGCGCGAAGGGCAGGACCGATTCCTTGACGCTGAACCATGGCATGTCCGGGTCGGCCAGCGTCATCGGGTCGGCCAGCGGCAGCGTGTCGTCGGGGTCGGCGCCTTGCGGGTAGGGCGCGCGAAGGGGGAAATCCGCGAGCTTTTCGCCGGCCATGAGCCGCGCCGCGATGGAGGCGATGGCGCTGTCGGTGGCCTTGGCCACGAAGGGGACGGTGCGCGAGGCGCGCGGATTGACCTCGAGCACGAAGATCTCGCCGTCCTTGATCGCGAATTGCACGTTCATCAGCCCGACCACCCCGAGCCTGAGCGCCATCGCCCGCGACTGCCGTTCGAGCTCGGCGACGGTGGCGCGGTCGAGCGTGTAGGGCGGCAGCGAACAGGCGCTGTCGCCGGAATGCACGCCCGCCTCTTCGATGTGTTGCATCACGCCGGCCACGTGCACGTCGGTGCCGTCGCACAGGCAATCGACATCCACCTCGACGGCGCCCGCGAGATAGCTGTCGAGCAGCACGGGCGTCTTGCCCGAGACCTCGACCGCGTCGCGGATATAGCGCCGCAGATGTGCCTCATCGCGCACGATCTCCATCGCGCGGCCGCCAAGGACGTAGGAAGGGCGGATGACCAGCGGGAACCCGACCTCATGCGCGATGGCGATGGCCTCGTCGTCGGAGCGGGCCAGCGCATTGCGCGGCTGGCGCAGCCCCAGCTCGTTCAGCATCGCCTGGAACCGCTCGCGATCCTCGGCGAGGTCGATGGCGTCAGGCTGGGTGCCGAGGATGGGAATGCCGGCCGCGGCGAGATCGTCGGCGAGCTTGAGCGGGGTCTGGCCGCCGAACTGGACGATCACGCCCACCAGTGTCCCGGCCTCCTGCTCGACGCGCAGGATCTCGGTGACATGCTCGAGCGTCAGCGGCTCGAAATAGAGGCGGTCGGAGGTGTCGTAATCGGTCGAGACGGTTTCGGGGTTGCAGTTGACCATGATGGTCTCGAACCCCGCATCCGACAGCGCGTAGCAGGCGTGGCAGCAGCAATAGTCGAACTCGATCCCCTGGCCGATCCGGTTGGGGCCGCCGCCCAGGATCACGATCTTGCGGCGGTCGCTGGGGCGGGCCTCGTCCTCGACATCGCCCATCGCGGGCACCTCGTAGGTCGAGTACATATAGGGCGTCTGCGCCTCGAACTCGGCCGCGCAGGTGTCGATCCGCTTGAATACCGCGGTCACGCCGAGACCATGGCGCGCGCGGCGAACCCGCGCCTCGTCCTGGCCGGTCAGGATCGCGAGCCGCGCATCGGTGAAACCCATCATTTTAAGCTCGCGCATCCCCCAGGCGTCCTGCGGCAGGCCGTCATGGCGGATCCGGGCCTCGGTCTCGACGATCTCGCGGATGCGCGACAGGAACCACGGGTCGAACCGGGTGATGCCGTGGATCGTGGCATCCGACACCCCGAGCCGCATCGCCTGCGCGATGACGCGGATGCGGTCGGGCGTCTGCGCCGAGAGCGCGGCGATCACGCTGGCCTCGTCGGGGGCGCCGGGGATCTCGATCTCGTCGAAGCCGGTGAGCCCCGTCTCGAGCGAGGCCAGCGCCTTTTGCATCGACTCGTGGAAGGTGCGGCCCACGGCCATCACCTCGCCTACCGATTTCATCGCGGTGGTCAGGTCGGGCTTGGCACCCGGAAATTTCTCGAAGGCGAAGCGCGGGATCTTGGTCACGACATAGTCGATCGAGGGCTCGAAGCTCGCCGGCGTGACGCCGGTGATATCGTTGTCGAGCTCGTCGAGCGTGTAGCCCACGGCGAGCTTGGCGGCGATCTTGGCGATTGGAAAGCCGGTGGCCTTGGACGCCAGCGCCGAGGAGCGCGAGACGCGGGGGTTCATCTCGATCACGACCATGCGGCCGTCCTCGGGATTGACGGCCCATTGCACGTTCGATCCGCCCGTCTCGACGCCGATCTCGCGCAAAACCGCGATGCTGGCCGAGCGCATCATCTGGTATTCCTTGTCCGTCAGCGTCAGCGCCGGGGCGACGGTGATGGAGTCGCCCGTATGCACGCCCATCGGGTCGATATTCTCGATCGAGCAGACGATGATGGCGTTGTCGGCGCGGTCGCGCACGACCTCCATCTCGTATTCCTTCCAGCCCAGCAGGCTTTCGTCGATGAGGATCTGCCCCACCGGCGAGGCGTCGATCCCCGACCGGCAGAAGCGTTCGTAATCCTCGCGGTTATACGCGACCCCGCCGCCCGTGCCGCCCAGCGTGTAGGCGGGGCGGATGATGGCGGGCAGGCCGATATCGTCGAGCGCGGCCAACGCCTCGCGCAGCCCGGCCTCGGTGTCGAAACCCTTGGCGGTCCGGGGGGCCGAGACGATGGTGGCGCGGGGGTTCTCGAGCCCGATCCGGTCCATCGCCTCGCGGAACAGCTTGCGATCCTCGGCCATCTCGATGGCCTCGCGGCGGGCGCCGATCATCTCGACCCCGTATTCGGTCAGCACCCCCATCTCTTCGAGCTTGAGCGCGGTGTTGAGACCGGTCTGCCCGCCCATCGTCGGCAGCAGGGCGTCGGGTTTCTCGCGGGCGATGATGCGCGCGACGATCTCGGGGGTGATCGGTTCGATATAGGTGGCATCGGCGAGGCCCGGATCGGTCATGATCGTCGCCGGGTTCGAGTTGACGAGGATCACGCGATACCCTTCCTCGCGCAGCGCCTTGCAGGCCTGCGCGCCGGAATAATCGAACTCGCAGGCCTGACCGATGACGATCGGCCCCGCGCCGATGATCATGATCGACGCGATATCGGTACGTTTCGGCATGGTCCGTCCCCCGAGGCAAATCGACCGGGGTTATAGCGACGAGGCTAGGCGTCGCAAGGTGCGGCGGTCGACCGTGTCGGGGCGGCGGCCCGGCCGCGGTCGGTCCGCGCGCGCAGGATGGCCCGCGCGAACAGCATGGCCAGCGCCGCCATGGCGGCGAAACCGATCATCGCCTGCAGCGGCAGCCCCGGGATCGCAAGGTTCCAGGCCCCGACCAGCGGCCAGGCAAGCGGCGCCAGCGCAAGGGCGGGCGCGCGCCAGCCGAGCGCGGGGATCAGCGCCGGGGCGAGGGCGGCGGGGGCGATGAAATAATGGCTCCACCCAAGCGGCGAGACCAGCGCGACCAGCACCATCGTCGCGCCCCAGGCGAGCGCTTCGGGCGCGGCGGGCCGTCTTGCCAGCCAAACTCCTGCCGCCAGCGTGGCGACCAGGGCGAAGAGCGACAGCCGCGACCAGAGCGCGCCCTTGGCCCCGATCAGCGCCCCGGCGATGGTCGCGTCGATATCGGGGGTGCGCGCCGACGAGACCAGCGCGAGGTCCTGAAACAGAAAACCGAGGATGCCGTCGATGGAGAAACTGACGGGGATCGCGACGATGGTGGACGAGACCGCGCCGAGCACGCGGAACATCTCGGCATGGAGGGGCCACCCCGCCAGCAGGATCGACAGCCCGCCCAGCACACCGCCCGTCACCGCGAATGACGCGGCGGCGTGCATCCGCCCCCGCGCGATCAGCAGCACAACAAGCAACGCCGGGAACAGCTTGAGCGAGGCGGCGAGCGCCAGCGCGGCACCCGCCGACAGCTCGGCCCCGGCGCGGAGGCGTTCGACGCACAGGATGCACAGAAAGGCCACGAGGATCTGCACCTGCAACTCGGCCATCGCGATCATGCCGATGAAGGTGCCCATCACCGCCGCGGTGGCCGCGACCATGTAGGCCGCAAGGGGCAGGGTGCGGCCCGTCGCCCGCCATGCCAGCCAGAAGGTCGCGGCGAGCAGGGCGAGATTTGCCGCATGCAGGATCAGGACGAAAGTTCGGAAGTCGAGCCATCCCGTCACCGGCGCCATGAGCGCAGCCCAGAGCGGCGGGTAAAGATAGGGAAACAGCACGCCCGAGAACCCCTCGGCCGCGGCGATCGGGGCCCATTCGGCAGGCGGCAACAGGGTGAAGAGATCGCCCTGGGCATAGATCAGGTCGGGGCGGTCCATGGCAAACGCCTTGCCCGCCATCCATAGCGCGAACAGGTCCGACCCCTTGGGCGCGGAGAACAGGACCGGCACGACCAGCGCGACGGTGAGAATGAGAAACAGCGCCTTGGGGCGGGTCATGCCGGTGCCGATCATGGAAATGCCTCTTGCCTGAAATCGAAGCCCCCGCGCCGAAAAATGACGTAGGGTCGCTCGACCTCCCTATGGGGAAGGCTTGGCAACAATGGGGCAGGAAGCAGGCCTTCGTTTCACGAATACAGGTAATCCCGCGTGATCGGCACGGCATCGTTCCGGCGGCTCAACTGGAACTGGAACACGATCTGCGTGCCCGCGCGAAAGCTCATCTCGGACGCGATCAGGTAGAACCGCCACATGCGGCAGAACCGATCGTCATACAGCGCGCGGGCGCGCTCGATCCCGGCGCTGAACCGTTCCTCCCAATGGCGCAGGGTTTCGGCGTAATGCAGGCGCCAGACCTCGATATCGGCCGTGACGAGCCGTTGCCGCTCGATGGCCGCCGCGGTTTCCGACAGGGCGGGGATATAGCCGCCGGGAAAGATGTACTTGGCGATGAAGGGCGAGGTCGAGCCGGGGGGATCGCTGCGCCCGATGGTGTGGATCAGCGCGATGCCGTCCTCGGTCAGCATGTCGCGGACCTTGCCGAAATATTCGTCGTAATGCGGCACGCCGACATGCTCGAACATGCCGACCGACACGATGCGGTCGAACTGCCGGTCGAGATCGCGATAGTCGGCCAACAGGAACTCGACCCGGTCCGACAGCCCGGCATCCTCGGCGCGCTGCGTCGCCATTGCGTGCTGTTCGGTGGACAGGGTGACACCCGTGACCCGCGCCCCGAACTCCGAGGCCAGCGTCAGCCCCATGCCGCCCCAGCCGCACCCGATATCGAGCACGCGCATCCCCGGCTCGATCAGCAGCTTGCGCGCGATATGGCGCTTTTTCTGAAGCTGCGCCTGTTCCAGCGTATCCTGGGGCGACCGGAAATAGGCGCAGCTGTATTGCCGGTCCTCGTCGAGAAAGATGTCGTAGAGTTCGCGCGAGAGGTCATAGTGATGGGCCACGTTCTGACGCGCGCGCGAGGCCGGATTCCATTGCTCCACGGCGCGCAGACGCCGGCGCACCGCAAGCTGAACCCGGTTGAGCGCGTGGCGGTTGCCGGCGGTGGTGTTGCCCAGCGCGATGGACAGCAAAAGCCGCAGGTCGTCGTTCTCGATCTCGATATCGCCTTCCATGTAGCCTTCGGCGAGGCCGAGATCGGGGCTGGCCAGGATCGCGCGCAGCCAGCGCCGGTCCCTGATCCTGACGGCGAGTTCGCGGGGGCCGTCGCCGGTCGTGAACCTGCGCCCCGAGGGCAACGTGATGTGCAGCCGGTCGCGCACGATGATCGCGCGGACGACCCGTTCGAAAGCGGCTTCCCACATGGCCGGCCATCCTCCTTGTCTGCGCGCGCGGCGCGTCATCCTCCCTCGGGTCGGAAAACTGTTCGGCCCGGTCCGCAAATCAAGGATGTCGCGCGACAAATTGTCCCGGCCTTGACTTCGCGCGGGCAGCCATGTTCACCGCGCGGACATGTCCGAGCGCCTGGAGCCGCCCCATGAACACCTATCGCAGCCATACCTGTGACGCCCTGACCCGCGAGGATGTCGGCAAGACGGTCCGGCTGGCGGGCTGGGTCCACCGGGTGCGCGACCACGGCGGCGTGCTGTTCGTGGACCTGCGGGACCATTACGGGATCACCCAGGCCATCTGCGACCCCGACAGCGCCGCTTTTGCCGAGGTCGAGGCCGTGCGCGCCGAATGGTGCATCTCGATCGAGGGCGAGGTGAAGGCCCGCGCGCCCGAGCTGGTGAACCCCAAGATCCCCACCGGCGAGATCGAGGTCTTCATCCGCGGGATCGACGTGCTGGGCCGCGCGGGCGAGCTGCCGCTGCCCGTCTTCGGCGAGCCGGACTATCCCGAAGAGACGCGCCTGCGCTACCGGTTCCTCGACCTGCGCCGGCAAAGCCTTCATGCCAACATGGTGCTGCGCTCCGACGTGGTGCGCGACCTGCGCGAGCGGATGTGGGCGCAGGGGTTCAACGAATACCAGACGCCCATCCTGACCGCGTCCTCGCCCGAGGGCGCGCGCGATTTCCTCGTGCCGTCGCGCCTGCATCCGGGCAAGTTCTACGCTTTGCCGCAGGCGCCGCAGCAGTTCAAGCAGCTCATCATGGTGTCGGGCTTCGACAGGTATTTCCAGATCGCGCCCTGTTTCCGCGACGAGGATCCGCGCTCGGACCGCTCGCCCACCGATTTTTACCAGCTTGACATGGAGATGTCCTTTGTCGAGCAGGAAGACGTCTTTGCCACTATCGAGCCGGTGATGCGCGGCTGTTTCGAGCGGTTCGGCGGCGGCCGCAAGGTCGACGAGGTCTTTCCCCGGATCAGCTATGCCGAGGCGGCGCTGAAATACGGCACCGACAAGCCCGACCTGCGCAACCCGATCGAGATGCAGGTCGTTTCGGACCATTTCCGCGGCTCGGGCTTCAAGATCTTCGCCGACCTGCTGGAAAAGGACGGCACCGAGATCCGCGCCATCCCCGCCCCCACGGGCGGCTCGCGCAAGTTCTGCGACCAGATGAACAAGTTCGCGCAGGAACAGGGCCTGCCGGGGATGGGGTACATCTTTTGGCGCGACGGGGCGGACGGCACCGAGGCCGCCGGCCCCCTGGCCAAGAATATTGGGCCCGAGCGGACCGAGGCGATCCGCCGGCAGCTCGGCCTTGGCGTGGGCGATGCGGCGTTCTTCCTCGGCGGGCGACCTTCGGATTTCGAGGGCGTCGCAGGCCGCGCGCGCACCGTGATCGGCGACGAACTCGGCCTGACCGATCAGGACCGGTTCGCCTTTTGCTGGATCGTCGATTTCCCGATGTACGAAAAGGACGACGAGGGGCGGCTCGATTTCTCGCATAACCCGTTCTCGATGCCGCAGGGCGGGATCGAGGCGCTCGAGGGCGATCCGCTCGAGGTCAAGGGCTACCAATACGACCTCGCCTGCAACGGCTACGAGCTGATCTCGGGGGCGATCCGCAACCATCGACCCGAGATCATGTTCAAGGCATTCGAGATCGCCGGCTATTCCGAGGACGAGGTCCGCACCCGTTTCGGCGGCATGGTCAACGCCTTTCAATACGGCGCCCCGCCCCATGGCGGTTGCGCCGCGGGCATCGACCGGATGGTGATGCTGCTGGCCGACGAGCAGAATATCCGGCAGGTCATCATGTTCCCGATGAACCAGCAGGCGCAGGACCTGATGATGGGCGCGCCCAGCGATCCCACGCCCGAGCAGATGCGTGAACTGGGGCTGCGCGTGCTCCCGCGCGAGGCGTAGCGCGCCCCCGCCGGATCACGCGGAATTTTCGGGCGCGGCCGGGCGGAGTGTCGTAAGATCCGGCCGTCCCGAATGCAGGAGCCTGCCCCGTGGCAGTCGATCTTACGCGCAGTCTCGCCTCGGTCCGGTTCGGATACGGGCTCATGCCGGGGCGGCCGCCGCACCCCGCCGATGAATTGCTGGTCTCGCTGACCAGCCCCGACGAGATGCGGCGGCGCCACCCGCTGCCCGGACTGGACGAGGTCGGCGGGCTGACCGCCGAGGCGCGGCGGCTCAACCGCGGCTATCGCGAGGGCAAGATCCCGCGGGCCGAGCGCGATGCCGCGCGCAAGCGGCTTCAGACCCTCGGCGACGAGGTGCGCAAGGCCACGATCCTGCGCGCCGTGGACAGCCCGACGCCGTTTCGCGAACGCCTCGTGGCCTTTTACGTCGATCATTTCACCGCCCGCCCAGGCCTCGCCTCGTGGCTTGCGCCGTTTATCGACGAGGCGATCCGCACCAATGTCGCCGCGCGGTTCGAGGATCTGCTCTGGGCCGTCGCGCGGCAGCCGGCGATGCTGTTCTATCTCGATCAGAACGGCTCGATCGGGCCGGGATCGCGCTTTGGCGAAAAGCGCGGGCTGGGGTTGAACGAGAACTACGCCCGCGAGCTGCTCGAGCTGCATACGCTGGGCGTCGACGGCACCTATACGCAGGCCGATGTCCGCCAGCTTGCCGAATTGCTGACCGGGATGCGCGTGAACCTTGCAGAAGGGTTCCGCTTTGACGAACGCGCGGCCGAGCCGGGGGCCGAGACGGTGCTGGGCCGGACCTATGGCGGCCGAAAGGCCGACGAGCGCGACGTGCAGCTCGCCCTGGCCGATCTCGCCCGCCATCCCGACACGGCCCGCCACATGGCGCGCAAGCTCGCCGTGCATTTCGTTGCGGACGACCCGCCGGTCGCGCTGGTCGGGCATGTCGCGGCGGCGTGGACGCGCAGCGGGGGTGATCTTTTGCAAGTCTATGCCGCGCTGCTCGAACACCCGGCGGCGTGGGAGCTTCCCTTGCGCAAGGTCAAGCAGCCCGCAGATTTCCTGGTCTCGGCGATCCGGGCGCTGGGCGTGGATGGCGCGGCGCTCTCGGCCCTGACGGAAAAGAACTTTCGACGCGCGGTGACGCGGCCCGCGCGTTACATGGGCCAGCCGCTGCTGGCGCCCGACGGGCCCGATGGCTGGGACGAGGCGCCCGAGGCGTGGATCACGCCGCAGGGGCTTGCCTCGCGGATCCAATGGGCGATGCAGACCCCGCCCCGGCTGGTCGAGGACATGCCCGACCCCCGCGATTTCGTCGAGGCGGCGCTGGGTCCGCTGGCCTCGCCCCGGCTGCGCTGGGCGGCAGGCGCGGCCGAGACGCGAGGCCAGGGGGTGGCGGTCGTGCTGGCCTCGCCCGATTTCAACCGCCGATAGGAGCGTTTCGCGATGGTCGATCTGGACAGGCGCGGATTTCTGGGGCGCGGCGCGGCGCTGATCGGGTGCTCGGTCGCAGCGCACCCGCTGATGACGAGCGTGACGCTGGCGGCCGCGCCATGGGACGCGCGGCTGGTGGTCATCATCCTGCGCGGCGGGATGGACGGCTTGGCCGTGGTGCAGCCCGTGGGCGACCCCGACTATGCGCAGGCGCGCGCCGGCATGATCGCCTCGGGCGATGCGCCGCCGATCCCGCTGGACGGGTTCTACGCGATGCACCCGGCGCTGGCCCCGCTCAAGCCGCTTTGGGATCGCGGGCAGCTTGCATTCGCGCATGCCGTTTCGACCCCCTACCGCAACAAGCGCAGCCATTTCGACGGGCAGGACATGCTCGAGGCGGGGACTGGCATGGACGTGGCCGCGGGGCGGATGCGCGACGGCTGGCTGAACCGGATGCTGCAAACCGTGCCGGGGGTCGAGGGGCGCACGGCCTTTGTCGTCGGGCGCGAGCGGATGAAGATCCTCGAGGGGCGCGCGCCGGTGGCGCATTGGTCGCCCGACGCGGCGCTCGACCTCAACGGGCAGGCGCGGCTGCTGCTCGAAGAGGTCTATCGCGGCGATCCGCTGTTCGACCGCGCGGCGCGGCAGGCCATCGAACTGGCCGGCGCGGCGCTGGGCGATGACGGCACGCCGCGCTCGGCCGCCGTGACCGAGGCGCTGACACGGCGGGGCGGCGGGTCGACCGTGGCGCTGGCCGCCTTTGCGGCCGAGCAGCTATACCGCGACACGCGGATCGCGTCGTTTTCGCTGTCGGGATGGGACACCCATCGCGACCAGGGGCGGAACCTGCCCCGCGCGCTGGGCGATCTGGCCGACGTGATCGAGGCGCTGCGCGCCGGGTTGGGCCCGGTATGGGACAAGACCACCGTTCTGGCCATGACCGAGTTCGGGCGCACCGCGCGCGAGAACGGCAATGACGGGACCGATCACGGGACGGGCGGCGCGATGCTGATGGCGGGCGGTGCGGTGCGCGGCGGGCGTGTGCATGGCCGCTGGCCGGGGCTTTCCGAGGCCGAGCTGTTCGACCGGCGCGACCTGATGCCCACGGGCGACGTCCGCGGCTATGCGGCCTGGGCCATGCGGTCGCTTTACGGTATCGACCGCGGCCGCCTGACCGGCGATATCTTTCCCGGTCTCGATTTGGGCGAGGATCCCGGCCTCATCCTGTAGCGCCCGCGTCAGTAAAGAAGGATCGTGCCCCCCGCCGACAGCGCGAGGGCGAACATCCCGAGGGCCAGCACGCCGCGGTCGAGGAAATCGTTGCGGCCTTCGAGCTTGAGAATCGTATCGACCACCCGGTTCATCATGTTCCTGCCCGCCCTTGCTATTCGACACCCCGAATATCGTCCCCGAATGGGGCGGGATCTGGGCGGATAGGGGGCCTCTGCTGGGCGATCGGGATCAGACGGCAAGACGGTCGCGCCCGGTCCGCCGGGCCACGAGTTGCACCAGCGCCGCGAACTCGCCGCCATGGGGACGGCCATCGGCCAGCGCATGCGACAGCGCGTCGGCGGCAGCGGCCAGCGCCGCGTCGCCGCAGCTTCGCCCCAGGCCGCGCGCGAAACTGACGGCGTAGCCCAGCATCGCCGGCGCGGGGCGCCCATCCAGAAGGTCGGCGAGAAGCGCAAGATCCTCGTCCAGCATCCCCGGCTCGACCGCGATGCGATCCTCGGGCAGCGGGCGCGGGCCGCGCGGCCGCTCGTCGGCGGGGAGGTGCGCGAGGATCGCCGCCTGAAACGCCGCGATGGACCCGATCGGCTTGGCCAGAAAACCATGCGCGCCGGCCGCCATCGCCTCGGGCTCGAGCGCGGGATCGCCCGAGACGGCCAGCACCACCGGCCCGTCGCCGCCCGCGCCGGTGACGGCCTCGATCAGGGTGCGGCCCGAACCGTCGGGCAGGCCCAGATCGGCGACGATGACGCTGGGCCTGTAGGTCATCAGGTGGCGCGTCGCGGCCCTGAGCGAATCGGCGCGGCGAATCCGCGCGCCGCCGCTGAGGCACATCAGGCGCATCGTCTCGCCGGCGAAACGGCTGTCTTCGACCAGCAGGATCGTCTGACCCAGAAGGGGCCTGTCGGCGGTGGCGCGTCGCACGAGCGTGAACCCGGTCGAATCGGTCTGCATCTTTCCCCTCCTGCCGTCGCTCCCCTCCAGAAAACCCGGTCAGGCTGAACGTATCGTTAACGCCGTCTGCCTTGTGTCGCCGTCAGGCCCCGCTTAGGTCGGGCGGGACGCGGCAAGGGAACGGGGCATGATCGGACGATTGAATCACGTGGCTATCGCGGTCCCCGATCTCGAGGCCTCGGCGGCCCAGTATCGCGACACGCTGGGCGCACAGGTCGGCCCGCCCCTCGACCAGCCCGATCACGGGGTGACGGTGGTGTTCATCGACCTGCCGAACACCAAGATCGAACTGCTGCACCCGCTGGGCGACGCCTCGCCCGTCGCCGCCTTTCTCGAGCGCAACCCGTCGGGCGGCATCCATCACATCTGCTACGAGGTGGACGATATCGGCGCCGCCGCCGCGCGGCTGCGGGCGGGCGGCGCGCGGGTGCTGGGCGACGGCACGCCGCGGATCGGGGCGCATGGCAAGCCCGTCCTGTTCCTGCACCCCAAGGATTTCAATGGCTGCCTCATCGAACTGGAGCAAATCTGATGGCGATCACCTCGGCGCTGGTTCTCTACGCGGTCTGCTGGTTCATGACCCTCTTCGTCGTGCTGCCCATCGGGCTCAGGACGCAGGGCGATGTCGGCGAGATCGAGCCGGGCACCCATGCCGGCGCCCCGGCCGACCTGTCGATGAAACGCAAGTTCCTGTGGACCACGGTGGCCGGCACGGTGATCTGGGCGATCATCAGCGCGATCATCATCTGGGGCGGGATCAGCGTCCGCGATCTCGACTGGTTCGACCGGATGGACCCGCCCGCGGCCGCGACGACGGGCTAGTGCGCCGGCAGGCGGTGGTAGAGGTGGGTAAAGCTCGCCGCGCCGAGAACCGGGACGACGAGCCCCAGAACCGGCACGAGCAGCGGCAGCGCCATGACGCAACCCGCCGCCCAGATCCGCAGCGCATGGCGCTGGCGCAGCCGCGCGGCCCCCTCGCGGCCCAGCCTGCGCGTCGCGACAAGCTGGAAATACTCGCGCCCCAGCAAATAGCCGTTCAGCGCCAGAAAGATCACCGGCGCAAGCGGCGGCAAAATCAGGTAGGCCACCAGCGCGACGAGGTTCGCCACGATCAGCACGCCGAGAAACGCGATCGAATCGCGCAACCCCTGGGCGAATGACAGGCGTGGCGCAGGGGGCAAAGCGGGATAGTGCCGGGCCTCGACCGCGTCGGTCACATCGTCGAGAAACAGCCCCGTAAAGGCCGAGGCGACGGGCACCATGACGAAACCCGATAGCAGCACCAGAACGAGGATCGAGGCACCCGACAGCACGTCGTCGATCCACCCGACCGGCCCGACAAAGGGCAGGGTCAGCGTATCGGGCAGCCACCAGTTCAAGAGCCATAGGATCGCGGCATAGAACGCCACCAGCAACAGCAGCGTCAGCCCGATCCCGGTGATAAAGACTCGCTGGAACCGCGCATCGCCGATCTGCGCCAGTGCGCGGCGGACATCCGACAGAAAGCTCATTCGAGACGCCACTCGATCCGGGCGGCAGGGTCGGGCCGCGGGCGGTCGGGCGGCACGCTGCTTGCCGTGCCGATATGGATGAAGCCCGCGATCCACTCGTCCTCGGCAAGACCCAGCCCCTCACGGGCGAAGGTCGGGTCGTGGCTGACCCAGCCCGAAAGCCACTGCGCCCCCCAGCCCGCGGCCAGCGCGGCCGACAGCAGGTTCTGACAGACCGCCCCCGCCGACAGGGCCTGTTCGACCGGGGGGACGCCATCGGACGGCTTGGGGCACCCGATCACCGCCACCGCCAGATGCGCGTCGGCGAATTGCCTGCGCTGCTTGTCGATGGCGGCGGCGTCGCGACCCAGCGCGGCCCCCCGTGGCGCGACGAGATCGGCAAGCTGGCCCAGCGCGTCGCGCCCCAGCACGATCAGCCGCCACGGCTCGAGCTTCTTGTGGTCGGGCACGCGCAGTCCGATGCGCAGGATCGGCCCGAGCGCATCGGCATCCGGCACCGGCAGGCCCAGCGTCTTGGACGGGCGCGAGCGGCGCGTGGCGAGGAATTCGAGTACGGGGAGGTTCGGATCGGGCATGGCGGTCTCCGCTTGTGTCGCCCCGATGTCGGCGCAGGGCGGCGCATCGTCAAGCGCGGCCGCTCTGATCCGCCCTCATCCCTTGCGCCGGTTCAGCCGGTAGCTGCCTTCAGGCAGGTCGAGCGCGGCAGCCAGGTCGCGAAGCTGCGACAGGCTTAGCGTGACGGTGCGGACGATATCGCGTTCGTCGGCCTGCGCCACGGTGACGCAATCCTCGAAGGCGTGGATCGTCACGTCCTCGAACCGGTGGCTCGAGGGCTCGTCGACAAGCGTGACGATGGTGGCGTCGAAATCGTGCTCGATGGTGAACATGACGGACACGCTATGCCAGCTTTCGAGCCGAGCGAAAGGGTGGAGTCGGCATCGCCCCGCGCTATCCTGCACGAAACACCAGCCGGAAAGACCTTCATGCGATTGCTTGCCTGTCTCCTGTGCCTCGCCCTGGCGGCCTGCGCGCGCCCCGCGGTGGTCGTCGTTCCGGCAGCGGCGCCCCCCGAAGCCGCGCGCGCGATCCGCGACCCCTCGATCGCCGCGCGCGATTTCATCGCCGTGGTCGAGCGGGTCATGCCCGTCGCGGTCGAGGCCTGCCGCGCGCAGCGCCGTGCGATCCGGTGCGATTACGGCGTGGTGGTCGACGACCGGCTGACGGTGCCGCCCAACGCCTTTCAGACCGTGGCACCCGATGGCCGCCCCATCGTCGGCTTTACCCTGCCCCTGATTCTGCTGGCCGAGAATCCAGACGAGCTGGCCTTCGTGCTTTCGCACGAGGCCGCCCACCACATCGCGGGCCATATCACGCGGGGCGAGGTCTCGGCGCGGCAGACCGCCGCGCTGGCCGCGGCAGTGGCCACGCTGCGCGGCGGCGACGCCGTGGCCATCAGGCGCGCGCGCGATATCGGGGCCTTTGTCGGCGCGCGTCGCTATTCCAAGGATTTCGAGCTCGAGGCCGACGCGCTCGGGGCGCGGATCGCGCTGGCCGCGGGGTTCGATCCGCTGCGCGGCATCGGGTTCTTCTACGACGGGCCCGACCCCGGCAACGAGTTCCTGGGCACCCATCCCCCCAATGCCGACCGTATCGCCACCGTGCGCGCCGTCGTGGCGGGCGGCTGAGATTTGATCCAGATCAGCGCGGGGGAGGCGCGCCGCGTCCAGTCTGATCCATGTTGTCACCGAGACCGGAGAGACTGGATGCCCGATACCGCATTGCACCGCGTACAGGGAATGCGCCAGGCGCTTGGACTTGCGCGAATGCCCGAGGATGCCGACGAGACGAGCGACCTGGTCGCCCGGTGCCGGACCTGCAGCAAGCCCGGCGCCTGCGCGAAATGGCTCGACGCGCTCGAGATCGAGGCGCCCCGCGCCCCCGCCTACTGCGTCAATCGTGGCCGGCTCGAGGGCGAGCGGCGCGCGGGTATCGACGCGGCGCGCGCCGGCTGAGCGCGGCCGGCCTCAGGCGAGCCGGCCCCAAAGGTCGTATTCCCCGGCCTCGTCGACCAGCACCGTGACGATATCGCCGGGGCTCAGCGCTTCGGCGCCCTCGTCGATATAGAGATGGCCGTCGATCTCGGGCGCGTCGCCCATCGTGCGGCAGGTCGCGCCCTCGGCATCGACCGCATCCACGATGACGGGCAGGCGCGTGCCGACCCGCGCGGCCAGCTTGGCCTCGGAAATCGCCTGCGCCTTCTGCATAAAACGGTCCCAGCGCTCCTGCTTGACGACGTCCGGCACGTGATCGGGCAGCGCGTTCGACCGCGCCCCGGCCACGTTCTCGTACTGAAAGCACCCGACCCGGTCGAGCTGCGCCTCGTCCAGCCAGTCGAGCAGATAGGCGAATTCCTCCTCGGTCTCGCCGGGATAGCCCACGATAAAGGTCGAGCGCAGCACCAGCTCGGGGCAGGCGGCCCGCCAGGCCGCGATCTCGTCGAGCGTCCGCGCGCTGGCCGCGGGCCGCGCCATGCGCCGCAGAACCTGCGGATGGGCATGCTGGAACGGGATGTCGAGATAGGGCAGCACGCCGCTCGCCCCGTCGGCCATCAGAGGCACCAGGTCGCGGACATGGGGATAGGGATAGACATAATGGAGCCGCACCCACGTCCCCAGCGTGCCGAGATCGCGCGCCAGGTCGAGGATCGGCGCCTTGGCATCGCGATCCCTGAGATCGGTCCCGTAGGCCGAGGTATCCTGCGAGATGACCAGGAGTTCCCGCACCCCGGCCTTAACCAGCCGCTCGGCCTCGCGCATCACCGCCTTGTGGGGGCGCGATTGCAGACGCCCGCGCATGTCGGGGATGATGCAGAACCTGCAGGCGTGGTTGCAGCCCTCGGAAATCTTGAGATAGCTGTAATGCCGCGGCGTCAGGCTCACTCCGCTCGCAGGAAGCAGGTCGACAAAGGGATCGGGCGCGGGCGGCACGGCGGCATGGACGGCGTCGAGCACCTGTTCGTATTGATGCGGGCCGGTGACGGCAAGAACCGTGGGATGCGCGCCGGTGATGTAATCGGGCTCGGCCCCGAGACAGCCGGTGACGATCACGCGGCCGTTCTCGGTCAATGCCTCGCCGATGGCCTCGAGGCTTTCGACCTTGGCCGAATCGAGGAATCCGCAGGTGTTCACGATCACCGCGTCCGCCCCGGCGTAATCGGGCGAGATGCCATAGCCCTCGGCCCTCAGCCTCGTCAGGATGCGCTCGCTGTCGACCAGCGCCTTGGGACAGCCCAGCGACACCATGCCGATGCGCGGCTGGCCGGGGCGGGCATCGCCGCCGAGGATCGCGCGGGGTGCGAGGTCGGGGCGCAGTTCGGGCGGGTTGTGGCTCATCCGCGCTGCCCTAGCGGCTTTCGACCGGCGGCGGAAGCGGCCCGATGGGCGGAACCGCGCCGATCGCGATCAAATTATCTTGCCCGGCCGGACGCCGGGCGGCACAGAAAAAGGCATGAAACAGATCGCCCTTATCGCCTGCCTGGCGCTTGCGGCCTGCGGCGCCCGTCCGCCCCAGCCCGACGTGACCCGCGCGGAGGCCTCGTTCTCGCTCAATCCGAACGAAACGCCGGCCATCCGCGCCACGATCAACCGCTACGCCGATCATTACGGCGTGCCCCGCAGCCTCGTTCACCGGGTGATCCAGCGCGAAAGCGACTATCGCCCCGCCGCGCGCAACGGGCCCTATTACGGCATGATGCAGATCCTGCCGCAGACGGCGCGGACCATGGGCCATGACGGCCCTGCGTCCGAGCTTCTGACGACCGAGGGCAACCTGCGCTGGGCGGTGAAATACCTGCGCGGCGCATGGATGGTCAGCGACGGCGACGAACACGACGCGATGATGTGGTATGCCCGCGGCTATTATTACGAGGCCAAGAATCGCTGCCTGCTGGTCGAGACCGGCCTGAACACGCGCGAGACGGCGCGTCATTGCAAGGGATAGGGGTTCGGATGGTAGCGTGGGGCGGACTTGAACCGCCGACCCCAGCATTATGAGTGCTGTGCTCTAACCAGCTGAGCTACCACGCCGCACATCCGGGGTGGCAGGTATCGCCGCCCGCGGGGCCTGTCAAGCGCCGTATCGGGGCGATCTTGGGGCAGGGCGGACCGCCCCCGTCTTCTCTTTCTCAAATACCCGATCGCGCCGCCCTTTCCCGCCCGGCTCAGCCGCCGGGGTCGAAGCGGAACGGCGCGGGAATCCGGTCGCGCCCCTCGAGCACGAGATCGGCCATCACGTCGGCGATGCCGGGCGCCATGCCGAAACCGATCTTGAAGCCTCCGTTCGCGATGAAATGGCCCTCGCGCCCCGGCCATGCCCCGAGGATGGGGGCGCGGCTGCGGGCGCGGGGCCGTAGACCCGCCCAGCGTTCGAGGACCGGCGCATCGGCCAGCGCCGGCAGGGCCGCACGGGCCCGTGCGATCACCTCGTCGAGCTGAGCGTCGGTGGTCGTCGGCGCGTCGAACGCCCGCTCGGTGGTCGAGCCGATGGCGGTCGTGCCGTCGGCATGGGGCACGATATGCAGCCCGTCGACAAAGACCTGTGCGGCGCCCCGCGCATCGTGGCCCAAGAGGGCCGCCTGTCCCTTGATACCCTGTCCGACGGGCCGTCCGAAGCTCTCCGACAGCAGGTCGAGCCCGGCGGCGCCGGTGGCGTGGATCACCGGCCCGCGCGGCTGGCCTTCGGCCTCGATCGCCGCGCCGCGCCGGCGCAGCGCATCGGCCAGCGCCGTGACCGCGCGGCGGGGGTGCAGATGCGCCGAAAGCGTATCGCGAACGTAGAGCCCCGTGGGCGCGCGAGGTGCGAAGGGGCCGGGCGCGTCGGTGACGATCCATTCGGCCCGCCCCTGCCAAAGGTCGCGGGCGGTGACGCTTCGGGCATGGGCAAGCCTCACGGCCGCGTCCTCGGCGAGGGGCTGGAGGCGCCCCGTGGCCGTGTATCCGGGGTCGCACGGCGTGGCCTCGGCCACGTCGGCCCAGAACCCGCGCGCGGCCAGCAGGCTGTCGAGCTGGAACGCCTTTTTCTCGTTCCAGGCCTCGGGCACATGAGGGGCGAGCGCGCCGACCAGCCCGCCGGACGCGCCGGCCCCCGGCCCGCAAGGTTCGATCACCGTCACCGTTGCGTCCCGCGCGCGGCAGGCCCAGGCGATCGACAGGCCGATGATGCCCGCCCCGAGGATGGTGACGTCCTGCGTGCTTGCCATTCCGCCCCCGACCCGTCTAGCGATGGGCGCAGGAAACCGGGTCCGGGGCCGCGATGCAATCCCATGACGAAGAAGGGCTCGACTGGCGCGATGGCGTCCCGGTCTCGCGCCGGTTCGACGATCCGTATTTCTCGCTGCAAGGCGGGGCGGCCGAGACGGCGCATGTCTTTCTCGATGGCAACGACCTGCCTGCGCGGCTTTGCGACGGGTTTCACGTCGCCGAGCTGGGATTCGGTACCGGTCTGAACCTCTGCGTCCTGATGCGGGCCTGGGCCGCGACGGGACGGTCCGGGCAGATCCGGTTCACCAGTTTCGAGGCCCATCCGCTTTCCCTCCCCGAGATGGAGCGTGCCCACGCCGCCTTTTCCGCGCTCGCGGCCGAGACCGCGCTGCTTCGGCGGGCCTGGGCCGGGCGCGACGCGGCGGGCGGGCTCGATGCCGATCTCGGATCGGTGCGCCTGTGCGTGATCGCGGGCGATGCCGCGCGGCGCCTGCCCGAATGGGGCGGCGTGGCGGATGCGTGGTTCCTCGACGGGTTCGCCCCGGCAAAGAACCCCGCGCTCTGGTCCGACGCGATCCTGCACGAGGTCGCCCGGCATACCGCGCCGGGCGGCAGTTTCGCCACCTATACCGCCGCGGGCCATGTCCGACGGGCGCTCGGGGCGGCGGGCTTTGCGGTCGCGCGGGTGCCGGGTTTCGGCCGCAAGCGTCACATGACGACCGGGCGGCGCATCGACGGGTTCGACAGCGCCGGAATTGGGGCGTAAGGGCCAAGCGCGAGAGGCAGCCGCGGGCGATGCGACATGACCGAACAGAACACCCGGCTGGGCATCCTGCTGATGGTGGCCACGACCTTTGTTTTCGCGGTGCAGGACGGCGTCTCGCGCCACCTCGCGGCGAATTACAACGTCATCATGGTCATCATGATCCGCTACTGGTTCTTCGCGGGGTTCGTCTGCCTCGTCGCCGCGCGCCAGCCGGGCGGCATCCGCGCGGCCGTGGCCACGACGCAACCGGGTGTGCAGGCGTTCCGGGGCGTTCTGCTGTCGGTCGAGGTCTGCATCATGGTCGCGGCCTTCGTGCTGCTGGGGCTGGTCGAGGCCCATGCCGTCTTTACCTGCTATCCCCTGCTCATCGCGGCGCTGTCGGGACCGATCCTCGGTGAAAAGGTCGGCTGGCGGCGCTGGGCGGCCATCGGGGTCGGCTTTGTCGGCATTCTCGTGATCCTGCGCCCTGGCTTCGGCGTTTTCAGCCCCGCGTCGCTGGTGGCGTTGACGGCGGCGTTCTGCTTCGCGCTCTACGGGCTTCTGACGCGCTATGTCTCGCGCCGCGACAGCACGGCGACGTCGTTCTTCTGGATCGGCGTCACGGGCGCGGCGGTCCTGACGCCGCCGGGCCTGTGGCTATGGGAGCCGATGAGCGCCGGGGACTGGGGATGGATGGCCGCGCTATGCGTGCTGGCCGCGCTGGGGCATTACATGCTGATCCGGTGCTACGAGGTCGCCGAGGCCAGCGCCGTGCAGCCCTTTGCCTATCTGCAACTCGTCTTTGCCAGCGCCATCGGCGTGTTCGTCCTGGGCGAGACGCTCGACCCCGCCGTGGCGGCGGGGACGTGCATCGTGGTGGCGGCGGGCGTGTTCGCCCTGATCCGGGCCCGCAAGCGGGCGCAGGCCGGGCCTCAGGGCTTGTAGCGTTGCAGCGTATCGCCGAAGTCGATGGCCGGCGCGATCTCGATGCGGACCGGTTCCGTCGATGTGCCGTCGGCTCGGGCGGCCACGATCTCGGCCGCGCGCTGGCCGGTCTCGAACCGCTTGGTGTCCATGGTGGCCAGCCGCCGCGGCAACCCGTCGAGGAACTCGGTCCCGTTGAACCCCGCGATCCCGAGCTTGCCGGGAATGTCGATCCCCTGCTCGAGGCACCATAGCAGCCCGCCCGCACCGATCATGTCGTTGGAGCAATAGAGGAAATCGAGATCCTCGTTGCGCCCGAGGATCGCCTCGGTCATCTCGCGTCCCTTCTTCAGCGCCGATCCGCCCGCGTAGAACTCCTGATCGACGATCTCGAGCCCGCTTTTCGCCATGGTCTCGGTAAAGCCCTCGAACCGTTTGCGCGCCCGGTGGTCGAGCGGCATCTGCGTACCGAGAAAGCCGATCCGCTCGAACCCCTGTTCGAGGATCGCCTGCGCCATCATCCGGCCCGCGCGGCGATGCGAGATCCCGACCACCGAATCGACCGGTTCGCCGTCGATATCCATGATCTCGACGATGGGCACATCGGACCCGGCGAGCATCTTGCGGCAGGCGTCGTTATGCTCGATCCCGGCGACGATGATCCCCGAGGGGCGCCAGGACAGCATTTCGTAGATCACCTTTTCCTCGCGGTCGGGGCGGTAGTTGGTGACGCCGACCACGGGTTGCAGGTCGGTGCGGTCCAGCACCGAGGTCACGCCGCTCAGCACTTCGGGAAAGACCATGTTGCTGAGCGACGGGATGACCACCGCGACGAGGTTCACCCGGCTCGAAGCCAGCGCGCCCGCGATCTTGTTGGGCACGTAGCCCAGTTCGCGCGCGGCGCTCAGCACCTTTTCGCGGGTGGCGTCCGATACGTCGCCGCGGTTGCGCAGAACGCGGCTGACGGTCATCTCGCTGACGCCGGAGGCCTCGGACACGTCGCGCAGCGTCATCGGACGGCGGGGCGGAATGGGTTTGATGGTCACGCGGCGACGCCTTTTCTCGCTTGGGACGGGGCGATTCTATCCCCCGGATCGACCGGGGCCAAGGGCAGAGCCGTTAGCGTCTACAGAACTTCGGCGGGGGGCACGGCCTCGCGATCCTGGGCCTCACCCACGGCGAGATTGGTCAGCCGCCCGGCATGGACGTTCAGCCCCTCGGCCAGGTGGGGATCGGCGCGGCAGGCGTCCCGCCAGCCCATGTCGGCGATATTGAGCATGAAGGGCATCGTCGCGTTGCCCAGCGCCATGGTCGAGCTGCGCGCCACCGCGCCGGGCATGTTGGCGACGCAGTAATGCATGATGCCGTCCACCTCGTAGACCGGATCGTCATGGGTCGTCGCGCGCGAGGTCTCGAAACAGCCGCCCTGATCGATGGACACGTCGACCAGAACGGCGCCCGGCTTCATCGTCGGCAGCATGTCGCGCGTCACGAGCTTGGGGGCGGCGGCGCCGGGGATCAGCACGGCGCCGATGACCATGTCGGCCCCGGTGACGAGATCCTGGGTAAAGGCCTCGTTGGCAAAGCCGGTCTCGAAAAGCCCCCCGAACGTGTCGTCGAGATAACGCAGGCGCCGCAGCGACGTATCGAGCACCGCGACCCGCGCGCCCATCCCGGCCGCGATCCGCGCGGCATTGGTACCGACCACGCCGCCACCGATCACCACGACGCGCGCGGGCTGGACGCCGGGCACGCCGCCCATCAGCACGCCCCGCCCGCCATTGGCATTCTGAAGCGTCCACGCGCCTACCTGCGGCGCGAGGCGCCCCGCGACCTCGGACATGGGCGCCAGCAGCGGCAGGCCTCCCCGGTCGTCGGTGACGGTCTCATAGGCGATGCAGGTGGCGCCAGAGGCCAGCAGATCCTCGGTCTGGGCCGCATCGGGGGCGAGGTGCAGGAAGGTGAACAGGATCTGCCCCTCGCGCAGCATGGCGCGTTCGGAGGGCTGCGGCTCCTTCACCTTCACGACCATCTCGGCCTCGGCAAAGATCTCTTCGGCGGTGTCCACGATCCGCGCGCCGGCGTCGCGATAGGCGTCGTCCTCGTATCCCGCGCCCAGCCCGGCCCCCGCCTGAACCAGAACCTCATGCCCATGGGACACGGCCTCCTGCGCAGCGCCGGGGCGAAGCCCGACGCGGTATTCGCGGGTCTTGATCTCGGTGGGGCAGCCGATCTTCATGCAAGTCTCCGTTCTCAAGCTATGGCAAGGGAACGGTTGCAGAAAAAAATCCTCCGGTCGACCCGGTCATGCGGGGCGGGGGGATGGCGCGCCTTCGGCGATATGGGCGGCGATGGCGCGCAGCGCGGCGTCGCCCTGGGGCAGGATGTCGGGCCATAGCGGGAACAGGTGGAACAGCCCCGGAAAGACCCGCAGCGACACCGACGCATCGGCCAGCGCCGCGCGATGCACCAGCAACAGCGCATCGTCGAGCAGCACCTCGGCGCCCGCGGCCACGACCAGCAGCGGCGGCAATTCGTCCAGCGGGCCGAGCAGCGGCGACACCTCGGGGTCGGCGGGGTCATAGTCGCCCAGCGCCTGCCGCGCGAAGGCGGCATCGCTTTCGCCGTCGTTCATCAGGTCCGTGTCGCGCGCCCGCGTCGTGCTGAGCCCGGTCCGGTCGGTATTGGGCGACACGAGGCTGAGCGTCGCGATCCGGTCCGTGAGCCGCTGCGCGAGGATCAGCGCGATCTGCCCGCCGGCACTGTCGCCGCCCAGATGCACCGGGCCGGGCAGGGCGGACAGCACGTCGCGGCAGGCATCGCGCTGCGCGGGCCAGGGGGCCTCGGGGGCCAGCGCATAGGCGGGGGCCACGACCCGCAGCCCGGTCAGCCCGGCCAGACGTTCCAGCATCACGGCATGCGACTCGGGCGCGCCCATCACCAACCCGCCGCCATGCAGCCACAGCAGGGTGCCCTCACCGTCCTGATGCCTCTCGTGGCCGAAGACGGCGCAGGCCACGCCGCCGATCTCGGTCCGGGGCAGGGCGGCGGCGGCCGAGACCCGCCGCGCAAAGGCGTCGCGCATCGCGGGCGGGTCGCCCGCTATGGGTGTCGCGCGGATATGCGCGCGCAGGTCGTCAGGGGTCGAGGGTCGGGTCATCCGCGGTCGCTCCGTTCCGGCCGGTCATTCGGTCCCGGCGCATCCTGAGCCAGACATAGAGCGGCAGACCGCAGCTCACACCGATACAGAACGTCGCCGGGATCGCGAACAGCCGAACCCAATCGCGCGTGGCGATCGTCTCGGCCACGACCCAGACCGTCAGCGCGATGGCCGCGATGGTCAGGTCCCAGACAAGCCCGGTGGTCGAGGCGTTGACATACCACGCGTCGGTCAGCGCCCCGAGGCTGCCGGTTTCGCGCAGGTAGGCCGCGAAATACCACATCGGGTGAATGGCGCCCCAGACGGCGAGGGCAATAAAGACCGGGCGCCAGCCCCGCGCCATCAGAACGTGCCGCCGATCCCGATCTCGGCCGTGCCCGATACCTCGATCCGGGGGGCGGTATCCTCGACCGCGCCCGCAGGCGCCTCGGGGGCGCCGGGCGCGCCGCAGGCGGCCAGCCCGATCAGCACGGCAAGCGGGGCAAGGACTCGGATCATGCGAGATACTCCTTCCAGCGGGCGATCTGGACACGCACGTTGTCGGGCGCGGTCCCGCCGTAGGATGTGCGCGATGCCACCGAATTGTCCACGCCCAGAACATCGCGCACGCCCCCGGTGATCAACGGATGCGCCGCCTGCATCTCTTCGAGCGTCAGGTCGGGCAGGTCGCAGCCCTTGGACTCCGCCCGCGCGACGAGGCTTCCGGTGACGTGATGCGCCTCGCGGAAGGGCAGGCCCGCCTCGCGCACGAGCCAGTCGGCCAGGTCGGTCGCGGTCGAGAACCCGGCCCCCGCCGCCGCGCGCATGGCGTCGCGGTTGGCGTTCATGTCGGCGACCATGCCCGTCATGGCGGCCAGGGCCAGCATCAGCGTGTCGGCCGCGTCGAAGACCTGTTCCTTGTCCTCCTGCATGTCCTTGGAATAGGCCAGCGGCAGCCCCTTCATCACCATGAGCAGCGCCGATTGCGCGCCGAAGATGCGGCCGATCTTGGCCCGGATCAGCTCGGCCGCGTCGGGGTTCTTTTTCTGCGGCATGATCGACGAGCCGGTTGAAAAGCTGTCGGACATCGCGACAAAGCGGAACTGGGCCGAGGACCAGATCACCAGCTCTTCGGCGAGGCGGCTCAGATGCATGGCGCAGATCGACGCCGCCCCCAGGAAATCGAGCGCGAAATCCCGGTCCGACACCGCGTCGAGCGAATTGGCGCAGGGCCGGTCGAACCCCAGCGCGGCCGCCGTCGCGTCGCGGTCGATGGGAAAGGAGGTGCCCGCCAGCGCGGCCGCGCCCAAGGGGCTTTCGTTCATCCGCGCCCGCGCATCGGCGAAACGCGAGGCATCGCGTCCCAGCATTTCGACGTAGGCCAGCATGTGATGGCCCCATGTCACCGGCTGAGCGGTCTGCAGATGGGTGAATCCCGGCATGACCCAATCCGCGCCCGCCTCGGCCTGGGCGAGCAGCGCGCCCTGAAGGCGCCGGATCGAATCGAGCGCCGCGTCGCATTGCTCGCGCGTCCAGAGCCGGAAATCGGTCGCCACCTGGTCATTGCGCGACCGCGCCGTGTGCAGCCGCCCCGCGGCGGGGCCGATCAGCTCGCGCAGGCGGTTCTCGACATTCATGTGGATGTCTTCGAGCGCGGCCGAAAAGGCGAAAGTCCCGGCGTCGATCTCTGACAAGACCGTGAGAAGCCCTTCACGGATCGCCTCGGCATCCGTATCCGTGATGATGCCCTGCGCGGCCAGCATCGCCGCATGGGCCCGCGAGCCTTCGACGTCCTGTCGGGCGAGCCGGCGGTCGAACCCGATCGAGGCGTTGATCGCCTCCATGATCGCGTGCGGCCCTTCGGCGAAACGCCCGCCCCACATGGCGTTGGAACGGCTATCGGTCTGATCGGTCACAGCAGGCTCCCGGAGGACGTATGGACATGAAACTCGCCGCCGCTCTTTATCTGGCGCTCGCCACCGCTGCAAACGCGCAGGGGCTCGACGGGGTCGCGCTCGAGGGGGACATGCGCAAGCTCGTGGTCCACGACGCCCCGAAAGAGGTCTCGGCCGCGCCGATGCAGAACCCCGAGGGCGAGACGGCGACGTTGTCGGACTGGTCGGGCAAGCATGTCCTGCTGAACTTCTGGGCGACATGGTGCGCCCCCTGCCGCGAGGAGATGCCGTCGCTCGACGCGCTTCAGACGGCGATGGGCGGCGAGGCGTTCGAGGTGGTGACGCTGGCCACGGGGCGGAACTCGGTCGAGGGGATCGAGGATTTCTTTGCCGAGGTCGGGGTCGAGACCCTGCCGATCTGGCTCGACCCGAAACAGGGGATCGCGCGCGACATGGCGGTTCTGGGCCTGCCCATCACGGTGCTGATCGACCCCGAGGGCCGCGAGGTGGCGCGCCTGACGGGCGATGCCGACTGGAACGCCCCCGAGGCCCGCGCCGTGATCGAGGAATGGACCGGCGCGGGCTCGTAAGCCTAGGGTCAGGATGCATTGATTGTTGCTGTTCGGCGTGATTCACGGCCCGAAAAACGGAGCGGTGACATGGACGACCTCTACTGGCTGAGCGACGAGCAGATGGCCAAGCTTTCCCCT